>NZ_CP021235.1:1363077-2044615 GCF_003585765.1 Pontibacter actiniarum
AAATCGCTGGTGCTGGGGGTGGCTGTGCTACTGTACCTGGTAACGCCGCTGGACATTATCCCTGACTTTATACCGGCCTTTGGTTTGCTGGACGATATCAGCCTGATGGCCTGGTTTGTGGATGCTTTCAGTAAGGAGCTTGCCAAGTTCAGGGAGTGGGAGGCGCATACAAGCTTCGACCATATCGGTAGCCTCTAAAGCCTTCTATAACCCCATCGGCCGTAGTTTATACTTAACGCATATCCGGAAGCACCCCTCGCCAGGGGTGCTTCCTTTGTTGTAAGGCCTGCCCCGCCCTCTCGCTTCTCCTGCATTGTGCCTTTAGCCACCGTGCAAGCTGTTTGGTACCGTAATTGCTCCATCAGGATTAAATAGCTAACTTCAAGCGCTAAAATTTCTATCTACAATCATCAAATCATGATCAGCAAACGCATATTATCTTTTTTTGCGGCTGCTTTCCTGAGCATCGGTATCACCACGGCACGCCCCGATGAGGGCATGTGGCTGCCAATGCTGCTGAAACAGCTGAACGAAGCAGACATGCAGAAGAAAGGCATGAAACTCTCTGCCGAGGACATCTACAGTGTCAACCAGTCCAGCCTGAAGGACGCCATTGTTTCCTTTGGCGGCTTTTGTACTGGCGAGATGATCTCTCCGGAGGGCCTGCTGCTTACCAACCACCACTGCGGCTATGGCTCTGTGCAGTCGCACAGCACCGTGGAAAACGACTACCTGACCGATGGCTTCTGGGCCATGAACCGTGAGCAGGAGCTGCCGAATCCGGGCCTTACAGCTACGTTCATCGTTCGGATGGAGGATGTGACCAAAGATATCCTTGCGGGCACTGAGGCGGCTAAAACAGAGGCGGAGCGCGAAGCCATTATCCAGCGTAACACAGCAAAGGTAGGCAAGGCCGCTACAGCCGGTACGCACTACGATGCGGTGATCAAGCCATACTTCTACGGCAACGAATACTACATGTACATTACCGAGACGTTCAAGGACGTGCGCCTGGTAGGTGCCCCGCCTTCGTCTATCGGTAAGTTCGGCGGCGACACGGATAACTGGATGTGGCCACGCCATACCGGCGACTTCTCCCTGTTCCGCGTGTACGCCGGCCCAAACAACGAGCCAGCCGAGTACTCGCCCGAGAACAAGCCTTACCAGCCGAAGCACCACCTGCCCATCTCCCTGAGCGGTATCCAGGAGAATGACTTTACCATGGTGTTTGGTTTCCCGGGCCGTACCAACGAGTACCTAACCTCGCAGGCCGTGAAGGAGATCTATGAGGTGTCGAACCCAGCCAAGATCAACATCCGCGAAACAAAGCTGAACATCCTGGACAAGGACATGAAAGCTTCTGATGAGGTACGCATTAAGTATGCCGCCAAGTATGCGAGCATCGCCAACTACTGGAAAAAGTGGATCGGTGAGAACCGCGGCATCCGCAAGGCCAACGCTATTGCCGAAAAGCAGCAACTGGAGAAGCAATTTGCCTCCTGGGTAGCCGCTGATCCATCCCGCCAGGCCAAGTATGGCAACCTTTTGGCTGAGTTCGAAAAGAATTACAACGCGCTGGAAGGCATCACCATCTCCCGCGACTACATAAACGAAGCCGCCTTTGGCGTGGAGATCGTGAAGCTGGCAAACAACTTCACTACCCTGCAGAACATGCTGGCGCAGAAGGCACCGCAGAATGAAATTGACGCACAGGTGGCGAAGCTGGAGAAATACGCGGCAGACTTCTTCAAGGACTACAATGCCCCTTCTGACAAGAAAGTGTTTGCCGCCCTGCTCAGCCTGTACTACGACAACATAGACCAGGAACTGCACCCAACGGTGTTTAACATGGTGCGTGAGAAGTATAAAGGCGACTTCAGCAAGTATGCGGAAGATGTTTTCAAGGCGTCCCTGTTTACCTCGGAGGCTGGCGTAAAGAAGGCGCTGGCCGAGGCGAAAGCCGGTAAAGACATTATCAAAAACGACCCTGCCTTTGTGGTAGCCAGCAGCGTGGCCGACTATTACCGTGCCAACGTACTGCCTACTTATACCACCGTGAATGATAACCTGAACCTGCTTTACCGCACCTACATGACCGGGCTGCGCGAAATGCAGAACGACAAGAAGTTCTACCCGGACGCCAACTCCACTATGCGCGTGGCGTACGGTGTTGTGGAGCCGTATGAGCCGGTAGACGGCGTGAAGTATAAATACTACACCACCCTGGAGGGCATCATGGAGAAAGCGGCTTCAGGAGCTGCGGAGGACTACGCCATTCCGGCCAGGCTGCGTGAACTGTATGAGAAGAAAGACTACGGCCGCTACGGTGTGAACGGTGAAATGCCAGTGGCTTTCATAGCCTCTAATCACACTACAGGCGGTAACTCGGGTTCCCCTGTTATCAATGCCAACGGCCAGCTGATCGGTACGAACTTCGACCGCAACTGGGAAGGCACCATGAGCGATATCGTCTATAACCCGAACCAGGTGCGTAACATCGCCGTGGATGCGCGCTACATGCTGTTCATTGTCGATAAATTTGCCGGTGCCGGTCACCTGGTAGAGGAAATGACGCTGGTGACGGATGATACCTCCGGCCTGCCCCAGGTTGATGCCCGCAAGGCAGACAAAAAGCCGTCTAAAAAAGACAAGAAGCGCAAGAAGAAAGAGAAAGCCGCCGCTGCTGCGCAGTAAGCTGCTTCTCCTGTGCTTTTCAATCCCCAGTCGGTCACCGGCTGGGGATTTTGCTTTTAGGCCGTTGCTGCTTTCGCTGCGCCCCTGCTTTTTAGTAAATTGGCAGGGTAATGTTGCTTTACAAGTACAAGCTTTGACACGACACATACTTTGCTACAGATAAACACAGAAGAACAAGCACTCCAACTAGAGGATTACCAGTTACAGTTGCGCTGGCTCAGGCCGCAGGCAGCTGACGCAGCACAAAAGCCTGTTATTGTTTTCCTGCACGACTCGCTGGGTTGCATAACGCTGTGGCGGGATTTCCCGGAGCGGCTGGTGCAGCAGACCGGCTGCCCTGCCCTGGTGTACGACCGGCGCGGCTACGGGGCCTCCTCCCCATTTAGCAGCACCCAACGCAACCCGGACTACCTGGAGCGCGAAGCCGATGTGCTGGAGCACCTGCTGGAGAAACTCAACATCCCGGAAGCTATACTGTTCGGGCACAGCGACGGGGGGAGCATTGCGCTTCTTGCCGCAGCCAAATACCCGCAACGCATAAAGGGCATTATTACCGAAGGCGCGCATGTTTTTGTGGAGGAGCTAACGCTGGCAGGCATCCGTGCTGCCGTGCAGGCATACCAAACCACAAGCCTCCCGGAAAAGCTGCGCAAGTATCACGGCGCTAAAACCGATGCTGTTTTTCACGCCTGGGCCGACATCTGGCTTTCAGACGCTTTCCGCGACTGGAACATAGAGGGTTTCCTGTCTGCCATTCGGTGCCCGGCTTTGGTTGTGCAGGGCGAGGCGGATGAGTACGGCACCCTGGCACAGGTGGAGGCGGTTGTGCGGCAGGTGCAGGGCCAGGCTCAGAAGCTGGTTATCCCTGGCATAGGGCACACTCCTCACCGGGAGGCGCAGGAGCTCGTTTTGGCGGAGAGCAGCCGTTTCATACAGACCATACGGTAGTTCGCGGGGGCATTTAATGCAGGGCCGGGTGCGTATAGTGTCATCTAAATATGCTATATTGAGGGATAGTAAAACAGGCATCCGTGTAAACAGATCACACGGAAAGCCTCTAAGAAAGGCATCAACATGACACCCTATGAAAAAAAAGCACCTGCTCTTCAGTATAACTGCCTTGCTCGGCCTTGGCTTTGCAAGCCACACAGCCTCGGCACAGGACTATAAGAAACTGCACCAAAACGCCCTTTTGGTGGACACTCACAATGATGTGCTGATTTCCGTGATGGAGGGGCTGGACATCAGCCAGGACCTGAGCGGCAAAACGCATTCAGACCTGGCCCGCTTTAAGAAAGGCGGCGTGGATGCTCAGTTCTTCTCCGTCTGGAGCGACGAAACAGGCACGTTTAAGTATGCCAACCAGCAGATCGACTCGCTGCAGGCCATCGCTAGGCGCCACCCCGACAAGATGATGCTGGCCAACAGTACGGCAGACATACAGCGTGCGGTGAAAGGCGGAAAGATGGCGGCTTTGATTGGCGTGGAAGGCGGCCATATGATAGAGAGTGACCTGCAGAAGCTGGAGAAACTCTACAACCGCGGCACCCGCTACCTTACCCTCACCTGGAACAACTCCACGCCCTGGGCCACCTCCGCCATGGACGAAACCTCGGGTAAGCTTAAAGAGTCGGAAAAAGGCCTGAGCGACCTGGGCCGCCAGATTGTGCGCCGCATGAACGAGCTGGGTATGATGGTAGATGTGAGCCACGTGGGCGAAAAGACGTTCTGGGATGTGATGGAAGTAACCAAAAAGCCGGTGCTGGTCTCGCACAGCAGTGTGTACAGCATCAATCCCGTGTTCCGCAACCTGAAGGATGAGCAGATCAGGGCGATCGCCAAGAACGGCGGAGTCGTGCAGCTTAACTTTTTCTCGGGCTTCCTCGACTCTACCTTCGTAAGCCGCGTCAATGCCTTCCAGGCGGCGCATCAGCAAGAAGCAGACTCTCTCAAAGCACAGGGGTATCAGAACGAGGGTATCATGGATTATTTGGCGACCACCTATCCTGCGGATGTGCAGAACCTGCGCCCCCCGCTCTCGCTGCTACTAGACCACCTGGACTATATTGTAAAGCTGGTTGGGGTGGATTATGTAGGCCTTGGCTCTGACTTTGACGGTATCTCCTCTGCCCCTCAGCAGCTGGACGGCGTGCAGGACTATCCGCTTGTAACCAAAGAGTTGCTGGCGCGCGGCTACGGGGAGAAAGACATTAAAAAGATATTGGGCGGCAATTTTATGAGGGTCTTTAAGGCCAACGAAGTAAAGTAAAAAGAAAGCCGCCCCTGACCTGAACAGAGGCGGCTTTTTTATAGGGATATAGTTGAGCGTGGCATGTGAGGCTTAGGAGCCGCTTTCGGCATGTACCTTCTCTCCGCTAGGAGTAACCAGGTACCACTCTGCGCCATAATCTTCAATATCCTGCCCGGTGGTCTGCCCTGCCCCGCTGTCTTTTACATAGTAGTAGAGTGGCATGCCGTTGTAGGTAACCTGCATGCGGCCGTCTGTGCGCTGTATGGCGCCTACCAAAGCGGCATCCACGCCTACACCAGCCTCTGCTGTGCCCTCCGTAGTATAGGGCGGCCAGGCTTCGGCACAAGCGTCGTAGCAGTTGCTTTGCGCTGATGAATCCGCTTCGAACATGTACAGGCTTCGCCCGGACGCGTCGGTCAGGTAGGCCCCGAGTTCTTCTGTGGACCTGGTCTCCAGCTTAGCGCCTTCTTCTGCAACTATCTCCTCCGTTTCCCGCTCCTCCGGGTTAACTTTATCAATCACGCTGGTGTTGTTTTCCCCGCTGCAAGCGGCAAGCATGAATATACAGAAACAGCTTGTCGCAAGATTGGTAAAGGCACGGCTAAAGTGTTCTAATGTAAGTTGTTGTGTTCGTTCCATAGTTTCAGTTATTTGTCTGGCAATTGTTTCTAAAGTATACCAGACAAGCGGGCCAGATGTTTTCCCACAAAGCTGCACAGGTTATCTTAAGAAGCAGCAACATCTGGCAAACGGGCTTGGCGATAAGGTGGTGAAGCTAGATGTGAGGCAGGTTAGCGCCTATAGGATTTAGTTTACGCTGGCCCGGAAGAACCTCGACGGCTACATTTCTTCAAGCCCCGCCAGCCATTGCCTTCGTTCAGCGGATTTATTGGAAAGTATACGTGTTGTGGTTTCTCCCTTTTCATACTTACCAACCTCAATGCAACCGGTATGTGTTCTCAAGAAGAGCACGAGTTCTTCATTGGCTCTTGTAAGCACTAACGAAGAGTACGAAGTATATTGCTGCTACTGTTTTGGCTGTTGGTTGATCTGTAGGTTGTTGGGGAATACGCCTGCTGCTTTTAATGGCAGTATAAACTGCCGCTACAACAGGCAGAGGGCTGCAAAAAAAAGCACCACCGGGCAGATGGGTTACTGCCCCGTAGTGCTTTAACAAATTAATCAGAGTGTCGTGTTACTGCCCTTTGCCGCGCATCTGCTTTTCCATGGCATCCCACATTTCCTGCGGAATCTGGTCGAAAGAGTTGAACTCTCCGGCACCGTGCAGCCACTCGCCTCCGTCAATCGTCACAACCTCGCCGTTTACAAAAGAAGCGTAGTCCGACACCAGGTAAGCAGCCAGGTTAGCCAGCTCCTGGTGCTCCCCGAATCTTCCTACAGGGATGCGCTTCACCGGGTCGAGTTTATCGGCCAGCTGCTTCGGGAACAGGCGTGTCCAGGCACCTTCCGTCGGGAAAGGGCCGGGTGCTATGGCGTTAGAGCGGATACCGTATTTCGCCCACTCCGAAGCCAGGGAACGCGTCATGGCGAGTACGCCCGCCTTGGCGCAGGCCGATGGCACTACGTAGCCGGAGCCCGTCCAGGCATAGGTGGTGACAATGTTCAGTATGTTTGCCTCCTGCTTCTGCTCAATCCAATGCTTGCCCAGAGCCAGGGTGCAGTTGTAGCTGCCTTTCAGTACGATGTCGGTCACAACATCAAAGGCCTTGTGGCTCAGGCGCTCCGTTGGGCTCACAAAGTTGCCGGCGGCGTTGTTTACCAGTGCATCCACGCGGCCAAAGCGCTTTAAGGTGGTTTCGAGCATGGCTTCAATTTCATTGTACTTGCGCACATCGCAGGCGACAGGCAGAACGGTGCCTCCTGTTTCGTCTTCAAGCTCTTTGGCTGTTTGCTCTAGCACATCCAGTTTGCGGCTGCAGATAACGGCATTGGCCCCTAGCTCCAGGAAGTACTTTACCATAGAGCGGCCCAGGCCTGTGCCGCCACCGGTTACAATAATGGTTTTGTCTTTCAGAGCGCCTTCCTTTAGCATTGGTTCAGCTTTAATCATAGGTCTATCGTTTAAGGTTTAGCGGCTGTAAGCAACCGCAACAGAATCAGTAAAAATTAGTACAGGCAAGCATGTACGCCTACTAATATACTCTTTTTAATAAGAAGATGGCAATGAATAAAGAACAGTTACAGCAAGAGCTGATGCAGGCAGTGGATGGGCTGCTGGTACATAGTGAGATAGACGCTCCGTTTGAGTTCGTGTACCTGGAGCTGCGGCCGGGTAAAGGCCTGGAGGCAAGCGATGTGGCAGAGTATGCCGGCAAGCCCTCCGGCATGAAGGTGGACGTTGTGGAGCTGGAGGAGTTTTTACAGAAGAACAAGTCGATTGTGTCGGATGCCCGTGAAAGCACGCCAGGCGGAGAAGCCGGTCGCCGGCGGTTGGCGGAGGCTCTTCGGCACCACCTGGAGGGCGTTAAAGTATACTGCATGACACAGATCGGCACTGAAGTATACATGCTGGGAAAAGCGGGAGAAGGGCATTTTGCAGGCTTACGCACCATGATGGTGCAGGATGAGGCCACGATTGACGAGAAGGAGTAAAGCCGGGGCGCTGCTTAAAGGTGGTCCTGCACCAGTTTTTCTGCAGCAATGATTCCGCTCAGGCAGACACCCACGATGCCCTGGCCAGGGTACACGGTGTCGCCGCAGACATACGCGCCATGATGATCCAGGCGGGCGTCTTTCATCTGCCACGGTTTGATGTGCTTGTACTGCGGGTAGCCTCCTACAGCGCCGTATGCGCGGTGTGTCCAGAAAATCCAGGCACCGGGCGTGGCAGATTGCAGGGAGCGTATGTTCTCCCGCATTAAAAGCCCTTGCCGTGCCAGCGCCTCCAAAATAGCCTCTTCCAGTACCGCCTTATCGTGTAGCACCAGGTGGCCGGGGTTTGGAACGTGGGTGCTGATGCTGGCCACCATCTCCCCTGCCGGCGCGCGCTGTACATCAGCCGGGTCGCTGAAGCTGATGAAGATGCTTTTGCCGCCGGTAACAGGTAGGCCCTCCGGAATATGCACCTGGTGGTGCAGCACCTTCGGCGGCTCCTCTCCCTTTAGTACCAGGCCCATGGTAAAGGCCCCGTTCAGCTGCTCCGATGGCATGAGGTAAGGTTCAAGCCGCTGTTGTAGCTTTTCATCCTGGAACAGCTTCAATGTATTATTGAGCGGAATGCCCGATATCAGGTAGCGGCTCTCGAAACTGCCCTTGTTGGTGGTGGTGCGGTAACCATCCGGTAGCCGCTCCACGCGCTGTGCCTGCTGCCCATACCTTATGGTTGAACCTGCTGCCGTGAGGTAGGCCTCCACAGGCCGTACCAGGTTTATCAGCCCACCCGGCACATAATAGTTTCTGTACAGGGTATAGCAGAGGGCCGTGGCGCCGAACAGTTCGTTTACCTCCTCGAGGTAGTTCTGGGCCGTTATCAGCAGTTGCTCATTTACAAAGTCCACGAACAGCTGGTTGTGCAGCAATCCATACTTGCGCAGCACCTCTTCCATGGTTCTGAAGGCTGCCGGGAGGAGCTTCAGTTGGCCGGGCCTTACCCGCAGCGCAGCCCGCAGCAGGTCTTTTGGAGCGGAAAAAGGGAAGCTGCGCTGCTGCAGGGAGGTGTGCCAGACCTGCTGACTGATCCTGTAGCAGTGCTTCCAGAAAGGGCGCTGGTTGTGCGACCCGAACACGCGTTCTGCCTCCGCGATCCACTCCTCCAGGTTACCGTAGCGTGTGAGTACCTGCCCGTTGGGGAGGTGCACCTGCATGGGCACCTCCAGCTGCCGTAGCGGTACCCGGATGCCGGTGGTATCCAGCAGGTAGCGCAGCGGCATGCCTTCATCCAGCCCCACCAGCGTTGTGGCGCCTGTTTCGAACCAGTACCCCTTGCGTTTGTAGCTCGTGGCACAGCCACCGGGATACTTGGCCTGTTCCAGCACACACACCTGCAGCCCCCGCTTTGCCAGGAGCGCCGCGGCTGTCAGGGAGCCAAAGCCGGAGCCGATCAGGACGACATCATACTTCATTTATTCTTTACTTTGTAGCGGGCATCGCCATTTCAACAGCGGGTGTGCCGTATTGTTATGTGCGCTCCCAAAAAGAGATAACTAAAACAATGGAAGAAACACAAACCATAAGTATCATGGGCTGCGGCTGGCTTGGGCTGCCGCTGGCTGAAAGGCTGGTGCAGCAGGGCTACACGGTGAAAGGCTCCACTACCACCCCAGGCAAGCTGGGCCTGCTGGAGCAGAAAGGTATTACCCCCTATTTGTTGAACCTGGCTGGCGAAGAAGTTAGTGAGCCGGCGCTGGAGGAGTTTCTGCAGGCACAGGTGCTGGTGCTTAACATCCCGCCGCACCTGCGCTCTGACGGGGGCGAAAGCTATCTGCGGCAGATGCACCTGTTGCTCAAAAAGCTGCTGGATTCGCCGGTGAGCCGGGTCCTGTTTGTCTCCTCCACCTCCGTTTACCTGGACCTGAACCGGGTGGTGACGGAGGAGGATATCGTGTTTACGGAGCAGCAGCAGCCGGATAACATGCTGCTGCAGGCAGAGCGGCTGTTCCGGGAACGGGAGGACTGGGTGACCACCACCGTGCGCTTCGGCGGCCTGGTAGGCGGGAGCCGCCAGCCGGGGCGTTTCCTGGCCGGAAAAACGAACGTGCCCAACGGAGACGCGCCCGTTAACCTGATACACCTCGATGACTGCGTGACGCTCCTGCAGCGGATTATAGAGCAGGATAAGTGGAACAGCGTGTACAATGCATGCGCCGATGGGCATCCCATGCGCCGGGAGTTCTATACTGCTGCTGCGCAGGCACTGGGTCTTGTTCCGCCTGTGTTTGAGGACATGCCCAAAACGGAGTTTAAGCTCATCAGCAGCCAGAAACTGAAGGATGAGATGGCCTATACCTTCATCCACCCCGATCCAATGACTTTCTTTTCGTAAATTCGTACCCGCCTTGTTCCAGAGCCTCTGTGTTGTGGCAAGGTGCATTTATATGACGCAAATATTGAAACCCATGCAGGTAATAGTGATTGGAGGCGGAGCGGCCGGCTTTTTTGGAGCCATTACCTGTGCTGAGGCAAACCCGGAGGCCAGGGTTATACTGCTCGAAAAGACAAATAAACTGCTCGCAAAAGTGCGCGTGTCGGGCGGCGGGCGCTGTAACGTAACGCACCACTGTTTTGTGCCCACGGTTTTCTCGCAGCATTATCCGCGCGGAGCCAAGCAGCTAAAGGAGGCTTTTAAGATTTTCGGCGCACAGGAAACGATCGATTGGTTTGCCCGGCGTGGCGTGCAGCTGAAAGCCGAGCCCGATGGCCGCATGTTCCCTGTTACGGATAGTTCCGAAACGATCATCGACTGCCTGATGCAGGAGGCAAAGCGTGCGGGGGTGCAGATAAAGACAGGTGCCGGTGTGGAAAGCATTCAGCCGGAGCAGGGGCGTTTTAAGCTTCAGCTCAGCAGCGGCGAAAGCATACAGGCCGATAAAGTGCTGGTGAGCACAGGCGGCCACCCGAAAAACCAGGGCTACGACTGGCTGCGCGAGCTGGGCCACCCGATCCAGGAGCCGGTGCCGTCGCTGTTTACCTTTAACGTGCCCTCCTCGCCGCTCAAAGAGCTGCAGGGGGTGTCGGTGCCGCAGGCCCGTGTGCGTATTGCCGGGCAAAAGCTGGAGTATGAGGGGCCGCTGCTGATCACCCACTGGGGGTATTCCGGCCCTGCCGTGCTGAAGCTCTCCGCCTGGGGAGCGCGTCATTTTTTTGAGCAGAAGTACACCTTTACAGCCCTTATCAGCTGGGTGCCGGAGTTTAGCGAGGAGAGCCTGCGGGAGAGCCTGCAGCAGTTTCGCCAGGCGCACCCGAAGAAAACGGTTGCCACTAACCCGCTCTTCGGTTTGCCGCAGCGGCTCTGGCGCGGGTTGTCGCAGTTAGCTGACATTTCGGAACAGGTACGGTGGGCAGACCTCCCGGCCAAAAATACGAATAAGCTGGTGGAGGCGCTGTTGCGGCTGCCCGTGGAGGTAAACGGTAAAACTACCTTTAAGGAGGAGTTTGTTACCTGCGGCGGCGTTGATCTGCGCCAGGTGAACATGAAGACCATGGAGAGCCGACTGCAGCCGGGGCTATACTTTGCCGGAGAGGTGCTGGACATCGACGGCATCACGGGCGGGTTTAACTTTCAGGCTGCCTGGACCACCGGCTTCCTGGCCGGCCGGCAAATGGCTGCACCCGTCCCTGCCCCTGCGTCTTAAGCTTCCTGCTTTGGAAACAAAAAAGATTCCATATCAGTAATATAGCATATAGAAACTAATATGGATAAAACTATGGAAAACAATAAAGAAGTATTCTCTACGGTGCATCACCTCATCGAACGTTGTAAGGATGGTGCCAAAGGATATAAGACCGCCTCTGAAGATGTAGAGGATAAGGACCTGAAGGACCTGTTCCGCAAGTATGCGGTGCAGCGCGATAGCATGATCACCGAACTGCAGGACCAGCTGCACAAGATGGGCCACACCGACGATGAGTCGAGCTCCCTGGAGGGAACCGTGCACAGAGCATGGATCGACATCAAGTCTGCCCTGTCGTCCAAAGACAGGCACCGTGTGCTGGCGGAGTGCGAGCGCGGTGAGGATTACGCCGTTAAGTCTTACCAGGAGGCGTTAAACAAGAACCTTCCCGGCAACCTGAAGCCGATTGTGGAACAACAGTACAATGATATCAAAAACGCGCATGACCACATCCGCTCTCTGCGGGATGCTTCTAAAGGCGCGTAACCACAGCTAATAAACGTATGAAAGGAGCCTCAAGAGGCTCCTTTTTTTGTTTCTGCAATGCTGTTAATGGATTGTCTAAATCATTTAAGAAGATGTTTCAGGAGGAGGTGCAGCTGAAGTTCGCCCACCGTCTCTCCTCTCCTGTCGGTATCGCAGCGGCTGGAGCCGTGAGGCAGCCGGAAGGCTTAAAGCCCTACCATCATAACAGGCTAAAAGCAACAAGGGTAACATCCGTCTGATGTTACCCTTGTCAAATCTAACTGCCGAAGCAGCTAGCTTAATCTTCCAACCTTTTTATGATACCCCTTTTACGGGCTGCTGTAGAGGAAGGTTATGCTTTTGTTAAATAATTTTAAAATCAAAAAGGCCGACGTTTCAAGTCGGCCTTTTCTTTCAGCTGTCAAGTGTTTTAATCCTCTGGGCTGTAATACTTTATTATACGGCACCAAAGTGCCTTGGTTGCGGGATGCTTAGAATCTTTTCTTACGGAAGCCACCGCCACCGCTTCTTCTGTCTCCGCCACGGTCACGATCACGGTCGCCGCCGCCGCGTCTGTCGCCGCGGAAGCCACCACGGTCACGGTCACGGTCACGATCGCCGCCACGGAAACCGCCGCCGCTTCTACGGCCGCCACGGTCTCTGTCTCTGTCGCCACCGCCGCCGAAGCCGAAGTCTTCACCGCCTTCTTTAGGGCCTGAGCCTTTCTTCTGCGATTTCTCCACGATCACCATGCGGCCATCATACTCTACGCGGCCAATGTTTTCCACGATCTCAGCCGTGTACTCTGTTGGCACTTCCACAAAGCTGAACTTGTCGTACAGGTCGATATCGCCCACACGCCCTTCCGGAATGCTGGAGTTCTGCGCCAGCAGGTCGATCAGGTCGCGCGGATGCACACGGTCTTTCTTGCCGATTGTGATGAACAGGCGGTCCATGCCTTCTTTGGCGGCGCTAAGCCCCTTCTCGGCATCTGCACCCTTTTCTTTCACCTTGGCTTCCTTCATGCTCATTTTAAGCAAGGCTGACGCCACGTCAAGCGGTGTGTATCCGTCGGTTTCGTTCACGAAGCGCTCGATGCGCGCTACATGCTTGGCCAGGTGTCCTTTTTCCAGCACTTCCTTCACTTTATCGAAGAACATGTTCGTGCGGATCTCATTTACGTCTTCCAGCGACGGTACCTGCTGCAGAACAATCTTGGCTTTGGTATAGCGCATGATGTCCTTCAGTTTGTACCCGTCTGAGCGGCCTCCTACAAAAGAGAACGCCTTGCCAGACTTGCCGGCACGGCCTGTACGGCCAATGCGGTGTACGTAAGATTCTTCGTCCTGCGGAAGGTCGTAGTTAAACACGGCCTCTACGTTCTCCACGTCAAGGCCACGCGCTGCCACGTCTGTTGCCACCAGTATCTCCAGGGTGCCGTTGCGGAACTTGTTCATTACCGCAGAGCGCTGGTTTTGGTTCAGGTCGCCGTGCAGGGCGTCAGAGAAGTAGCCGCGGGCCTGCAGGCCGGTTACCAGGTCATCCACCATACGCTTCGTGTTACAGAAGATAATGGCTGACTTAAGGTTGTACATGTCCAGCAGGCGCGAAAGCACTTCCTGCTTGGCGCTGTTGCGCACCTCAAAGTACGCCTGGTCGATGTTCGTTACCGTTAGCTCCTGGTGCACTACCTTAACCAGCACAGGGTCGGTCTGGTAGCGCTTGGTCATCTCCATGATCGGCTTGGACATGGTAGCCGAGAAGAAGATGGTCTGACGGTCTTCCGGGATACGCTCCAACACGAACTCAATATCCTCGCGGAAGCCCATGTCCAGCATTTCATCCGCTTCGTCCAGGATGATTTTATTAACGTTGTCAAGCACCAGGGTACCGCGCTGGATGTGGTCCATGACACGGCCCGGCGTACCGATCACGATCTGAACGCCTTGCTTCAGGGCGCGCAGCTGACGGTCATAGCTCTGGCCACCGTAAATCGGAACCACGCTGATGCCTTGCTTATACTTGGCCAGTTTCTGAATCTCACCGGAAACCTGGATAGCCAGCTCGCGTGTCGGGCACAGAATAAGGGCCTGCACGCTTCTGTCGCTTGGGTCAACGGTTTCAATGGTAGGGATGCCGAAAGCGGCGGTTTTGCCTGTACCCGTCTGGGCCTGGCCGATGATGTCTTTACCTGATAAAACAACCGGGATTGCTTCTGTCTGGATGGGAGAGGCTTCTTCGAAACCCATGTCAGCGATGGCTCGCTGTACTTCCGGCGAAAGCGGAAGCTCTTCAAATCTGATTTTGTTCATCTAATTTTTTAATAACTGAAATATCTGGAGGCAGCCTGCTGATCAACCATTCTCTGCTTTATACGAGAGCGACAAATAAATAAAAACAACTAGCGTAGCCAACGAGGTATATCCAGTTATCTGTAAATCAGACTGTTCCAAACAGGGCGCAAAGGTAGGGACTTTTTTTGACATATACTACAGATGCCTCGATTTATATGCTTTGGGCGCAATTGGACGCTTGTGGCGTGAGTTTCACCCCTGAAAATAAACCGTTGGCTGATTATTGTACAGAGGATTTATATAATGGAATTTTTTTTCTACATTAGTGTTTAAGTTAAATAAATTATTAGAATATGGTAACAACGGAAATCGCGGCTCGTAAAAAGATGCAGTTGACCCTGGTTTTTAGATACTTGGCCACTTTTAATACAAAGGCGTGAATAATTTGCACAGATCAGCCGTAGTATATCTTATTGCAACCGTTACCCCTAGGCTTACTAAAACACTCCATACAAATGCTACAAGCTGAAATTTGCACCGTTGCAGAGCTGTTCCTGCCTTTTGGCGCCATGCGCACGCACCGGTTTAGCGAATGGTGGTGTTCGTAGTTGCTGTTCAGTGCGCTGCCTAAACCTTTTCCGTTAGTCTTACACTTGTCATAATCCCTAACCCCTAAAGTCCTATACTATGTTACACTTCTCCAAAATCTCAACAAAAGGCAAAGATTTTAACCTTATTGCCTCAGGTGCACTGGCTTTTAAGATCCATAACAAGATTCTCAAGGACGAGACGTTCCACCAGAAAGGAGCAAAAATCAACCGCAACATGCTGCTGGGCAGCGTGCCGGCCAGAACACTGACGGCCGACCGCCGCAATGTTTTCTATGTTATCCTCTCTGATGTTGACAGAACTAACATCGACGCGCTGTGTGAGATGATTGCCCAGGAGCGCAAGAAAGGAAGCTATGCCGTGTGCCAGGTGATTCCGGTTTACTTCAATGAGCTTTCGTTTAAAGCCATGAAGGTTCTTCGCCAGAATTTTGATGAAGTGATAGAGCTGAACAAGTTTAACTTAGGGAGCAGCAAGGCCTTGATGAGCGCCGAGCAGCAGCACTGCCTTATAACCGATTACTCGCTCTCCATGGCCCGTATTATGTACCATGTGTGTGTGAAAGACTTTGCTCCTTTAGCCCAGGAGGCGAAAGGAGAACTGGTATACGCGCAATAGCCGGAAAAGCTCTCTGCGCCGCCCGTATAACAAAGCCTCTGCCCTTTCCGGGTAGAGGCTTTGTTGTGGAATAAGCTGCTGTGGGTATGGGGTTTACATATGCGTTGCTAATATTTTTAGCCTGAGGCTTGATTGGTGCCTTGCCAAAGCTGTATCTTTAAAGTATAGATACCATCGCAATGCCATCAGTTTTTAAGATTTACTCCTCCTCGGCCGGCTCCGGCAAAACGTATCACCTGACAAAGGAATACCTGAAGCTGGCGCTCCACAGCAGCGACCCGGACTATTACCGCTCGGTCTTGGCCATCACGTTCACCAACGACGCTGCCGCTGAGATGAAGGAGCGAATTCTGGGGGCCCTGCGAAACTTTAACGACAACAGCCTGCCGGAGAGGGATAAACGGAAAAGCGAGGAGCTGCTCGAAGGTATAACACAGGATTTACAGCTGGAGTACCCGGAGGAGAAACTGGACAAGGAGGAGGTGCGCCGGCGTGCCGCCAGCCTGTTCCGGCAGATCCTCTACAACTACTCCGACTTCAGCGTGAGCACCATCGATAGTTTTGTCAACAAGATTGTGCAGGCGTTTACGCGCGAGCTGAATATCCCGCAGAACTTCGAGGTAGACCTGGATTCCAACACGCTGCTGAGCACCGCCGTCTCGCTGCTGCTGGACAAGGTGACGGACTCAAAAGAAGACCTGCTCTCGCAGACGCTGGAGCAGTACGCCCTGGAGAAGGCCCGCGAAGGCAAGAGCTGGACCATGCTGCCCGACGACCTGATGGACTTCGCCCGTAACCTGCTGAACGAGCAGGTGTACGAGGCTATCACGGATCTGCAGCAGCTGAGCCTGGAGGATTTTAAGGAGGTGCGCGAGCAACTGTTCCTGGTGCAGCAGCAGGTGGCCGAAACGGTGCAGGAGGCGGCGCAGCAGGCCATGCAGCTCTTCGGAAACGCAGACGTCTCCCCTGCCGACCTCTACCAGAGCACCCGCGGCATCTGGTCATACTTTAACACCTGGCTGAAGTCGGTGGACCTGAACTACGGCAACAGCAACGCCCAGAAAACGGTGGAGGAAGACAAGTGGTACGGCGGCAAGGCCAGCGCCTACGCCAAAGCGCAGATCGACAGCATTAAGGAGCCGCTCACGGAGCTGTACTTCCATATCGAAAGTATAAAGGAGCAGTATGCCGCCACCTTTACGCTGGTGCAGCAGGTGGTGCCGCACCTGTACAAAGTATCGCTGCTGAACGAGCTGGAGAAGTGCCTGCAGGAGATAAAGCTGGACAAGAACACCGTGCACATCTCCGAGTTTAACAAGCGCATCATTGATATTGTGCTGAAGGAGCCGGTACCGTTTATCTATGAGCGCCTCGGCGAGAAGTATAAGCACATCCTGATCGACGAGTTTCAGGACACCTCGGTGCTGCAGTGGAACAACCTGCTCCCGCTCGTGGACAATGCCCTGGCCTCCGGCCACTTCAGCATGGTGGTGGGCGATGCCAAGCAGGCCATTTACCGCTGGCGAGGCGGCGAGATGGAGCAGATCCTGCACCTTTATAAGAACAGCACCCGCCAGCTGTATGAGAACCGGCGGCACGGGCCGCTTATACGGGAGCGGTATGAGTCGGTGGACCAGGCGCTGCAGCCCAATAACCTGAGCACCAACTACCGCAGCCGCTCCGAAATCATCGGCTTTAACAACGAGCTTTTTACCTTCATCAGCCAGAGCCATCCGCAGTTTGGCATCTTCACGTCTATCTACGACAAGGACTTTGCGCAGCAGGTGCCCACAGGCAGCGACAAAAGCGGCGGCCACATACAGGTGATGTTCACCCACGACGACGACAGCAACTACAAGTATGACCTGAACAGCTGCAGCCGCACCGGGGAGCTTTACGAAGGCTACACGCAGGAAAAAGCGCTTACCTACGACGAGAGTACACTCAACATGGTGCTGCAGCTGGTAAACCATTGCCGGGAGGAGGGCTATGCACTGAAGGACATGGCCATCCTTTGCCGCACCAACATAAAGAGCAAGCTCATCGCCAACTTCCTTAAGGAAAAAGGCTTCAGCATTATTTCGCAGGACTCCCTGTCGTTGCAGTTTGCCGAGGTTATCAACCTGATCATTGCGATGTTCCGCGTGTTTAACCGCCCCCACGATTCGCTGGCAAAGTCGGAGGCCCTGTACCTGGTGTGCAAGGTGGCGCTGGAGTCGGTGCCCGATGTGGAGATGACCAGAACCATTGCCGACATTGCCAATGAGAAGGAGAACCAATCCTTCTTTGATCAGTTGCGCGTGTTTGGCTTTGATGTGCAGGAGCGCGAGACGGGCAACCTGTCCATCTACGAACTCACCGAAAAGCTCATCCGCGTTTTCGACCTGCTCGGCAAGAACAACGAGAGCGAGTACCTTTTCCGCTTCCTGGACCTGGTGCTGGAATACAGCCTCAAAAACAGCAACAACCAGAACAACTTCCTGGCTTACTGGGATGTGCAGAAGGAAAAGCTGAGCATCAACACCCCCAAAGACCGTAACGCCATCACCATTACCAGCATCCACAAGTCCAAGGGCCTCGCCTACCCTGTCGTGCTTGTGCCTTTTGCGGACTGGGGCACGGAGCCCAAAAGGGGCTCGCTGATGTGGAGCCACCTGCCGGACGGGGTGAGCGTGACGGGCAAGCTGCGCAGCGTGGCAGTTAACATAAGTTCTAAACTGGAGAATACTATCCTGACAGAGCAGTACAGCACCGAGATTGAGAAAACCTTTATCGAGAACCTGAACATGCTGTACGTGGCCCTCACCCGCCCCATGGACCGGCTGTACCTGATCGGGAATGCCAAAGACCTGCTGGAGGAGCGCAAGGCCCCGAAGCCGGACGGGCAGGCAAAGAACGTAAGCCACCTGCTGTACCGCTACCTCGTGCACAAGGAGCTGTGGGCCTTTGGCCAGCACTGCTACCAGTTGCACAAAGGCACCCCGCAGGCATTGCAGCACCGTGTGGGCGATGAAAGGTCGTACTTCCTCGACCACCTGACATCCACTGACTGGGAGCAGCGCCTGAAAATAAAGCAGCACGCCAACAACGTGTTCGATTTTGAGACGCAAACAGTGCAGCGGCAGCAGAACAGGAAGCTGCACTATGCCCTGGCCCGCCTTGCCTTTGCCCCGGAACTTGACAAGGTGCTGCGCCAGATGGTGTACGAGGGCATCATCAGCGAACGGGAGAAGCCGGAGGTAAAGCAGAAGCTGACGCAGGTGCTGAACCACCCTAAGCTGGGCCGTTACTTCACCAATCAGGTGGTGGTGGAGCATGAAAAGGAGGTGCTGGACGCCCGTGCCTACCTCTATAAGCCCGACCGCATTGTGTTCGACGGCGAGGCGGTGGTGCTGCTGGAGTTTAAAACGCCGCCACCGGAGCCGGCGCACCGCTACCGGCTGGACCACTACGCGGTGCGCTTCCGGCAACTGGGCTACGAGCAGGTAACGTGCGTGCTGTACTACTTCGAAACCGAGGAGGTGATGGAGTGGCAATACGGCGCTAAAACCGCCGGGCAACTGGGCCTGGAGCTGTAGCAAAGCAGGCTGTAGCCGTTAGTTCGCAGCACAGGCTGTACTTGCAGCGGGAGACGACATCTCGAATACGGCATCAAACGTTAAAGCAATCTCTTAAAAAGCAGATTATTCAATACGAGCATCTTCATGCAGAATTACAAAAACCTGAAAGTTGACCTTTCCAACTGTGACAAAGAGCCCATCCACATCATCGGCCGGATTCAGCCGCACGGCTTTATGCTTATACTTGACCATGACTCGCTGCTCGTGGAGCAGGCCAGCGAGAACGTGGCAGGCTTTCTGGGGATAGAGGCCAGCAGTTTGATCGGTCAGTCGCTGGAGGTGCTGTGCTCCGGGGAAGGCTACATGCTGCTGGAGCAGCAGTTGCGAAATGCCGTGAAGCTGAACCCGCAGCTGCTCCTGATGCAGGAGCAGGTATACTTCGGCTTTGTTCACCTGTCGGCGGGCAAGCTGGTGCTGGAGTGCGAGCCTGCCGTGCCCACAGCCGAACAGCAGCGCCTGGAGAACGCTTACCAGTTCGCCCAGTTCCAGACTGATCTGAACGAGCTGGATACCATGGCCGGGCAGTCGCAGCTGGTGGTGGACTACGTGCAGCGCGTGCTGGATTACGACAGGGTCATGCTCTACAAATTTGATGAGGACTGGAACGGCGAGGTAATAGCAGACAGGGTGAAGCCGGGCGTGCACTCGTACCTGCACCACCACTTCCCGGCCTCCGACATCCCGGCACCGGCCAGAGCCCTGCTCGAGAAGAAGCAGGTGCGGCAGATTCCGGATGTGCAGGCCCAGGCGGTGGATATCGTGCCGTACCTCAATCCTGCCACCGGAAGCCCTTCCAACATCATCCTGTCGGAGCTGCGGAACCCCTCCGAGATTCACCTGGAGTACCTGCGGAACATGGACGTGAGCGCTACCCTGTCTTTCTCCATTATGGTGAAGGGCAAGCTGTGGGGCCTGATCACGTGCCAGCATCTTACGCCGGTGTTCAAAGACTACTGGAAACGGCAGCTCTGCTACCTGATAGCCAAGGCTTTTTCCAATGCCATCCTGTCTGACAGCGAGCAGCGCGATGTGCAAACACTGGCGCAAAGCAAAAAGCTGGAGGAAGAACTGATCCAGCGCCTTAGCGGGGCCAGCCATATCGGCAAAGAGCTTTTCGAGGGCGAGGTTAACCTTCTGCACCTCACCGGCTGCTCCGCGGCAGCCCTGTACTTCAACCACGAGCTGATTGCCTCGGGGCAAGGGCCTGATGAAAGCCAGGTCATGCAGATCATAGACTGGCTCTCGGAGAACAACACCAGCCGGGTGTTCAGCACCAGGCAGCTTTCGAGCCACATGCCGGGTGCGGAGGCTTTTCGGGCAAACGCCAGCGGGCTGCTTGCCCTGGAGATCTCCCGCTACAACAAAGAGTACATTCTATACTTTAAGCCGGAGATAAAGGAGACCCGGATATGGGCAGGTAACCCCGATAAGCCACTCCCCGGCGGAGACATGCGGATACACCCGCGCAAGTCTTTCCAGAACTGGACGGAAGTGATCAAAGGGAAGTCTGAGCCCTGGACGGTGAACGAGCTGGAGATCACGCAGATGCTGCTGAAAGACATTACGGCGATCATACTGCGCAACCAGGCCAGCCAGCTGAAGCAGCTAAACCAGGAGCTAAAGCTCTACACCCAGGACCTGCACGTTAAAAACAGCCGCCTGGAGGATTTTGCCCATATCATCACGCATAACCTGCGGTCACCGTTAAAGAACATCAAAGGCCTGCACAGCTTATACCTGGCAGAGCCTACAAACGAGAGCGCCGCAGAGATAATGGAGCACATCTCCAAAATGACGGATAACATCTCGGCGACCATCGATGACCTGAACCTGATTCTGAAGGCGGCCATTGAGCAGCAGTTGCCGCAGTGCAATGTGCAGCTCCACGACATCATTGAGAAGGAAATTGAGAACCTGCAGGCTGAGATAAAGCAGACCGACGCGAAGATCTGTACCGACCTGCAGGTGCCCGCGCTGAATATGCCAAAGGTGTATTTGGAGAGCATCATGCACAACCTGCTTTCCAACGCGCTAAAGTACAGAGGCGACCGGCCGCCGCTCATCACCGTGAGAAGCTGGCAGGAGGAGCATAACATCTACCTCTCCGTGGCTGACAATGGCTTAGGCATGGACCTGGGCAAGGTTGGGCCGAAACTGTTTGGCCTCTACAATACCTTCCACCGCAAAAAAGACGCAAAAGGGCTGGGCTTATACTTAACACGCATGCAGGTAGAGGGCCTGGGCGGAAAGATCAGCGTAGAGAGCGCACCGGA
Organism: Pontibacter actiniarum; assembly: GCF_003585765.1. Classification (NCBI taxonomy): domain Bacteria; kingdom Pseudomonadati; phylum Bacteroidota; class Cytophagia; order Cytophagales; family Hymenobacteraceae; genus Pontibacter; species Pontibacter actiniarum. The sequence goes on from NZ_CP021235.1 coordinate 1,384,252, forward strand.
GAAAGGCACTACCTTTACGGTACAGCTCCCAAGGCATTAGCAATAAACAAGGCAAAATATATGGAACCAAGATTAACACTGATCACCTTAGGCGTGAGAAACCTGCAACGGGCGAAGGAGTTTTACCAGCACGTGTTCGGGTGGCAGCCCAGCGAGAGCAGCAACGACAGCATTGTCTTTTTTCAGTTGAACGGCATGCAGCTGGCTCTTTTTCCGCAGGAGTCCTTAGCCGATGATGCCGGTGTTCCGGCCGAGGGCAGCGGCTTTAAGCGTTTTTCGCTGGCGCACAACGTGGCCTCTGAGCAGCAGGTGGATGAGCTGGTGGCGCAGCTGGAGCAGAAGGGCGCCACTGTGCTGAAACGCCCGGAGAAAGTGTTCTGGGGAGGCTACAGCAGCTACATTGCAGACCCGGACGACAACCTGTGGGAGATCGCCTACAATCCATTCCTGCTGCCGGATGACCCAAGCGGGCACAGGCAGGACTCTATACATTAAGTATCGGGGTTAAAAGGATGAGAGGATGCACAGGGGCGGCCTATACTTACAGGCACCTCCATCCTAATGATGCTGGCAAAGAGAAAAGCGCTCCATCACGCAATCACTCACTCTGAAGTTAAACATTCAGTCATTCAACATACAGTTATTCAAAACTTACCCACGTGCAAACCTTTCTGGAGCTAACGGCCAAATACGTTTACGAGAAGTATAAAGAAAACATCAGCGACCTGTGCGTGGTGCTGCCCTCGCGCCGTGCGAGCTTTTTCTTTAAAACAGCCCTGGCCCAGGCGGCCCCGGACCCGATCTGGTCGCCGGAGGTGTATGCCATGGAGGACTTTATCCGCAGTCTCTCCAAAACCGATGTGCTGGAGCCGATAAACCTGCAGCTGGAGCTGTTCGACCTGATGCGCGAGCAGGACCCGAAGCTCGATTTCGACAACTTCGTGACCTGGGCGGGCACCCTGCTGGAGGACTTCAGTCGCATCGACCAGAACCTGGTGGCCACGGACAAGCTGTTTGAGTACCTGGGGGAGGCGAAGGCGCTGGAGCGCTGGGACCCGAAGTTCCTGGGCAAAGAGCTCTCTCCTACCCTTAAAAAGTACTTCAGCCTTTGGGATAACATCGAGAAGACCTACCACAACCTGCAGCGGCGCTTGCTGGATAAAAAGCAGGCCTACACAGGTATGGCTTTTCGCAAAGTGGCCGAAACCATTGAGCAGATTGCCAGGACGAGCGAGTGCCACCAGTTCATTTTTATCGGCCTGAACAGCCTTACCCGCTCCGAGGAGAAGATCATCCGGACGCTGCTCAAGTATGAGAAGGCCGAGGTGCTCTTCGATTCTGATGATTTCTACATGGAGGGCGATTCGCCTAACCGTGCCGGTGGCTTTTTGCGCAGCTACAAAAGCACCTGGGGCATGCCGGAGTGGCGCTGGCAGCAGAACCTACTGCAGACAGATACAAAAGAGATAAACGTTATCGGCGTGGCCAACGCCAGCATGCAGGGCAAGCTGGCCGGGCAGCTGCTACAGGAGATACGGCAGCAGGACAAGCACGCGCAGACGGCCATCGTGCTGCCCGACGAAACGCTGCTGCTGCCCGTGCTGCACTCCATCCCGGAGGACGTGCCTACCTATAACGTTACCATGGGCCTCAGCTTTAGGGGCACCCCGCTGTTTAACCTCATCGACCTGCTTTTTGAAGTACACCTGACGGGGGTAACGCAGCTGCAGGCCTCCGGCTACAAAGTATACCAGTACCACCACCTGAGCGTCACGAAGCTGCTGACGCACCCTTTCATCCGCCGGTACGAGCTTTACCTCGGCGACCAGCCGGAGAAGGCCCGGTACCATGGCATGATCCAGCAGGTGCTCGACAAGATGGTGCAGGAGAACAAAGTGTTGATTACGGCGCAGGAGCTTATTGAGCTGAGCCAGCACCACCCGCTCTTCGAGACGCTTTTCCGCACCTGGCGCGACTGCGACGACATTATCGTGGCGATGTATGAGCTGATCGAGCTGCTGCGCGAAGTATACACCCACGGCCGCAACAGCATCGAAACGGAGTACCTGTACATCTTCTATACCTTGGTGAAGCGCCTCGATACCATCTTCGACTGCCGCGAGCACAAGATCTCCGTGCGCAGCTTCCGGAAGTTTCTCTACGAGTTGATTTCCCAGACGCGCCTGCCCTTCAGCGGGGAGCCAATCTCGGAGGTGCAGATCATGGGTATGCTGGAAACGCGTGCGCTGGACTTTGAGAACCTGATCATCCTGTCGGTAAACGAGAACGTGCTGCCTGCGCCCAAGCGCCAGGAGTCGCTGATGCCCTATGATGTGCTGCGGGAGTTCGGCCTGCCGACGTATGCCGAAACCGAGGGGACCATGGCCTATAACTTTTACCGCCTGCTGCAGCGCGCCAAGAAGATAAACCTGCTTTACGTGCTTCCCTCCGACACCTACGGCTCCGGCGAGAAAAGCCGTTTCATACTGCAGCTGCAAAACGACCTGGCCCTGCGCAACCCCAACATCACGTTCCGCGACCTGACGGCCTCCGTAGAGTTGCAGGAAACGCGCAAGTACAGCGAAGATATCATTATTGAAAAGACACCCGAAACGCTTACTGCGCTTCGCGCGGAGCTGGAGCGGGGGCTTTACCCTTCGCACCTGAACATGTACATCAACTGCTCGTTGCAGTATTACTTTACCCGCATCGCCAAAATGCAGGAGGTGGATGAGGTGGAGGAGCAGCTTGGCGCCGACCAGTTCGGTACCATTGTGCACCAGGTGCTGGAGGACTTTTTCCGGCCGCATGAGCAAAGCGGCGACCCCCTGCTTGCCGGGCATGTGGAGCAGATGCTGCAGGCGCTGCCCGATAAAGTAAAGCGCGAGTTCAGCAAAGTGACCCTGGGGGCCAAGCCGGAGCGCGGCATGAACTACCTGCTCTACAAAGTGGCGGTGGAGGTGCTGGAGAAATACCTGCAGAAGCTGAAGGATTCTGACGAGCTGCCCCTCTACGTGCTGCGCCTCGAGCAAACGCTGGCCACCACGCTTCCGGTGCAGGTGGGCAACGAGGTGGTAAACGTGCGTATCGCCGGCAAAGCAGACCGCATCGACCTCACGGGCCCTGAACTGCGCGTGATTGACTATAAAACAGGCAAAGTGGAGCAGAACCAGCTGCGCGTAAAGCCTGAGGATGTTTCGCTGCACTTCCTAACCGACCAGAAGTATGGCAAAGCCCGCCAGCTCTGGCTGTATGAGTACGTGCTGAAGCGGGTGCTGGAGGAGCAGCCCGAAACTATACTTCGCCGTGCCGGCCACATCTCCCCACAAAGTATACAGCCGAAGTCGGGCATCCTCTCCTTCCGAAACCTGGAGCCGGGCGTGCTGTCGTCGGAGTTTAACTTTACAGAGGCGGACGGTGCCACTCCAAAGGATTTTGTGGCGGCCTCCGAAGAGCTGCTGGGAGACTTCGTGCGCCGCATGCTGGACCCCGAGGAGCCAATCAGAAAAACGCAGGACCTGGATGTGTGCCAGTGGTGCGCCTACAGGGGAATTTGTGCGCGGTAAAAAAAAGCATGAGTTAATGGTTTTCTTACTTTTACTTCTACCCTTTAAGTTACAGTAACAACTATATGGCTAAACTGAAACACATGCTCTCGCTTGTAGCTTTGCTTCTTGCTGTTTTTGTAGTCTCTCCGCACCAATCTTCTGCCCAAACAGTGCAAGACTTGGATAAAAAGTATGGCTTTCGAGATGTACACTTTGGAGATCAGCTAAACGCTATCGTAGGTATGCAAGAGTACAAGCATGCATTAAGTAGCCAGCCGCACAGTGCATGGAAAGAGTACAGGCGCTCTACAGACAACCTGCAAATTGGAGACGTAGCATTAGATTACCTCGCCTATGAGAGCTTTAATGAACGTTTTTACAGGGTAATGTTCGTTGCTGACGCTATCCACGGGTACAAGCTCTTTGAAATACTTTCTACTGTGTATGGAAAACCTAACGGCAAAATTGAGCTTAGTTCAGGAGCTGAATACTATTGGAGGGGGGACAAAGTGGAAATGATCATGTCCGAGACAGCACCCCAAAAAGTGCATGTCTTTATTACATCTCTTTCAATTCAAGAGGAGCTGCAAAAACATCTTCAGGCGGAAAGACTAAAATCGCTCCAGAATGAGCTTTGAAGCAATTCAACTGAGCTTACTAAAACGTTTCGTTTCTGCTGATGGCTTCTCTGTGTCAGCGATACGTCCTGGGGCTTTTTAACTGTTATTGTTCGCGTAGGTGGGTTGTGGTTCCGGTTCATCTTTATCTAAACTCCTATCTCAAACAATCAAGCCTCTCAGGGAATCGCCGGCGTACCCCTACCCTATCTGTAAAAGCTAACTTAAAGCCATAGTATAAGTATGTACCTCCTGTGAACAGGATACTAAGAATATTAAGCAAGCTCGGGCTGACGCTACAGATCATAAAAACTGCCTTTGCTGCTGCACTTTCCTGGTTTATCGCCTCCAGCCTGCTCCACTCTCCTTATCCTTACTTTGCGGCGGTGGCGGCCATTATTACCGTGCAGGTTACGGTGGCAGACTCCGTTAATAAAGCTTCGCAACGTATTATCGGTATTATTGGCGGCGTTCTGATCAGCATGCTGCTGGGGCACTGGTTTGAGATCGGGGCTATTTCCATCTTCTTCATTATTTTGATTGGGATGGGGATCGCCAAAGCCTTCCGAATGAATCCCCAGATCATTTCGCAGGTGGCCATTAGCTCGCTGCTGGTGCTGGCTTTTGGCCAAACCAAGGCCGGGTATGCCTATGAGCGCATCATCGAAACCATTCTGGGCTCCGGCATCGCTGTCCTGATCAACGCCCTGATTGTTCCGCAGGATGCTATCCCTGAAGTGGAAAGGAGCATTGTGTCCTACAGCAAACTGGCTGCCAGTACACTAAAAGGCTTAAGCGCCCTGTTGATAGAAAGCGGAGGCCGCCGGAGAACAGGCCGTTCCGAAGTGGAGGCGCTCACCAAAGTAGCCATGGAGTGCCGCAAATCGCTTGAGCTGGCAGAGCAAAGCCTGAAGTACAACCCCTTGCTTACCCACAAACGCGCCAGACTTGCCCGTTTGGCGGCTGATACCAGGCTGCTGCACAGCATTATGATCCAGATCAGGGGTATCAGGAGAAGCCTGGCGGACCTGCAGCAAAACAGCGCCTTTCAAACGGACTATAGTAAAGAGCAGTTGGAAAATGCCCTGGGAGCGACGGCCACGTGTGTAGAGGCGTTCGGGCAAACAATTGTTGCCCCTTCCGATAGCAAGGCGGCTGCCCTGGGCGGGGCCATCCGGCTGGCGCGGCAGGAACAGGCCCGATGCCTGGAAAGCCTGGCCAATGTCTCCTCCCTGGCCATTCTGCAGGATATGGGCAGCATCCTGACGGACCTCAGCCGCATTGTAGCGGAAACAGAGCGGCCGGAAACGGAGAAAGAGGATATCCCGAAAGTAGCGTGAGCTGCAGCCTTGGATGTAGCAGAAAAAAAACCAACGGAAACAGAAAAGCCCGTGGCCTCCTCTGTGCCACGGGCTTCTGTGCTAAAGGGGCAGGCTAACCGTTTATGGCCTTCATCTGCTCTTCCCGGTATCTGCCGCCTGCTGCTACGCCTTTTGGGGCTATGGCATCAATCTGCTGTAACTCCTCCTGCGATAGCGACACATCCAGCGCACCAACGTTTTCTTCCAGGTATTTGCGGCGCTTGGTGCCCGGAATTGGCACCACATCGTCACCCTGAGCCAGCAGCCAGGCCAGGGCCAGCTGTGAAGGGGTGCAGCCTTTCTGCGAGGCCATCTCCTCTATCTTCTGCACCAGGTCCAGGTTCTTTTGGAAATTGTCGCCCTGGAAACGCGGCGACTGCCGCCTGTAGTCGTCCTCGGCCAGGTCCTCAAACTTCTTTATCTGCCCCGTTAGGAAGCCTCGGCCGAGCGGGCTGTACGGTACAAAGCCGATGCCCATTTGGCGGCATGCAGGCAGAATTTCGTCTTCCACATCGCGGCTCCAGAGCGAGTATTCTGTTTGCAGGGCTGTGATGGGATGTACTTTATGTGCTTTTCGGATTGTCTCCACACTTGCCTCAGAGAGCCCCAGGTACCGCACCTTCCCCTCTTTCACCAGCTCTGCCATGGCGCCCACGGTGTCTTCAATCGGGGTGTCTTTATCTACCCGGTGCTGATAGTATAAGTCAATGTGGTCTACCCCTAAGCGTTTCAGGCTGGCTTCGCAGGACTGCTTTACATAGTCTGGTTTTCCGTTGACGCCCAAAAAGCTGCCGTCCTTGGCCCTGACATTCCCGAACTTGGTGGCCAGAATCACCTGGTCCCGCCTGTCAGCGATAGCTCGGCCGACCAGTTCCTCGTTTGCGCCTACGCCGTACATGTCAGCGGTGTCCAGAAAGTTTACGCCGAGCTCCAGCGCACGGTGTATGGTGGCGACAGACTCTTTGTCGTCGCGGTTGCTGTAAAAGTCAGACATGCCCATGCAGCCTAAGCCCAGGGCGGAAACTTCCAGTCCTTGTTGTCCTAATTTTCGCTTGTTCATAATATAACTGGTTAATGTGGTGGTTTGATATGGGTTGCGCTGCTGAAGTCTCAGCCAGGGTAGCCCTAAGTATAAAATTTGTGCCTGTGCGCCTGCTTGATATTAAGATAAAACGCCACAGCCCGTAGCAGCCTTTGGCCCGTGTTGCTGGTTAAGAGCCTTTGCCAGCTCAAGGGCTGTTCGGGAGGTGCGTATGCAGCAGTAAACAAACGCCCAACGTGTACAGCTGATGAATGCGTTCTGTGCAGTTACAGACTTCGCTAAGCTGCTGCTTATCACGCTACTTTTTAGCTAGGGAAACTTAAGCCAGGGCACCTCCGTCCACGGCCAAATGGGTGCCGTTACAGTAGCTGGAGTCGTCGGAGGCAAAGAAGATGAATGCCTTTGCAACTTCCTCGGATTTACCCAGGCGCCTGGCCGGGGTGCCGGCAATCCACAGCTGGTGAACGTCCTGGGGCACGGCGTCCAGCAGCGGCGTATCGATGTAATACGGGCAAATGGCGTTGGCTCTGATGTTTTTCTCCGCATACTGCACTGCAATGTTCTTGGTGAGGCCCAGCAGGCCGTGCTTTGCCGCGGTGTAAGGAGCCAGCCCGTGCTCTGCCACAAGGCCAGCCAGAGACGACATGTTCACGATAACGCCACCGCCCTGCTTCAGAAACTGCTGTAGCTCATACTTCACGCAGTAAAACTGCCCATTCAGGTTTATCTGGATAATTTTCTCCCACACTTTATCGTCCATGTCGTGGATGCCTGAGTAGGGCCCGCCGATGCCTGCGTTGTTCAGGGCCACATCCAGCTTCCCGTATTTCTCGACAGTTGCTTGGATGGCGCTTTTTACGCTCTCCACATCAGCCACATCTATAGGCACAAACATCGCGTCCGCTCCCATTTCCTGTAGCTCGTTAATGGTGCCCTGGTGTTCCGCTTTCGCGAGGTCAGCTATAACCACGTTGGCGCCTTCCCGCGCTGCCTCCAGTGCACATGCTTTCCCGATGCCGGAGTTGCCCCCGGTGATAAATACTACTTTGTCTTCAAGTCGCTTCATAGGTTATGTAATAGTGGTTGTTAAATTAAAGTACATGTAAAGTGATACGGGGATTGTAGCTGCAGGGGGTAGAAAAAGTCACCCCACCTACAAAGCAGCCCCGGCAGCAGCGGCAACGGTCACTAGACAAGGCCGATGGGCTCCAGACTGGTCGCAGCACCTCGTGTGTTCATCGCTTTTGTGCGACAGGCACAGGCGCTGCACAGGGTCGGCTCCTCCGGCTGTAACTATTCATTTTAGCCCTGCGTTGATACAAAAGATTACATTATCCTAATATTTTGATCACTCAAAGCCTCTCCGTATAGGGGAATAAGCTCATAACTGATATGAAGAGACATAGCGTTTACATACTTGCAACGGCAGTAACCATGCTGTTTAATTCCTGCGCAACCAACCCGGTAACAGGTAAGAAGGACCTGGTGCTGATGTCGGAGGAGCAGGAAATTGCCCTGGGACAGCAGTCTGACCCGGCCGTGCTCGCCCAGTTCGGCGTCTACGAAAACCAGCAGCTGCAGAACTTTATCCAGGAAAAAGGCAAGGCCATGGCGGCCATTTCGCACCGCCCCAACCTGAACTATGAGTTTAAGGTGGTGGACTCGCCGGTGGTGAACGCCTTTGCCCTGCCCGGCGGGTATGTGTACTTTACCCGCGGCATCCTGGCGCACTTTAACAACGAGGCGCAGTTTGCCGGTGTGCTGGGGCATGAGATTGGGCACGTGGCTGCGCGCCACTCGGTGCAGCAGCAAACAAAGTCCACCCTGGCGCAGGTGGGTTTGATTGCCGGTAGCGTGCTCTCGCCTGAGTTTGCGCAGTTCGGCGATGCCGCTTCGCAGGGCCTGGGGCTGCTGTTCCTGAAATTCGGCAGGGATGATGAGCGGGAGTCGGATAGGCTTGGGGTGGAGTACTCCTCTAAAATTGGGTACGATGCCGAGGAAATGGCGGACTTCTTCATGACGCTGCAGCGGCAACAGGGAGAGAGCGGAGAAGCCGTGCCCAACTTCCTTTCGACACACCCCAACCCGGCAGACCGCTACGAGGCGGTAAACAAGCTGGCCTTCGACTGGAAGCAAAAGCTCAACCTGACCGTGGCCAAGGTAAACCGCAACAGTTACCTGAAAATGATTGACGGCCTGGTGTACGGCGAGGACCCGCGGCAAGGCTTTGTGGAGAATAATGTTTTCTACCACCCGGAGCTGAAGTTTAAGTTTCCGATCCCTAATTCCTGGGCCTACCAAAACACACCACAGGCGTTTCAAATGGCGCCCAAGGACGGCAAGGCAATCATGAACCTGACCCTTGCGCCCGGCGAAACACTGGAGGCTGCCGCCCAGCAAATGGTTCAGCAGTACAGCCTGCAGGTGGTTGAGTCGAAGAGCACCACCGTAAACGGGCTTCCGGCACTGGCCATTGTCGCAGATCAGCAACAGCAGCAGCAACAGCAACAGCAGCAGCAGGCCATTCGCACGCTCACTTACCTCATCAAGTACAACGGCAACATCTACAGCTTAATGGGTATTTCCACCGTCAATAACTTCAGTAACTATTTCAACGAGTTTACGAATACGATGCAGAACTTCAGCCCGCTTACCGAGGCGGCAAAGCTGAACAAGCAGCCTGTGCGCCTTCGCGTCGAGACGGTGCAGCAGGGTGGCTCTGTGCGGCAGGTTTTCCAGCGCTACCAGGTACCGCAGGACCGTATGGAAGAACTGGCAATCCTGAACGGGCTGGAACTGGACGACCGCGTGGAGCAGGGCACTATGATCAAGCTGCTCAGCAGTTACGAAAAGATATAAAGGGAGGAGCCTGGGAGACAGGTTGTTCCTGCTACTGTTACGCCAGATAGGTCGCGTGTTAGGCGACACTATCTGGCGAATAACTTTTATACCTGCAAAATTTTTTATACTATCGCTTCGTAAGAGATAGTGAGATGATAATGTTTAATACTTTGCGCACCCTTATACTCTCCTGTATACTTTCCCTGACCGCCTCCTTCGCCTTTAGCCAAAGCAACTCCAAAGTAGTTGCCAAAGCCGGCGACGGTATTTACCTGCTTCTGCGCCGCCACGGCCTGGACCCCACGCAGCACCTGCAGGCATTTATGGAGCTCAACAAGAAGAATATCGGGCAAGATAACAGCCTCTATGCCGGCAGAACCTATTTTCTGCCCTCTGGCTCAGCCGGTGCAGCAGAAAAAACTACTGTTAAAGCTGCCACGGCTCCCTCCGTGCTGGAGGTGCCCCTCTTTGGTGAAGACTATGCGCGCGTAGAGATTCTTGACCGCGAGCTGCAGGGGGCTGTATACTACCTGATGGCTGGCCACAGTGGCCCGGACCCGGGGGCAGTTGGCAAGTATGGCCCGTACATGCTCAGCGAGGATGAGTATGCCTATGATGTCACCGTTCGCCTGGCCCGCCGCCTGATGGAGCACGGCGCCACCGTTTACATGATCATACAGGACCCCGACGATGGCATCCGGGATGAGAATATCCTTAAGATGGACAGGGATGAGCTCAGCTACTCCGGCAAGCCTATCCCCTACGACCACAATAAACGCCTGCGGCAGCGTGTAAATGAGGTAAACAAACTCTACCTGCAGCACCAAAACGATTACCAGCGCATGCTCTCCGTGCACGTCGATAGCCGCAGTAAGAGCCAGAATATCGATGTTTTCTTTTACCACCACGAAAACAGCCCGTCCGGCCAGGCATTGGCCGAGCGCATCCATGAGGTGTTTACCAACAAGTATAACCGCTACCAGCCAAACCGCGATTACTACGGCAGCGTATCTCCGCGCAGCAGCCTGTATGTGGTTAAGTACAGCAACCCGCCCACTGTGTTCGTAGAGTTGGGGAACATCCGAAACGACAAAGACCAACGCCGCTTCGTTATCCCGAACAACCGCCAGGCCCTTGCCAACTGGATCTGCGACGGTATTATGGCAGACTATAAAGCCAGCAAAGAGAAGTAAACGTTAGCTAGTGAGCCCATAAATCAGGAAAGCAGGTGTTACAGCACCTGCTTTCCTGATTTATGGGCTTTTGTGTTCTATGCTTTGAGGTAATCATACACCAGCAGGTTCTGTATATTGCTCTGGTGCGCATCGTTTCCCGTGGTTTCCGCGCCTTTGTTCACCATGTCGGCAGTGCCGATCAGTAGCTGGCGCTTTATGTTGTCCGGGTCCTTCTCGCGCGAAAAGTACAGCGCTACATAGTCTCTCGGGCCAAAGTACCCGTCGCGGCCCATGCCCATCGCCGTTAAAATGCTGTTCAGCTTATCCACCACGCCTGGCTCTTCCCGGTCAGCGAAGCCAAAATACTTGTACTCGCCGTTCGTTTCCTCCCGGTGCCGGTCAAATGTTTTCCTTATTCCTTCCTCAAACTGCTTTTGTTGGTCTTCCTTGTCAAAATAGTACAGCAATACGTAATTATTCATACCTGATTGTTCTTAAAGTTCTGAATACAAGCATGGTTACGACACGATGTTAGCTTGGTTCCTGCTATCGGGTGGATGAGGGTCTTTTTTTAGCGACGCCAGAAAATGGGCTAAGGAGAGGTGCAATTAAAGTTGGACGAATTTTGCGATGGAAAACCTTATTCTCTGAGGGGCGTTAAAAGGGCTGTACTTCCAAACGCTGTATGCTTACCTTACTACTATATTGGTATACAGTTATTTATTTATCTACAACTTAATACAACAAGCTATGAAGAAGTTAAATTGGCTATTCCTGTTATTGTTCTCTTTTGCATTTATTGCCTGCGACGACGACGATGATGATGTGGATCTGGATGCAACTGCGCCAACAATTACCGTTATCTCACCTGTTGCCAACACTACGTATGCACCTGGTGATGTAGTGCCGGTACGTGCCGATATTGAGGATAACCTGGGGCTGGACGAAGTGAGGGTAGTGCTGATGCGCCCGGACGGGACAGAGACAGTTCTGAACGACGACTCCATCCGCGATTTCCTGAACGATAACACGGAGGCCGAAGTAGACTTCGATGTTAACCTGGACGCCAACCAACCTGTGGGTGCTTACATGCTTCGATTTGAAGCAGTGGATGAGCAAGACAACACGGCACAGGAAACGGTTACCTTTAGTGTGGCTATGTAAGCGCCGGAATAAAATTTTTTAGTGAGTAAAAGAGAGGCCCCGCTAGCTAGCGGGGCCTCTCTTTTTTAGCCCTTTGCCGCCTCCGCTGCAGCTGGAGGCGCTGTTTCAGCTCTTTCAAACAACCCGCACCCCTTCTACGCGTAGTTTAAAACCGAAACACAGATTTCAGTTTCTTTCACTCAACGTACATCAAACACACCTGTACCTATGAAAAACATCCCGCACGACAACACGCTCGACAGCTCAATCTCCTTACTCCTGGAAGGCTACCCTTTTCTGAAAAAGCGCATGGAGGATCATCAGACCGATATATTCCAGACCCGCCTGCTGGGCGAAAAGGTGATTTGCATCCACGGGAAAGAAGCGGCCGCGCTCTTTTATGACAATGCGTACTTCTGGCGAGAAGGCGTGCTGCCCAAACGCGTACAGCAGACACTGATGGGGAAAAACGGTGTTCAGATGCTGGACGGGGAGGCGCACAGGCACCGTAAGGCCTTGTTCATGTCGTTCATGTCCAGGGATCGCATTGATGACCTCATGGGCCTGATGCTGCGTTACTGGCGTGCCTACGCCCGGAAATGGGAGAAAATGGAGCGTGTCGTGCTCTTCGACGAAGCCCGAGAGGTGCTATGCCTGGCTGCCTGTGAGTGGGCGGGTGTTCCGCTGAAGCCGACCGAGGTGCGCGAGCATGCCCAGGAATATATCGAAATGATTTACGGCTTTGGCGGCGCCACCACGCGCTACTGGCGTGGCATACACGCCCGCAACGTGTCGGAGAAGTGGAACAAGAAGATTATCGAGGACATCCGCAGCCGTAAACTGGAGGTGCCGGAGAACTCTGCTGCTTACCAGATTGCCTGGTTCCGCGACCTTGACGGGGAGCTGCTGGACCTCCACGTAGCCACGGTGGAGCTGATGAACGTGGTGCGGCCTATTGTCGCTATTGCAACCTATGTGGCCTTTTCGGCACTGGCGCTGCACGAACACCCCGAGCAGGTGGAGAAGATCAGGACAGGCGAGGAGAAGTACGCCCAGCTGTTTGTGCAGGAAGTGCGCCGCTTCTACCCTTTCACACCTTTTCTGGGCGCGCGCCCGCACCGGGACTTCGAGTGGAAGGGGCACCAGTTTAAGGAAGGCACCTTAGTGCTGCTGGATGTTTTCGGGATGCTGCATGACCCGGAGATGTGGCCCGATCCGTATGCCTTTAAGCCGGAGCGGTTCACGGAGTGGTCCGGCAGTCCCTTCGACTTTATCCCCCAGGGCGGCGGAGACCACTACACTGGCCACCGCTGCGCCGGGGAATGGATCACGATAAAGGCGATGAAGGTAGCACTGCAGTTCCTGACGCAGGAGGTAAAGTATATAGTGCCGGAGCAGGACCTGGAGGTGGACATCCATAAAATGCCGACACTCCCAAAGAGCGGCTTCGAAATAAGTGACGTACAGTACACCGGCAGCAACGTCTACGCCGAAGTTTAGTACGCGTATAGCCATAATCACACAACCAGAAAGGAGAGCCAGCCTGCGTGGCAGCTCTCCTTTCTGACCCTCGGCACAAACGTTACGCGGGCCCTTATACCCTATTCAAGATATCATTTCATGGCACAACAATCAGGTCCTGTACAGCTGCAGTTTTTAGGTGCGGCAGGAGTCGTAACAGGCTCCAGGACATTACTGCAGATAGGCGACCTTAAACTACTGGTGGACTGCGGTCTGTTCCAGGGTAACAAAAAAGAGCGCAAGCTGAATAAAGCGAAACGGTTCCCGTTCAAACCCTCTGAACTGGATGCTATTCTGCTGACGCACGGCCACCTGGACCACAGCGGCTACCTGCCGGTGCTGGTAAAGAAAGGCTACAGCGGCCCTATTTACGCCACGGCCCCGACAAAAGACATCACGGAGGTTATACTTACCGACAGCGCACACATACAGCAGGAGGACGCCAAAGACCTGAACCAGCGACGCGCCGAGGCCGGCAAAAAGCCGGTAAAGCCGCTCTACCGGCCCAAGCATGTGCGGCGCACCATGGAGCTGTTCCAAACGTATACTGACCAGGAGTGGGTGACACTAAAAGAGGGCGTTAAATTCCGGTTCCTGAAGAGCGGGCACATCTTGGGCTCGGCCAGCATTGAGCTGGTGTGCGACGGCAAGACCTATTTGTTCTCCGGAGATATCGGGCAGCAGGAACCACTGATCCTGGACTCCCCTACCCGTTGCGTGCGCGCCGACTACGTAGTGCTGGAGTCTACTTACGGCGATAAGCTGCATGATAAATCCAACTCTCCTTTCCAGGCGCTGCAGGAAGTGGTGAACAGCACCTTTGAGAAAGGAGGCTCAGTGGTTATCCCTAGTTTTGCGGTGGAGCGGGCCCAGGAGATAATTATGCTGCTCAACGATTTGAGGCGTGAAAAGAGCATTCCCGCTATCCCTATTTACCTGGACTCCCCGATGGGTATCAACATCACCGAACTATTTCAGAAATACAAAGGCTGGCACAACCTGAGCGACGCAGAAGCCGAGGATCTGACAGATAATGTGCATATCATCAAAAGCTTTGAGGATACCCTGCACGTGCTGGATGAGGACAGCCCTAAGCAGAAGATTATTATCGCAGGCAGCGGCATGGCAACAGGCGGGCGTGTGCTCTACTATCTCAAAAAGCTGGTTGGCGATGAGAAAAACACTATACTGCTTGTTGGCCACCAGGCAAAGGGCACCCGGGGGAACAAACTTAGCAAAGGGGCCAGCGAAATCAAGATTGATGGTCAGCGCTTCCCGGTGAGAGCCGACATACGGCAGATTGGCTCCCTCTCTGCCCACGCCGATCAGGAAGACCTGCTGTGGTGTTTGAGTGCCATGCGTGCCGCCCCTGAGCGCGTGTTCCTGAACCATGGGGAGCAGGACGCCACTGTAGCCCTGAAGGAGAAAATTGAGCAGCAGTATGGGTGGCCTGTGTCCATCGCAAAAATGGATAAAGTGTACCATTTATAGGGGCCGGTAGCGTATAATTAAGACGTGCTGAGCCACTTTTTACCCCGCTGGTGATTTGCCACAGCTGCACCATTAGTCGCGGCAACTGTTAGACGGCACTGGTGAGCTAAGTCCCTGTGCTAAAGTGCAATTTGCTCAGTGTCTCCCATGTTTCAGCCTATACCCTTCTTAATTATATTAACACCTCTTCATTTGATCATTTTACCATATTTTAAAACCCGCACAGAAACTAAGCGTTAATAAGAGAGAGCTTAGGATTTATAATTAGTACAATTGATTAAAAAACTTAACCTATGAGAACGATGACTATGAAACGCATATTTTTACTTTCGGCTTTTTTATCGATTTTATCTTTCAGTGCTTCGGCCCAGATCGACGAAGAGATCATGGATCGCAGACCACAAACCACGGCTCCAGTGGCAGATGATGCCGTGCAGAAAGGCAACTGGCTTGTCGGTGCCAGCATCGGTAATATCGGCCACAACTTTAAATCCGAAACGTTTAACTTCGATATCGAACCGAGAGCCGGTTACTTTGTGAGCGACAACGCTGTAGTTGGTGCTTCTGCTCAGCTTGGCGTATCGATCTACGACGGCGGGGAATCCTGGCGCTATGGTGTAACGCCATTCGTTCGTTACTATTTCCCGGAAGGAGCAGCATCTACGCACAGATGGTTTGGTGAGGCGCTACTAGGGTTTGCCGGTAGCTCCGAAGAAGACAGCGATGGCGATGCAGTCGTTTCCAGAGTATATGGCGTACGTGCAGGTTATGCCCACTTTGTGGCACAGAACGTAGCCCTGGAAGGTACGCTTAACCTAATCAGAAGCAGCGCCAACATCGACATTGACGACAGCGCTTCGACTGGACTGTCGTTAGCAGTAGGACTGCAGATATACCTGCCAGGCAGAGGCAATCAGTAAGCATAGAAACCATATACAAAAGAAAAGGGAGTTGCTGTACAGCAACTCCCTTTTCTTTTGCCCTTTAGCATAGGCTACTTCAGAATACTTTTAGCGATGCTGCCGTCACCATTGATTGTGTGGCTGTAAGGCAAGTCCAGTATCTCGGTTACTACCGGGTACACGTGTATATTCTGAAAGGATGGAATCTTAACGCCAGGTTTAAAAGCCGGTCCCCAGGCGTAGAAGGTCGCGTGCATGTCCTTTACGGCGGCAGGGTCGTACCCGTGCATGCCGGGAGCAGGCTTGCGGCCGGAGAAATGGAAGATCTTTGGAGCCTTTGTCAAAAGCAGGATGTCTCCTACCCTGTTAAAGGCGTCGTCTTTGGTGCCATAGTGCAGGTGCTTGGGCAGGTTGTGCTTCGTGTACACCTCGTAGGCTCCGTTTGCCTCTTTCTTTAGCTTTTTGTAGGTGCTTTTGATGGCGCTCTTGTCCTTGGCGTGCAGCTCTACAATCATGCCCGGGCCAGAGACACGGAACTTTGCTGTATCAATGGCGGCAGGCAACGGCAGGGTATTTTCCTGGTCAACCTGGGTCATGCCGTGGTCCGACACAAAGATGTAGTTTACCGGTAATCCCGTTTTGGCAACGGCCTCTGTCAGCGCTTTCAGCTGTGCATCCAGCTCAAGCACTGCCTGCTTTGTTTCAGGCGCATCGGGGCCAAAGCTATGGCCGGCGTGGTCTACTTCAGGCAGGTAGAAGGTGATCAGGTGCGGGCGCTTTTCCTCGGGCAGGCGCAGCCAATCCACCACCGTCTGCAGGCGTTCCTCAAAAGGAATCTTTTCATTGTAGGTGTACCAGTACGTCGGGAGCGTGTTCTGGATGGGGGCCTCGGAGCCTACCCAGTAAAAGCTTGCTGAAAGCATCTGGTTCTGCTCCGCCAGCAACCACAGGGGCACACCGCCGTACCAGCTGCCATCCTCCACATTGTCTCTGTTGCGCATGGAGTAGCTTTCCTGGCGCTGCGGGTCGTAGAAATAGTTGTTGATGAGGCCGTGGCTCGCCGGGTACATGCCGGTTACCAGCGTGTAGTGGTTTGGGAAGGTCTTTGACGGGAAGGACGGAACCATCGAGGCTGCCTCCACGCCCTGCGCCCGCAGTGCCTGCAGCGTTTTGGCGTTATACTTATCAGCATAATCGTAACGGAAGCCATCCGCCGAGATCATGATGACATAGGGCTTCTGCATTTGCTCCGGGCTGTTGCGGCGTCCCTCCACCACGTGCTGGGTGGTGTCTACCTGTGCCCAGGCCGGTGCGGCCAAAAGCAGGGCAAGTAAAAAGGTTTTCAAACGTTTCATGCCGCTAATATAAGGGGCTCGGCCCAAAAAGTATGGCGGCGGCTTTTATTTTAATGTTAAGCCACCGGTTGCCTTGCCCACAGGCGCTTACGCAGCTACCCTCCTGCCTTGGCTGTTCCGCAGCAGCAACCAGGCATGATATTAGCGTAGCTGGCTACATATAAAATATTAGATTTGCAGCGAAACCTATCCAATCTACATGTTCAAACAAAAACTTATACTAACAGCGGCCCTGCTTGCCACCGGATTCGGCGGCTTTGCTCAGCAACTGCCGATGCCGCGCAACATTGAGCAGGCCTACGCCTCCGGCACCCGCTCTGCCGACGGACGCCCCGGCCAGAACTACTGGCAGAACACGGCCGACTATAACATTAAAGTGGCCTATAACCCGGAAACGCGCCTACTGAACGGTACCGTAGACATTGCCTACACCAACAACAGCCCCGATACGCTGAAGCAGATCCTGTTCAAGCTTTACCCGAACGTGTACCAGAAAGGCGCCGCCCGTGCCAGCAGCATAGACCCTGCCGATGCCTCAGAGGGTGTGCAGCTCTCGAAGCTAAGTATAAACAATGCCGCGCAGGATGTAAGCAAGCTGCGCGTGAGCGGCACTAACCTGCCGGTGCGCATTCAGCCGCTGGCACCCAAAGGAAAGGCGAACATCTCCATTGCCTACAGCTATACTTTAAATGAAGGTTCCCATAACCGTACCGGTCAGGTAGACGAAGAAGGCGCGACCTTTATTGCCTACTTCTTTCCGCGCGTAGCCGTGTACGACGACATTGACGGCTGGAACCGCAATCCGTACAATGGCTCCCAGGAGTTCTATAACGACTTCAGCGATTTCCACACGGAGATCACGGTGCCGAAGGACTTTGTTGTGTGGGCGACAGGCGACCTGACAAATGCCCATGAAGTGCTGCAGAAAAAGTATGCGAAGCGCCTGGAGCAGGCCGGCAAGAAAGACGCCATCGTGTATGTGGTGGACTCCACAGACCTGAAGAAGGGCGGTATCACTGCGCAGCAGGCCACGAACACATGGAAGTTCGATGCAAAGAACGTGGTGGACTTTGCCTTTGCCACCAGCGACCACTACCTCTGGAAAGCCACCAGCCTGGTGGTAGATCCAAAGACCAAGCGCCGCACCCGCGTGGACGTTGCCTTTAACCCCAAGCACAAGGATTTTGAGGAAGTAGCCAGCTTTGGCCGCAAAACGGTGGAGGCCATGAGCTATACTTTCCCGAAATGGCCCTTCCCGTACAGCCACATCAGCGTGTTTGATGGCCTTGACCAGATGGAGTACCCGATGATGGTGAACGACAACCCGCTGGAAAACCGCGAAGACGTGATCATGCTCACCGACCACGAGATCTTCCACACCATGTTCCCTTTCTACATGGGCATCAACGAAACCAAGTATGGCTGGATGGACGAAGGCTGGGCCACCATCGGCGAGTGGATCGTGACCCCGATCATCGACCCAAGCATCACCGATGACTATGGTGTAGCTCCTTACGGCGCACTGGCCGGAACGGAGGTAGACTTGCCGATCAACACGCTTACAACACAGCAATCAGGCACCAGCATGTTCCTGAACTCTTACCCGAAGCCTGCGCTCGGTTACCTGTATGTGAAAGATATGCTGGGTGATGAGCTGTTTACCAAAGCACTGCATAATTACATAGCGCAATGGAACGGAAAACACCCGCAGCCTTACGACTTCTTCAACGCGATGAACACGGGAGCCGGCCGCAACATGAACTGGTTCTGGCAGCGCTGGTTCTTCGATAACGGCTATCCTGATCTGGCCATTGCCGATGTGAAACAGCAGAACAACGAGTACCAGGTTACAGTGGAAGCCAAAGGCACTAAGCCTGTTCCGGTTGATTTGGTGATCACGTATGCAGATGGCTCAATAGAGAAACTGCACAAGGATGTGTCGGTTTGGGAAAAGGGCAACAAAACCACAAGCCTTAGCTTTAAACCAAAGCAGCAGGTAAAGCAACTGGAGCTAAAAGGCACCCACGTGCCGGACAGCAACAAAGCGGATAATGTATACCTGGTGAAGTAGCCATACTTCTTCACAAAGCAAAACAGCCACACCGGAGTCTCCTGGTGTGGCTGTTTTGCTTTAATCTTTCCAGCAAGCGGTGCTTTTCCTCTGCTGTATGCCTCGGCTTTGCCTAGTCCTTTACGAAAAGCCGTTTATCGAACTCAAACAGCACCGTCTCCACAATACGCACCTGCCGGAAATCTTGGTGGCGTGGGTTGAGGAGGTAGTTATAGTTGCCTTGCACGGTGGCGGACGGTACTTTTAGAACCAGGTGCTCGTACTCCTGCACAAAGGCGTCTCCTATCATTTGGGTGCTGTTCGCGTGCGGAAACGACTTCCAATCAGCCGGCAGCTCCGCCTCGCTGAGCTCTTTCATACTTGTGTTGTCCGGGATGTCAATTTTTACAAGAAAGTAATCTTTCGGAATGATGCCCAGTGGCATGTGCACCGCAATCTCCACGGTACACAAGGCAATGGACTCGCTCGTGTAAAGGAGAGCAGTGCCCTTGCTGTTCCAGCGGCCGCCAGCCAGTTCTGCGCCTTTGCCTGATAAGTCGTTTTTATATGGCCCTCTGCTGAGGCGGTATACGATCATGCCAATACGCCGTGTTCAATGCGGGTTAACTCATCGCGCAGCAAACCGATACCAAAGGTGCTGTCGAGAAGCTCTTTCGGTTTAACGCCTCCCAGCGCCACGTTCTTGGCATTGAGCCAGGCATCAAAGTTTGCCGGGTCGCCGAACACGTCTATGCCCTTGTTATAGATGAGCGTGATCTCCAGTATCTTTTCCGAGTGGAGCGGGTCGAAAGTGCGCTTTTCCTTTTTATAGCGCTGGAACGTGCGCTCAGACAGGTGCAAAAAGTTAGACCACTCCGTCAGGTTAAACGGAATCACGTCGGCTATACTTTGGAACAACGAATACTTTATGCCTTCGCGCACCGTGCTGATAAGCATAAACACGTCTTTATCGTCTATGAGCTTGTACGTTAAGCTATTGTCGATCTTTAAGGCCTCTCCCATGGTTGCTGTCTTTTATACTTTCAAATATACGAAAGTTGTCTATAATAAAACGTCAAATGTCGTGCAATAGTTTTCTGAGCCGCCGAAAGTAGCGCTATACAAGGTGCTGTTATGTACAAGGTGCACTAAACAACTGCCGCAGGCGTTAGTACCAGAAACCAGTAAGAAGATAACATGCGATATTATATAGCAGCGGCGGCTGTGCTGATGGCGGGGCTGAGCGCTTGCAGCAGCCAGAACTCCGTTATGGAAGCACAGGAGCTGCAGCAGCAAAAGCTTACGCTACAGGATGTGGTTCCTGCCATGGCCCCTAAAACGGTGGAGGCCAAAGCCAAGCAGCGGAAGTTTCTGAAGGAAAACATGAGCAGGTTTAAGAACCGTAAACTGGCCAGCGATTTTTATGTGCTGCAGGCCCGGCGCATCTTCAACGAGGACAAACTTGACTCTGCCACCCTTTTCTTTAACCGCGCCTGGCTGATGGACAGCACCAACAACGATGTGTACTGGGGCTATGGGCTGGTGTTCGGGAAACAGGAGCAGTATGACAAGTCCCTGTTTATCCTTTACCGCGCCCTGGAGAAAGACAGCCAAAACCCGCGCCTGCTCACTGATGTGGCCACAACCCACCTGGCGCGCTTTTACCAGCACAGCAGCCTGGACGATCTGCGGCAGAGTAAGAAGCTCCTGGAGCAGGCCCTGAAACTGGAGCCGGAAAATGCCGCGGACACCTACTACAAGCTGGCCGTGAACAGCTACTACCTGCGCAAGTACGCCGATGCCTGGGATTACCTGCACCAGAGTATCCGCCAGGATAAGAACAAGGAGGACAAGACCTTTATTGCCGCTTTGCTGGAAAAGGAACAGGACCCGCAGGGCGTTTATTCCGATCAACAGGTGCAGTAGTGGCTTGCAAGTATAACCGCGCGGCCTTATTTTTATACTTTGGCATTTGGCAGAAAAGAATATCTTTGTCCGGTGCAAGTCAGGGAACAGCCTGAAACATACATCGCCTTATCCACCTTTTATGAAGAAGAGACTTATCGCTATACTGGCCTTTTTTTGTGCCACCACCTTTAGCTTTGCGCAGGAGCAAACGAGCGAAACCAGCGTGAAAGTGCTCCCGATGTTCGGGGGCAAGCAAAAGACGGAAACGGAGCAGAAGCAGGATGAGAAGTTCCTGACCAGCTGCGACAAGAACTTCAGTACCCGTGTGGAGGCTAGTAAGTTCTTTATGGAGCGTGGCTGGGAGTACCTGAACGAAGGGCAGACCGACACGGCCATGTACCGCTTTAACCTGGCCTGGCTCCTCAACCCGGGCAACAAAGACACCTACTGGGCCTTCGGCCTGGTTACATCAGCAAAGGGCCAAAGCGAGGAGGCCATTAGCCTGTACGAAAAAGCACTGGAGCTGGACCCTAAAAACTCGCTCCTGCTCTCGGATGTGGCTGCTGCCTACCTGGCTGTCTATAAAGAGAACAAAAAGAAAAAGTACCTGAAAAAAGCCGCCGGCTATGTTAATACAGCCACTGCCGCGGACGCCGGCAATGCCTATGCGCTGTACAACACGTCGCTGGTGAAGTTCTATGAGAAGAAATACGGCGAGGCTTGGGACTACCTGCACCGGAGCCGCGCCATCAACATGACGCAGATCGACTATGGGTATATCATGGAGCTGGTCGCCCAGATGCCGGACCCGCAGGGCTTCTTTAAGCAAATGGCCCCGGACGTCAACACAGATACCGCCCAAAATTAAGCACTGTCCCCCGCCCTTCCTGCGGGGGATTTTTTTATTCGCCCCCACACAAAACCGCAAGATTCGGGTTGGTAGTACAGGGGCTTTTGCTGTTTTTTGAAGTATGAACCATTACGAAACTGTGGCAAAGGCCCTGGCCTACATCCGGAACCACGTGCAGCAGCAGCCGGCGCTTGAGGAGGTGGCGGCGCATGTGCACATGAGCCCCTTTCACTTTCAGCGTTTGTTTACCGAGTGGGCCGGTGTGAGCCCTAAAAAGTTTCTGCAGTACCTCACCCTGAACCATGCCAAAGCCGTGCTGGCCCGAAACAGCAGCCTTGCCGATGCGGCCTTTCACACAGGCCTTAGCGGCGCGAGCCGGTTGCACGACCTGTTTCTGAGCCTGGAAGGAATGACGCCCGGCGAGTTTAAAAAGCAGGGAGAGCAGCTGCAGCTGAACTATAGCTTCGGGAGCTGCGTGTTTGGCAACTACCTTGTTGCCTCTACGGACCGGGGCATCTGCCACCTGCATTTTTACGAGGAGGCCGCGGCCGCGCTGCAGGAGGTACAGCAGAGCTGGCCAAAGGCAACCCTGGCGCTGGCACCTGATGAGTTGCATGCGCAGGTTGCCGATTTTCTGCACAACAGGCTTAAGCCGGACGCGCCGAAGCTAAAGCTGCACCTGCGCGGCACCCCCTTTCAACTCAAAGTGTGGGAGGCGCTGCTGCGTATCCCCGAGGGGCAGCTGACGTCTTATGCCACGCTGGCCCACCGCATTGGGCAGCCCACGGCCAGCAGAGCCGTGGGCACGGCTATCGGTAGCAACCCTGTCGGTTTCCTGATCCCCTGCCACCGTGTTATAAAAAGTGTGGGCGGCATAGGCGAATACCGCTGGGGAAGCGCGCGCAAAATGGCCATGATCGGTTGGGAGGCGGCCCAGGCGGCCAACGCTGAACCAGATTCGGCACGTGACTTGCCGCTCTTTCAGCAGCGGTAGCACATAAAGCCTTAGCGGGGTGCGTGTTAGCTGCAGGTTATTACTTTAGCAAGAGCTGACGCTAATTATCTGTGAATTGCTGTGCCGGGAGTTGATAATCTTTCAATTTTGCTATATTTGCTAGACACCCTTTGCAATTAAAATTTAGCTTAAGCATATGAAAAAACAATTGGTAAGAGCCTCTGTGTTTTTGCTGGCTGGCAGCATGGCGCTCTCATCCTGCGTGGTATCCAAAAAGAAGTATGACGACCTGATGGCCCGCAAGAATGCCCTGGAGGTAGACAAGGCAGGCTTGGAGGAAGATAAGGCAACACTGGAGCAGCAAAAAGCCGCCCTGGAATCAGCGAAGGCTGACCTGGAGCAGGAGCGCGCCCAGCTGGAGCAGCAGAAGCGTGCCTATGAGGAGAGCCTGGCAAAAGCCCTGAAAGAAGGCAAAGCCCTTGGCGAGAACCTAAACATGAGCAAATCGCAGATTGAGCGCCTGAACGCTGACCTGAAGGCACGTGAGGCGCGCCTGGCTGAGCTGCAGCGCGTGCTGGACGAAAAGGAAGCGGCCGTGGCTAACCTGCGTAACCGCGTGAGCAACGCCCTGCTCGGCTTCAACGATAAGGACCTGACCATTGATGTGCGCAACGGCAAAGTATACGTGTCGCTGGCAGAGCAGCTGCTGTTTAACTCTGGCTCTACCAAAGTTGACCCCAAAGGTGTGGAGGCCCTGCGCAAGCTCGCCTCTGTGCTGAAGGAGCAACAGGACGTGAACGTGCTGGTGGAGGGACACACGGACGATGTGCCGATCGCAAAAGGAACGGTTGGCATGCAGGATAACTGGGACCTGAGTGTGCTCCGTGCCACTGAGATCACGCGTATCCTGGCAAATGCCGGTGTAGATCCGACCCGGGTTACCCCATCAGGCCGCTCAAAGTATGTGCCGCTGGATGAGTCAAAAACGAAGGAGGCGCGTCAGAAAAACCGCCGCACCGAAATCATCCTGACGCCAAAGCTGGATGAGCTCTTCCAGATTCTGGAGACGACCTGATAAACAGCTAGTGCATTTAAGCAGCAGAGCCAGCCTCGGTAAGGGGCTGGCTCTGCTGCTTAATTATTTCCGGCTCATGCTTTTATTCTTTGCCGGTTGATATTTCTACGGGAGTACCCTGCGCGACTCCGGCATCTACGCGCGGCCGCGGCAGCACCTTGCCGAGGAGGGGAATCAGCACAAAATAAAGTAAAACACCCGCAGGGATGGCAAGCATGGCCCAAGCGGCTATGCCGGCCAGGTTGGCCAGCCAGAGCTTGTTCAGCGCGTCCAGCCAGTCGGCCTTGAACATGCGCTGCATCTCCCCCAGCGACAGGCGCAACTCCCCTAGCCCAAACAGGGAAATGCCCAAACGGATGAACGGTATCGCCAGCAATAGCTGCAATGGCTGCACCAGGTAACTTACCAGCACTGTCGCTGCAATGTTCAGCCGGAAGCGCGCAGCAACGGCCGTGCTTAGAATGGTGGTAACGCCGATGGCCGGCACCACGCCGATCACACCGCCAACGGCCACTGTTGCCGACAGGCTGCGCGGTGTCATGCCCTGCCGCAGCAGGTTTAGCACTGGCTGTAAGAGCCTGCGCCTGAAGAAGGAAGATATGACACGAATCGCTGACAAGTTGATCCTGGCTAAAGTATGATGTGTTGCGACAAGGCGAAAACCGGAAGGCTAGGCAATGCCTGGCGGGCTAAGTCGAACTGTTTCTTTGTAGTAACTTTAATACGTAAAACAGCAGCAAAGTAACCTGCCAAACGCAAGTTTGTTTTACCTGTATCGCCAGAGCAGCTGGTTTATTGCACCTGCCTCCCAGGGGTTTTGCCTGCTTGGTGAGAACAGCGTTGGCTGCCAATTAGTTGCCGCCCGGCAACAGGTGAATTTCACCGGGGTAGCTGCCAAAGAAAATTTATACCCAGTTTTAAACTATGGCAGCAGAAGGATGTCTAATTCCAGATATAAAATATATTCCATAGAGAAACATGAAGAGCTTACTTTCGGCACTCCTGCTACTGGTGGCAGTGGTGCAGGCCTTTGCCCAGACGCCGGCCATTTTCGGCACCGTGCAAAGCAACAGTGATAAAACACCCCTCCCGGGCGCCAACGTGGTGCTTTCCCGTACCACCGACTCCTTCCAGACCGCTACCGTAACCGACACAGAGGGGCGCTTTCGCTTTGAGCGGGTGGCAAAGGGGCAGTATAAGGTGGAGATCAACTACCTGGGCTTTGAGAAGTTTTCCAGATCCTTTCAGGTGCAGGACGGCCCGGTAAACCTGGGGGCGCTGCAACTGCAGGATGCCAGCACGGCTATAAAAGAAGTGCAGATCGTGGGGCGCGCGCCGCTTGGCGAGCAGAAAGGCGATACCTCCCAGTTTAATGCCAAGGCCTTTAAAACAGCACCCGATGCCAGCGCAGAAGACCTGGTGACGAAAATGCCGGGCGTAACCATTCAGGATGGCAAGGTACAGGCCCAGGGAGAGGATGTGAAGCAGGTGATGATCGACGGCAAGCGCTATACCGGGGAGGACGTGAGCTCGGCCATGCGCAACATCTCTTCCGACATGGTGGAGAGCGTGCAGGTATTCGACGGGCAAAGCGACCGTGCTGCCTTCAGCGGCTTTGATGACGGCAACCGGGTGAAAACCATCAACTTTATCACCAAGAAAGAAGCGCGCCAGGGCTACACGGGCAAAGCCTCCGCTGGCTACGGCACGGATGAGCGCTACATGGTTGGCGCTGCGCTGAACTACTTCAACAACAGCAGGCGGATCACCGTGACGGGGCTGACCAACAACATCAACATGTTTGACTTCTCGGTGGGCGAAACACCGGGTGGCGGCATGCGTGGCCGCAGGGGCGGCTGGGGCCGCAGCAATCCGACCGGCATCATTAACACGAACACCTTCAGCCTGAACTACAACGATATGTGGGGCAAAAAGGTGGAGGTAAGCGGAAACTACACGTACTCTAACCGGGATATCGTAAACGACCAGTACGTTTTCCGGGATTACGTGAACAGCGACACGACTTATGTTGAGAACAGCAACAACCGCAGCAAGGAAGACAACCACCGCTTTAACTTCAGGTTGCAGTACAACATGAATGAAAACAACCGCTTGCTGGTTACACCCAGCATTACGCTGCAGCAGAGCAATGACTTTGTGCAGCGCTACGCCAACACCGTCGCCGGCGCCGATACACTGACCCGCTCCCTGAACTCTACCGCTGCGGATAAAACAACGCTGAACATCTCCAACAACATCCTCTACTCCCACCGCTTTGGCGACTCCGGCCGCATCTTAACGGCTGACCTGAACACCAGCTACAGCAGCACCGACGGTGACACGTACCAACTGCAGAACACCGATAACCTGGTGAACCCGGCGCGTGACCTGTACCGAAACCAATACGTCAGCCAGGACAACGATAACTTTGCCTGGTCCGGTAACCTGGATTACTCGCAGCGGCTTGGCGAGAACTCGCGCCTGCAGCTGGAGTACAACATCGGCAACCAGAACAACGACGCTGACCGCAGGACCTATGATTTTGTGGAAAGCACCGGCACCTTTGCCGACTTGATTGCGCCGCTGAGCAACACCTTCCAGAGCGATTACCTGTCTCAGCGCGTGGGTCCCAGCTACCAGTATAAAACAGAGAACACCAGCCTGCAGTTTGGCGCCCGTTACCAGTATGCCACCCTGGAGAGCGACAACGAGTACCCGAAGCCGTATTCGCTGAAGCGCAGTTTCTCCAATGTGCTGCCATCTTTAGAGTATGAGTACAAGTTCTCCCGCTCTCAGAACCTGCGCATTAATTTCCGAACTAACACGGATGTGCCTAGCGTGGGGCAGCTGCAGCAAGTGCTGGACATATCTAACCCGCTGCAGCTCGCGACCGGAAACCCGGATTTGAACCAGGCCTACCAGAACAGGCTGAACCTGCGCTACAGAAACTTCAATGCAGAAACTAACCGGGTGTTCTTTATGGGTGTTTTCGGTACAATGACCCAGAACTACATTGCCAACAGCGTGTACACCAACGGTACGGTGCCTGTGGCGCTGCCTGAGGGATACGAGCTGCAGCCGGGTGCCCGTTTCTCCCGTCCGGTAAACCTGGATGGTTACTGGAGCGTGCGCTCGTTCATGAACTACGGCCAGCCACTGAATTTTATCAGCTCTAACTTTAACGTGTTTGCTGGTGTTGGCTACACCAGAATACCGGGTATGATAAACGACCAGGTAAACTATGCCAACACCACCAACTTTGGGGGCGGCCTTAACATCAGCAGCAACATCAGCGAGAAGGTAGACTTTAACGTCTCTACCCACTCTAACTACAACATCGTAGACAATACACGTAACCAGGCCGGTAACCAGAGCAACAATTACTTTACCCAGAGCACCAGCCTGCGCTATAACTGGACGCTGTGGAAGGGGCTGGTTTACCGCACGGAGCTTAACCACCAGTACAATGGCGGCCTTTCGGCTGGCGTAGACAAAAGCTTCCTGCTTTGGAATATGAGCATCGGCAAGAAGGTGTTCAAGAACCAGCAAGGCGAGATTAGCCTGAGCGTGAACGACCTGCTGCAGCAGAATGTGAGCATCCAGCGTAACATTGCCTCCGATTATGTGGAGGACGTACAGTCGTCGGTACTGCAGCGTTTCTTTATGCTGACCTTTAGCTACAACCTCCGCAAGTTTAACGGCGGGGAGGCTCCGGCCACGGAAGAGCAAAGAGGCAACTGGGGAGGCCCGCGCCGCAACTAGCATTCTTCGTTTCAAAGTATAAAAGCCCGCAGCTAATTTAAGCTGCGGGCTTTTATACTTTGATGAGGCATGCTACAATGTTACGCTTTTGATTCGCCTACTTTACAATCTCATCCAGCCGGCGCATTTTCATGTCAGGTGCATTTTCCAGCAGGTGCTTTAGTATAGGCACCGGCCCTGCTCCCACCAATACCAAAGTATGGGCGTTTTTCTCGGGGAGGCGCTGCAGGTTTGGGCACATCCTGATGTTGCGGTTATAACCGCCTTTTTACCGCATGCACCGCTCCAGCATCATCTCCATTGACAAAGTAAGTATGGTGGATGGCAACACAGTCTACATCGGTCAAACGTCCACACCGGTAGGCGAAACGTACAGTACCAGCTTCTGGAACATAATTTAGGAGCAGAATAAAGTATAAAACGGCTTGAGCGCAACCACAAAAGTTTAGCTGGCGCAGTGCGAGTACTACCTGCTATACGCAGTAGCAGGTAGCTGCAAACCAAAGGGATAGCGTCCAATGCGGTTGCGGTTGTTGCAGGAGTATCAGCCTTTACTTTTTTTTGCCAAAGCCCAGCGCGTCTTTGATTTTGCCAAAGGTTAAGGCGTGTTCCTCTGTGCCCTCGGTGCCCAGCATGAAAGACCAGGAGGAGAGGTCTGGGTTGTGGTCGCAGTAGATCTTGAACATGCCCAGGTACGGCACTGCCACAAACATGCCCGGCAACCCCCAGATCATCCCGCCCACAATTATACTTAGTATGGTGAACATGGGGTTGATGTTTACCTTGCCGCCCGTAATGTTGGGCGTAAGGATGTTGTTTTCCGTGAACTGCACCACCAGGAAAAAGCCCAGTACCGCCAGTGCCTTGTTCGGGTCGCCCTGAATGACAAACGTGTACAGCAAGGGAATGGCCCCGCCGATAAGCGTGCCGAAATAGGGAATAAAGTTCATGAAGGCTGACAGGATGCCCAGCAAAATGGCATACTCCACGCCTATCAACAGCAAGCCTGTGGTATTGATCACGCAAAGTATAAGTATAACGATGACGACGCCGGCCATGTAATGCTTGGTCACGTTCGAAATCTCGTTTATCTCCTGCTGTGCCTTGGAATGCTGGTACGAGGGCAGCTGCCGGTAAATAAAGTTCTCGACCTTGTTGCGGTAGTAGAGGGCCAGAAAAACGTAAACCGGCATCAGCCCGAATTTTACCAGAGTGTTGGTGGTGGCCATGAGCAACTCACTGAGAAAGCTGCTGCTCAGCTCCAGCCCCTCTACCACCTGTGTCCGCAGCCAGTGCTTGTTTTGCGGGCTGCTGTCCCCGAAGCGCTGGTCGATGGTTCGCTGCAGGCGGTCGAGGTTGGACAAGGCTTTGTCCTGCATGGCCGGGAAATCCGTCAGGAAAGAGGACAGCTGCATGTACAGCAGGATCAGCAGCCCTGAAAAGACGCCCACTGCCGTAATGATGGTGATGAAGTTGGCCAGGATGCGCGGCACCCCCCACTGCTCCAGCTTCTTCTCGACCGGGTAAAGCAGGTAGGCGAAAAGCACCGCCATAGAGATCGGGTACAAAAAGTCGCGTGCCTTTACCAGCACAAATACCAGCAGGATAAAAAAAAGAAGTATGAAAGTGAGGCGTTGCAGTTCTTTGGTTTTTTTTCCCATACTTCCTACTACTGCTGTTTTACCTGTTTATGTTATAAAAATGGTGCTAAACTGCTTCTGAAAACGCGCAATACCCACGGGTGAGGCCGTTAAGACGTGGAATTACCCTACCTTTGTGGCTTACGTACATCCAGACATGGCAACTTTCAAAGACCTGAACCTATCCGCCGCTCTCCTGCAGAGCCTGCACGACCTGCACTATACCTCACCTACCCCGATACAGGAGCAGGCCATTCCGCTGCTGTTGCAAGGCCTAGACGTGGCGGGGCAGGCAGAAACCGGAAGCGGTAAAACGGCGGCCTTCGGCCTGCCGCTTTTGCAGCGCATTAAACCGGAGCTACAGCAGGTGCAGGCCCTGGTGGTGGTGCCTACGCGCGAGCTGGCTGTGCAGGTGCGCCAGGAGCTAAAGCAGTATGCCCGCCACATCCCGAACCTGAAGATCAGCGCTTTTTACGGTGGCCACTCCTTTAGAATGGAGGAAGCCTCGCTGGAGCATCCGCCGCAGGTGCTGGTGGGTACCCCGGGCCGCCTGACCGATCACCTGAGCCGCAAAACCCTGCGTTTAAGCAACACGGCTCAAGTGGTTTTAGATGAGGCGGATAAACTGCTGGAGATGGGCTTTGAGGAGGAGCTGGACGAGCTGCTGCGGGCATTGCCGCGCAACCGACAGACCGTGCTGTTCTCTGCTACCATGGCCGACGATGTCAAGCAGCTGATCGCAAACTCCCTGAAGGATCCGAAATTTGTACAGGCTACCGCTACGGCTTTGCCTGACCGCATCACCTACTATGGGGTGCAGGTACAGGACGAGCAAAAAAAGCAGGCGCTTGCACAGTTGCTCCAAAGTATAGACGCGGCCGGAACGGTGGTCTTCGTCAACGCCCGCCTGACCACTGAGGAGATTGCTGACTACCTGCAGCAGTACGGCTTTGCGGCCAGGGCCCTGCACGGAAAACTGGACCAGATGGAGCGGGATAAAACCATGACGCTCTTCCGCAACGGCACCACCTCCGTGCTGGTCGCTACCGACCTGGCTGCCCGTGGGCTGGATATAGATGTGCTGCAGCAGATTGTGCACTACGAGCTGCCTCAACACGAAGATGCTTACCTGCACCGCAGCGGCCGAACTGGCCGGGCCGGAAAATCGGGAACGGTGTATACCTTCGTAAACTCCCGCGAAGCCCAGAAACTGGAGCAGTGGCAGGAGGTGCAGGTAGATAAATGGCTTAACCAGAAAGACATGGCGCCGGCGACTTCGGCTCCCGCTGTAGCTGCCTCTGCCCTTACAACATTGCACATCAGCGGAGGCCGCAAAGACAAGCTCAGCCCGCGCGATATTGTGGGTGCCCTTATTGCGGAAGTGGGACTTGCTGCTACTGACATCGGTAAAATCGAAATTCAGGACCGCCACAGCTTTGTTGCCGTGCCCGAAGGCGCCGCCAGCCGCGCCGTGCGCAAACTGAACGACGCAAAGATAAAAGGCCGGCGCTACAAGGTAAGCTACGTCAAGTAAGCCGCTGCTCAAAGTATAGCAGGCCGAGTGGACATCTTTCCTGCTTTTGCGGTACTACTAGCGAAGAAGGCTTTGCGGTAAAAGCGCAAGTATAGCCTCAGCCAACTGAGGTAGCTGCAGCTGTAGCCACCCCTTATCCTGGAGATCTGGTCTATTCTTAAACTAATTTCATTAGCAAAAGCATTGGTGCCATTGCTAAAATCCTTTACCTTTACCCTATGGAGATAATTGTAGGTATAGCCGCCTTTTTGGGTGGCCTTGTGGTGGCCTTTCTGGCGCTGAGGGGGAAGCTGAACTCCTTGCAACAAGTTGCCAACCAGGCCGCTGTTATGCAGGGTGTGCTGGAGGGGCAGGCAAAGCAGCGCTCGCAGGAGGCAGAACAGCTAAAGTCTCTCCTGCGGGAGGCACAGACCGAAACACTGGAGCTGACCAATGCCCTCACCAAAACAGAAACCGATTACGAGCACCTGAAGAGCCGCCTGCAGGAGCAGGGGCGCGAGTTGGAGTTGCTCCGGGAGAAGTTTCTGCAGCAGTTTCAGAGCATCTCTAACCAGGTGCTGATGACCAATGCCGAGCACTTCAACAAGGCCTCTTCAGAAAACCTGGAGCGCATCCTTTCCCCTTTAAAAGACCGCATCAAAGAGTTTGAGGTAAAGGTGGAGCAGACCTATGAGAAGAGCTTGAAAGACAGTGTTTCACTTAAAGAGCAGATTACGCAACTGGCGGCCCTGAACCAGCAGATGAGCCAGGATGCCATCAACCTGACCAAAGCACTGAAAGGCGAAAGCAAGACACAGGGCAACTGGGGAGAATATCTGCTGGAGAGCCTGCTGGAGAAGTCGGGGCTCCGTAAGGGCGTTCACTACGAGCGCGAGGAGGTGCGCCAGAACGACGAAAGCAAAGTATACCGCCCGGATGTGATCATTCGCTTGCCCGAAGGAAAGCACCTTATCATCGACTCGAAGATGTCTTTGGTGGCTTATGAGGCGTATTGCAGCTGCGAGGACGAGCACCAGCAGGAAGTATACCTGCGTGGCCACATTAACTCGGTGCGCACCCACTTTTCAGACCTCGGCCGCAAAAACTATCACCGCCTGAACGGCATCAACTCACCGGACTTCGTGCTGATGTACATTCCGATTGAGCCGGCCTTCAACCTGGCGGTGCAGCACGACCACGATCTCTTTATAGATGCCTTTGATAAGAACATCGTTCTGGTAACCACCTCTACCCTGCTGGCCACGCTGCGCACGGTTGCCGGTGTGTGGCGCCAGGAGGACCAAAAGCGAAACGTGCTGAAGATTGCCGAGGAAAGCGGGAAACTGTACGATAAGTTCGTCGGTTTTGTGGATGATCTGAAAACCGTGGGCAAGCACCTCGAAAACAGCCAAAGCTCCTACAACAGCGCTATGAACAAATTGACCGAGGGGCGCGGGAATCTGATTCGCCGGGTAGAGATTCTGCGCGAATTAGGGGCTAAAACAAGCAAAACGCTAGACGAAAACCTGCTGCAGGAGGCACAGCTGACAGAGGAGACGGAATAAGATTTCTTCTTCGCTGTCGTTGCCGAAAGGGCAAGCCTCACCGGAAAAGAATCCGTGAGAGAGCTCTTACAGCTAGAGATTATAGGAATAACAGGGAGGCACCGTCAAGCGATGGTGCTTCCCTGTTTTAGGCCGCTCCATACGTGCTGCGCCAGCAAGGCGCTTGCTTCTGCTCCGGCAGAATAGTATATTAGGAGGATCATTACTAACCTAAACCCATGAAAAAACTAATCTTTACCGGCCTGACAGCCGCGGTGCTCCTCTCCTCCTGCTCCAGCCAGAAAACGGAGGGCGCTGGAACAGAGGCCACTGCCGTAATGACGGAAGTGCAGCAGGAGGCACAGACTTTCCTGGACCAGTACTCCCAAACCTATCAGGACCTCTACACCAAGTCTGCAGAGGCAGAGTGGGCCTCTAACACCCGCATTGTAGAAGGCGACACCACCAACGCCGCTGCTACCCGCCGCGCCAACGAAGCCTTTGCTGCCTTTACCGGAAGCGCCGAGAATATTGAGAAGGCGAAGGCGATGCTGAAGAAAAAAGACCAGCTGACGCCGCTACAGGTAAAGCAGTTTGAAGCCATACTTTACGCCGGCGCCAATAACCCGCAGATTATACCGGAAGTGGTGAAGGCTCGCATCAAGGCCGAAACGGAGCAGACGGAGAAGCTTTACGGCTTTGACTACCGCATTTATGAGAAGTCGGTCAGCACCAATGATATCGACAATATCCTGAAAGATGAAAAGGACCTGAAGAAGCGCCTGGATGCATGGCAGGCGAGCAAGGAGGTTGGCCCCGGCTTAAAAGAAGGCCTGCTGGACCTGCGCGAGCTGCGCAACAAAACGGTGCAGAGCCTGGGCTACGATGACTACTTTACCTACCAGGCCTCCGACTACGGCATGTCGCGCCCCGAAATGATGGAGCTGATGCAGCAGATAAACAAGGAGCTTCGGCCTCTTTACCGCGAGCTGCACACCTACGCCCGCTATGAGCTTGCGAAGAAGTACGGGGCCAAAGAGGTGCCTGACTACCTGCCGGCGCACTGGCTGCCAAACCGCTGGGGCCAGGACTGGAGCTCGATGGTAAACGTGGAGGGCATTGACCTGGATGCGGCCCTGAAGCCAAAGGGCGCGGAGTGGCTCGTGCAGCAGGGGGAGCGCTTTTACACCAGCCTTGGTTTCCCGAGCCTCCCGCAGACATTCTACACAAAGTCCAGCCTCTACCCGCTTCCGGCTAACGCCAACTATAAAAAGAACAACCATGCCTCTGCCTGGCACATGGACCTGGACAAGGACGTGCGCAGCCTGATGAGCGTGGAGCCGAACTCGGAATGGTACGAAACAACGCATCATGAGCTGGGCCACATTTACTACTACATGACCTACACCAACCCCGATGTGCCGGTGCTGCTGCGGGAGGGCGCAAACCGTGCCTACCATGAGGCTATTGGCTCGTTGATGGGATTGGCTGCCACACAAAAGCCGTTTCTGGCTGAGCTGAACCTGATCGACAAGAACACCCAGACAGACGAGGTGCAGACACTGCTGAAGGAAGCGCTGAATTACGTGGTGTTTATTCCTTTCTCTTCCGGTGTGATGAGTGAGTGGGAAAACGACTTTTATGCCAACAACCTCCCGGCAGACCAGCTGAACAAGCGCTGGTGGGAGCTTAAAAAGCAGTATCAGGGCATTGTGCCGCCAACGGACCGCGGCGAGAACTACCTGGACCCGGCCACCAAGACGCACATCAACGACGACGCGGCCCAGTACTACGACTACGCCATGAGCTATGTCATCCTGTTCCAGCTGCACGACCACATCGCCAGAAACATCCTGAAGCAGGACCCGCATGCCACCAATTATTACGGCAGCAAAGAGGTAGGCAATTTCCTCCGCGATATCATGTATCCGGGCGCGTCTGCCGACTGGCGCGAAATGCTGAAAGAGAAAACCGGCGAGGAGCTTAGTGCCCGTGCCATGGTAGCCTATTTTCAGCCGCTGATGGACTACCTGAAAGAGCAGAACAAAGGAAGAAAGTACACGCTTTAGGCTAACATTTTGAAAGCTGAATTACAGGGGTGGTTCGGCAAGTATAAAAAAAGCCGCTGCGATTATCGCAGCGGCTTTTTTTATACTTGGCAGCTCGGATGGGCAGGAGTTTATACTTGCTCTTTTACCAGCCTCCTGTTAAACAACCTGCCTGTAGCTTTGCAGGAAAGCAGCTATTTTGTCTAACGTGCGGCTAAGCTCCAGCTTCTCCGGCAGGTATACTACCCGGAAGTGGTCTGGCTGATGCCAGTTAAAGCCGCTGCCCTGAACCAGCAACACGTGCTGGTTTGCTAACAGGTCCAGCGCAAACTGCTGGTCATCCTTTATGTTGAATTTCTTTACATCCAGCTTAGGGAACATATAAAACGCGCCTTTCGGCTTCACGCAGGTTATCCCGGGTATTGCCGTTAGTTTTTCGTA
The DNA here is from genome assembly GCF_003585765.1 of Pontibacter actiniarum. Taxonomy (NCBI): domain Bacteria; kingdom Pseudomonadati; phylum Bacteroidota; class Cytophagia; order Cytophagales; family Hymenobacteraceae; genus Pontibacter; species Pontibacter actiniarum. The sequence continues at coordinate 1,419,034 of NZ_CP021235.1, forward strand.
GCAGATTGCCCGCTGCTGCCCTAGCCTGCCATCAGGTTTGGTCAGTTCGTGAATGCTCTGCTGCCCGTTTAGGGCGGCTTCTATGGCAAACTGCGCCGGAACGTTGCTGCACACACGCAGGCTCGCCAGTGTGTTTAAGCCGCCGATGTACGACTGCGCCTTATGCTTTGCCCCGCTCACCAGCATCCACCCAGCCCTGTACCCAGCCGCCAGGTAATTCTTCGACAACCCGCTGAACGTTACGCAAAGTACGCTGTCGGAGAGTGTGGCGGCAGAGGTAAAGGCTGTGGCATCATAGAGAATCTTATCATAGATTTCGTCTGAAAAAATCACAAGCTGGTGCTCTTCCGCCAGTTTTACCAGCTCCTGCAGCACCTCTCTGGAGTATACCGCCCCGGTGGGGTTGTTAGGGTTGATGAGTACCAGCGCACGGGTTCGGGGCGTAAGTTTGCGCTTGATATCCTGCACATCAGGGTACCAGTCGGCCTCTTCGTCGCAAAGGTAATGCACCGCCTTGCCACCGGAGAAACGCACGGCTGCTGTCCACAGCGGGTAATCCGGCATCGGTACCAGCACCTCGTCGCCCTCATTCAGCAGGGCCTCCACGGCATACATAATCAGCTCGCTCAGGCCGTTGCCCAGGAAAATATCATCGGTATGGACATGCGCCACCCCTTTGGTGGTATAGTGCCTTTTTACTGCTTCGCGTGCGCTTAAAAGCCCGCGGTGATCGGAGTAGCCCTGTGCGTTTGACAGATTTGAAATAACGTGCTGCACAACTTCCGGCGGCGCCTGAAAACCGAAGGGCGCAGGATTGCCGATGTTTAGCTTCATGATAGGGTGCCCCTCCTGCTCCAGCTCCTTTGCCCGCTCATACAGTGGCCCGAACAGGTCGTAAGACACGTTGTTGAGGCGTTCGCTTCTTTGTATCATCTAAAAAAATTTAGCGAATATAGCCCGCAGGAGGTTTGCTTGTACACCGGCCCAGGCTGTTTTTGTATTGCCCCGCCCTGCTCCTTACAAAGCTTCCTGCGTGGCAATCAGGTCGACCTCATAATTGCCGCTAGGCAACAGCTTTACCCTGTACAGGCTGTCGTAGCCTTCTTCTAGCTGGGGTGTTTGCAGCTTTTTATGCGTACCGAAGATGCCTTTCGGCGGCACCAGGAAGCGTCCGGTGCGCGTGCTGTTGCGAAGCAGTGCGTCTTTTGAACTTGACTCAAAAAAATAACAGGTAACTTTATACCTGGCTGCCTTTGCCAGGGCAATGTAACGGGCTCTTTCTGCCGCTGTTGGGTTCGTGTTGTCCACCACAAACGGTAGCTGTGTCTGGAGGCAGAGCTCCAGGAACCGGTTTTCGCGGTTGCGCGTACGCAGGAGATCAAGGCTGATGCGCATGTGCGTGTTAAAAAAGTGTTCTCTGTAAAACGTAGACTTGCCGCTGGCCTGGATGCCGCAGAAAATAATGGCGTGCATGGATACTCTCTTTTAGCAGGTATAAGTATAAAACGGAAGAATGGTTCCCGGGTAAGGACGCACGGGGCCTTCCGTCTTAAACAAAGCAAACAGAAAGGTTAACTATGAAAAAGAAACTGGTGGTGCTGACAGGTGCCGGTATAAGCGCAGAAAGTGGTATTGCCACCTTTCGAGATGCCAACGGCCTCTGGGAAGGGCACGATGTGATGGAGGTGGCTTCGCCGCAGGGCTGGGCCAGAAACCCGAAGGTGGTGCTGGATTTTTACAACGAGCGCCGCAAAAACGCTTTTAACGTGCAGCCGAATCAGGGGCACAAAATACTGGCGGAGCTGGAGAGCGATTTTGACGTGCGCATTATCACGCAGAACGTGGACGACCTGCACGAGCGAGCCGGCAGCAGCCAGGTAATCCACCTGCACGGCAAGCTGTTCGAAAGCCGCAGCACGCTGGACCCCAAGCTGGTGTACCACATGGAGGGCTGGGAACTGAATATCGGGGACAAGTGTGAAAAAGGCTCTCAACTGCGCCCGAACATTGTCTGGTTTGGCGAGCCCGTGCCTATGATGGAAAAAGCGTTGGAAGAGACCATGCAGGCCGATATTTTTTTGGTGGTAGGCACTTCCCTGATGGTATACCCTGCTGCTGGGCTGGTAGATGTGGTAGGGGCTGGTGTCCCTGTTTTTGTAGTGGACCCGAACCTGCCCAGCATGAGGAAGGGAGACAACATCCACCGCTTTGAAGAGAAAGCCAGCACAGGTATGCAGAAAGTCGCGCAGATCCTAAGGGAGACGTACCGCTGATTCTGTTTACAAGTAAACAAAAAGCCCCAGCAGCCTTTGCGCCTGCTGGGGCTTTTTATTTTAGGCTGCTCTTAAATTCATGATTTAGATATATGATATAAATTAACAAGACTAGTATATATATGTTGTTTAGATAAACCTAAAATATAATTTGCGTCATGTTAATAACGGTACAAAAACTGAAACTATGCAGCATTTATTACTTACCTGGACTCTTTTGGCTCTCACGCTTACTGCCCTGGCGCAGCAAACAGGAATAAAAGGCAGTGTTTACGCAGCTCAACTGCCGGTGCCTTACGCCAGCGTCGTACTTAAAAACATCGCCCACGGTACACCTACCGATGAATCGGGCGGCTTCGAGCTTACAGGGCTGGAGCCTGGCAGGTATGAGCTAGTTGTTTCGGCGATAGGTTACAGGCCCGCCACCCGAACAATAGTTGTTAAGGATGGCATGGTCCTCTCGCTGCTGATTACGCTCGAAAGCCGGAATGAAGCCCTAAACGAGGTGGTGGTAACCGGCACACGCCTGGAGCGGCGCAGGCTGGAGAGCCCGGTTGCCGTAAATGTGCTGGACAGCCGCACGTTTAACCTCACCCAATCGAACACGCTGGCGGAGGGGCTTTGCTTTCAGCCTGGCCTGCGCATGGAAACCGACTGCCAAACCTGTAACTATTCGCAGCTGCGTATGAATGGCCTGGGGGGCTCTTACTCGCAGGTGCTCGTTAACAGCCGCCCAATCTTTACGTCCATCATGAGCCTGTATGGGCTGGAGCAGATACCGGTAAACATGGTGGACCGTGTGGAAGTGGTGCGGGGTGGCGGCTCCGTGCTTTATGGCTCCAGCGCCATAGCCGGCACGGTCAACATCATTACCAAGGAGCCGGAGGAAAGCTCTTTTACGCTTGCCTCTAACACATCCCTTATCGGCGGAGAGGCCTGGGACAGCTTTTCCAACGCCAACGTAAACGCAGTTAACCCTGAGCGGCGCGCCGGTGCTTCCTTCTTCGCTTCGCACCGTGATAGGCAGGCCTACGATGCCAACGGGGACGGTTTTTCTGAAATGGCCCGGCTAAAGAACAACTCCTTCGGCTTTAGCGCCTTCTTTACGCCAACAGAACAGGATAAAGTGGACATAAACGGCTGGAGTATCTATGAAGAGCGCCAGGGCGGGAATAAGCTGGATAAACCTGCCGACCAGGCAGATCAATCGGAGTACCGCTTGCATAATATCCTGGTGGGCGGCTTTAACTGGGATCATCGCCTAAAGAACAGCCGGGCCTCCTATAGCCTGTACGGCTCCGGCCAGCATACCGGGCGCACGCACTACACCGGCCTGGACCAGTCGGATGGTTGGGGAAAAACAAAGAGCCATACCCTGCAGGGGGGCTTTCAGTTTAACTACAGCCTGCGAAACTTTCTGGGGGGCACCAACACCCTTACAGCTGGTGCAGAACATCAGTACGACAATACCTTTGATGCCATTGAAGCCTACGCTTACCTTGTAGACCAGAAAACACACCTCACAGGCCTGTTCCTGCAAAGCGACTGGGAGCTTAACCCCAACCTGACACTGCTAACCGGGGTGCGGGCCAACAAGCACAGTAATGTAAACAAGCTGATCCTGACGCCGCGGCTAAGCGCGCTGTACAAGCTGGGGGCCACCACGCAGCTTCGTGCCTCCTACGCCCGTGGCTTTAAGGCACCGCAGGCGTTTGAGGCAGACCTGCACATTGCCTTTGCGGGTGGTGGCGTATCGCTTGTGCAACTGAGCCCCAGCCTGCAGGAAGAAACCTCCGATGCCTTTAATGCCTCTGTAGACTTTAATAAAGCCAGTGAGCACATGATCTTCGGCTTTACGCTGGATGCCTTCCATACCCGTTTATATGATGCCTTTGTGCTGGAAGAAATCGGTGCCGACCAACAGGGAAACCAGCAGCTGCTGCGCAAAAACGGGAGCAACTCTACTGTAAAGGGGCTTACGCTGGAGGGGCGGCTAAACTATGATCAGCTTTTTCAGCTGGAGACGGGGCTGACGGTACAGCAGTCGAGGTACGATGAGCCGGTGGCCTGGTCCACGGATATTGCGGGCACAAGCAACTACCTCCGAACCCCTGAGGCCTACGGGTACTATGTGCTTACGCTGTGGCCTGAGCGCCGCTTCACCATGGCGCTGAGCGGCGTGGTGACGGGCCCGATGCAAGTACCGCATTTTGCCGGTGCGCCAGGTGTGGTGGAGGACGTGCTGTATACTTCGCCAACATTCGTGGAGAACAACCTGAAGCTGGCCTATCGCTTTACCCTCCCCAGTATTCAAAACGACCTGCAGATAAGCGCCGGGGTGCAGAACATCCTGGAGGCTTATCAGCGCGATTTCGACACCAGCAAGTACCGCGACAGCAACTACGTGTATGGCCCGGCAAGGCCCCGCACCTTTTTCGTCGGCCTTAAGTTCGGGCTGATGTAACGGCAGGCAGGTGTAAAGGCCGTGCAGTTGTGGTTGCGCTTCTGCGCCGCATCGGCGGACTATACATGCCAAACGGCTTTCTGCGCTATGGAAAAAGGGGATTGACTTCGCTATCTGGATGCTACAGCGCTAAAGTTAAGGGCCAGGTGGAGGAATATTTTCTTCTGAGCCGGAAGAGCCTTATCTTGCCGGATTAGAACAGGCACACGTGAGTATACAATACATCTTAGAGTTAATTGGGACAGTAGTTTTTGCCATGTCCGGGGCGCTGGCAGTGAGTGAAAAAGACAAGGAACAGGACTGGTTTGGGGCCGGCTTCACTGGCTTTGTAACGGCCATCGGCGGCGGTAGCCTCCGCGATATCATGTTAGGCAGCTATCCGCTGGTCTGGATACAGGACGTGACCGTGCTTTATACGATTATCGCGGCCATTGTCTGCAGCGGTCTGTTTTATAAATGGATGCTGCAGCTGCGCCGTACGTTCCTGCTGTTCGATACGCTGGGCATTTCCATTTTTACCATCGTAGGCATGGAAAAAGCGCTTAGCCTGGGGGCCAGCCCCGAAATTGCAGCTATCATGGGGATGTTTTCGGCAGTGATGGGCGGTGTGATCCGGGATATGCTGACCAATGAAGTGCCGGTGCTGTTCCGCCAGGAAATCTATGCCAGTGCCTGTCTGCTCGGGGCTGGTTTCTACCTTGGGCTGGAGTACCTTGAGGTGGAGCGGAACGTCAATTTCATCGCTTCTGTTTCGCTGATTATCGTGATTCGCCTCGTGGCGGTGCGCTATAACCTGAGCCTGCCAAAGTTCAATCGCCTGCGGTAAGTCCCGCTCCTGCTTTATCATATGGGCTGTACTTCTCGTAGTGGTAGGTATCAGCAAGTGAAAAGTATAAGCGATGACTTTTAAAGACAGAGTACTCTACACCCACGACACCTGGAGCCTGACGATCGTACGCATCTTTCTGGGCCTGGTGATTTTTCCGCATGGCGCACAAAAACTGCTTGGCTGGTTTGGCGGGCACGGCCCCGCAGGCTTTATGCAGGCCTTTGAACAAATGTCGGGCATGCCGGGCTGGTTAGGGTGGCTGGTCATCATTCTGGAGTTTATTGGCGGTATTTGCCTGGTGCTGGGTTTCTGGACCCGCATTTGGGCTTTCTGCTATATCTGCCTCTTTGTCGGCATCATCCTGACGGTGCATCTCCCCTACGGCTTTTTTATGAACTGGAACGGTGACAAGGCCGGGGAAGGCTTTGAGTACCACTTGCTTGTGATAGGTATGGCCTGGGCACTGGTGGTTGGCGGGGCCGGGCGCCTGAGCATAGACCATAGCATGGCCAGCCAGGAGCGCCGGTTTTAGCGGCAAAAAAAAACGGAAGACGTTTAATCTTCCGCTTCCTCTCCTTTTTCTACGATGTCTCCCTCGGTAAAGAGGATCTTCTGCATCATTTCGCGCCACTTCGGCTTTTTACGGAGCAGGAACTCCAGGTCCATTCCAAAGTGCTTGAACTCCTCGTTCTGGGCATTCTGCATAATGGCTTTGGCCTGCTCGTCCTTCTCTATGGAAATGCGCTGTTCATACCAGCTGATGGCTTCTGCCTCCTCTATAACGGAGGTGATCATGCGGGCGAAAGTGCGGGTTTCCTGCGATAGCTCCTGTGCGGGCTCGTGGTACTGCTCAGTAGGCATGGTATCATGTTTTTTGTTTGACAATACCATGTGTAACGCAGGCGCAGCAGCAGAGTTTGCAAAAAAGCAGCAACTGTGGCTGCAGCCGCCGTTTTGCCTACAGCAGGGTTCTCTACTTGCCTAACAGCCGCGCTACGTACTTGCCGATGATGTCGAACTCGAGGTTTACCGTATCGCCCTGCTTTACCTGGTGCAGGTTGGTGTGCTCGTACGTGTACGGGATAATGGCCACCGAAAAGCGGTCCGGCTGTGAGTTAAAGCAGGTCAGGCTGATGCCGTTCACGCAGATAGAGCCTTTCTCCACGGTCACGTTTCCGGGCACGGGATCGTAGCGGAAGGTGAAGACCCAGCTGCCGTTTTCGTCTCTGACGTCCTCGCACACGGCGGTCTGGTCCACATGGCCCTGCACCACATGGCCGTCAAAGCGCCCGTTAGCCACCATGCACCGCTCCAGGTTCACCGCATCGCCGGCCTTCAGGCTGTTCAGGTTGGTTTTTTTCAGTGTCTCATCAATGGCCGTCACGGTGAACTCGTCTCCGTTTATACTTACCACCGTCAGGCACACGCCGTTGTGCGCCACGCTCTGGTCTATCTGTAGCTCATGGGTGAAAGGGGACGTGAGGGTGAAGTGCTTGTTGGACTGCTCCTCCCGGATGTCTGTGACACGGCCCAGGGCCTCTATAATTCCTGTAAACATATGGTTCTGCGAATGGTTAAACCGAAATTAACCGGCTGTGATTTAAGACCAAAGTTAACAGCTTTGCGCGTTTTTTGCTGCAGAAGCTAAATTTAACCGGTAAAGTATAAAAATAGCGGCTTTTTGCCCACAGATGCTTATTTTCGCAAACCTGCCCCTCACTTGGACAGTACAGCTACCATAAAGACCGTCACTACTTACTTACAACTGATGCAAACAGACACGTACAGACACAAAGGCATGCGCCGGGCACTTGTAAAGCAACTGCGCGAGAAAGGTATCCGCGATGAACGTGTGCTGGCGGCAATCGAAACTGTACCACGTCATTACTTTTTTGATAAGGCCTTTCTGGAGCAGGCCTACCAGGATAAGGCTTTTCCCATTGGCGAAGGCCAAACCATCTCCCAGCCCTATACCGTGGCGTTTCAGTCGGAGCTGCTGCAGCTCAGGCCCACGGATAAAGTGCTGGAGATCGGAACCGGATCCGGTTACCAGTGCACTGTGCTGCTGCAGCTTACGCCTAATGTTTTCACCATCGAGTATAAGCGGGCGCTGTACGAAAAGGCGCGCATCTTCTTTAAGAAGCACGGCCTTAACCCGCACACCTTTCATGGCGACGGCTCTCAGGGCTTGCCTACCTATGCCCCGTACGATAAGATTATTGTAACTGCCGGCGCCCCCATCGTGCCGAAGGAGCTTCTGCGCCAATTGGCAGTGGGTGGTATTCTGGTGATACCGGTGGGTAATGAGCAGAGCCAGAAAATGCTGCGCATCACGCGTGTGGCCGAGGAGGAGTTTACAAAAGAAGAGTTCACCGATTTTAAGTTTGTGCCGCTACTGGGCCGCTCCGGCTGGGACGGGGGTATGTAAAGCCAGCCTTCTCCCCTTCTTTCTTCGCTAGTTTTACTGGCTAGTCTCTGCCTGTTTCTGCGGCAGCTGGTATAAAATGTTCTTGTGCCAGTATAAGGCAGTGTAGGCGCGGCTGCATTTCTGTGTTTATGGTGGCAATAAATAATATTTTATTTATATTGATTACTGTAAACGGAAGCCATGTACCCCACCACTTATCGGCCTATGAAAAAGACACTCTTGTTTCTGTCGCTTTTGCTTTGCAGCACGGCCTCCTATAGCCAGTCCGGCTTTGAGCTGATTACCTCCGACGTTGATCTTTTCTGGCAGGCCTTTGACAAACTGAAAACAGCCCCTACCAAAGAGGACTCCGTGCAAGTGCTGGAGCAGGAGTACATACAGAAAGGGTCGCCAGGGGTGGCGCAATTCACCCCTTCCCGCATTCGCAGTGCCGCGTACTTGCAGCGCGTCATTAGCAGGCACCCCAGGTACTACACACAGCTCCGGTCGCACACGCGTAAACTCAAAATGGCTGTCCCTAAAATGCAGGCCCATTACCAACGGCTGCAGGAGCTTTACCCGGAAACAAACATTGCGAGGGTGTACTTTGTAGTGGGTGCCCTTAATTCAGGCGGCACGATCGTGCAGGACCCCGTGGTAGGCGTGGACATGTTTGGCCTGTACCCCAATACCCCTGTGGATGAGCTAAACGACTGGCTCAAGGCCGTGCTCAAACCCATGGAGCAGATAGATCTGATCGTGATCCACGAAATGATTCACATCCTTCAGAAGGGATCTAAGGAAGAGGACACCCTGCTGGGGCTAAGTATAGGGGAAGGCGCTGCCGACTTTGTTGCCAAACTTGCCGCCGACAGCCATGTTAACGAGCAGGTACACGCCTACGGCAGCAGGCACGAGCGCGAGTTGTGGGAGGAGTTTAAAGCCCAGATGCACGGGCAAGACTACAGCAGGTGGCTGTACAACGGGCAAAATAGCCCAGACAGGCCCGCCGACCTCGGCTATTATGTTGGCTACAAAATATGCGAGGCCTACTACAGCAAGGCCACCGACAAGAAGCAAGCCGTGCGCGACATCCTGAACATCCAGGACTATGCCGCTTTTCTGGAGCAAAGCGGCTACGCATTGTCGTTTCAGTAGAGACGCTAAAAGCCAGCTCGATCTCCGCCGCTGCTCTTGTAGCGGTGGCAGAAATGGTACGTGCTTCCTGTGTTACCTTTGGGTGATGCTTTTGCGGCGTCAGAAACTATATTTTACGGTTTGGGCCTAGAAGCGTATCTTTGCGCCAAAATCATTGCTAACACAATGCGTAAACAAAAGAAAGTACAAGACTCTTACGTTATCATGACGGAGCTGGTGTTGCCAAACGACACAAACACCCTTCATAACCTGATGGGCGGCCGTATGATGCACTGGATGGATATTGTTTCGGCTATTGCTGCACAAAAGCACTCCAACCGAATCGTGGTTACTGCGTCAGTCGACAACGTTTCATTCTCAGAAAGTATAAAGCTAGGCAACGTGGTAACGCTGGAGGCTAAGGTGACACGTGCCTTTAACTCCTCTATGGAAGTGCACATCGTTGTGTACGCCGAAGACATACCGAGCGGCAAAAAGATGATGTCGAACCAGGCATTCTTCACTTTTGTGGCTGTAGACCAACTGGGCAACCCTATTGATGTGCCTGATGCCATTCCTGAAACTGAAGAAGAGGTGAAACTATATGAAGGTGCATTGCGCCGTCGCCAGCTGCGCCTGGTGCTGGCTGGCCGTATGAAGCCAAGCGAGGCAAACGAGTTGCGCTCTCTTTTTGATATTAAAGAAGACACAGAGGACTAAGTATAAATGGCAGGACTACAGGCAGATATCAACAACGAGTTTTTGAAAAGCTTTATCCCCGAAACAGTTTATCTGTTAGAGGAGGATATGGTGCTGCCCTCTTCTGCCAGCCCTGCTGAAGGAGAGCCTGATCAAGGCGCGGCTGCGGGAGAAACGGCGGCAACCTCTCCGGCCACTGTAGCTGCACCTGCCCCGGTTCCGCCGGCGCCAGAGGCAGCACCTGAACGCAAAGTTGCTCCTGCCCTTCCGAAGATTCCTAAAATGGAAGCTGCTCCGGTGCAGCAGAAGTATAAGGTCATCGGCCAGAACCGTAAAGGGGTGGTGGTGCTGGTGACGCTGCCGGACGCAAATTTTGTGCAGCTGCCCCAGCTTACGTTTTTAAACAAGATACTGGGAGCCATCGGCCTCAAGCCAGACGATGTAGCCTACGTTAACAATGTGTCTGGCGAGCTGGCGCAGTTCGAGGATCTGCAGCAGGAGCTACAGGTAAACTACATCATCAGCTTTGCCAGCCGCGTGGAGACAGACCTGCCGCACGAGAAATTTACCCTCTATAACCCGGTAACGGTGGGAACTGTGCCGGTGGTGTTTTCGCAGGCCCTCTCTATGCTGGAGAATAATGTGGAGCATAAAAAGCACCTGTGGGGAGCGCTGCAGAAGGTTTTCCTGTAAGCTACTTCTTACTGTTTCCGGTAAGTATAAACAGAACCAAATAAGAAGAGGCCCCGCTAACCAGCCGGGCCTCTTCTTTTATACAGGACAAGCTGCGTCTTACTTCAGCAGTGTCTCCAATTTATTTTCCAGTTCCTCGCCGCGCAAACCTTTGGCAATGATTTTTCCTTCCGGGTCTACCAGTACCGTCTGCGGAATGGCGGTAACATTGTACAGCTGGGCGGCAGCGCTCTCCCATCCCTTCAGGTCGGAAACATGCGGCCAGGTGAGGTTGTCTTTTTTGATGGCGGCTAACCACTTGTCTTCCGACTGGTCGAGCGACACACCAAATATCTCAAAGCCCTTTCCCTTGTCTTTGTACTTGTTGTACATCTTCACCACATTCGGGTTCTCTTTGCGGCACGGGCCGCACCAGCTTGCCCAGAAATCTACCAGCACGTACTTTCCGCGCAGCGACGACAGAGATTTTGTCTCTCCGGACGGTGTGGGAAGCGTAATGTCGGGTGCCAGCTGGCCGATGGCTGTACTGCGGTAAGGCTGCAGGCGCTCATTGAGCATGGCAGTATACTTTGAGTTCGGGATATTCTGGTTGAACAGCGTTGCCATACTGTCTGCAAAGGCGAAATCATTCACAGGGTCTATCAGGCTGGCTGTGCCAAACGCTGAAACAACAGAGGCAGGATGCTGTGCGATCAGGTTTTTCACATCCTGCTGCATGTTCAGGTACTGCTGGCGCAGTTTTTCCATTTCTGCGTCGTTGCCTTGCTGCTGCGCCTGGATAAACTGCTGCTCCAGCGCCATTTGCTTCTGGCGGTTCTCGTTTACGAGTTTGTTGAGCTGCTGGAACAGCCTGGAGTCTTCTGAACCTTCGATTTTGGCCGTGCCGTTAATGTCTTTTGCATCCGCCTCCACCTGTATCTTTCCTTCGTCAACCACCAGCATCAGCCCGCTTTGCTGATCCATGGTGATACGGTAGAAAGTGGGCTCCTCCACCTTGCCCTCAAACGTAAAGGTGCCGTCTTTGCCGAGTGCTGCTGTATCGCGTGGCACGAAGTTTTCCTTTGCCAGTTCAAATAAGTACACCTGGCCTTCGGAGGCATTGTTCAGCTTGCCCTCAATGGTGTAGCTGTCTTCGCCGTTGGTGGCCGTTTTATTGCCCTGGCAGCTGGCAAGAAAAGCGGCAGCCGAGGCTACCGCTAGCATGTTTCTTAATTTCATCTGGTTTGGTTTAAGCATTCAACTTCTCGCGAAGCAACTGGTTCGTTACCTTCGGGTCGGCTTTGCCTTTTGTCTTCTTCATGATTTCGCCCATAAACATGCCAATCAGCGACTGTTTACCGGCTTTGTACTCCTCTACCTTGGCCGGGTTCTCGTCCAGCACTTGCTGTACAATCTGCGCCAGCTCATCGGCGTTAGACTCCTGCAACAGGTTCTGCTCCTCGGCAACGCGCTGCGCCGTCATGTTTGGGTGCTCCAGCAGGTAAGGGAACACTTGCTTGGATGCTACGGAGTGGCTCACCTTGTTCTCATCTACTAAAGCGATCAGCTGCGCAATTTGTTCCGGCTTCAGCGGGAAGTCCTTGATGTGCAGCTGCAGTTCATTCAGATAAGACTTAACAGGACCCATCACCCAGTTAGAGGCGGCCTTATAGTTCTTGGTGTGCTGCGCCAGCTGCTCAAAGTATAAAGCTATCTCTTTGGCATCGGTCAGCACGGCGGCATCATACTCCGGCAGGCCAAACTCCTTAACAAAACGGTTGTAGAGCTCCTGCGGCAGGCTTGGCATCGCTTTCTTCACCGCATCCAGCCATTCCTGCTCAATTACCAGTGGCGGCAGGTCCGGCTCCGGGAAGTAGCGGTAATCGTTCAGCGTTTCCTTCGAGCGCATGGCAGTGGTAGAACCGGTGTTGGCATCGAAGTTACGTGTTTCGCCGTCTACCTTTCCGCCGTTCTCCAGCACCATGATCTGGCGCTCTATCTCGTGCTCGATGGCGCGCTGCACATTACGGAAGGAGTTCATGTTCTTCACCTCCACCTTGGTGCCCCACAGTGGCGAGTCTTTCAGCATCACCGAAATGTTGGCGTCGCAACGCAACGAGCCTTCCTCCATGTTGCCGTCGCAGATGTCGAGGTAACGCACCAGTCGCTTAATTTCGATCAGGTAGTTGTAAGCTTCCTCCGAGTCGCGGATATCCGGCTCCGAAACGATCTCGATCAGCGGAACACCGGCACGGTTAAAGTCTACCAGCGTTTCTGTCTCACCCGGCAAGTGCATGGATTTGCCGGCGTCTTCCTCCATGTGGATGCGGGTAATGCCGATGCGTTTCTCTTCGCCGGCTGCATCCTTTATCAGAAGGTGCCCTTGGGTACAGATAGGGGTTTTGTCCTGCGTGATCTGGTATCCCTTCGGAAGGTCCGGGTAGAAGTAATTCTTACGGGCGTACACGTTATACTTCGTGATGTCGCAGTTGGTGGCCAATCCCATTTTTACGGCCATTTCTACTACGCGCTTGTTTACGCGCGGTAGTGTGCCGGGGTGTGCCAGGGTAATCTCGCTCAGGTTGGTGTTTGGCAGCATGCCGTACTCCGTAGCGTCTGATGAATAGGCTTTGCTGTTAGTAAGCAGCTGTGCGTGTACCTCTAAGCCAATAATGGCCTGATACTTATCTCTTATTGCTTTATCCATTTCTTTAATGAAACATGAAGGACTGTCCACAAATACTGGTTGGTATTTACAGGCTGTCCTTCACGGTTATTTAATCATTATCCGTTAATCATAGATTTCACAAGTTCCTGTGCCTTTGCCGTCACGGCATCCAAACCTGCCGCGTCTTTACCGCCGGCAGTCGCGTAGAACGGCTGGCCGCCGCCGCCGCCTTTAATTTCCTTGGCGAGCTCGCGTACCATTTGGCGTGCGTTCAGGTTTTTGTCCTGCACCAGGTTATCCGATAGCATTACCGCGATCTGCGGCTTCCCGTCAATCTCGGCAGCAAGTATGAGTACCAGGTTGTCCACTACCTGGCGCATGTCAAAGGCTAATTTCTTCAGGTAATCGGCAGAGTTAAGCGCTACGCGGGCGGTTACCAGGTTCACCCCGTCCAACGGAACGGCTTGCTGTGCCAGCTCCTCTTTTAAGTCTGTGAGTTGCTTCAGCTCAAACTGCTCCACCTGTTTCTGCATGGCCTTCAGCTCGTCCTGCATTTTCTGCACGGCACCGGATACATTGCTTTGGGCATTGAGCACTTCGCGAACGGCATTCAGTTCGTTGAGCTGTTGCTGCATGTACTCTTCTGCGGCAGTGGCCGTGATGGCCTCGATCCGGCGAACGCCGGCTGCAACAGAGCTTTCGGAGATGATCTTGAAATAGCCGATGTTGCCGGTGTTAAACACGTGGGTGCCGCCGCAAAGCTCCACCGAGTAGTCGCTGCCAAAGGTGATTACGCGCACAAACTCGCCATACTTCTCCCCAAACAGCGCCGTGGCGCCCATGTTCTTGGCTTCGTCAATCGGTACGTTGCGGCGCTCTTCCAACGGGATAGCCTGGCGCACGCGCTCGTTCACGATGTGCTCAATCTGGCGCAGCTCTGCGTCCTCTATCTTGGCGAAGTGCGAAAAGTCGAAGCGCAGCAGCTTCTCGTTTACCAAAGAGCCACGCTGCTGTACGTGCTCTCCCAGTACCGAGCGCAGGGCGGCATGCAGCAAGTGCGTGGCCGAGTGGTTTTTCCGGATAAAGTTACGGCGCTCCGCCGCAATCTCAGCCTTAAAGCCAGCCTCCACGTTTTGCGGCAGCTTCGCCGTTATGTGCAGGATGAGGTCGTTCTCTTTCTTAGTGTCCAGCACCTCTACCTGCTCTGTGTCAGAAATGAGGTAGCCGGTGTCTCCCACCTGTCCGCCGCTTTCGGCGTAAAAAGGCGTTTTGTCGAGCACCAGGTGGTATTCGCTCTTGTTCTTTGCCTTTACCTGGCGGTAGCGTACGATGTGCGCCTCAGAAATATCGCAGTCGTAGCCTACAAATTCATTTACCACGTCCGGCTGCAGAATCACCCAGTCGCTCTGCTCGGTGGCAGAGGCGTTACGGGAGCGGTTTTTCTGCTGCTCCATCTCTTTGCCAAAGCCAGCCTCGTCAACGCTCAGGCCTTTCTCACGGGCAATCAGCGCCGTCAGGTCCAGCGGGAAGCCGAAGGTATCGTAAAGTTCGAAGGCCGTTTTGCCGTCGATGGTATTGTTGTTCTGCTTAAAGCTATCCTCCAGCGCGTCCAGGCGCTTCAGGCCGTTTTCCAGCGTGCGCAGGAAAGCGTTCTCCTCTTCCTCGATTACGCGCTGCACAAAGCCCAGCTGCTGCTTCAACTCCGGGAACACATGCGCCGTCTGCTCAGCCAGCACCTCCGTCAGTTTGTACAGGAATGGCTGCTTAAAGTCGAGGAAGGTAAAGCCGTAGCGCACGGCGCGGCGCAGGATGCGGCGGATGACGTAGCCGGCCTTGTTGTTAGACGGCAGCTGTCCGTCGGCAATGGTAAAGGAAATGGCGCGGATGTGGTCAGCAATAACACGGATGGCAATGTCCTTCTTCTCGTCTTCGCCGTACGTTACGCCTGCTTCTTTGGCGATAAACTGGATCAACGGCTGAAACACATCGGTATCGTAGTTGGATCGCTTGCCCTGGATCGCCATGCACAAGCGCTCGAAGCCCATGCCGGTATCCACGTGCTGCGCAGGGAGTTTCACCAGCGAGCCGTCGGCCAGCCGGTTGAACTCCATGAATACGTTGTTCCATATCTCCACGACCTGCGGGTGGTCGTTGTTCACCAGCTCCTTGCCGTCTACCTGTGCGCGTTCCTCCTCGGTGCGCAGGTCGATGTGTATTTCAGAGCAGGGTCCGCAAGGGCCGGTATCACCCATTTCCCAGAAGTTATCCTTCTTGGAGCCCATCAAGATGCGGTCTTCGGCAATCATGCTTTTCCAGATGTTGAAGGCGTCCTGGTCCATCGGCAGGTTCTCCGACTGGTCTCCCTGGAACACGGATACGTACAGCCTGTCTTTCGGCAGCTGGTATACTTCTGTCAGCAGCTCCCACGACCATTCCAGGGCTTCTTTCTTAAAGTAGTCGCCAAAAGACCAGTTGCCCAGCATCTCGAACATGGTATGGTGGTAGGTGTCGTAGCCTACTTCCTCCAGGTCGTTGTGCTTCCCGCTTACCCGAAGGCATTTCTGTGTATCTGCCACGCGCTTGTTGGGCGCAGGTTTGTTGCCCAGAAAGTAATCTTTGAAAGGAGCCATGCCTGAGTTGATAAACATCAGGGTGGGGTCATCTTTTACCACGATGGGTGCAGAAGGTACGATCTGGTGCTGTTTGGAAGCGAAGAAGTCCAGGAACTTTTGTCTTATTTCAGCTGAGTTCATGTATGAGAATTAAGCCTTTAGATACTTAGTGCTATACTTGTTGTTTAAGAAAGAAAAATATCGAATTTTTGTCAAACGGAAACGCTGAAAATTTGGCGTACTTCCATCAAAGCATTAGAGGCAAAAGTAGCATTTTTAGCCGTAATCAGTAGCATTTGCCGGAAAATTACTCTTGCAACTGCGCTACAATGAAACCTGAACCATGCCATACAAAGAAAAAGAGATAGAGAAACAGTACTATACCATCGGCGAGGTAGCCGGCATGTTTGACGTTGCCCCTTCCCTGATCCGCTTCTGGGAGACTGAATTTGAGCAGCTCAAGCCTAAAAAGAACAAGAAAGGCAACCGCCAGTACACCCCGAAAGACATTGAAACGCTGCGTACCGTGTACCATCTGGTAAAAGAGCGCGGCTATACGATTCAGGGCGCCAAAGAAGTGATGAAGAACAAGCCGGTGCAGGCCAAGGACAAGATGGAGATGGTGGAGTCGCTGGTGAAAGTGAGGGCGTTTCTGCAGGGGATTAAGGACCAACTGAACACCAAAGCCTAAAAACCTCGTAAGTTCTGTACCATATGGGAGATGATCAGAACCTGTACGAAGTCGCACTTACCCGCCTGCCCGGTGTGGGTAGCCAGCTCACACGCCTGCTGGTAAGCTACTGCGGCTCAGCCCGGGCCGTTTTCCAGGCTCCCCCTGGCAAGCTGCTGAAGATCCCGGGCGTTGGGCCAAAGCTCATCAAGAGCATTCAGGAGAATGCCCGTACGGCACTACTGCAGGCAGAGGAGTGGGTGAAGCGTGCCGAGGAGCTGGAGGTACAGCTTCTTTTCTATACGTCGCCCCGGTTTCCGGACCGCCTGAAGCAGATACCCGACGCCCCCACTTTGCTCTACTACAGGGGCAACGCAGACCTGAACCAGCACCGCATCGTAAGCATGGTAGGCACCAGGCAGATAACGAGTTATGGCCAGGCGGTAACGGAGCGGATTGTAGAGGAACTGAAGCCGTTTAAGGTTATGGTGGTGAGTGGCCTGGCCTATGGCGTGGATGTGGTGGCGCACCGCGCGGCGCTGCAGGCGGGGCTGCCAACGATCGGCGTGATGGCCAGCGGCCCCGATATTGTGTACCCCGCGGTGCACCGCAAGTATGCCGACCGCATGCTGACCCAGGGCGGGCTGCTTACCGAAAACCCTTTCGGCACCAAACCCGATGCCCCACGCTTCCCGGCCCGCAACCGCATTATCGCCGGCATGAGCGACTGCACCATCGTAGTGGAGGCAGCCATGAAGAGCGGCACCCTTATCACCGCAGATATCGCGCACAGCTACGACAAAGAGGTGATGGCCGTACCCGGCAACATCACCTCCCCTGTTTCGGAAGGCACAAATTACCTGATCAAGTCGCTGAAAGCCGTTGCCTATACTTCGGTGCAGGACCTGGTGGAGCTCCTCAACTGGGACCTGCAGGACGAAGCCGCCGCGAAGGCGAAGGCACCGCCCTTAGACCTTTCTGAGTTTAATGAAGAGGAGGTGAAGGTGTTGCAGGTGCTGCTGCAGAGCCGGGAGGAGCACATGGATAACCTGAGCTGGAAAGCACAGGTGCCGGTAAGTGCCTTAGCCTCGGTGCTCTTAGGGCTCGAGTTTAAAGGGATAGTGAAAGCAGTGCCGGGCAAGCGCTTTATGCTACTGTAGCAGAGATCTCCGGCTTTTTAGCGCCTCATACACCTGGCGGTATTGTGGTGCTGCCACCTGCAGCCTCTCTGCCTCGCGCACGATATAGCCTGTAAGCGTTTCCAGCTCGGTCAGTTTGCCCTCAGCAAAATCGCGCTGCATAGAGCTGGTGGCACCCTGCGGTAGCTTCCCGACCACAGCCAGGTTGCGCTCCACCAAGTCGACTGGCAGCGCCACTCTCTTGGCCTGTGCCACCTGCATTAATTCCTGTATCAGCTGTGCGAGCTGTTGCTTTAGAGCCGGCTGCTGCAGGAGCTGCCCCATCGGTTTGTTGGTGAGCGAGGTAAGGCTGCCCACAGGTGAGATAAAGGAAAATTTCTCCCAAACCCTTTCTTTTATTTCCTCGCCATACGGCTCCTGGTTAATGCCTGCTGCTTCGAACAACCCTTGCAGGTGCTGCCGTGTTTGTGGCGGCAGCTGTGGATTGCCCCAGACCAGCCGGTTGTACTTGCCCTGCACCCACACCACACCGGGCGCTTTTACACTGGAGATAATGTACACGCAGCCCCACAGCACCTGTGCCTGCGGGAAGCGCCTTTGCAGGTACTCTATGCCCTCTATGCCATTGAGCAGCGGCAGCAGTACCGTGTCAGGGCCTATACTGGCGGCTAATTGCTCTGCCACCTCCTCCAGGCTGTAGCTTTTCACGCAAAAAAGGATGAGGTCCAGCTTTCCGAGGGCCTCGCCACTTTCTGCAACTGTGCTTGGGTTTGCCGCTAGTGTCTCTGAATCAAGCTCCAGCTTAAGCCCCTGCTGCGCTATGGCTGCTTTGTGAGGGCCTCTGGCTATAAAAATAACCTCATACGCCGCATCGGCTGCAAAGCGCCGGGCAAGCTTTCCGCCATAGTAGCCGCCTATCCCGCCGATGCCTGCTATAGCTATTCGGTATTTTTCCATCGTCTGTACCTGCTTTTAGTAAGTGCCGTGCTTGCGGTCGGCTATTACCTTGTCAAAATCCCATTCCACCCGCTCAATAAAATCGTTTCGGCGCTTCTGGCAGCCCGGCTTCGTGCAAACAGCGCAGGATTCCACAATGCAGGGGTCTGTATGGATGAAGAGTTCTATACTGGGGTCAATTTTCTCGCGCACTACTTTGCCCACTGCCTCTACTTCGTCGTGTGCCTCCAGCACATTGAGGTACCAGGGCACGGTAAGGTGGCAGTCGATGTGCAGCGTGGAGCCATACTTGATCACCCGCAGGTTGTGGATGTCAATCCAATTTTCGCGCCGGTTTTCGTTGAGCACCTTCACGATACGCTGCAGGAGCTCATAGTCTGCTTCATCCATGATGCCGGCAATAGAGCTCCGCAGGATACGGTAGCCCGTGTAGCCGATCATTAGCCCAAAGATGATTGCCACCACGCTGTCCAGCCAGATCAGGCCCGTGAGGTAAATCAGCAGCAGGCCAATCAGGATACCGGCGGTGGAGTAGGCATCTGTCTGCAGGTGCTTCCCTCCCGCCGTCAGCACCATGGAGTTGTTCTGTCGGCCCTTCCGCTCCGTCATCAGGCCCACCACATAGTTGATAACACCGGAGGCGGCAATCAGGATAATACCGATATCGAGCCGCTCAAGCGGCACCGGGTCGATTAGGTTGAAGATTGATTTGATGATAATCGCACCGCCGGCCACCAGGATCAGGGAGCCCTCCAGCGTAGCTGCAACAAACTCGATCTTGCCGTGGCCGTAGGGGTGGTTCTCATCCCGTGGGCGCGACGAAAGCACCAGGCTGTAAAGCGAAAAGGCTCCTGCCACGACATTTATAATCGACTCCAGGGCATCGGTAAGTATGGCGTTGGAGTTGGTAAGTACAAAGGCGGTGAACTTGCCCACCAGCAACAGCACCCCTATCAGCACCACAAAGAGCTGCAGTCGGATGTTATCGCTCAGGCTGTTTATTTTCTTCTTGATCAATTTTAAAACTTTCCTTGTCTGCGTGATGAACAAAAGAGGCCGCACCGGGATGTAGCGCAGGCTTAAAGATACGCAACCGGGGCGGCAATTTATACTTTACGTATCCTTTGTACATGATTGTGGCGCTGCCGGGTTCCCCCTGTGGCTGTTTTTGCCGGAGTTTGTTATGACCTGGCAGGCGAATGTAACCCCAGCTGAGGAAAGCTGCAGCAGCGCGCAGGTGTTACCGAGGCGGGCAGAAATAGCCGGTAAAAGAAGAGCCGATGCTCTGCTGCATCGGCTCTTCTTTTATCTATATGTGGCTAATCTTCCAGCGTGTCGCTCAGGTCCAGCCAGTTTGGGTTCATGGACTCGATGAGCTGATAGGTGGCGTCGCGGGTTCCGTCTCTTAACTGCCGCTCCCGGTTCAGGGCTTCATCCTCTACCTTGTAGTGCTCATAGTACACCAGCTTGGCAGGTGGAGCCTTGTGGGGTGCCGGCGCTTCCTTTGTGTGCGCCAGGTGCTGTAAATTTCCGGCAATGCCTATTTCCACGTCTTCACGCGGTTGATCGCCGAAAATGTAAACAAAATAATGTGGTTCGTGTACCTGCATAACTTTACCTCCTTTGCGTAATATACGGAGCGAGCATTTCTGTGTTGTCGGCAGTTACTTACTGCCCTACAGGTGATAACGCTGAGCGCATACAGGCTATTGCACTGGCCGCTGACTGCGTGTCTCCAGAGCCATTAAAAGCTTTAACGGGAGCGCTTTGCCGTAGCAACAGGTTGGTTCCATCTAAAAAAATCACTTTGGGGCAGGTACCTTATCAGGTTTTGCACGAACTACGTAAGCTAAGAAACAGCATATTAAGATTAGTTGCCCGCCTATGTTTTTGTTTAAGAAGGACTTTGCCACCATCTCCCTAAACCAGCGCCGAAGCCTGCTGTCGCTTGAGTGGCTGCGCCAGCCCTCTTCCGAGGAGCTTAAAGAGACTTTTATCGTTAGTATGGATGTGGCCAGGGCGTACGAGGTCCGTTTTTTCTTTTCTAACAATAGCATTGGCATCAGCACGGATTTGGCCGCGCAGCGGTGGGTCTCCTCCTACATGGCAGCCGCCTTTGAGCAGCTGAAAGTGGAGCGTTATGCCCGCGTGCTCCCCCGTGATGCCATGCAGGAAGTTGTTACGTACAAAGTGTTTGACGAGGCACAGAATCTCTGTCCATCCAACGTGCTGTTCAACGTATTTTATGACCTGAAGTCGGCAGAGGAATGGCTACTGCAGGGGGTGGAACAAGGCTCCAAACCCACCCGTACATAAGGTGGAAATCACTTCAAACTGTATGCCCTTAAGCCCTAAGCTTCAACAAATACTGGATAAAACCTACGAGCCTGCGCAGCGCTTTGATAAGCAGTATTCAGGTAAAGACATAACGTATATGACCAATGAGTACGGGGAGCCCGTTACGCTATTTATCGGCAGGCGGCGCGATGACGGTAGCATCGCGGGGGAGCGCTATGTCCGGCGCATTGTGCGAAAACCTGGCTCCCACGATATCCTGAAGAGCCACTGGGAGAACAAAGGGAAAGTAAGCCGCTAAGCCTGTCGCCTCTACAGAGCCTCCAGGTCGTAGTCTTTGCCCTTGCCGTACTTGATCAGCTCGTGCAGCAGGTAGGTTTCCAGCGTCAGCAGGTCTTTGATTTTGTAGACGTTCTCCTCCTGTATCTCCACCACCTGGAAATCTACCGTTTCGCCATAGTTGGTCAGTCTGTATTTGTTGCCCTTACGGAGGTTGTCGATGGAAATGGCCATGTACTTACACTTGCGGATTAATTAACGTGGTACAAATATACGCGCCTCCCCTCCAAAAGCTCCCTTTATGCCCAAAGAAATGCGCAGGGGTGCATCCGCAGGCTGCCGGCGCACCAGCTATAGTTGCAGGATTTGCCTATCTTTGCGCTAAAAGCGACGCTGTGTTAGAGATAATTTATGAAGATGAGCAGTACGTGGCCATCAACAAGCCAAACGGTTTGCTGGTGCACCGTACGCGCATTGCCGAGGAGAAAAAGGAGTTTGCCCTGCAACTGCTGCGCGACCAGCTAGGCTACCGCCTGTTCACGATTCACCGCCTGGACCGTGGCACCTCGGGCGTGCTGCTTTTTGCCAAAACCGCCGAAGCCGCGGCCCCTGTTGTGCAGGCCTTTGAGGCGCGTGAGCCGGACAAAACGTACTTTGCCATCGCGCGGGGCTATACCGCTGCGTCCGATACGATTGATAACCCCGTCCGCCCGGACAAGGACCATAAACACAAGGAGCCGCAGGATGCGGTGACCTGCTACGAAAGACTGGCTACCGTTGAGCTCCCGATCCCGGTTGGGCCGTACCAGACCTCCCGCTACAGCCTGGTTAGCGTTAAGCCCAAGACAGGGCGTATGCACCAGATCCGAAAGCATTTTGCGCACATCCGCCACTACATTATCGGAGACAAGCGCCACGGCGACTGGCGGCACAACAAAATGTTCCTGGAAACCTTAGAGAGCCCTTACCTGCTGCTGCACGCTGCCGAGCTGCGGTTTACCCACCCGTTTACCGGGGATGAGGTAAGGATACAGGCACAGATGCCGGCTAATATGCTGCGGCTGTGTTACCAGTTCGGGTGGAAAGAGGTGCTGCAGGCGCAAGCCACCCTGCCGCAGCCGCTGCCAGAGCCTACAGTTTAAGCACGCGGCGCACCATTTCTACCTGCATGCGTGCCACCAGGTCGTTTTGCGAGTTGGCGTTGAGCACCATCAGCATGTAGGCCATGGGCGATAGGCGCCAGTCCTGCATTACTTCCCCGTTCCGGGAGCGGTACACTACCTTAAAGTTCTCGCGTAGCGGCAGGTGCATGCTGTTGCATACCTCTGTGGCGCGGCGCACCGCGTTGCTCAGCTCGTCCATGGTGTTGCAGCCCCGCTGTTGCAGCAGGTCTGTGGCATAGTAGGTCAGCTGTTTCTCGGCAAGGCTGTCCAGGAAGCTGTCCAGTGGGGCGTGGGCTTGGGTTTGCTCTATCGTCACTAACATGGCTAAGGTTTATTTGAGGGTTTTCTCGTTTCAGGCTGCCTTTTCCTGGCGCAGCGCGCGTAGCCTTTCGAGCAGTTCGCGCTCCTCGGTGCTTAGGTCGGTGGGCAGCTTTACTTCTATGTTTACGTAAAGATCGCCGTGCTGGTCAGGCTGGCCGTATACCGGCATTCCTTTTCCGCGAAGGCGCAGCTTTTTCCCGTTTTGCGTGCCAGTCGGGATCTTAAGCTTTAGCAGGCCGCTCATGGTATTTACCTGGGCCTCGCCGCCGAGTATGGCTGTGTACAGGTCAACATCAAGGGTTGTGGTCAGGTCGTCGCCGTGGCGCTCAAAGCGCGGGTCCGGGTGTACGCGCACGTTAATGTAGAGGTCGCCTGCTGTGCCTCCCGCTCCTGCCGGGGCGCCTTTACCCTTGATGCGCAGCACCTGCCCATCCGCCACGCCAGGCTTGGTGGTAATGCGCAACTGCTGGTTGTTTACGTTCAGTAAGCGGCTGGTGCCTGTGTAAGCTTCCTGCAGCGATATTTCCATATCTGCCTGGTAGTCCTGTCCCTTTGCTGCCCTGCCACCAGTGCGTTGCCCTCCTCCGCCGAAGCCGCCTCCTGCGGCCCCGCCGAAAAACTGCTGAAAAAAGTCGGAGAAGCCGCCGCCCCCACCGCCAAACATGTCGTTCAGGTCGCTTTCGGCAAATCCACCCTGGAAACCACCGCCCGGGCGGCCATAGTACTGGCCTCCCCCCGGCCTGCCGTTACCTCCTTGCTGGAACTGCCGCCAGTTGGCCCCCAGTTGCTCGTATTGTTTGCGCTTCTCCTCATCGCCCAGCACCTCGTAGGCTTCGCTGATGTCCTTGAACTTCTCTTCCGCCTCGGGGTTACCTTTGTTTTTGTCAGGGTGATACTTTTTTGCCAGCGAGCGGTATGCCTTTTTGATTTCGGCCTGTGTCGCCTTCTTGTCTACTCCCAGAATCTTGTAGTAGTCCTTGTACTCCATTGGGTAGTTTTTTTGAGCTTTTTACCTGTGCAGCGGCCGTGGCTGCTGCTGTTTCTATACTTGTAACGTGATAGCCAAAAAGGTTGTTTTGGCTTGTAAAGGCGCTAAAACGACAAAAGCACCACGGATGCGGTGCTTTTGTCGTTTTGGTTAAAGGTATACTTTAAATCGTGTCGGTTACAACAAGTAAGGCGTGGATGATACCAGGCAGCACGAAGAGCAGTGTCAGGATGATGTTGATCCAGAAGGACGTGCCGATGCCATCGTGCAGGAACACAGCCAACGGAGGAAGCAGGATCGCCAGGATTACCTCAACTATCGAAGTACGGGAGCCGCCTTGGCGCATGGCTTCTTTCACCTCTTTCTTCAGCTCTTTCTTCTCCGCCTTTGTCATGTTAGACAGACGCTCCTTGGCCATGGCAAGCGCTTTTGCCTCTGTCACGTTCATCTCGCGCTTTTCCAGTGTCAGTTCTTCTTTAGCGGTAGGTGCCTTTACTACCTCTGCGGCCTTGCGTGGGGCTACAGCCGGCGCGGCGGCGGCGTTGGCCTCAAGGGCTGGCTCAGCTTTCGCAAGCTGCTCTTTTTCAGTGTTCGCGGCCAGTGCAATCTCTGCTACGCTTGGCTCAACGGCCTCAACCGTTTCAACAGCTTCAGGGGCTGGCTTTGCTTTAACTGTGTTGTAGGCTTCAGGCTTGTCGGCTGAGAACTTGTAGTACTCCGCAGAGTTACAGGAAAACAGGAACTGGCCCAGGGCGAGTACAACAACTAAATGGAGTAAATTCTTGATCTTCATAGTTTATGTTTAATTATTGTTGAAAGGATTATTTCTTTACCATTACCTTCTTTGCCCTTTCACTCCAGTCGATCTGCACCCGAAGGCTAACTTTTGATAACATACTTTAAATTTTCACTTTTTGTTATCCCATTGCTTGTTTTTAGGTTCCTGCCTCTCCGTTTCTGGTCTTTCGGTGGATAAGCATGAGCTGTGCCAGGCTTTGTTTTAGCGCCTGCAGCACCTGCTCCCACCGCTCCGGTGGGCCTTGCAGGAACTTCTGGTTCACCTCCAGCTCGATCCCCATGTACTGGCCGTCTGCAAATTTACGGCGAAGATACGTAGGAAACCCATCTGAGATGCCCAGGTACGGATAATTGTAGCGCACGAGCAGCTTCTCGTCCTGCTCCTGCAGCATCTTTTTCCAAGCTCTGCTAAAGGTTTTCTCCCCCTCCCGCTTCGGGTCATAGAGCAAGCCTATGTCTGCCTCGCGCTTCTCGCCGTCCAGCTCCGGGGTAAAGGTATGCACCGCAATGTGCAGCACGCGTCGCCCCGCCATTACAAAATCATGTATCAGGCCCTCTACCTGCTCCCGGTAGGGTATGTAGTACTGGCGCAGCAGTTTCTCTTTCTCCTGCTCCGGCAAGGGCCTGGTGATCTCCGAGAAAACATCTTTATGCCCCGGGGAGCGGTTCAGCTCCACCAGTAGCCGGGAGGTGGTGGCAGAGAAACTCTTGTCGGCCAGCTCCTGCAGGTGCCCGAACAGCTCTAGGGCGCCGGGGTCGTAGCCCCGGTGCGACTGCAGTAGCTCCTCTTCGTGGGTGAATAGATCTTGATAAGCGGCGGGGATGGTGTTGCCGCCATGTTCACAGGTTAGTATGAGTCTTAGCATGCTTTATCGGGAAGAAACACTCCGCCTTGCTGCAGGCACGCGGCCAGCTGGCGGTATACTTTGGTAATCTGTTCTGCTGTGGGGGCAGGCCCCAGGGCCTCCAATATGCGGCTGGAGAGGTTGCCGCGCGACACGATGATGTGGATGGCTTGGGCAACTGCTGGCTGCTCCTCCAGCTCCAGGGTTTCCTGCACCAGGTACTGCCACAGCTCACCGGCGGTACAGCTGCCCTCACAGGCGTAACCAAAGGTGCGCATAAACTCCCGGTCAGTGATAACGGCCTTTTGCCCTTTTTGTATCACCTCCAAAAGTATCTCCGCAAGCCGGTCTTCCTGCCACAGCATCAGCTCCTGGAGGGTAGCCCAGCGCTCAGCAATCAGCGCCTGCACCACCGCCACCACCGCCTGCAGCACCGCCATGTCTGCCACCGGGCTCTCCTGGATGTCCAGCAGGCGCAGCTCAATGGTGTTGCGCTCAAAGCGGGCAATGGCCCCGCGGGAGTTCAGAAACTCTTCCTGCAGGGTGCCCTCCGGGTCGTAGGGGGCAATATCGCGGTACATTCGCTGGAAGATCTGCTGCTCGTAAGCCGCTTTGGTAAACACCGCCTCCGGCACCACTTTGCCGGTGATGCTGGGAATCTTTTGCTGGTTTTTCCGGTACACCTCCAGCCGTGTGTCGGCCATTCCTGTTATGCTGCCCTCCAGTATTGGTGTGGAGGCGCTTAAGGCAGGCACCAGAGGCAACACCATCCGGATTGCGGCGTGCAGCCTGCCAAACTCCTCATCGTTATAGAAGGGCAGGTTAAGGTGCGTGCTTTGCAGGTTGGCCCAGCCGTGGCCACGGCAGTCGAAGATGCGGTTGTAGGCTTCGTAGACGGCGTTGTGCTCGTGCGGCCACAGTTTTGTGTCTGTATCGGGGTGCATGAGCGGGTGTGCCCCCGTGGGCAGCAGCATGGCCTCGTGCTCTTCCAGCATCCGGTTAATCTTCTGCACATGCTTTTGAAAGAGCTGCTCCAGGTTCACCAGACTCTTCACCGGCCCCTGTGTCTTCAGCTCCACCACGTGCAGTACCAGCTCGTTGCTCCAGGCAATGTCGCCAAACTCCACGTCAGACAGGTATGCGCCTACCTCGTCGTAAATCAGCTTGTCTGTAATGGGCAGTACATTCAGGCTTTGGCGGTGCACAATCATGTACTCCAGCTCTACTCCGTAGCCTTCGAAAAGGTGCAATGGCTTATTCATTCGTTCTGCCGTTTTTATGGTTGTCGATGCGCTGTTTGATAGACTTTATAATGGAGGTATACAGGTCCTTTTTCAGGATTTTATCCTCAACGCCGGCATCAATGCTCGGGTTATCGTTCACTTCTATAACGTAGGCCTTGCCGTCTATCTCCTTCAGGTCCACGCCATACAGGCCGTTGCCGATCAGGTTGGCCGCTTTCAGGGCCGTGTGCAGCACATGAAACGGCACTTCCTCAAACGGAATCACCTCGCCGTCTCCCTCCTCATCCTGCTTCTTTTTCCCGTTCCAGTTGTATATCTGCCAGTGTCCTTTGGCCATGTAGTACTTGCAGGCGAACAGCGGCTGCTTGTCCAGCACGCCGATGCGCCAGTCAAATTCGGTGGGCGTGTACTCCTGCCCAATAATCAGCTCGGAGTCGTCCAGCATTTCATCGAGCTCCCTCTTTAGGCTTTCCTTATCCTTGGCCTTCACCACGCCCTGCGAGAAGGAGCTGTCTGGCTTTTTGAGCACACAGGGCAGCCCCAGCTCTGCCTCTACCTGGTTTCGGTTGTCTTTATGGATGATCATGGTCTTCGGGATCGGCACCTTTGCCTTCGTCAGCAGCTCGGCCAGGTACACCTTGTTGGTGCAGCGGAGAATCGAAACCGGGTCGTCTATCACCACCAACCCGTCAGCGAAGGCCTTGCGGGCAAAACGGTAGGTATGGTGGTTCACGGCGGTTGTCTCCCTTATAAAGAGCGCGTCAAACTCCGGCAGGCGGCGGTAGTCATCCTTGGTAATCAACTCGGTGTAGAAGCCCAGGCCTTCGGCGGCCTCCACAAAATGGTGGATGGCTTTCTCGTTGGAAGGCGGGGCCTTTTCTGCCGGGTCTACCAGTATGGCCAGGTCGTATGCCTTGCGAGAGATGCGCGCACCGGAAAAGCGATGGCGTGCAAAATAGGCTCTGGCGTACTCCTTCAGGTACTGGTAGTGGCTTTCCGGCACTTCGTTAATCGGCACGTGCGATATGCTCTGCAGTACCCAGTGGTCTTCTTTGTGCACAAACTGCGCACGCAGGAGCGGTGCCTGGAAGTGGTCGTGCAGTGCCTTACAGAGCTTTTCGTACTTCTGCGCCAGGTTTTGGCCAAAGTAGATGCTCAGGGTGAAGTTCGTGGAGCGCAGCCCCGCCAGGCTCTTCTGAATCAGGTTCTCGATTTCAACCGTTATGGCGCGCACTATGGTCGGGCTCCGGAGGTCCTGCATGGTGGTGACGCTCGGAATCGGCTTGTGCCCGCGCGCCTCGGCCAGCAGCGAAACGTAGTAGCCGGCGCTCTGGTAGCGGTAAGACCGGCAGAGGTTAAAGATTCGGGCGTTCCGGATGTCGGTGTAGGCCTCGTTGGTGAGGTAAGTCTGGGCGTCCACCACCTCGGTGTCTTCTATCGCCTCATCCCAATCCTTGGGATAATCAACAACAACTATTTTACGCATGGTTTAGTCTAGCAGGGGTTCTTTTATCGGGGGCTGAATGGCCAGCAGGTTTGCATCAAAGGTGGCCATGCCCAGCATGATGGAGTTGATCAGGTGCGAGGCTTTCACTTCGTAGTAGTTATCCTTGAAGTAAGGGTTCTCACGGTATGGGTCAGCGACTACGATGCACTTCTGGTCTTCCCCAAAGCCGCAGAGCACGACGAAATGGCCCATGGGCAGCCCGCGCACATCATCATAAACAGAATTACCTTCTTCGTCGCCGAATTCCCGGGCGCTCTGGTACAGGTACGTGGCGCTCAGGCCCGTTAGCAGCGGTATGCCCTGCTCAAAGTACTCGCGCAGGAGCTGCTTGGTCAGGTCCTGGCAGCGCAGCTCGCCGCCCAGGCGCAGGAACTCGATGTAGGCGTGGGTGGCGCGGTGGAACTTGCTGCCTTTCTTGTACTGAAGCTGCTCCTCTAGCTTCAGGATGATCTCCTCGTTGCTAAGCTTGACCCAGGTCGGGTCAAAAATAAACATGTTGTAGGTGTAGATGCGGGCACGGTATCCCCTCTTCAGCGCGTGGCAGGCCAGCAGCACCTCCAGGGTACCGCCTTCGTCTAATGAGGGCACCTCCTTAATCACCTCGCTCAAAGGAATTGGATCTTTAAAATACCTGTACACGGCATGCAGGCTGGTTGGCCCGCAGGTGGAGTCGTCTGGCTGTGTGTGTATTTTTATTGGGATCACAAGAAATAAGTCTGTTTAAAATGTTCTAATGTTGTGCCTTTTATACGCGCACGCAGGTATAAGTTTTTGCACCATTTAAAGATGTTACAGGCTGCAACGGTGGTAAGGAGGCTGCCTGTGCCGGAAAGCATTATGAAATGCGGCTTAGATTGCTTATATTCAGGGGGATAAGCCAAAAAGATATGAGTTGGAGCTTTCAGATAAAGCAGCGCGATAGAATTGCCCTCGCCCTGGCCGCTGTTTTCTTGATCATTGTGCTGGCCAACTGGTTTGTGAACTACAGCATGACCCAGGTGAGCGGGCAGTTCCGGTCGGTGTATGAGGACAGGCTGGTGCCGGCGCTCGATATTTCGGCTATGCAGGAGCGCTACTATCAAAACAGGCTGCTGGTGGAGGAGCACCTGCTCAGCCAGGACCCGGCGTTGCAGAAGCAGCTGGCGCAGGAAATTCGAGCCAATGAGGCCGAGCTGGACTCGCTGGTGCTCAAGTTCAAGCATACCTACCTGACAAGCCAGGAGCAGCAGGACCTGCAGGCTTTTCTGCAGGCTGACCGGCAGTTCAGGGATACGCAGCAGGCGATACTTGCCCGTAGCCACGCCGGCGATAAACCAGCTGCCACGGACATGTACAAAAAAGAAGGCGCACAGGCGTTCCAGCAACTGCTGGAGCCCCTGCACGCCCTAAGTCAGCTTCAGGAGAAAGTGGGACACGAGCTCTACGCCAATGCGGAGCGCCAGATGAAGTCGTTGAAGGTGCTCTCCTACCTGGTTATTGCGCTCGCGGTAATTCTGGCCCTGCTGGTGGGCACGCTCATGCAAACCTCCCGCAAGCTACGCAACGTTATGCCGCAGAAGTTTCACCTCAACTAAGGCAGCGTAACTCTTTCTAGCTTAGGCTTCAGCGGTCAGGCTGCTATAGGCATTCGCTACCCGCTCAAAGTTAAAGCTGTCAACCAGCTGCTGCATCTGTTCGGCTATTTCCTGATTGCAAAGGTTGCCGATGCTGCCCTCGTGGGTGTGCGTGGCCGCTGCCGGTGCTTCAAACGTTCCGGCTTCTATCTGCTCTCCCACGGCCTTGTAGGCATCCCGGAAGGCTGTGCCCTGCAGTACCAGCTCGTTCACGGCATCCACGCTAAACAGGTATTTATACTTGTCATCTTTCAAGATATCCTCCCGCACCTGCACCTGTTCGGCCATGTAAGCCATCATCTGCAGGCAACTCTTCAGCTCCTGGAATGCCGGGAACAGGCTCTCCTTCAGCAGCTGCATTTCGCGGTGGTAGCCGGAGGGCAGGTTAATGAGAAGCATGCTGATGTCGGTTGGCAGGGCCTGAAGCCTGTTGCACTTGCCGCGCAGCAGCTCAAACACATCCGGGTTCTTCTTGTGCGGCATAATGCTGGAGCCGGTAGTCAGGTGGTCGGGCAGCGTGATAAAGCTGAAGTTCTGGCTCATGTACAGGCACAGGTCCATGCTCATGCGGGCCATGGTGGCTGCTACCGCAGCTAAGGCCGTTGCCACGGTACGCTCGGTTTTGCCTCGGCCCATCTGCGCATACACCACGTTGTAGTTCATTGCCTCAAAACCCAGTAAATCGGTCGTCATCTGGCGGTTCAGCGGGAACGAAGAACCATAGCCGGCAGCAGAACCCAACGGGTTCTTGTCGGCTATTTTGTAGGCAGCCAGCAGCAGCTGCACATCATCTACCAGGCTCTCGGCATAGGCACCGAACCACAGACCAAACGACGATGGCATGGCCACCTGCAGGTGCGTATAGCCGGGCAGCAGCACGTGCTTGTACTTTTCGCTCTGGGCCTGCAGCACCTCAAACAGGGCCTGCACCTCCTGCACTACCTCCTGCAGCTGGTGGCGGAAGTACAGCTTGAGGTCCACCAGCACCTGGTCGTTGCGGGAGCGGCCGCTGTGGATCTTCTTGCCTGCCTCTCCCACCCGGCGCGTCAGTTCCAGCTCTACCTGCGAGTGAACGTCCTCCACCCCCGGCTCGATAGCGAACTCCCCGGCCTCTACGGTTTTGTAAATGCGCTTTAGTTCCGCCTGCAGCACCTGCAGCTCTTCGGCCGTGAGCAGGCCTATACTTTGGAGCATCTGCGTGTGCGCCAGGGAGCCCAGCACATCGAAGCGCGCCAGTTCCAGGTCGAGCTCCGCATCGCGCCCAACAGTAAATTTCTCTATCTCAGCGGCTACTGCCGTACTTTTTTGCCAAAGCTTCATGTTTGCAACGTTGAATAAGTGAGTCTGTGGATGCGTAAACCGCTCTGTTTTATACTTTCTGAACGATCACCCTATCCAGCAGCTCCATGTAAAGTTTAATACCTTCCTCTATTTCGTGGAGGTGAATGAATTCGTCGGCCATATGCGAGCGGCCGGAGAAGCCCGGCCCCATTTTGAGCGACGGAATGGGCAGTAGCGCCTGGTCCGAGGTGGTTGGGGAGCCGTAGGTTTGGCGCCCCATACGCAGCCCCGCCTGCACCAGCGGGTGCTCCATCGGGATGCTGGATGGCTTCAGCCGCGTGGAGCGGGGATTTACCTCCGCCTTTACGTGCTGGCTGATTGTTTCGAGCACCTCCTCCATGGTATAGGCGTCGGTCAGGCGCACATCCACGGTAAAGGTACAGCTTTCCGGCACTACGTTGTGCTGCGTGCCCGCCTGCACCATGGTCACGCTCATTTTCACCGGGCCCAGGTGCTCCGATTCCCGAGCGAACCTGTAGTCTCGGAACCACGCCATATCCGGCAGTGCTTCGTAAATCGCGTTAATCCCTTCCTCTCTTGCGGCATGACCTGCTTTGCCCCTGGCGGTGCAGTCGAGCACCAGCAGGCCCTTCTCGGCTACGGCCAGGTGCATCTCCGTTGGCTCGCCTACAATGGCAACATCCAGCTTGCCCAGCTGCGGAAGGATGCTTTCGATGCCGTTGCGGCCGCTGATTTCCTCTTCCGCGGTAGCTGCCAGCACCAGGTTATACTTCAGGTCCGTGCGCGCATAGTAGTGCAGGAAAGTGGCGATAAGCGAGACAAGGCAACCGCCTGCATCGTTGCTGCCCAGGCCGTAAAGGATGCCCTCTTCTATGCTCGGCTCAAAGGGATTCCGGGTATAGCCCGAGTTTGGCTTTACGGTATCGTGGTGGGAGTTGAGAAGCAGCGTGGGCAGGTTCGGGTTAAAGTGTTTATTGAAGGCCCAGATGTTATGTTGTTGCTGGTGCACTTCTTCCACCCCGTGCTGCTGCAGGAACTGTGCAAGCACAGCGGCAGTTTTGTCCTCCTCCTTACTAAAGGATGGCGTGCTGATGAGCTGCTGTAGCAGCGCCACGGCCTGCTGGTAAAGTTCTTGCTGCTCCATTAGTTCAGGCTTAGGGTGGTGCCGCTGTAGTGGCCGGTGTGTATTCTTGGCAGCGATTCCGCCTCACAGATCAGCACCTGCGCCACACCCTGCTGCAGGGCGGCAAAGGCATTGTCCAGCTTCGGCACCATGCCTGCATTTACAACGCCTTCCTCTTTCAGGGCCTTATACTTGTCCTGGTTGATGTGCGGGATGACAGCGTTATCATCCCCTGCATTCTGCAGCACACCTTTCTTCTCGAAGCAGTAAACCAGCTGCACGGTAAAGGCCGTGGCCAGCGCCGTGGCCAGCACCGAGGCAATGGTGTCGGCGTTAGTGTTGAGCATGCTGCCCTGGGTATCGTGGGTGAGCGGGGCAAACACGGGCGTCAGGCCAGCTTCCAAAAGAGCCTCCAGCGCCTTTGCGTTTATACTTTCCGGGCCATCCACATCGCCGGCAAAGCCATAGTCTATCGTTTTAACAGGGCGCTTCCGGGCCGGAATTATGTTGGCGTCGGCACCCGTCAGGCCGATGGCGTTGCAGCCCAGCGCCTGCAGCTTTGCCACTACCTGCTTATTCACCAGCCCGCCGTACACCATCGTCACCAGTTCCAGCGTCTCGGCATCTGTAATGCGGCGGCCTTCTACCATTTTGGGAGTGATGCCAAGCCGCTGGCCCGTGGCGGAGGCTATCTTGCCCCCGCCGTGTACCAGCAGCTTTGGGCCCGCCAGCTGCGCAAAATCAATCAAAAACGCTTGCAGCCGCGCCGGGTTATCCAGGATGTTACCGCCTATTTTTACTATAATCATAGTTGAGGTTTTAGAAGAAAGACGTTAGACTTAAAACAATATAGGATTATCCGTTTTTGGAACCATTACACCTACACCTATGGTCTAACGTCTAGTGTCTTAAATCGCCTCCAGCATGCGCTTGAGCACAGCCTGGGCCGCGTAGGTGCGGTTGTTTGCCTGCTGTAGCACCAGTGAGGCTGGCCCGTCTAAGATTTCGTCGCTCAGCTCCACGTTGCGGCGCACCGGCAGGCAGTGCATTACTTTGGCGTTGTTGGTTACCTGCAGCTTTTCGTTGGTCAGCATCCAGCCTTCGCCGTCGGTAAGCACCTGGCCGTAGTTGGTGTAGCTCGACCAGTTCTTTACGTACACGAAATCAGCGTCCTGCAGCGCCTCCTGCTGGTTCGTGGTAACTGTGGCATTCTTCGTGAACTCGTCGGCCAGTTCATAGCCCTCCGGGTGCGTAATCACAAGCTCCACATCGGCCTGCCCCATCCACTCGGCAAAGGAGTTGGCGACACACTGCGGGATTGGCTTGATGTGCGGTGCCCAGCTCAGCACAACTTTCGGCCGCTTGCCGGCCTCCGCGTTCTCTCTTATGGTAAGCAGGTCTGCCAGGCTTTGCAGCGGGTGGCGCGTGGCCGACTCCAGGCTCACGATTGGCTTTTTGCTGTACTTTATAAATTGCTGCAGCAGCTCTTCGTTATAGTCTTCGTCGCGGTTCTGCAGCTTAGGAAACGAGCGGATGCCGATAATATCGCAGTACTCGCCCATCACGGCGGCAGCCTCCTTGATATGCTCCACGGTGCTGCCGTTCATGATGGCTCCCTCCTGCGTTTCCAGCGCCCAGCCTTCCTTGTCCAGGTTCATCACGATCACGTTCATGCCCAGGTTTTGCCCGGCCTTCTGGGTGCTCAGGCGCGTGCGCAGGCTTGGGTTCAGGAATATGAGGCCAAGGGTTTTGTTCTCGCCCAGGGCTTTGTACTTGTAAGGGTTTTCTTTCAGGTGCTGCGCCTCCTCAACCAGTTGGTTCAGGTCGGCCACATCATGCACAGATGTATATTTTTTCATTAGATGGCTTGTGGTTCAGATTGATAAAGGATGGCTTCGAAAGCCTGCAGGAACTTCTCTACCTCGCGCACGCCGATGCACAGCGGCGGCAGGAGTCGCAGGGTGTTTTTGTCTGACGAGGAGCCCGTGAAGATCTGGTACTCGTCCAGCAGCTGCTTTCGGATGCCGGCACATGGTCTGTCCAGCTCTACGCCGATCATCAGTCCCTGCCCGCGAACATCCTTTACACCCGGTAACTCACGCAGCTCTCGCATCAGGCGGTTGCCTACGTGCTGGGCGTTTGCCATCAGGCTCTCTTCTTTGAGCACCTCCAGCACAGCCAGTGCAGCGGCGCAGGCCAGGTAGTTGCCACCAAAGGTGGTGCCCAGCATGCCATGCTTTGCCTCTATCTCAGGGCTGATCAAGACCCCGCCAATCGGGAAGCCGTTACCCATGCCTTTGGCCATGGTGATCAGGTGCGGCTTTACCTCTGCGTGCTGGTGGGCAAAGAATTTACCCGAGCGTCCGTAGCCCGACTGTACCTCGTCCAGTATCAGGAGAGCGCCCACTTTCTCGCAGCCGGCAGCCAGTGCCTTCAGAAAAGCTGGCTCCGGCAGCTGCACACCGCCCACGCCCTGAATGCCTTCCACAATCACGGCGGCCAGTTCTGGGCCGTGCTCCTGCAGCGCATCGCAGAATGCGGACAGGTTGTTAAGCGGAAGGAAGATGATGTTATCCGTCTTGTTGATGGGTGCCTGGATCTTCTCGTCGTCGGTGGCGGCCACGGCTGCGGAAGTACGCCCGTGGAAGGCCCCTTTAAAAGCGATGACTTTTTTGCGACCGGTGTGGAAGGACGCCAGCTTCAGCGCATTCTCGTTTGCCTCCGCCCCGGAGTTGCACAGGAAAAGGCTGTAGTCGCTGTAGCCGCTCAGCTGGCCCAGCTTACCGGCCAGCTCGTGCTGCAGGGGCATCTGCACCGAATTAGAATAAAAGCCGATGTCGTATAGCTGGCGCGCGATGCGCTTTACGTAATGCGGGTGGCTGTGACCGATGGAGATAACGGCGTGGCCGCCGTAGAGGTCGAGGTAGCGATTGCCTTTGTCATCCCAGACATAGGCGCCCTGTGCCCGAACGGGCGTTATATCGAAGAGCGGATAAACATCAAATACATTCATGGTATGGTGTGTATAATTAGATGTAAGAAGTTAAACAATAGATAAAATACTTCACGTACATAGTAGTGTATTTAAGGTATTTATACTTTAAAATGCTGAAGCCTTTAGTTTCAGTCCTGCCTGTTCTTCCAGCCCGAACAGCAGGTTCATGTTTTGCACGGCCTGGCCTGATGCGCCTTTCAGCAGGTTGTCAATCATGCTGGTGATCACCAGGTATTCGCCTTCCTGCTGCAGGTGCAACAGGCACTTGTTGGTGTTGACCACCTGTTTCAGGTCCGGCGTGCTGCCGCTGATGATCACAAAGGGGTGGCTGCTGTAGTAACTGTGGTACAGCTCCTCTGCTTCTGCCTGGCTCAGGCTGCAGCGGGTATAGCTGGTGCACAGGATGCCGCGGGTAAACGGCCCGCGGTAGGGCACGAAGTTTATACTTGGCAGTTCCTGCTGCTGCATCCCCTGCAGGGTGCGGCGGATCTCGTGCAGGTGCTGGTGGCCTAGCACTTTATAGTTGGAGATGTTGCCGCTGCGCCAGCTGTAGTGCGAGGTTGCGCTCAGGCTTTGCCCGGCCCCGGTGCTGCCCGTGATGCCGCTTACGTGCACCTCGTCGTGCAGCAGGTTTTGCTGGGCCAGCGGGAGCAGTGCCAGCTGGATGGCCGTGGCAAAGCAGCCGGGGTTGGCAATGTGCTGCGCCTGCTGTATCGCCTCGCGCTGCAACTCTGGCAGGCCGTATACAAAGTCTCTGCCACAGCTGTTTACCACCTCTCCTCTCAAGCTTTCATTCCATCGGAAGTCCTGGCTTAGGTCAATGATTTTTATACTTGGCTGTAGCTGCTGCGCCTCCAAAAACTGCTTGGCGGCACCGTGGCCCACGCACAGAAACAGCACGTCCACGTCCTGCTCCAGCACATCGGCAAAGTGCAGGTCCGTGTCGCCGAGCAGGTCTGTGTGCGTGGCGTATACCGGCTTGCCCGCCTGGCTGTTGCTGTGAACAAAGGCAACCTCTGCGTTCGGGTGGTTGAGCAGCAGGCGAAGCAGTTCGCCGCCGGTATACCCGGCCCCGCCCACGATGCCTGCTTTTATACTTACTCCGCCCATTCCGGTGTGCTGTTTACGCTGTTGTACAGTTTGGTCTGGTTGCCGAAGATCTTGGCGAAGCCTTTCACGTCATCCGAAGTCCAGGCACGGTTCATCTCTCCGTAGCTTCCGAATTTGTCGCTCATCAGGTCGTGCTTGCTCTCGATGCCCTCCACCTGGAAGCGGTAAGGCGCCAGCAGCACAAACACTTTGCCCGTTACGTTTTGCTGCGTGCTCTCCAGGAACGCCTCTATGTTGCGCATGGTCGGGTCGAGCAGCTGGCCCTCGTGCAGCCAGTTGCCGTACCAGGCCGAAAGCTGGTCTTTCCAGTACAGCTGCCATTTAGTTAGCACGTGTTTTTCCAAGGTGTGGTGTGCCTTGATGATCACCATTGGGGCAGCTGCCTCAAAGCCTACTCGGCCTTTAATGCCAATAATGGTGTCGCCCACGTGGATGTCGCGGCCAATGGCAAAGGGCGCGGCCAGCTCCTGCAGGTGCTGTATCGCCTGTACCGGCGTGCCGAACTTCTGGTCGTTTACGCTTACCAGTTCGCCTTTCTCAAAGTGCAGTGTCACACGCTCGGGCTCATGCTTGCTCAGCTGGGTCGGGTAAGCCTCATCCGGCAGTGGCAGGTGTGAGGTTAAGGTCTCCTTGCCCCCTACCGATGTGCCCCAGATGCCTTTGTTAATGGAGTACTGGGCTTTCTGGAAGTCCATCTCCACGCCGTGCTCCTTCAGGTAGGTGATTTCCTCCTCGCGCGAAAGCTTTTTGTCGCGGATTGGCGTGATAATCTCCACCTCCGGGATCAGGGCCTGGAATATCATGTCGAAACGAACCTGGTCGTTGCCGGCCCCGGTGCTGCCGTGCGCCACGAAATCGGCTCCTACACTTTTAGCATGGTTGGCGATGGCAATGGCCTGCGTTACGCGCTCTGCGCTTACACTTAGCGGGTAAGTGTTGTTTTTCAGGATGTTGCCGAACACCAGGTAGCGGATACAGCTGTTGTAGAAATGCTGCGTTTCGTTTAGGTGGGTGTGCTGTTTTACGCCCATAGCATAGGCCCTGCGCTCTATTTCTTTCAGCTCCTCTTCCGAGAAACCGCCTGTGTCTACAATGGCTGAGTATACTTCCAGGCCAAGCTCCTGTGCCAGGTAAATGGCGCAGTAAGAGGTGTCGAGGCCGCCGCTAAAGGCTAAAACTACTTTCTTCATTTCTTTATTTATACTTGCTAATGTTGCTGTTTATACTTGTGCCGCGCTCATCTCCGGCGCGTTAAAGCCCGGCTTCTGGCGGTGGCGCAGCCAGCGCTCGTTCACGCTGCTCTGCTTCTGCGCCGCCTTCTTTTCCACTACCGGCAGCGCCATAAAGTCCTTCTCCTTGGCCGGGTCGTAGAGCATGGCGGTGCAGAGGCAGTTTGTACGGTTCTTGCTTTGCAGGATCTCAAAGTTAACGCAGCTGCGGCAGCCTTTCCAGAACTCCTCATCGTCCGTCAACTCCGAGTATGTAACCGGCGTGTAGCCCAGCCCAGAGTTAATGCGCATCACCGCCAAAGCTGTGGTCAGGCCGAAAATCTTGGCGTCCGGGTATTTGGTGCGCGACAGTTCGAATATCTTCTGCTTTATCTGGCGCGCCAGGCCGCTCTTGCGCAGCTCCGGCGAAACGATCAGGCCCGAGTTGGCGACGTACTTACCATGCCCCCAGGTTTCGATGTAGCAGAAACCGGCCCAGGTGCCATCGCTGTGCAGGGCAATAACGGCCTTGCCCTCCAGCATCTTCTGGGCAATGTAATCCGGTGAGCGTTTGGCGATACCAGTACCGCGCGCCTTGGCCGAAGACTCCATCTCGTTGCAGATTTGCAGCGCATGGATTAGGTGTTGCTCGTTGGCAACTGTTACGACGAATGCAGGTTGATCCATTGTTATAGAAAAGCATGTCTGTGCTGAGACGGCACAGCCTAGATATCAGCGTTAAATAATTTGACCAGAAAAAAGACGATGAATGCATCAGTCTGCGGCAAAAGCCAAGGCCTTGCCACAAAACTCGGGATTCAGGAAAAAGATGGAGTGATGACTACCGCATAGGCAGTCGGTAAAGCTGCAGGCTAGCGCCTGTAGCGGACCACAGCTATCATGGCCCTAAAAACTACCTCCGTAGAAAAGGCAGAAAAAGTCGCACGCCCCGTGGCCGGAGTGTGTTTTATCATGTCTGATGATAAAGTCGCCTTTTTTTTCATTTCAATAGTTACAAAGTGGGCTTTCGTATACCCTTATGTGCAGTGCAAAGGTTGCGGAATAGTTTAGTATATTACAAGTATAGCGCTAAATTTCTTTAAATATTTATAGATGCGGGCTTAAATATGCTAGTTTAAACATCGTGTGCTGTACCTGATGCTGCTTAAAATCAATTTGGCAACCAACTCTTATAGTACAGCCGGTGTCTGATCTGCCGCAAAAGATGTAAATTGCGCGCTGTTAAAGGCTCCTCGTTGGGGAGGTGCCACAGCAGCAGCGTACAAGCATGAAAAATCTTTCGATCAGAGTAATTATCGGTATACTTTTCTCGGCCATCGGGATGGTTTCCCTTTTTGTGACCCGCGAAGCCTTAACGGCGGCCATCTGGCTGAGCTTCGGGAACGGCCTGATCCTGTCTGACCTGAGGTTTAAGCAGGTGGATGAGAATGGTAACGTCTACAGCAAGCCTGTTCCTAAAATGCGGTTATATACTGCCATTTTCCTCATCGTTCTGGCTGTTTTGCTACTGGGGCTACAGATATTTCTGGACATGCAGTCTGCCGGGGCTGGCGCCGCCCACTAGCTTTAGATGCGGCTTTGCAGTACAAAGTCTACCCGTATGACTTCCTGGGAGCGTTTCAGGCGCAGGCGCAGCTTGCGGCCGGGCCTGCTTTCCAGCAGTTCCAGTAGTTCCTGAAGCGGCAGCTCTCTGCAGTCGCGGCCGTTGATGGACAGGAGCTGGTCGCCGGACTTCACCCCCACCCGCTTCGCCGCAGAATTGTCGACCACGTTGGATACGATATAGAAATTAGTGCCTGGCAGGGGCGTGCTAACTTCAAACCCAGCCATGTTATAGCTGAAGGGTTCCTTGTAGCGGTGGTTCGGGAGGAGCATCATGCGCTTGTGCGGGTAGTCAAAAATCACTGTGAACCGCTTTAGTATATCGGAGCCGAGGTTCCCGTTGCGGTCTGCAACGTTGAGGGCCAGCCGAATACCCTCCTCGTCGGGGTAAGAGGTAGTCAGGTTCTGCAGTTCGTGCCTGCCCAGCTTAAATGCTTTTAAACGTCCTATTTTCCCGTGTATGTCTCCGCTGAGGCCGCGCCCCAGGTAAGCCTCCACGACCTTGGGCGGGAGCGAGAGCTGTTTGTGCGTGGGCAGGTACAGCGACAGTGAGTGGCTGGCTCCCGTGTCTACAATCAGCTTAACGCCGAGGGTGTCCCCGTTGTGCTGCTCCACGGTGCCAAACAAGTATGGCTTGGTCCCCTCAATAAGCAAAGGGTACTCTTCTGCCCTTCTTTTCTTTTTAATGTTGTAGTCAGGCCTGTAAAGTGTTAGTAGCTTACGGTTATAGTTTACCTTAACGATGAAGTTCTTGAAAATGTCGTAGCCGATTATCCCGTGCACGGGCATGCCCATGCGGGTAGAAAGATCGAAAACATCTTCCAGCAGCACATAAACGGTGTGGTTGTCGCCCCGTATGCCGGGCAAAAACATGTTGTTACCTGTGCTGTAGTAGGCATCTATGGAGTAGCCGTTTCCCAAGCCCTGCAGCGTGATAATGTCTGCCTCTTTCAGGTCCAGTGAGTCTGAATAATACAATTTGGTGACAATCGTGTTTCGTACACCGGAATCAAGTATAAAATTGAGGGGCTGAGAGTTGTTGATTTGAACGGGAATGATGATGAGGTTGTGTACCAGCTGAAAGGGAATGGATATCTTTTTACGGTTGGCAGTGAAATAAACCGTGTCTGTTTCATACAGCGGCTGCTCTTGCGCCTGCAGGCCCTGCGGAAGCAGTGTGATACAAAGCCAAAGCAGTGTTAAAAAACCAGCTTTTCTCATAGGGGATTGCTTTGCAGCGTGAGGTACGCTAATAATACTACAAGTTCTATACGCAAATCTTACAATTTATTTACGCTTCATACTTGAACTGTAGCTGATTAGCCTGTAGCAATCCTTGGTTGCGCGTGCAGTTATCGCGTTTTTTTTGCCTGTGCGTCTCTGGCTGCGGTGAGTGTTTTTCCTTTAAGGCGCCCGTAGAACATGTGTTTGGGAGAACCGATGATCTGGGAGCCGTAGATGCCGGAGTGCCCGGAGAAAAGGTAGGCAGTGACG
Source organism: Pontibacter actiniarum (assembly GCF_003585765.1). NCBI lineage: Bacteria > Pseudomonadati > Bacteroidota > Cytophagia > Cytophagales > Hymenobacteraceae > Pontibacter > Pontibacter actiniarum. Next base: position 1,459,469 of record NZ_CP021235.1, read on the forward strand.
CATGCCAGCGCCATGTACTCCGCGCTGCCTGCCCCAAAGAGTTCGATCGCCATAATGGTGCAGGTAAGCGGTGTGTTGGTGGCCCCTGAGAACACGGCCACAAAGCCCATACCCGCCAACAGCGCCACCGGCAGCGGAATGGCTCCGGAGAGTGCATTGCCGAGTGTCGCCCCGGTGTAAAAGAGCGGCGTTACCTCTCCCCCTTTAAAGCCAGCCCCCAGGGTAAACGCGGTGAGTACGAGTTTTACGGCGCTGTCGTACCAAGGCAAGGGCTGCTCAAACGCGTTTATGATGGTAGGCAGGCCCAGGCCAATATACTTAGTTGTACCCATCAGCCACACGGTGGCTGCCACCACAGCCCCGCCAACAAGCGGGCGATACGGAGCAAACGCCACCTGCTGCTTAAACTGCTTGGTGAAAAAGGAGGTCGTTTTGGCGAAAGCCATGCCCGCCAGGCCAAAAACAGCCCCGGCTGCCAGGGTATAGCCAATGCCAGAGGCTGTTAGCGGAGGTACAAAAGGAATACTGTAGTGCGTGTGCCCTACGCCCCAGGCCAGGCAGGTATAATTGGCCACAACGGCTGCTAAAAAACTGGGCAGCAGCGCTTCATACCGAATCCGCCCCAGCACGAACACTTCCAGGCCGAAAACGGCACCGGCCAGGGGCGTGCCAAAGAGCGAGGAGAAACCCGCGCTGATGCCGGCGATGAGCAGCAGTTTCCGGTCGCGGGGGCGCAGGCGGAAAAGATAGCTGAACTGGTCGGCCACAGTGCCGCCCATTTGCACAGCGGTGCCCTCACGCCCGGCAGATCCTCCGAAAAGGTGCGTCACCAGCGTGCCCGCGAAAACCAGGGGCGCCATCTTAAACGGCACCACCTTTCGGGGCCGGTGAATCTCCTCCAGCAGCAGGTTATTGCCCCCGTTGGCCCGCCCACCGTAGTAGTGGTACAGCAAGCCTATGGCCAGCCCGCCCAAAGGCAGGAATGCGATAATCCAGGTGTGGGCCTCGCGGTAGGCAGTTACCCAGCCCAGGGAAACGAGAAAAAATGCAGAGGCGGAACCTGCCAGCACACCCACGAGCACGCAGATGAGCAGCCATTTTAGGAGGTAAAGAACAGCTGTGGCTTGTTCGCTGGCAGAGAGTGCGCGGCGCAGCAAGTGCTTCAGGTTTGATTTGAAGGGAGACGGTGTGTTGTTTTTCATGGCAGCTGATGGCAAATATACACGAAGGCCTCTATATGTTAGTGCCTTTCGCCAGGAGTCATCAGCGCTGCCGGAGCAGGCGGTTCCAGGTGGTACCCCATCACCTTGTCGGCAAACGTAGTAAAAGCAGCTAAAAAATGCAAGCGCTCTCCGTGCTCCTTGCTGCAGCGTCCATTGGCAAGGTTCTCATAGGAAAGGCTTCCGGGAGAATTGCTTTTTATATTTGGTCTTTTGTCTGACACGCGCTGGGAAGCACTTTTTCTGTAGGTCGTGCGGTCGCGTATTTTTGATGTAGCCTCTTCCCTCCTGCTCCTGCACCGCAGCTGTTGTTTTAAAGCCTTCTATAGTTCGATCGTACTTCTGCGATTTTGTGCCCGTCCGGCTGTGGCTGTTCTAGTAGCAGTAGCAGTCGCTGTTTCTCTTCCTCTCCTGCCGCATGGTTATCTTAAAGGCATCTATCAGGAGTAAAATTACGTTAAACCACTTAAATTTTTCGTGAACCGACACCGGTAGCGTGTATTTGAGGAAGAGCATCCGCCAATTTTTTACACGAGGTCATCCGGTTTTACCCTTAACTATTTTTGTGTTCAAACAGCTGCCATACTTAGTCCAAAGGAAACACGCGTTTGCACGCCCTTATGGGTAGCCTTGCCTCCCGGGCAGGAAGGCAATAAAGCGTGCCGCTTAAATTGAACTCAGCTAATATATACGCAAATGCCCTTTCGGCTGCAGGCGTCCCTGCTGCGTTGCCTGCGCTGGCTTATTTGCACAAAACCGTTGTGTTAAAATGGCAGACCAGCATCTACAGGTACCGTTTTACACATTTTGACGTGTTTTTAAGGTTTAGAATTGCTACCTTCAAGTATAGCAGACTATTCTTATTTCGAACAGACTTATACTTTTCCAATAAATGCACTACATCGATCTATCCATCTTCGTGCTCTACATGCTGGCGATGCTCGGAGTCGGATTTTACTTCCTGAAAAAGAACGAAGGTGCCGAAGACTATTATGTAGGCGGGCGCTCCATGAGCAGCGGACATATTGGCCTCTCCGTAGTAGCCACCGACGTAGGGGGCGGCTTTTCCATTGGCTTGGGAGGGCTGGGCTTTGCGATGGGGCTGTCCGGTTCCTGGATGCTCTTTACCGGCCTGTTAGGTGCATGGCTTGCCGCCGTTTTCCTCATCCCAAAGGTAAAGGACAATCCGGCCTTTGCCAGTTTCCTGACCTTTCCGCAGCTGTTCGGCTACTACTTTAATGCGCGGGTGGCCCTGCTGGCTGGCGTTATTTCGGCTATCGGCTACACTGGCTTTACCAGCTCCCAGATACTCGCTGGCGCCAAACTGGCCAGCGGCACCTTTGTGGGCCTCGACCTGAACACGGCGCTCCTGATTATGGGGGTGATAGCGGTGGTGTACACGGTAATGGGCGGTCTGAAAGCCGTTATCTATACCGATACAGTGCAGTGGGCCGTGCTGATGGGCGGCCTCGTGTTCATCGGCGTGCCCGTTTCTTTCCTGGCTGTGGGCGGCATGGACACGCTGGACTTCTCACAGATACTAAATCCGGATTACCTGGCGGCACAGTCTTCTAAAAGTATGGAGGCGATCCGCGCCACGCTACCGCCGGAGTTTCTCAGCCTCAGCAACATCACCTGGCAGCAGGTTGTAAACTGGGCCATCACCATCATCCCGATTTGGTTTGTGGGCATGACACTGTACCAGCGCATCTACGCTTGCCGCGACACAAAGACCGCCAGGCGCGCCTGGTATATTGCCGGCCTGTTTGAATGGCCGATTATGGCCTTTATGGGCGTGAGCCTGGGGATACTGGCACGGGTGGCCGCCGAGCAGGGTATGTTTGACGCGCTGGGTGCCGGTGCCGTGGTAGACCCTGAGACGGGCCTGCCGATGCTGTTGCGCTCGGTGTTGCCTGTCGGGCTGATGGGCCTGATGCTCTCGTCTTACTTCTCGGCCATACTTTCGACGGCCGACAGTTGCCTGATGGCTTCTTCGGGGAACATTGTCACAGATGTGCTGAGCCACTTTTTCAGCATTGACCCCGACTCGCCGAAGACACTGCGCCTGTCACAGCTTGTAACGCTGCTGGTAGGAGCCTTTGCCTTATGGCTGGCCACTATGATGACAAACGTGCTCGACCTGATGCTCTACTCCTACGCCTTTATGGTTTCGGGCCTTTTTGTGCCGATAGTGGGCGCGCTTTTCTGGGAGAGGCGCAGTAGCCTGGCCGCTTTCTGGGCGATGCTGGTAGGCGGCATCGTGACGGTTGTGCTGCAGGTGAGCACCCTTGGCACCCCGGGCCCGGACGCGGACATACTGCTGCTGAGCGACAAGGTTCAGTCCTTTTTCCCTGCGGAGGTGAAACAAACCTGGTTGAGCATGAGTGAGTTTGAGGTGCGTGCCCTGGTAGAGCATACACTTTCTGCCAATAGTATCGTACATATCCCCTGGCTGGACCTCACTTTTGCCCTGCCGTTTAACCTCGATCCAAACCTGTTCGGGCTAACCGCTTCCCTAGTGCTTTATATTTCGTTAACATTATTATACCCTGATAAAACTAAGAAGAAAACATGGCAGAGAACAACAGCGTCAGCTACCACACCTATACACCCGGAAACAACGCAGCCCTAAACCGCGACCAGGTACTGGATTTCCTTTTTAAACACCTGGATGAGTATGGCGATCAGCGCCAGGACATTGAGAAGTGCATGAACTATGCTCTGTCAGAGGATGCAGGAAAGGGAGGATCTGTGCTGGAGGCGCGCGAGAACGGCCAGGTGGTAGGTGCCCTTATCCTCAACAACACCGGCATGACGGGCTACATCCCGGAAAACATCCTGGTGTACGTGGCGGTGCACGGCAGCACGCGCGGCAAGGGTGTCGGCAAAAAGCTGGTGCAAATGGCCATCGACAGTACCGAAGGCAGCATTGCCCTGCACGTGGAGCCGCAGAACCCGGCCCGCCACCTGTACGAGAAACTGGGCTTCACGAATAAGTATTTAGAGTATAGACTAACAAGATAACATGGCCGTCCTAAAGCTGTACCAAGAGAAGCTACTACACAATTACAACCACCTCGACAGGGTGTTTAAAGCGCATGACATCGACTGGGGCATCGTAACGAAGCTGCTGTGCGGCCATGAGCTTTTCCTGAAAGAGGTGCTGGCCCTGGGGGTGAAGGAGGTGCATGACTCTCGCGTATCCAACCTGAAGACCATCAAGAAAATGGACCCGGAAGTGCAGACCGTGTATATAAAGCCAGCTCCCAAACAAAGCATACCCGACATTATACAGTATGCAGACGTGAGCTTTCAGACAGAGCTGGAAATTATCCGGCTGCTGTCGGAAGAGGCGATGCGGCAAAACAAGCAGCACAAGATCATCATCATGATTGAGATGGGCGATTTGCGTGAGGGCGTGATGGGAGATGAACTGGTGGGCTTTTACGAGAGCGTGTTTGAGCTGCCCGGCATCTCTGTGATTGGGCTGGGTGCTAACTTTAACTGCCTGCACGGCGTTATGCCCACGCAGGACAAGCTCATCCAGCTAAGCCTGTACAAGCAGATCATCGAGGCCAAGTTCAACCACACGATTCCCTGGGTGTCAGGGGGCACATCGGTAACCATCCCCCTGCTGTTTAACCACCAGCTCCCGGCGGGTATAAACCACTTCCGCATTGGGGAGGCGCTGTTCTTCGGGCTAAACCTCTTTACCAACGAGACCTTCGAAGGCATGCACGATGACGTGTTTGAGCTCTTCACCGAAATTATCGAGCTGACCGAGAAGCCCATGATCCCGAGCGGAATACTGGCAGAGAACCCGAGCGGCGAGAGCTTTGAGATTGACGAAAGCCTTTACGGCAAAACCTCGCACCGGGCAATCCTGGACGTGGGCCTGCTAGACATCAACCCTAAGTTCCTTATCTCCAAGGACGAGGACATCACTGTGATCGGCGCCAGCTCAGACATGCTGATCGTGGAGCTGGGGGAGAACAAGCATAACTATAAAGTAGGCGATGTGCTGCGGTTTAACCTCCGCTATATGGGCGCGCTGAGCGTTCTGAACTCCCGCTACATAGGCAAAGAAGTTGTGCGGTAGACTTACAGTAGCACAAAATATTAGGCCCCGGCTATATCTTTAGCTGGGGCCTTTTGCTTTTCCGGTGTAACTTTGGGGGTTATTTGATACCTATTCGCACGCTAACACATTTATACTTACCTATGCATTACCACCAATACCACGAGCTGCTGGAGAACAACGAGCGCTGGATTGAGGAAAAATTAGCCACCTCGCCAGACTATTTCCAGAAGCTGGCCGAAGGGCAGCGCCCTCCCTACCTGTTTATTGGCTGCTCCGATAGCCGGATGCCGCTCAACAGTTTCACCAAAACAGAGCCAGGTGAACTGTTTATCCACCGCAACGTGGCCAACCAGGTGTCTCTCACGGACATGAACCTGCTGGCAGTGCTGGAGTATGCCGTGGAGAGCCTGCAGGTGCAGCATATTGTTATCTGCGGCCACTACTGCTGCGGCGGTGTAGAGGCTGCCTACAAAGGCACGGCAACGGGTGTGGTAGAGAACTGGATCACGCCCATCAGAGACCTGTACCTTACCAATAAGACTGCCATTGATGCCCTGCCTGAGGCTGAGCGCTTGAACCGGTTGGCAGAGCTGAACGTGGTGGAGCAGGTAAAGAACATCTGCAAAACCTCGGTGATGCACCGCGCCTTTCAGGCTGGCAGCGCGCCGCAGGTGCACGGCTGGGTGCTGGACATCGCCCACGGCCGCATTAAAGACCTGCAGTTGCCGATGGACAGCTGGAAGCAGCTGGGCATTGTGCCCTAGCACCATGCTAAGCGCCAGAGCAGTTGGCTAAGGGTTTAGTAGTGCATCCAGGAAGCCAATCTGCTCGTCTTTGTTCTTAAACACCATGAGCGGGATGTCCATGTCGTAGCGCAGGATCTTTTCGGTAACGCTGCCGATTACGAACAGCGCCGCCGCGGACATCCCCTTTGCCCCTATCACGAGCAGGTCTGCCCGGCTTCGCTTTGCCTCCAGCACAACCAGTTCCCCTATGTCTGCCTCGTCGTCTTGGCGCACCAGTTTTAGCTCCGCCCGCTCCTGCAGCTCCGGGAAGCGCGAAAGCAGGTTATTATACTTCTCCTGTGCAAAACCCCGCATGCGTTCATCAAAAGACTCGTAGGTCATGCCAAGGGTGCGGTAGCCGGTGGGAACCTGGTACACATGCAGGCAAACCACATGGATGTCCGGCTTGGCGAGGGCCGAGTGCAGCACGCGGTCCAGCGCCATCTCACTATACTTGGAGAAATCCACGCTTACGACAATCTGGCGCAGCCGCGGCTCAAAAGTCTCGGGCACAAACAGGACGCCCACCCTGCCGGTGCGCAGTATCTTCTGGGCAAGCACACCGCTGCCGCGCAGGCGCAGTTTGCGGCCTACCAGCATCAGGTCTACCTGCTTTACCTTCGACCAGTGCAGCAGCTCCTTCAGGGGCGTTCCCTCCTCTATCAGCACCTCTACCTCTGTCGGCACGTCTCTGAAGGCCGGCCCCACCTTCGACATAATCATGTTGTGAATTCCCTCATCGGCAGGCACGTCTGTTCGCTCCAGGCCCTGCAGTAACTCCGTAGGGAGCTCCAGGCTCTTTTCAACGTGAATGAAGTATACCTTTTCTACCTTCAACTCGGCACACAGAAAGGCGGCATAAGGGATGAGGGTGGCGTCCATGGGCGTTAGGTCGAGCCCTACCATTAGTCGGTTAAGCGTGTTCATGGGTCTGGGTTTTTGAGATGGTTTATACTTCCTGAACTTGCCGTTACGCCGCTGCAGCAGGTCTGCTGTAACCAATTAAGCGCACGCAGGTAAGTATGTGTACTTGTGCATACGGTAACGTGCAGAAAAATATACATTTAGCTTTGCTTTAATGCTGTTCGCCATCCTCTTCGGGTTTATCGCTGATGCCTGCGCGCCGCTTCTGCGCCGTTTGCTGGGCCGCTATGTGTTTGTGCCCATGGCGGGATTGCCCCTGCTGCTCTTCCTGTACTTTTGTTACCTGGCCCCTGAGGTGGTTGCCGGGGCTACCGTTACTGCGCAGTATGCCTGGGTTCCCGAGCTCGGCGTGTCCCTTCAGTTCAGGCTGGATGGGTTGAGCCTGCTGTTTGCACTGCTAATTACCTTTTTTGGCACGCTCATCATGCTCTACGCCAGTGCCTACCTGGAGGATGATCCCCTGCTGGGCCGCTTCTACCTCTACCTCACCCTCTTTATGACGGCCATGCTGGGCCTGGTGCTGTCTGACAATATTTTTTGCCTCTTTCTCTTTTGGGAGCTGACCAGTGTCAGTTCCTATCTGCTGATCGGTTACAAGCAGGCAAAGAAGGAGGCGCGGGTGGCGGCCTGGCAGGCGCTTCTAGTAACAGGGGCGGGAGGTTTGGCTTTGCTGGCGGGCTTGCTACTGCTGCGCATTGCCGGCGGCGGTGCCGCTACTTTCTCGGAGCTGGCGGCGCTTCAGGGGCAGGTGCAGCAGCATGCCCTCTACCTGCCAGCCCTGCTGCTGATTCTGCTGGCCTGTTTCACCAAGTCCGCTCAGTTCCCGTTCCATTTCTGGCTGCCAAACGCGATGGCTGCTCCTACGCCGGTAAGCGCCTACCTGCATTCCGCCACTATGGTAAAGGCGGGAATCTACCTGCTGGCGCGCCTCTCGCCCGTGCTCTCGGGTTCGGAAGTGTGGCATGTCACGCTGATGAGTATGGGCGGAATAACGGCGGTGATGGGCGCCCTGCTGGCGCTGCAGCACACGGACCTGAAGGCCATACTTGCCTACACCACCATCAGTGCGCTTGGTTTGCTGGTGACCATGCTTGGCATCGGAACAGCGCTGGCTACCAAGGCCATGCTGGTTTTTCTGGTCGCCCATGCACTCTACAAAGGTACGCTGTTTCTGGTTGCCGGCGCCGTGGACCACAGCACCGGCACGCGGGAGGTGCCCCAACTGCAGCAATTGGCTCCTTCCATGAAGTTCTCCGCCTGGGCCGCGACCCTGGCGGCCCTTTCCATGGCCGGTATCATTCCCTTTGTGGGGTTCGTGGGGAAAGAGTTGCTGTACGAAGCCTCATTGCCGAGCCTGGTGCTGCTGGGCGTAAGTATGGTAACGGGCCTTGTGTTCGTGGCGGTGGCGCTGCAGCTGAGCTACGGCATTTTCTGGCAAAAAGCCGCTTCTCCCACGCCGCTCCTGCACGAGGCGACGCCCGGTTTGTTCCTGCCCCCGCTGGCCTTGGGCTTGACAGGGCTTTTAGCAGGGGTGTTTGCAGGCCCTGTGCTCTCGCCTTTGCTGGAAAGCGGCGCCAGGCAGATCCTGCAGGCAAGGCAGGTAGAGCTGCACCTGGCGCTCTGGCACGGCCTTACGCCGGTGCTGGAGCTGAGCCTGCTAACGGTGCTGCTGGGGTTTCTGCTGTACCGCTACCTGCCCGCTGCGCGCCGTAGTGCGACCAGCACCGCCAGGCTCTACCGCTATGGGCCCGATGCCTTGTATCACCGCGCTTTTGATGGATTTCTGCGTTTTAGCAAGGCCTTTACGGGCTGGCTGCAAAACGGCTACCTGCGCAGCTATATCATCAACATCGTATTCTTTTTCTGCAGCTTGCTTTTGTTCGTGCTATGGCGCGATTCCCCACCCGTCAACCTGGTGGAGAGAGCGCACCTGCTGCAGCAGATACGGCTGTACGAACTGGTCCTGCTGGTGCTCATGGTCGCCGCGCTTGTTTTCCTGCTGGGCACCCGCTCGCGCCTGACTTCCATTGTGGTGATGGGGCTGGTGGGGTACTCTGCCGCGCTGTTCTACATCTTTTTCGGCGCTCCGGACGTGGCGGCTACGCAGCTGCTGATCGAGACGCTGACCGTGGTGATCTTCGTGCTCCTGCTGCACCGGCTCCCGGCCTTCATATACTTGTCGCATCAGTTTAACAAGTATAAATTCATTGCCATCTCCGTCTTTTTTGGCTCCCTTATGACCTATGTAATGCTGCTGGTTCAGCAGCACACGGTGGAGTCGGAGTTGAAACAATACTTTGGAAAGGCCAGTTACCTGGAGGCACACGGGCGTAATATCGTAAACGTGATTTTAGTGGATTTCAGGGGCCTGGACACACTGGGTGAGATAAGTGTGCTAGCTGTGGCGGCGCTTGGCATTTTTGCCCTGCTGCGCCTGAACCCCGAGAAAGGAGGAAAACGATGAGAACGATGATTTTTGCAACGGCTATTCGCCTGCTCACCCCGGTGTTCTTGCTTTTCTCGGTGTACATCCTGTTCCGGGGGCACAACCACCCGGGCGGCGGGTTTATCGGGGGGCTGATCGGGTCCATTGCCTTTGTCTTTCACGTCCTGGCCCACGGAGCAGAACGTACCGCTAACTCTTACTTTCGGGTGCGGGTATACTACAGCAGCCGTAATGCCGGGTACAGCCGCGCGCACCACGCCCTACGCCTGGTGCGTGTCAACGTCTGGAATCGCCGCCGCAGCCTGCTGGAAGAGGGCTGGCAGTTTTCTTTCCTGCAGCTAAGGCCGGTGTATTTAATGGCGCTGGGGCTGTTCCTGGCTGTTACCAGCGGTGTGCTGGGCCTGTTGCTCGGGGAGCCTTACATGGCGGCCCTGTGGCTGGAGGCAAAGCTGCCGCTGATAGGCTCTGTGGGCACGCCCATACTTTTTGATGCCGGCGTGTACCTGCTGGTGCTGGGCATGGTGCTTACCATGGTGTTTACAATGTCAAAAGAATAGCGATGGAGATACTGCTGCCTTTCATGATAGGGATTCTGTTTGCCGTAAGCCTGTACTTTATACTGCACCGGCACCTGTTTAAATTGATACTGGGGCTCATTCTGTTTGGCCTGGCGACTAACCTTTTCCTGTTTGTAATAGGCGGCATTACGCGCAGCAGCATCGCCATTATAAACAAAGATGCCACTGTCGCTGCTGAGCCTTATGCCGATCCGGTGCCACAGGCGCTTCTGCTAACAGCTATCGTGATCGGGTTTGGGATACAGGCGTTTGCCATTGTGCTGATCCGCCGCGTGTACCAGACGTTTAAGTCCAACAACCTCGACGATTTCAGGCAGGATAAGGAACCGGAGCCATAGGCTACCGCTCACTGCACTTGCCCGCTTACCCGTTTGCCTCACACTAAAACTAGTTGCACCCTATGACTTCACATGCCATCCTGCTGCTACCCTTGCTTATTCCGCTCTATGGTGCGGTGCTGTGCCTGGTGCTGTGGCAAAAGGAGCGCTGGCAAGCCCTGGTGGCCGGCCTGACGCAGCTTGGCTGGCTGGCGGCGGCAGTGCTGCTGTTGCAACGCGTGCTGGAGCAGGAGGTGCTGGCCACCCAGATAGGCAACTGGCCCGCTCCCTTCGGCATTACCCTGGTGGCAGATGTGTTTAGTGTTCTAATGATTGCGACCGGCGCTGTTATCGGGCTGGCGGTGTTTCTGTTCTCGCTGCAGGGGCTGGACAAAACGCGTAAAAGATACGGTTACTACCCGCTGTTGCTGTTGCTGCAAATGGGTGTGAGCGGCGTTTGCCTGACAGGTGACCTGTTTAACCTGTATGTGTGGTTCGAGGTACTGCTGATCTGCTGCTTCGCCCTTTTGGGCCTGGGCGGCACCAAAGCGCAACTAGAGGGTACGCTAAAATACGTGACCATCAATTTTCTGGCTTCGGGCCTGCTCCTGACGGGCACAGGGATTGTATACAGCCTGTTTGGGGCGCTGAACCTGGCGGAATTGGCGTTGCTGGTGCGTCAGCCAAACCATCCTAACCTGCCGCTCCTAAGTATGGCCAGCCTCTTTTTCCTGACGGGGTTTGGTATCAAGTCAGCGATTTTTCCGCTGTTTTTCTGGTTGCCTGCCTCCTACCATGCGCCTCCTATTGCCATTTCGGCCTTTATTGCCGGGCTTATCTCCAAGGTCGGGGTTTATACGCTGATCCGGCTCTTCACGCTTGTGTTTGTGAGCAACCTTAGCTTTATGCTTCCCCTTTTGGCCGTTCTCTCGGGGCTAACAATGGTGGTGGGCGTGGTAGGGGCCGCTGCCCAGAACGACTTCCGCAAGATTCTCTCCTTCCACATTATCAGCCAGATTGGATATATGCTGATGGGGCTTGCCGTGTACACTCCACTGGCTCTGGCGGGGAGCATTTTTTTTATTGTCCACAACATCCTCGTCAAGACCAACCTGTTTTTGGTGAGCGGCGTGGTGGCCCAGCGGCACCGCACTTTTTCGTTAAAGAAGCTGGGTGGCCTGTACCTGCGACAGCCCGTATTGGCTTTGCTGTTTCTGCTGTCGGCCCTGAGCCTTGCCGGCACGCCGCCCCTCTCCGGGTTCTGGGGAAAGCTCATGCTGGCAAAAGCTGGCTTTGAAGCCGGAAGTTACACGTTGGTGGCTACTTCGTTGTGCGTCAGCCTGGTAACCTTATTCTCCATGACGAAGATCTGGACGGAGGTATTCTGGAAGCCGAAGCCCGTTATACCAGTGGGTGCGGTAGCTGAGACCGCGGAAGACAGGCTGCGCAACCAATACCTGTACCTGCCGGTAGCCCTGCTGCTGGTGTTCATCCTGTTCATCGGGGTGTATGCTGGGCCACTGGTGCGGCTGGCGGAGCAGGCGTCGCAGGGGCTGCTGCACATCGAAAAGTATACTCAAACAGTACTATCAAATAACTAACGGAGGTAAAACATATAAAACAATGCGACTTTTCCTTTTCCATAGCGTGCTAGCCATGGTGGCGGTGTACTTGTACTTCCGGCACGTGGAGACGGTGGTGCCGTACAGTGCCATCAGTGCTTCCACTTTTTTCGCTGCTCTGTTCTTTCTGCTCTGGCTCACGTCTTTCTTTTACAGCCGTACCTATTTCCGGAAGCTGCCCAAATTTTTCTCCTTCCTGCTGTTCTTCTTTAAGGAGCTGCTGGTTGCCAACCTGAAAATCGCCTACGACATCATTACGCCGCATTACTACATGCGCCCCTCCGTGATAGCGCTTCCCCTAAAGGCAAGGTCTGACCTGGAGATAACGATCCTGGCCAACATTATCTCGCTCACGCCCGGTACGTTAAGTATAGATGTAAGCAAGGATCGTAAGATGTTGTATGTGCATGCTTTATATGTGAAGCACAACGATTTGGAAAAGCTGAAGCTGCATATTAAAAACGGATTTGAACGAAGACTTTTAGAACTGACCGCATGAGTGCATTCCAGATTACTCTCTTCATTGCTATGGTCGTGCTAAGCGTGTGCCTGATGCTGACAGCCGTCCGCTTTGCTATTGGGCCCAGCCTGCCCGACCGCATCACGGCCTTCGACCTGATTGTGGCCAACGTCATCGGTATCATAGCCATCTACACGGAGTTCACCGGAAACGAGGACTTTATTGATGTCGCCATCATCCTGTCCTTGTTCGGGTTCTTGGGCTCCATCTCTTTCTCTTACTACATTATGAGGATTACCAAATGAGCGTTATGGAAGCAAGTATAGACTGGAACATGGTGCGCGAGGTGGTGAGTTGCGTGCTGATCTTAGCGGGGGTAGGATTTATGCTCACCTCCACCATCGGCCTTCTCCGGTTCCCGGACTTTTACATCCGGATGTCAGCCATTACCAAAGGGGCCACGCTTGGCGTAGGGCTTATTTTACTGGGGATGGGGATTTACTTTAATCAGCCCGGCATCCTGCTGAAAGTGCTGGCGGTGATTGTGTTCACGTTTATGACGGCCCCTGTTGCCGCCCACGTGATTGGCCGCACGGCTGTGCAGAACAGGATTCCGTTTTGGAACAAGACCAACACCAAAGAGTTTGAGCAGTACCTGGAGAAGGAACACCTGGAGCAGCTAGTGAGCCACGACAGGTACAAAGATGATACGCCGAAGGTTAGGAAGTATGGTGATGCTGATGGTAGTGAATAAAAGGCCTGACAGACTCGGCGTAGGTTTGGTGGGCATCCACAGAGGTCAGGATATGGTCGGGGTACATCAGGGCCGTTAGGCTCCCTCCAAACACGCATCCCGTATCGATGTTAATGGTGTTGTTGCGCCAGCGCGGCTCATGTACGGGAGTATGCCCATACACCACAATGGCCTTGCCGCAGTATTCTGCGGCCCAGTCGAGGCGCACCGGAAGCCCCTTGTCGTCCGTCTCTCCCGTAGTGGGGCCATAGAGGCAGAGTTCGCGTACGCCTTTGGAGTTGCGGCCGTGCAGGCGCTCCTCCAGGCCGGCGTGCGCCACCACCAGCCTTCCCTCGTCCAGGATAACGTGGTGCGGCAGTGTGCTGATAAAGTCCCTCACGCGCTCCTGGAAAGCCCTGTCGTAGCGTTCCAGCTGTGCTTTGGTTAACTCCAGCCCGTGCCTGATCTGTACGTTCCGCCCGTTCAGCATGCGGAACAGCTTATCGTCGTGGTTGCCGCTGACGCAGTAGGCCACCCCTTGGTCCACCATATCCATCACCAGCCGCAGCACCTCCGGGGAGTTGGGGCCACGGTCTACCAGGTCTCCCACAAACACGGCCTTGCACCCTGCCGGCGGCACTACCTCGTACTGCTGCTTGCTAGCCTCCCAGCTAACACCGTACCCGAGTTGCTGCAGCAGCTCCATCAGCTCGTCAAAGCAGCCGTGCACGTCTCCAATTACATGGAAAGGCCCGTGCTCCTCCGGCAGCTCCAGGTTAAAAAAAATATGCTCGCCCTTCTTACTCATACATCGTGGCAATTACGTGAAATACAGCCTATCTCTGCTGTTTCGGCTTAAACCTCTATATAAACAGTAAACACTGCCGCTAGGTTAGGGTAAGGCCGGTGTTTTTTTAGTTAAACTGAGTGAAATGAGAACAACTTTCTGTTGGGGTTGGTGCTCGTTCTTCCTAATTTTGTAATTGATAGTACAACATTTTTCAGGCTTACATCTGAAATGCCCCATTATAAAAAAACTAAAATACCCCTCCTGTGGTTACGCCGCCATACCTCTGACCGTGAGTTTATGCTCATCTCAAGTGTGCTGGTTGGCCTGACAGCCGGAATGGCCGCTGTGATTCTTAAAACGCTGGTACACTACATCCATGTGCTGCTGGCTTACGGTAACCGGCTTCTCGACCAGCCTTACTGGCTGGTGGTTTTCCCGATAATCGGTATCCTGCTGACGGTTTTTGTGGTGCGGGTCGCTTTTAACGGCAGCATTGGCCGAGGCACCGCGGGCGTGCTTTTCAGCATTTCGCAGAAGTCCAGCATGGTGGAGCGGCATAAGATGTACTCGCACGTGGTGACCAGTGCCTTTACCGCCGGCTTCGGTGGCTCGGCAGGTCTGGAGTCGCCGATTGTGGTAACGGGTTCGGCCATCGGCTCCAACTATGGCCGAGACTATCACCTCAACTACCGCGACCGCACCTTGCTTCTGGCAGCCGGGGCGGCGGCGGGTATCGCCGCGGTCTTTAACGCCCCCATTGCCGGTGTGCTCTTCGCCATCGAGGTGCTCCTGACGGACATCAGCATATCCGCCTTTATCCCGCTCATTATTTCAGCGGTGGTGGGCGCACTCTGCTCTAAACTCATCCTGCAGGAAGAAATCTTGTTTAACATTGGGCAGCGCGAGTTCTTCGCTGCCAGTCACCTGCCTTTCTATGTGCTTCTGGGTGTGCTTTGCGGCATGATGTCGGTGTATTATACGCGGATGGCCCTGCGGGTGGAGGAGCTTTTTGAAGAATATCAGTCCAAAGTATACAGCCGTGCCATAGTGGGCGGCATTCTGCTCGGGTTGCTGATTATGCTATTCCCGCCGCTTTTCGGGGAGGGCTATGACAGTATACGCCTGCTGGAGGGCAACAATGCACAGGAAATGCTGCAGAACAGCTGGCTGGCCTTTTTCGGCACCAATGAATGGCTTGTTCTCTGTTTTGTGGGAGCGCTGGCGCTGGTAAAGGTTTTTGCCGCCACCATTACCATTGCCTCCGGCGGTAACGGCGGTAACTTCGCCCCTTCTATGTTTGTGGGGGCCAGTACCGGCTTTTTCTTCTCCCGGCTGGTAAACCTGCTCAGCTTTAACAACCTGCCTGTTAGTAGTTTTGCGATGGTGGGCATGGCCGGAATCCTGAGCGGCGTTATGCACGCTCCCTTAACGGCGGTCTTCCTGATCGCCGAGATCACGGGCGGCTATACCTTGATGATTCCGCTGATGATTGTGGCAGCCACCTCCTATGCGATGGTGAAGTATTTTGAGCCCTACTCCCTTGATACGAAAAAACTGGCGCAAAAGGGCCAGCTGCTCACCCACAATAAGGACCGCACCATTCTGCGCATCATGAAAATTCAGCACCTCATCGAGACAGAGTTTCAGCCGGTTTCCCCGGAGGCGACGCTGGGTGAGCTGGTGGAGGTGATTGCCCATTCCCGCCGCAACCTGTTTCCGGTGGTAACGGCAGACCGTAAGCTCGACGGCATTATTCTGCTGGAGAACGTGCGCGAGATTATGTTCAAGACGGAGAAATACGACCTGGTGAAGGTGCGGGAGCTGATGGTGAAGCCGCCTGCCATTGTGCAGTATGACGATAGCATGGCCGACGTAATGAAGAAGTTCGATGAGTCGGGAGCATGGAACCTGCCGGTGTTGCGCAACGAAACCTACCAGGGCTTTGTGTCCAAGTCCAGCATTTTTACCAAGTACCGCAAGCTCCTTATTAAAACCACCAACGTGGCCTAGCCAAGTGGCTGTCCGCTACGGATGCATGCAGCGGGTGCCGCTCCCGCTCACGTAGTTGGCCTGAACCACAGTGCCCCGTGCTCAATCTGCAGCGGAGAAGGGATGTTGTTGTGGTATAGCTGCCCGGTGCCGAGGCCCTGCGGCATCGCCACGTTGTACTGCGCGGTGAACTGGCTGATGGCGTTCAGGCCTATGTTTGACTCCAGTGCCGATGTTACCCACCAGCCGATGCTTCGGTTCTCTGCCAGTTGTATCCACTCCGCGCTGGCGGCCATCCCTCCCACTAGAGTCGGCTTTAAGATGATGTACTGAGGCTTGATGGTGTCCAGCAAGGCTGCTTTTGCCGTAGAGCCCTGTACCCCGATCAGCTCTTCATCCAACGCAACAGGCACCGGCGTATAGGCGCAGAGCTGCGCCATTTCCTCATGCTGCCCCTGCCGGATGGGCTGCTCAATGGAGTGCAGGTCATACTTTGCCAACCGCTCCAGTTTTTTAAACGCCTCCTGCGGCGTAAAAGCACCGTTGGCATCCACACGGACCGTCAGGCTGTTGCCGGGCGCTACTTCTCTGATGCTTTGCAGGAGCTCCAGCTCCGTTGTGAAGTCCAGGCTGCCGATTTTGAGCTTCAGGCAAGTATAACCCGCCTTCAGTTTTTGCTCTATCTGCTCCTGCATAAACTTCTTGTCTCCCATCCAGATCAGGCCATTGATAGGAATGCCTTCCTCGCTGCGGCTAAAGCCGTTGTTGTGCAACTGCCAGCCTCCGCCCTGCTGCAGGTTTAGCAGGGCAGTTTCGAGGGCAAAATACAACGCCGGCCAGTCCTGTAGCTCCAGCTCCTGCAGATAGCCGGAGGCGCTGTGCTGTGCCATTTTACCGGAATTCACCAGCTGCACGACCTGCTGCAGCTTCTCTTCCAGGTCCGGGCGGTAGTCTACGCTGAGGCCTGCCAGTGGGGCACACTCCCCCAGCCCGAACACATCCGGACTGTCTGTGTCCCAGGCCCTGAGATAGTAGGCAACGTGTTCTGAAATGGCGCCGCGCGAGGTGCGGGCATCAAACTTAAACTGTAAGGCGTGGCGGGTAAAGCTTAGGTTCAGGCTCATCTTTCTTGTACTGTTTTGCGGGGCAAGTTAAACCATTCGTGCCATTTCTGACGTAGATGATGAACGAAGTATAGCTTTTTGCCGGTATAAAAGCCAGCCGCCAGGGCACCTGCTTCACTTAAAATCCTGTGGTAGGCACTTGTTTTTCAGGTACGATCACCGGAAAAGTATAACCCAACGCCTGTTTAACTGTTCCTCTTCTGAATGCCTGCTGTACAACCACACAACCGAAAACATAGCTTATGAGCACCCTCACTACCCCCCGCACGCACCAAACGTTGACGCGCTACCAGGATATACGGCGGCGAACGGAGACTATCTGCGCCCCGCTGGAACCCGAGGACACCGTGGTGCAGCCCATCGTGGATGTGAGCCCTCCGAAATGGCACATGGCCCATACCAGCTGGTTTTTCGAAACCTTTATACTTAGCCCCCACCTGCCGGGCTACCAGGCGTTTCACCCGCGCTACAGTTTCCTGTTCAACTCGTACTACAACAGTGTGGGCAGCCGGGTGCAGCGGGATCAGCGCAGTACGCTCACCAGGCCTCCGCTACGCGATATTTATACTTACCGCCAGCACGTAGACGCGCACATGGAACAGCTTTTCCAGCAGTTGCCGGAGCAGGAGCTGACAGAGCTACTGCCGGTGCTGGAACTGGGGCTGCAGCACGAACAGCAACACCAGGAGCTGCTCATCACGGACATCAAGTACATCCTGAGCACAAACCCTTTGCTGCCCGCCTTCAAGCCCAGGCCAGCGCCCAAGCAAGCGACGGAGAAAACAGCGGCGCGTTTCCTGGAGGTGCCGGGGGGCACGTATAAAATCGGCTTTACCGGTGAGGGCTTCTGCTTCGACAATGAGTTGGGGGTGCATGAGGTACTGGTGGAGGATTTTGAGATCATGAACCGACTCGTTACCAACGGCGAGTACCTGGAGTTTATGCAGGACGGCGGTTACAGCGATTTCCGGCATTGGCTAGACGAGGGCTTTGCCCTGGTAAAGAATGACCACCTGGAGGCGCCGCTGTACTGGGTGAAGCAGGATAACACATGGCACCGCTTTACCATGCACGGGCTGGAAGAGGTGGATATGAACGAGCCAGTCTGCCACCTCAGCTTTTACGAAGCCGATGCCTACGCTAACTGGGCCGGTAAACGCCTCCTGACGGAGTTTGAGTGGGAAGCGGCGGCGCAGGTGTACCCTCCCCAGAGCGGTAACTTTGTGGAAAGCGAACTGTTGGAGCCAACCGCTGCGGACCCGGCCGCAACGGGCATGCAGCAGCTTTACGGCAACCTCTGGGAGTGGACCTACAGCGCCTACCATCCTTACCCGGGATTTACCAAGGCCCCTGGTGCCATTGGGGAGTACAACGGCAAGTTTATGCTTAACCAGATGGTGCTGCGCGGCGGCTCCTGTGCCACACCGGAAAGCCACATCCGCACCACCTACCGCAACTTTTTTCACCCTGACAAACGCTGGCAGTACAACGGCATCAGGTTGGCTAACAAATAACGACAGAACCTATATGCCTTTAACCTTAGCACCCATGATAGAATTAAGCCGCAAACAAGACGGCTCCCAGGATACCGCAGCCTTTGCGCGCGATGTGGCCGATGGACTGAGTCAGCAGCAGAAGACGCTTCCCTCCCGCTACTTTTATGACGGCGCCGGAAGCAGGCTCTTTCAGCAGATCATGGACCTGCCCGAATACTACCTTACCCGCAGCGAGTTTGAAGTGCTCACAAACAACAGGCAGACCATGGCAGAGCACTTTGCCCGGGAGGGATTTTTCCACCTGATTGATTTGGGGGCCGGAGACGCCCTAAAGACAAAGATATTGCTGCGGGAGCTGGCCCGCCAGCAGTCTGTGTTCGACTATGTGCCGGTGGATATTTCCGGGGATGCCATGCTGGAGCTGAGCAGCAGCCTGCAGGAGGAGCTGCCGGAGGTGAAAGTCGAGGCCGTGGTTGGCGAGTACTTCCAGGCGCTGGAGTGGCTACAGGAGCATAAGGCAGAGCGGAAGGTCGTGCTGTTCCTGGGCTCCAACATCGGCAATTTCGAGTACCAGGAAAGCCTGGAGTTCCTGGGGAGCGTCCGCAGCTATTTGCAGGCCGGCGACCGCCTGCTGATGGGGGTCGATTTACGCAAGAACCCGGACGTAATACTGAACGCCTACGACGATGCCGCCGGGGTAACGGCTGCCTTTAACCTCAATCTCCTGCACCGTATTAACCGCGAGCTTGGCGGTGATTTTAAGGTGGAGCAGTTCTGCCACCACGCCATTTATAATCCTCTGGAAGGCGTTATGCGCAGCTTTCTGGTGAGCAAAGTGGAGCAGCAGGTACAGATCCGAGAAACAGGCAAGACATTTTCCTTTGAAGCCTGGGAGGCGATTCACACGGAGAACTCACACAAGTACACCCTCCGGCAGGTAGAAGAGCTTGGCAGCGCCTGCGGCTTTAAGGTGGAGACCGTGTTCTACGACAGCCAGCGCGGCTTCGCGGACGTGCTCTTTACGGTTAGCTAAGGCCTTCGCACCGGTTCCGGTAAGTATAAAGGTTGATTTTTATACTTACCGGAGCCGGCGGCACAACGCTGCAGTTGCTGCAGCTGGCGAAAATAGCTATCTTGCCTCCTCTACATAACCAGGACATCACCATGGAAGTTATCTCACTTGCTGCCGGAACAAGCTATTTTAAAAGCCCTGAAGCGGCTACCGCTGCTGCCCAAGCCGCGCTGCAACAAGGGAAAACACAATACGGGCCTACAGAGGGAACACCGGAACTGCGACAGGCCATTTGCCAAAAGTATAAAGCGGATGGTATTGCCGTTCGGCCTGAGCAGGTGCTGGTTACGCCCGGGGCGAAGCAGGCCCTGTACAACCTTTTCTCTGTGCTACTGCGGCAGGGGGATGAAGTGGTGGTGCCCACTCCTGCCTGGTTTGGTTTCCATGAACTGATGAAGTATAGCCGCGGCGTACTGGTGCCCCTGCCAACACAGCTCCGGGACGGGTATAAACTGACACCGGACATGCTGCGCAGTTCCCTTACCGAGCGCTCCCGCGTGCTGCTCCTGACGAACCCCGGCAACCCAACGGGCCGCCTTTACAGTAAGCAAGAGCTGGAGGCCCTGTTAGAGGTCGTAAACGAATATCCCAACCTATACCTGATTTCCGATGAAATATATGACCTTGTTGCTTACGGCGAGCCTTTTGTTTCTATCCTTTCCTGCCAGGGGGCAAAAGCGGCAAGAACAGTCGTTGTAAACGGGTTTTCAAAGAACTTTGCCATGTCGGGCTGGCGGCTCGGGTTTATACTTGGCCCAGAGGACCTGATCCGGAAGTGCGTCGATTTCCAGGGGGCAACCCTGTCTGGGGTAAGCGTTTTTCTGCAGGACGCCGCCCAGGCAACGCTGGAGGCGCGCCAGGAGGCGCTACCGCAGATGCAGGAGGTGCTGGCCCACAACCGCGGCATCATGCAAAAAGGGCTGGATGCGATTCCGCATGTGCCTTACTACCTGCCCGACGGAGCCTACTACTTCTTTCCTGACCTGAGCCACTACCTGAACCACACCAGCATCACTGGCGAGACGATCAGCACTACCCCGGACTTGTGCCGCTACCTGCGTGGCTGCTATAACCTGGAGCTTTCGCCCGGAGATTACTTTGGCGCTCCGGGGCATGTGCGCATGTCCTTTGCCATAGAAACGCACCGCCTGCAGGAAGCCATGCATCGCCTCCGCCAGGGGCTCATGCTGCTCACTGCCGAGGGGTAGGCAATGCCATAGCCGGATATTTCTCTGCGGTTGTCGTTTATTTCTTCTATTTTTGCGGCCATTTAGCCTACGTTTTGCCGCATGATTTCCACTGAATACAAAGAACACTTCTCCAAAAACTTTACCCTTGCCTATCCGGTGGTGCTGAGCCAGCTGGGGCACATCCTGGTGAGCGTCTTTGACAGTTTGATGGTGGGGCAGACCGGTACGCTGCCGTTAGCCGCCGCCTCCCTGGGGAACAGCATTTTTACCATCACCCTGGTTTTCGGGCTTGGCGTCTCCTACAGCATCACACCGCTGATTGCCGCGGCCGACGGTCGCCACAACTACACCCGTATCTCCCTGCTGTTGCTCAATGGCCTGGTTTCTAACGTGCTACTGGGTATTTTGCTCTTTATCGTGGGGTATTTCCTGTCGCCGTACATAACCGTGCTCGACCAGCCAGCCAATGTGGTGGAACTGGCCGTGCCGTACATCAACGTGCTGTTCCTGTCCATGGTGCCGCTGATGGTGTTCCAGGCGTTCCGGCAGTTTGCCGAAGGGCTCTCGCTTACCAAGCAGGCCATGTACATTTCCATTGTAGCCAATGCCCTTAACATAGTTCTAAACTACATTCTGATATTCGGTAAGCTGGGCTTTGAGCCGATGGGGCTGCTTGGTGCCGGCTGGGCCACGCTTATCTCAAGGGTGGTGATGGCGCTGGCAATGGCGGCCTGGGTGCTGTACGCCAAGCGCTTTGCGGTGTTCAGACGTTTTCTGCGCCTGCGGCACCTCTCCTTCATCCACATGTACCGCATTTACAAGCTCGGCCTTCCTATTTCCGGGCAGATGATCTTTGAAATGGGAGCTTTCAGCTTCTCTGCCATTATGATTGGGTGGCTTGGAGCCAGGGAGCTGGCAGCTCACCAAATAGCCATCAACATTGCCTCTGTAACCTATATGATGGCCAGTGGCATTGCCGCGGCGGCCACCATCCGGGTAGGTAACCAGAAAGGGCTCGGCAATTTCGATGCTATGCGCATGGCCGGTTTCTCCAACATTGCTATGGGCGTTGTGTTTATGATCGGGAGCGGCCTGCTGATGGTGCTGTTTAAAAACTATATCCCGATGCTCTACATTGATGACCCCGCTGTAATCCAGCTGGCTTCCGGCCTGCTGGTTATCGCTGCGCTGTTCCAGATTTCGGATGGTATCCAGGTGGTGGGGCTGGGCGCACTCAGGGGCCTGGAGGATGTACGAATTCCCAGCCTGATCTCGTTAGTAGCTTACTGGGTGATTGGGTTGCCGGTAGGCTACTTCCTGTGCTTTAAAGCTGGCTTCGGGGTAGATGGTATCTGGATGGGGCTGCTCGTGGGGCTTTCAGTGGCTGCTGTTTTACTGACGCTGCGGTTTAAAATGTTGAGTAATCGCTTGATAATCAGGTAGGGTATATCCCGGCACTCAGGTAAAGTACAAATTCATGGCACTTTTCACCGGGGCGCGCTGTTGCTGCAGTGGAAACAGATTTACACTTTTAGCCGAAGTTCTGTATGTTTACGTTTACCCTTCTCCTGTCACTATGGGCAAGGATTCTATTGCCAGTGCTGCTCCCGGCAGCACCTGTGCCTCCCGTTAACGCTGCTACGCCTACAGACGCGCTAGTAGTAGAAAAGTTTAATAACGAGCAACTTACATGGTCTGCCCACCGGCGTTTGACTTGGGAAGACTTTAAAGGCCAGCCAGACGAGGAAAACAAACACCACGCCCTCACCGCTGCAAACCTGGCGGTAAACGCCAAGTGTAAAGACAACCAGTATACGTATATCGTCAACTGCGTTTTTTTGCCTGAGCAGTCCTGGACGAAGAACAAGCATTCTGAAAAACTCTTGATCCACGAGCAGCTGCACTTCGACCTGACGGAAGTACACGCACGCCAGTTGCGCCGTGATCTGCAGCAGTTGGACTGCAAGCGTATCAAAACAGATTTAAATGCGGTCGTGGCCAACGCTTTTAAAAACTGGAAAGCCGAGCAGGATCATTTTGACCAAGCCAGCCGCCATGGCGTAGATAAGCAGGAGCAGCAGGTATGGGCTGCTGGCATAGCCAAGCGGCTACAGCAGCTGGAGTCTTACCAGTAGCAGTGCTTGTACGTGTTTTGTGTGTCTGCCGAAGACGCGTGGCTGGCTTAGCTAGCTGGTCCCAGGTCGTGCTTGGTAGGTCCCGTTATTACTTTGCCGAACGGGTCGAACCGTGATCCGTGGCATGGGCAATCCCAGGAGCTTTCCACACTGTTCCAGCTCACGACGCAGCCCATGTGCGGGCAAACGGCTGAGCACTGGTACCTAACGCCGTCCTGGTCACAGTACACCGCCACCTTGGAGTTCCCTTTCCGCATGATACGGCCCGTGCCGGGCATTACCTGCATCGGGTCTTCCACTTCACCCGGTGTCACGTGGTCTTTCATTTGTGCAGCCACGTTCAGGTTTTCCTTTATGTAAGTGCCTGCGGATTTAAGGTTAACGCGGTTTGGGTCATACAGCTTTGCCCAGGGGTTCGGCCGCTCCATAATGAGGTCTGTGAGAAGCATACCGGCAATGGTGCCGTGCGTCATGCCGTGGCCGGAGTCGCCGGTGGCGATGTAGACATTATCGTTATCCCCGGGGTTGCGGCCAATGTAGGCAAGGCTGTCGGTTGGCTCGAACACCTGCCCCGACCAGTTGTACAGCAGCCCCTGTGCCATCGGGAACTTGAGGCGTGTCCAGCGCTCCAGGTTCTGGAAGCATTCGATCGGGTGGCCGTGCTGCCCGGTTTTGTGGTCTTCGCCTCCAACAATCAACAAGTCGAACTCCTCTTCTGCCGTGGTGTTCTTCTGTAGGCGGACGTAGTGGTATGGATCGTCTAGGTCCCAGTACAAGGCGTCCGGCACCGAATCCTTGGGGATCTGTACACCTATGGCATAGGTGCGGTAAGGTGCCTGCTTGGTATGGATGGCAAAGCGGTCGTTTACTGGAGTGTTAGTGGCCACTACCAAGTGGTTGGCGGTGACGGCATAGCCCTCTGTGGTAACTGCGGTCGCCAAGGTTCCCAGCTGGAAGTCGGAAACATGGGAATGCGTGTAGATTTGCCCGCCGTTGTCCAGTACAGCCTTTGCCAAGCCTGCCAGGTACTTCATGGCGTGCATGCGCCCCTGGTTCGGGTAGTGCAGGCACGGCAACGCGGACAGCATATCCAGTGGGCTCTCTTTGCGCAACACCACATCGTCCCACCCTATCTGCTGCAGGGCCTCCAACTCTTTCAGCAGCTCTTCCTCCTGGCTGCGGTTGTTGGCAAATTGGTAACCGTCCACGCGTGCAAAGTCACAGTCTATGTTTTCATCCGTCGCGATCTGCTCTATCTTGTCGATGGCTGCTGCATGGCTCTGGCAGGCGAGGCGCGCGCCGTTGGTGCCGAACAGTTTAATCAGCCTGTAGTACATATCATCCAGCGCGTTAGAGAGGTGGGCGGTGGTGCGGCTTGTCTCGCCGCCGCCTATCTCCTTGGAGTCCAGCACCACAACCCGCTTTCCTTCCTTTGAGAGCAGGTAAGCGGTGGTTAGGCCTGCGATACCGGCGCCCACCACACATACGTCACAGGTCAGGTTTTCGCGCAGGTGCTGCGTGTTTGGCAGCTTTAGGTGGTTCATCCAAACAGACAGCGTGGCTCCGGATTCTTTTTTCATAGTGTCTTATTTTGTACCAACGGTAGTTTTGCGGGCCCGGACATGGTTGCGAGCGCCAGTTGCATAGGATTACGGAGCGGAAAGGCATATGTTGCTATAGGGCACCTGCAGGGCCGCTAGAGCAGGTTTTGGGCGCCTGCTGGCGTTGTTGGCACGTGGGGGTTTGTGCGCTATAGAAAGATATTCCTATCTTCAGGCTCACAAGTATACTTACGTTATGCACGCACCATCAGAAACTATGGATCAGATTACATGGCAGCACTTTGAGCAGACGGATATCCGTGTCGGCACCATAATAGCGGCCGATGCATTTCCGGAGGCACGCCGCCCGGCTTATAAGCTACAGGTAGACCTGGGGCCGCTTGGCGTCAGGAAAACAAGCGCCCAAATTACAAAGCACTACACGCCGGAGGAACTGGTTGGCAGGCAAGTGCTGTGTGTAACCAACCTGGGGAAGAAGCAGATCGGGAATTTTATGTCAGAAATACTTGTCACCGGCTTCGCTGACGAAAACGGTGATATCATACTGGCCCAGCCAGCCGGGAAAGTACCGAACGGGAGCAAGTTGATATAAACACTCCACTTTAAAGGCGCCTGGTCTACTGTAGTTGCGGCTCCGTGGGCTCTGGTACATCAGGCGCCTTGCCTTCTTTCAGCTGCACCTTCGTTTCGCGCATGCTCAGCGTGTCCACCACCGTTTCGTAGAGCTGGTTCATCTCGTCCAGGTGCTCCAGATAATAGTCGTAGGTTGTTTTAAACGCCTCTTGCGAAACGCCGTGCCTTTCCAGGATCTCCCCCTGCTTCTTGTTAAAGACCATCAGCGCCGTGTCCGGGTAAATGACATTTGACTCAATGAGCGCCTCGGTGGTATGAATGTCGGCCAGGATGCGCACCATCTGTTCCTCTGGTATCAGATTATCAGGCCTTTGTTCGTTATGGCTCTTGCAGCCAAGCAGGCTGAGGCAAAAAAGTATGCAGAAAAAGTTTTTCACGAGTGAAAATTACGAGATTATACTTTAATTTTAAAATCGGACCTGAGGGCACCTCCTGATGAAAGAGCTTGTAAAGAAGCTAAGAAAATACGAGATACGCATACGAAAGGCAATCACGACCCAGATGCAGGGTGATTTCCACTCCGTGTTTAAAGGCACCGGGCTGGAGTTTGACGACGTGCGCGCGTATCAGTATGGCGATGACGTGCGCTCTATTGACTGGAACGTGTCGGCCAAGGGGCACGGCACCTTCATCAAAACCTACCGGGAAGAAAAAGAGCAGTCTGTCTTTCTGATGCTGGACGTGAGCGCTTCGCAGCGCATTGGCACCGGGGAGCGGCAAAAGCTGGACATTGGCAAAGAGATCTGCGGTGTGCTGGCCCTTTCGGCGGCGCGGCAGCAGAGCCAGATCGGCATGATCTGTATCTCCGACCGTAAAGAGAAGTACCTGAAGCCCGCCAAAGGCATCCAGCAGGCTTACGCCATTATAAAGGCACTGAATGAACTGGAGCCCAAATCGCTGAAAACGGATTTGGCGGCGGGTATAAAACTGACGCTGGATATCATCAAGCGGCGCAGCATCATCCTTCTTCTCTCCGACTTTATTGATGTGGCCTACGAAAAGGAGCTCGGCATGCTGGCCAAGCGCCACGACCTGATTGTGCTGCACCTGCAGGACCTGCGCGAGCAGGACCTGCCAGCAATGGGCATCGTGCCCGTGCTGGACAAGGAAAGCGGCCGTACCGTTTGGCTCAACACATCTGGAGAGGAGTTTCGCAAGCGTTACCTGCTGCAGTACCGGCAGAACCAGGAGCAGCTGGTGCGTATCTGCCAGAAGTACCAGGCCAACTACCTCGCGATCGAAACCAACGCGGACTACGTGCCGCAACTGGTTAACCTGTTCAGGCTCCGTAATAAGTCGACCAAAAAAAGTGCGTAAATCAATTCTACTTTTCCTGTTTTGCCTGCTACGGCTGGCGGCACAGGCCCAGCAAGTACAGCAGCCAGAGGGGCGCTTCGGCAGCGATACCATAAAGCTGGGTGAGCTGGTGCAGTATACCTTGGTGCACCGGCACCCGGCGGCGCAGGAGGTGGTAATGCCCGCTGCGAACTACAACTTCTCCCCTTTTGAGCTGGTGCGCAAGGATTTTTACCCGACCAGTACCAAAGGCGGCATAAGCACGGACAGTGCGGTGTACACGCTGAGGACCTTTGAGACGCACCCTACGCAGCAACTGGCACTGCCGGTGTACGTGCTGGGCGGGCAGGACACGCTGGAGGTTTTCTCGCCTGCCCATGTGGTGCACCTGCAGCAGCTGGTGCAAAACGTGCAGGAGCCGCTACAGGTAAAGGCAGACACTACGCTGGTGGCAGTGGAGGAGCGGTTTAACTGGCCGGTGATGTTGCTGTGGGTGGTGGCCAGCGTGACCTTTCTGGTGCTTGTCTGGCTGATATTCGGCCAGTCGATCCGTAGAAGGTATAAACTCTACCGCCTCCGCAAAGACCACATTTACTTTGCCTCACGTTTTAACTCGCACAAAGATCGCTTTGAGAAGTCCGGGGCGGCGGCAAGTATAGAAAAGGCTGTTTCGCTGTGGAAGAACTACCTCACCAAGATGGAGCGCAGCGCTGTCAACTCCTTTACCACCAAGGAGATTGTGGAGTTCTATGACAACGATGAGGAGGTGAACACCGCCCTGCGTATCTGCGACAAGGCCATCTACGGTAACCTGCAGAGTGAGTCGGAGGGGGAGACAAACCTAGCCCTAGGCATGCTGCGCCGCTTTGCAAAAGACCGCTACCGCACCCACCGTGAACTAATCAACAATGCTAGAAATAAATAACGAGCTTTGGGATTGGCTAAGCCTGGAGTGGTTTAGCTACAGCACGCTGCGGGCCTTCGACTGGACGTACCCCCTGGTGCTCTATGCCCTTCCTGCCGTGCCGCTGCTCTTTCTGCTAAAGTCTGTTCTGCGCCGCAACTCCCGCGTAAAGCTGGACATGGCGCTCTTTGCAGGCAGAACCCGCTGGCAGTGGAGCAGCTTGCTGCGGTTTGTGCCGCGTGTGGTGTACATGCTCTTTGTGATGCTGGTGCTGGTTGCGCTGGCCCGGCCACAAAGGGTAAACGAGCAGGTTGAGCTCTCCTCGGCAGGTATAGACATTGTGCTGGTGCTGGATGTGTCGGGCTCCATGGAGCTGCAGGACTTTAAGCCCAACCGCCTTGAGGCCGCCAAGGACGTCGCCCTTAACTTTCTGGATGGCCGGGTGCAGGACCGGATCGGGATGGTTGTATTTGCCGGTGACGCTTACTCCCTTGCCCCGCTTACCACCGACTATGCTCTTCTGCGCGAAAGCATCAACTCCATTGGGTTTAAAATGATCCCCAACGACGGCACGGCCATTGGCAGTGCGCTGGCGGTAGCCATTAACCGTATGCGCGACTCCGAAGCGAAAAGCAAGGTAATCATACTTATCAGTGACGGGGAAAACACGGCAGGCAACCTGGACCCGGAGCTTGCGGCGCAACTGGCCTATGCCTACGATATAAAACTTTATACCATCGGTATTGGTAAGGATGGGATGGTGCCGTACCTGGATGAGGACGGGAAAACCATATTCGTGGAGACGCAGATGGATGAGTCCAGCCTGCGGCAGATCGCCCGTATTGGTGCGGGCAAATTCTTCCGTGCCGACTCCAAGGACGCCCTGCAGCAGGTGTTCCGGAACATCAACAAAATGGAAAAAACAGAGGTGCTGGAAAAGCGTTTCCGCGATACCCAGGATTATTACCAGGTATACCTCAAGTGGGCCCTGCTGCTGCTGATTATCTGGATGCTGCTGAAGAACACCTTTCTGAGTAATGTGCTGGAAGACTGATCACAGCATGAGTACTGTAAAACAAAACCTTTAGCTGGATCTGATATCATAAATACACCGAGACTTAACCAGAACTGACGATAAACTATGAGCATTAAAGACAATATCCTATACTTTGACGAGCAGCTCCGCCCTACCCCTTGCCGCCTGGTGGCTGTGTCTAAAACACACCCGGTAACAGCCATCAAAGAGGCTTATGATGCCGGCCACCGGTTGTTTGGCGAGAATAAGGTGCAGGAGCTGATCGATAAATATGCGCTGTTGCCACACGATATTGCCTGGCACCTGATCGGGCACCTGCAAACAAACAAGGTAAAGTACATTGCCGAGTTTATAGATATGATCCAGTCGGTAGACAGCCTCAAGCTGCTAAAGGAGATCAATAAGCGGGCGGAGATGTTCGGCCGCACCCTCCCGATTAACTGCATGCTGCAGATAGCCATCGCGGATGAGGAAACAAAGTATGGCATGAGCTGCGACGAAGCGGAGGCGCTGCTACAGTCAGAAGAGTACAGGGGTATGAAGTACATCCGCATTACAGGTGTGATGGGCATAGCCACAAACACTGAAGACGAGCAGAAGCTGCGCGGGGAGTTCCGTACGTTACGGGCCTGCTTCACCCGCCTGAAGGAAACCTTCTTCTTTGCCAACGGTGACTTTAAGGAAATATCCATGGGCATGAGCGCTGACTGGGAACTGGCACTGGAAGAAGGCAGCACCATGATACGGGTAGGCAGCGGCATCTTCGGAGCAAGAGACTACAGTAAATAAGCGCGGCCTTTCTGCGCTTGTAGATGTTAGGTAACAAAGGAGCATGTCGTTTCTGTGACCGTACATAAGGTATGCGCTGTAAACTATTCATTTCCATGGCAGCCCTTTTAGTAACAGCTGCCTGCACCTCAGAAAAGATGGAACAAGCCTCTCCTGTAGCTTCCGCTAGTTTCCCGGCCTTTGACCTGGAGGGGCACCGCGGGGCGCGGGGCCTGCTGCCGGAGAACACGCTTCCCGCTATGGAGAAGGCGCTGGCGCTGGGGGTAACCACCCTGGAAATGGATGTGCACGTTAGCCGCGACGGAGAAGTGCTCCTCTCCCACGACCCGTACTTTAACCCTGCGCATGAGCTGTTGCCTGCGGGCGCAGAAATACCTGTGCACGAAGCGGATAAACACATCCTCTACCAGATGCCTTACAGCGAGATCCGCAAATTCGATGTTGGGTCTAAACGCTATAGCCGCTTTCCGGAGCAAACGCTGGTGAAGGCCTATAAGCCTTTGCTGTCGGAGGTAGCGGATACGGTGCAGGCCTACAGGGAGAAGCACGGTTTGCCACCTGTGTTCTACAACATTGAGACAAAATCCTCCCCTGCGGGAGACGGCAAGTACCACCCGGCGCCGGAGGAGTTTGTAGACAGGCTGATGGCAGTGATTGATAAAAAAGGGATTCGCCCTTACGTTATTATTCAGTCGTTCGACCCGCGTACCCTGCAGGTGGTGCACCGGAAATACCCGGATGTGATGACGGCCCTGCTGGTGGAGAACATGGATGGCTTAGAGAAGAACCTGGAGCGCCTGGGCTTCACCCCCACCGTCTACAGCCCCTACTACCAACTCATTACGCCAGCGCTCGTAGAGGCTACGCACAGGCGCAGCATGAAGCTTATCCCCTGGACGGTGAACGACCTGGAGCAGATGAAGCAGCTGAAGCAAATGGGTGTGGACGGCCTTATCTCGGACTATCCCAACCTCTACAACCAGCTATAAGGGGTTTACGCCAGAGCAGCCATAACGCAAGTATGCGCAGAATTACGTACTTTGCCACGAAATTATGTATCATATTTAAAAGCACGAGAACATGACAGAGCATGCGGTAGACATCGAGAAGCAATACAAGACATTCATTCAGCGTGTGGTAGACACGGAAAGAGTGTGGGGCCTGACCAAAGAAGACACCTGGGCTACCTCCAGCTCGTCTGAGTTTGAGGATACGGAGGTGATTCTGTTCTGGTCTGAGGAAGCAGGTGCAAAGGCATGTGCCGCTGATGAGTGGGCGGAGTATACCCCCGAGTCTATTTCGCTGGTGGAGTTCCTGGAGAACTGGTGCGTGGGCATGTATGGCGATGAGCTGCTGGTGGGCGCCAACTGGGACGCAAACCTGATAGGCAAAGAGGCCGAGCCTTTGGTAGTAGCCCTGGATGTGGTGACGCAGCTGAAGGCGGAAGGCAAGACACTGGAGTTTGAGCAGTACGACAGCCAGCAGGAGTTCGAAGACCAGGTAATAGAGGCGCTGGAAGCAGAGTAAGAAGGCAAACTTTATCGCTTGCTGTTGTACCTTTGTGCAGCTAAGTATAAACTCTACCTAACTCGATTACCGTGACGCAAAAAATTATACTTCTGATTGCCAGTGCCCTGGGAGCACTTACCGTAGCCATAGGCGCCTTTGGTGCGCATGCCCTTTCTGCCACCTTGCAGGCCTCAGGCCGGGTGGATACGTTTGAAACCGCCGTTAAGTACCAGATGTACCATACTCTGGCGCTTCTTGCGGTGGGCCTGCTGTTGTTTAAAGTAGAGCAACCGGCGCTGCAAACAGCTGCCTGGTGCTTTTTTCTGGGGATTCTGATTTTCTCCGGATCACTTTACACCCTGTGTGCCACAGGCATCACGTGGCTGGGAGCCATTACCCCCATTGGCGGGACCCTGTTTATCATAGGATGGGGCGCCTTGTTTTACGCGGTGCTCAAGGCTTTTTAGCAATCAGAGAACCAGCACTGAAGGCAAAGTACGGGCAACTGTACTTTGCCTTTTTTATTTACCGTGTGCCGTGTAAAGATGCCCGACAGGTACAACCCGCAGGGGGAAAACAAAAAGACCATCCCGTAAAGGATGGTCTTTCTTATGCTGTAAAGCAGCGAGAGCTTACTTTTGCGTAGCGCTGGCTGTCGTCTTTGATTTAATGTCGGTTACGATGTAAACGTACTTCGCGCCGTCCGCTGCGTTAGAGTGAACAGTGATCGCTTTCTTCTGCTTACCAAGCTTTCCGGCGCTGTTAAACTTAGCGGTAACAAAACCAGTTTTGCCCGGCATCACCGGCTCCTTAGACCAGGCTGGCGTAGTGCAGCCGCACGATACGTCAACACGCTCAATTACCAGTGGCTGTGTTCCTGTGTTCTTAAAGTTGAAGGTGTGCTCTACCACATCCCCCTGCGTAATGTCGCCAAAGTTAAACTCTGTCTCCTCGAAAGCCAGAACAGGTCCGTTCTTAGCTTGCTCCTGAGGGGCGGTGGCCTTTGGTTTTTCCTGAGCAACGGCACCACCGGCTACAAGAGCGGCAAATGCAAAAGATAGAAATACTTTTTTCATCTTATAAAGGGTTAGGTTAATTCGATAGGGTATATACTTGTTTTACATCAAAAACGATGCAAAATAAGATTTCTTTTGTCAGTCAACTAATAATATGTCGTTAAAGTTCAGCAGGTACAGCTCCTCCGACGAGCGGGTGAGGGCGGTGTAAAGCCAGCGGGCAAACTCTTCGTTCACCATGTCTTCCTTCAGAAAGCCCTGATCCACAAACACCGCCTGCCACTGGCCCCCCTGCGCCTTGTGGCAGGTAAGCGCGTAGGCGAACTTCACCTGCAAGGCGTTCAGGTACGGGTTTTTCTTTAGCTCTTTGTAACGTTCGCGCTTGTTTGTGATATCCATGTAATCCTGCAGCACCTCTTCATAGAGCTTTTTGTTCTGATCGGAGGGCAGTGCCGGCGCATCGGTATACAGCGTGTCGAGCATGATCTTTACCTCCTCCTCGGCAGCATCCGGGTAATCCACGAAGCGGATGCGCACATCAGCAAAGCGGAAGCCGTACATCTCCTCATCACGGATAATTTTAGTTACCTCCACAAAGTCACCGTTGGCCATAAACCCGATATCAGACTCCTTGGGCAGCCAGAAGTAGTTGTTGCGCACGATCATCAGGTAGTCACCCACCCCAATCTCATCCTCGGCAAAGAAAATGTGCCGGCGGATGTGCTGGTTGTACATGTTGGCCATCTTGTTGGACCGGCAGATAACGATGGTGTTCTCAATCCCGAACTTATCGTAGGCATAGCGCAGCCCGTCCTCCAGCTTTTCGCCGGTCATGCGGTAAATATCGCGCCAGCCCTTGGTAAAGAGCTTGATCTCCAGTTTCTCCTGCTGCATGCGGTCCCGGAGCTGCGTGGCGTTCATCAGGATGCCCGATGCCTCGGCCTGCCGCATGACCTGGCGCAACTCAATGCCCTGCACGTTACAGCGGAAGTTCTGCTTCATGTATTCGGCATCCAGCGAGGGGCTTAGCGCCTGCCCTACTGGTGGCAACTGGGCCGTATCGCCAATCAGCAGCAGCTTGTTTCCCTTTTTATCGAACACATACTGCAGAAGGTCCTGCAGCAGCCCGTTTTCCCCGAAGCCGCTGTCGTCCGAGATCATCGAGGCCTCGTCTATGATATAAACGGTATTGTCTGCTTTGTTGGGCTGGCGTGTAAACGAAAGGCCCTCCGAAAAGGGATTGGCCGTCTGGCGGTAAATCTTTTTATGAATGGTGTGGGCCGGCTTGCCGCTGTAGCTGGCCATTACCTTGGCGGCGCGGCCTGTCGGCGCCAGCAGCACATACTTATAGCCGAACTTATTCAGGATCTTTACCAGCGAGGTAACCACGGTGGTCTTTCCCGTACCGGCGTAACCCTTCAGCAGGAACACCTGCCGCTCATCGGTTTTGTTAAGTATAAACTCATCCAGCTTGGCAAATAGCTTCGCCTGGTCCTCCGTCGGCTCAAAGGGGAAACTTGTTTTTAAGGCTTCTACTGGGCGCATGGTGGTAAGTATGGGGTAAAAATAATAAACGGGTTTTTAGGCTCTGTCTCAGGATACAGGTTCTGCGAGCTTCCGGGCAACATCCTCCGGCGTGATGGTGGCCATGCTGGTACTGGCTTTAGCGATAAGCAGCGGCGCTGCCGTCCCCTTTACAGCGTAGATCTCTGCTTCGCAGAAATTTAGCTTGCGGCCCTGCTTCACCACATAGCCTTTGGCAAGCAGCTTGTCTCCCAGGCCCGGGTGGAAGTAAGAAACCTTGATCTCAGCCGTCACCACGTTGTGGTCCCTGGGCACCAGGCTAACGGCAGCAAAGCCTGCCACTACATCGGCCAGGGTGGCAATTACGCCTCCGTGGGTAAAACCTTTGTGCTGGCGGTGCTTTTCTTCCAGCACGAGTTCGCCTTCTATCCTGCCAACTTCTATCTTTGTTACGTTAAAGCCCAGGAGCCTCATGAATTCCTGTCGCTCCAGCTTTACGCGTATGTCTGCTTCGTAATCGGGGTTATACGTTTTAATCATTCTGTAAATTTACGACGAAAAACACCGTTCGCCAACCATGTCTGACTTAAACCCGAACGCCGCCCCTTTTGCCGAAAAACTTCGGGTAAGGGTATGCGGCATCTGCGTTCAGAATAACAAATTACTTGTCGTGCGCCACGGCAAAACCGTGGATAACAAGGCCTTCTGGGTGCCTCCGGGAGGAGGTGTGCAATATGACGAAAGTATGCAGGACTGCCTGAAACGGGAGTTTCTGGAAGAAACCGGGCTACAGGTGCAGGTTAGCCGCTTTCTTTTTGTGAACGAGTTTCTGCACCCGCCGCTGCACGCGGTAGAGCTGTTCTTTGAGGTACAGCTCCAGGACGGCCGCCTGGCAACCGGGGCAGACCCGGAGCTGGCGGAGGGGGCGCAGCTGATTGAGCAGGTGCAGTGGCTGACCATGAAAGAGATACAGGCCATTCCCACACCGGACAAGCACCGCGTGCTGCAGCACCTCATCGCGCTGGACGACCTCCTGGGCCTGCCGCATTATTTCATACCTTAAGCCTTGCCTCGCGGCCTTTTGCCATAATTTTTTTATACTTGCAGATGAGCGGATACACCCGCAAAGGCTTTTACAGGACGACCAGACACATTGAACACCATCAACACACATTTCAGGCTCTCCCACCACATACAGGATGAGGCTTTTGCCTTGTCGCAGGCGGCTCAGTGCAATTTGTACCTCTCGCTCAGCCAGAAGGCCATACGCATTGCCGTGGCAGACACAGGGCGCAACAAGTTTGTGGTGCTGGAGGATTATGAGCTGATCACGGTGTTCTCGCCGATGCAGGTGGCCGAGCAACTGCGCCTGATTGCACAGGAGAACCCGCTGCTGCAGGAGCAGCACTGGAACCTGGT
Organism: Pontibacter actiniarum; assembly: GCF_003585765.1. Lineage (NCBI taxonomy): Bacteria > Pseudomonadati > Bacteroidota > Cytophagia > Cytophagales > Hymenobacteraceae > Pontibacter > Pontibacter actiniarum. The sequence continues at coordinate 1,494,119 of NZ_CP021235.1, forward strand.
GCGGGTGGCTGTGAGCAACCAGCACTTCACGCTTGTGCCCGAAACGCTGTATGACCCTGCCCACCAGCACGATTACCTGCGCCTGCACTCAGACCTGAACCCGCTACAGGATGTGGTGCTCTCCTACCGCCACAGCAGCCTGGAGGCCGTCAACATCTTTTCGCTTGACGCAAGCACGTACCAGACGCTGCAGGGCCTGTTTCCGCAGGCGCCAATGCAGCTCGTGCACCTGACCAGCGCCTTGATCCGGAGCATCCTGCACCAGACCCCGCGTACAAATCTGCGCAGCATGTACGCCTTTGTGGAGCGGAACTACGTAACCCTGTTGGTGGTGGGCCCGGCCGGGCTGGAATTCTGCAATATTTTCCACTACCTGAGCCCGGAGGACTTTATCTACTACATCATTTTTGTGATGCAGGAGCAAAAGATGAACCCGGAGCAGGAAACAATCACGCTTTGGGGGGATATCACACACGATTCCTCGCTGTTCAACGTATTGCAGAAGTATATCCGGCACATAAAGCTAGGCAAAAAACCGGCCGACGTGGACTACAGCTATAAGTTTCACGACATCTTTGAGCACCGGTACTTTGAGCTCTACAGCCTCCATTTGTGCGAGTAGGCTTGATTCTGAATTTTGAGTAACTGAATAATTAAAAAGAGCTTGGCTCAGGCAGGAATTTCAGTTAATCACACTTTACAACCAAAATAGTTACCCATTCCAACTTCAGCAACTCAAAACTAACGAATGAAAAGAATTGCGCTCTTCCCCGGCTCTTTTGATCCCTTCACAAACGGTCACTACGATGTGGTGATGCGGGGGGCAAACCTTTTTGACGAGGTGATCATTGGTATCGGGAATAACAGCAGCAAGCAGCGCTACATCCCCGTGGATAAGATGCTGGAGATCATGACGCGCATTTTTGAGCAGCACCCCAACATAAAGGTGCAGACGTTTAAAGGGCTGACAGCAGAGTTCGCGCGGGAAGTGGGGGCGCAGTTTCTGCTCCGTGGCCTGCGCAACACCACGGACTTTGAGTACGAAAACACTATCGCCCAGGCCAACCGGCATGTGAACCACGACCTGGAGAGCGTGTTCCTTATCACAGCACCGCACCTTGCCGCCATCAGTTCCTCTATTATTCGCGAGATTCACCGGTTTGGCGGCAACGTGGATGAGTTTATACCTTTCCAGTTTTCAGAGATTGCAGATATTGTCGGATAATGAAGGCGATGGAAGTGTAGGCGTTCGGCAGCACTTCCTGCACCTCTTCCGGCGTCATCCAGCGAACCTCCTCAATAAACTCTTCGGCTTGCGGCTTCATGAGGCTGTCGTCGGTGCAGTTCATGAGGTACCAGTTTGTCTTCTTCAGGATCTTCTTGCCCTTGAAGGCGTACGAGTGCCATGTTTTCGGTAGCTTTTCCAGCACCTCCACCTGTATGTTGCACTCCTCCTCTACCTCACGCAGTGCCCCTTCCTCTACACTTTCCTTTTTCTCCAGCTTTCCTTTGGGCAGGTCCCACACACCGAGGCGGTAAATCATCAGGATCTTTCCGTCCTTAAGCACCAGGCCACCGGCAGCCCGTATGATTTTGAATTGGTCCTTGAGGTGCTCAACCAGCTTTTTCTTTTTATCGCCAACCAGCGTGAGTGAACGCAGCTTCTTGAGCTTCTTCACTTCCATCAACCTTACCAGGCGGTCAATCAGCTGCGGGTCCGCCTCCTTTATCAGCACGTCGCCCACCAGGTCTTTGGATGTAAACTCGTCGGTGGCTTTCAGAACAAGGTCATACTCATGCTTATAGACTTTGTCTGTGGCTTTTTTAAGGATAAGCGGAATATCGTTAATGAAAACGTTCATGTAGTTTGGGTGCTTCTGGTGAAGCTCTAATTTATACAAAACAAAAAATAAATTGCCTCAATCAAAATACGCAGACGGAAAAAGGAAGATTATTTCTGTAAATTCGTCCTATGGATTCTACGACTACAGCACATCAGGTAGCCTCTTTTCTGTTAGAGACAGAGGCCGTTAAACTTAGCCCGGAGCAGCCGTTTAAGTGGAGCAGCGGCTGGAACTCCCCTATCTACTGCGATAACCGCGTAACCCTCTCCTTCCCCTACATACGTAGCTTTATTAAGCAACAGTTGGCAGAGCTGGTAAAACAGCAGTACCCGGAGGTTGAGGCCATTGCCGGTGTAGCCACGGCAGGCATTGCCCAGGGCGCCTTGGTGGCAGACCTGTTGGAGATGCCCTTTCTGTATGTTCGGCCCGAGCCCAAGAAGCACGGCATGGGGAACCAGATTGAGGGCCGCCTGCTAGAAGGGCAGAAAGTGGTGCTGGTAGAGGATCTGATCTCCACGGGTGGCAGCTCGCTGAAAGCCGCCGAGGCGGTGAAGGCTGCCGGTGCCGAAGTGGTGGGCATGGTAGCTATCTTTACCTACGGGTTTGCCGTGGCGGACGAAAACTTTGAGAAGGCCGGTATCCCGCTGCATGTGCTTAGTAATTACAATGCCCTGCTAGAGGCCGCTGCCGAGCAAGGCTACATTCAGGAGTCAGCGATGGCGACACTTGCCGAGTGGCGTCAGTCTCCGGGCACCTGGGGAGTATAAGCAGCCTCATTTTTCTTCAAAGACCTAACTACAAGTATAAAAAAGGAGATGGGGGAATTCCCCCATCTCCTTTTTTATACTTTACAGCTGGCTAAGCCCCTGGAAAACCGGAACTAAAGCGAAAGAAGTGCCTTTGCCTACTGCCCGGGCCAAAGCACAGTTGTGCCCAACCTACAACACTACTGCTCCGAAATCAGTACCTTCCTACAACAACAAAAACAGATGCGTTATGCTTAAAATCGGCCTGCTTTCCGACACACACTCCTATATGGATGATCAGATCCTGCGCCTGCTCTCTGACCGGGACGAGATCTGGCATGCCGGTGACTTCGGAAACATGGATGTGTCGGATCGTTTACAGGAGATCGCTCCGCTGCGTGGCGTGTACGGCAACATAGATGGGGCAGACATCCGGCAGCTACACCCCAAAGTGCAACGCTTCGAGGCCAACGGGCTGGATGTGCTGATGACGCACATTGGCGGCTACCCCGGTAAGTACCACCCGGATGTGCGCCAAAGTATACAGCAGAACCCGCCGCAGCTCTACATTACCGGGCATTCGCATATCCTCAAAATAATGACGGACAAGAGCCACAACAACCTGTTGCACATAAACCCGGGCGCGGCCGGCAGGCACGGCTTTCATAAAGTGCGCACGATGGTGCTTTTTACCATTGCCGAGGGGCAGGTGCAAAACCTGCAGGTGGTGGAGCTAGGGAAGCGGGCATAAAAAAAGTGTGCCTGCTTTTGCAAACACACTTGAAGTCTTTGTCAGTAAGCCGCCGCCATTTGCTAGGAACAGCAGCGGCAGCAGATGGTCTTACTTCGCGAGAAAAAAAGGACTACTCAGCAGCAGTTTCTTCTTTCTGCTCAGCTGGCTTGTTTTTTGGAGCCTCACCGAACTGAGCTCTCAGCTCATCCATATCAACATTCTTGATAACCGGTGTCAACAGAAGTTGCTTAATTCTAGCTACTTTGTTGTTTGCTCTTGCCTTATTTCTGCGATCTTTTCTTTTTAATCTAGTAACTCCCATCGTTGCAATAATTTTAATTTGAACGGCAAAAGTAAGTTATTATTTTTACAAAGTAAAGTTTTTCACATAGCAAATTCATGATACATAAGATAGACCTTCGCTCCGACACCGTCACCAACCCCACCCCTGAAATGCTGCAGGCCATGTTTGCCGCACCAGTGGGCGACGACGTGTATGGCGAAGACCCGACTGTCAACGCGCTGGAGGAGAAAGCGGCCGCCATGTTCGGCATGGAAGCCGGCCTCTTCTGCCCTTCCGGCACCATGACAAACCAGATTGCCATTAAGGTGCACACTGCGCCACTAACAGAGGTAATCTGCGACGTGACCTCCCATATCCACCAGTATGAAGGTGGTGGCATTGCCTTCAACTCTGCAGCCTCTACGGCCCTGGTGCATGGCGAGCGCGGTAAAATGACGCCCCAGCAGGTGGAGGCACACATTCGCCCGCTGGATAATGTCCACTTCCCGGAAACACGGCTGGTATCTTTGGAGAACACCTGCAACAAAGGCGGCGGAGCTTTTTATACTTTAGATGAAATTGCCGCTATCTCAGCTATATGCAAGCGCCACAGCCTTGCCTTGCACCTGGACGGTGCGCGTGTTTTCAATGCCCTGGCAGCTTCAGGAGATAGCGCAAAAGACTATGGTTTATACTTCGATAGCATTTCCGTTTGCCTATCAAAAGGATTAGGAGCACCGGTAGGTTCCGTGCTGTTAGGCAGCAAAGCGTTTATCAAAAGGGCACGCAGAGTGAGAAAAGTGTTAGGAGGCGGCATGCGGCAAGCGGGTTATTTGGCGGCAGCGTGTATTTATGCGCTTGACCATCATGTAGAGCGCCTCCAGGAGGACCACAAAAAAGCCAAGGAACTGGAAGCAACACTGCTACACGCAAACTATGTAGAAAGCGTGCTGCCCGTGGATACGAACATCGTCATTTTTAAACTGAATGACCGTTTTTCAGATGCGGAGTTTGTGCAGGCACTGGCAAAGCAGAACATACTTGCCTCAAGCTTCGGGCAGCAAATGATACGCTTTGTTACGCACCTCGACATCACAGACCAGATGCAGCAGCACCTACTGCAGACACTTGAGGCTCTGAACGAGCAGACTGTTACAGCTTAGCCCGCATTTCTGTTAAACTCACCAAAGAAGCAGTAACTTTAGACGTTACTGCTTCTTTATTTTAATTGAAACTTATGAATGAATCTGCTGCCCCTCTTACACCGGAAGTTCTGGCGGTGCTCTCCAAAGATCCGATCTTATTTGATATTATTCAGCGTGGGCAACCGTTAAAGTCTTCTCTTTCCGAGGATTTATACTTTAAACTAGTGGGCTCTATTGTATCGCAACAGTTAAGCACCAAGGTGGCCGCAGTCATTTTCAGGCGCTTTACAGAGCTGTTTCCAGAGGCCTATCCCCACCCCCAGCTGGTATTAGAAGCATCAGACGAAACTCTGCGTAGCGCAGGTTTATCGTTTCAGAAAATGGGTTATATTCGTAATGTGGCTGCTTTTGCGGCGGAAGGCAACATGGCGCATGCCGTGATAGACGCTATGGAAGACGAGGCGCTTATCAAGCACCTGACGCAAATTAAAGGTGTAGGCCGCTGGACCGTGGAAATGCTACTGATGTTTGCCTTAGAGCGCCCGGATGTTTTTCCGGTGGATGATTTAGGGATACAAAATGCCATGAAACGCCACTACCAGTTCGACCTGAAAGGAAAAGAGCTAAAACTGAAGATGCAGGAAATTGCTGAAAGCTGGCGGCCCTACCGTACCATCGCTTCTAAATACCTGTGGCAGTCGCTGGATAATGCGCCGGGGTAATGTGCTCTGTGAGTAGCAACACGATGTTTGTAGCTTGTTAAGCCTCCTGTTGCTTTTCCTTCGCCACCCGTTTCAGCATCTTTAGCACGAGTTCTTCCGTGGCTGTAAGGTGTTCTGTGGTTGGGTTCTCTGCATCGTGCCGCTGCAGGTACTTTACGAGTTTGTCTTCTTTAAAAAGAGTAACCACCTCCGGGTGTATGTAGTACTTGCTGCACACCGTAGGCGTGTTGCCTAAACTCTGGGCTACCAGTTTTACAGCTTCTTTTATACTTTTGTCTTTGGGCTGATCCGGGTGCGCATCCAGCACATCCTCCAGGCACTCCACCATTTTCACAGTTCCGCCCCAGGTTCTGAAATCTTTAGCCGTAAAGTCCAGGTCAGTTACCTCACGCAGGTAGTCATTAACATCACCGGATTCTACGGTGTGTCTTTCGCCGTCTTCATCAAAGTATTGGAATAAGTCATAGCCCGGAATGTCCTTGCATTTTTTGACCAGTCTGGCTAGTCTGCGGTCTTTCAGGTCAATTTCGTGCTCTACTCCTTTTTTGCCTTTAAAGGTAAACTTGATGTTGCTGCCGTTAATCTTCACGTGCCTGTCGCGCAAGGTGGTAAGGCCAAAAGATTTGTTTGACTTTGCGTAATGGCGGTTGCCAATCCGGATGAGCGCGTTGTCCATGATAGAAAGCACGACGGCAGTTACCTTGCGACGGTCGAGTTTTCTGGAGGTAATGTCTTCCTGGATGCGCTCCCGAAGTTTGGGCAGGTGTTCACCGAACTCAATCATGCGGCCAAACTTGGTAAGGCTGCGCGCCACCTGCCACTGCGGGTGGTAGATGTACTGTTTGCGGCCCTTTTCATCGCGGCCTGTCACCTGCAAATGCCCCTTCGGAGACTTGCAAATCCATACATCCTCCCAGGCCGGCGGAATCACCAGCGACTTTAGCCTTTCGAGCTTCTTTTTATCCGTAACCCGTTCTCCTTTTTCATCTACAAAGTAAAACCCCTTGCCTGCCTTTTTGCGGGTGTAGCCTGGTTTATTATCTGATGTATATCGTAAGCCGGCCAGTTCAGCAGATTTGCTAGGGTCAGCATATAGCTCGTGTACTTCTTTGTTCTTTGCCATCTCTTGAAGCCTCATAAAGCGAAAGCCTCCTGCACTTCATACTGTCCTTTTGCTCAAAAGTTGTACAATAAAAGCGGGCTTTGCTGCTTGGGCGTACGTACTGGCAGTCGCGGCCTGTGCTGTTTTGTACTAGCGGCAAACCAGTGGAAACAGCAGGCAGGCATACCTGTTTATTCGCCGATGTGCCTTATCTTTACACGATCATCAGACATAAATAAAGCGTTACATGCACAAGAATATTTCTTACCTGTATGCCTTTTTCGGCTTCTTCTTGATGGGCTGCGGTGTTGTGGCAGTAGATTTGGCGGGCGAACAGGCCAATACCGCTCTTATTACAGGTGCTGTGGGAGGTTTGCTGGGGCTTACGGCCGGCCACTTTCTGAACCGGGGCAAGCGCTGGGGCTTTATGCTGGGCACGACCGAGGCAGCGCTGCTCACGTTGCTGCTGGGCTGGCGTGCAGGCACCTATTTCATCCGCCTGCTGAGTATGGTACAGCAGCCGCAGGGGCCGGACACCACCGAAACAGCCGGGATGGCTTTTCTGCTGACGACGGCAATGCTGGTGATCGCCCTCCTTACCCTTACTGTATCGATCATGTTTGGAAAGCAGGTGCTAAAAGAGACAAAGTAAGCTCGCGACACCGTGCCTCAACCTGAGCCGGGGCGGCTGTGCGCAACAGCAGCCGTACTCTCTGAAGGGCATCACAAAGAATAGTACCGATGCGCAGGCAGCTAGAGAATGATGCTCCTGCCGGCGCTAACACCCGCACTACAACACGGCTACACAACCCGCAAAGACAGCCCCTGGCGTACCAGGGGCTTTTTTAATTTGCACTGTTTTCAGCACCTTTGCTCCTGCAACCTTCCCTGTCTCCGGCCGTGTAAAGCTTTTCGCCCAGCGCATCAGCCCCTTAAGTAAGGATGCTGCTCCGGCTATACAAGAAGGTGCGGAAGAAGCGTTGCACAGAAACGAATAAAAACGAAGCAATGAGAAAAAGATTTTTTACCCCTGTGTGCCTGCTTTCGCTGGCAGGTTTGCTGTCGCTGGGCAGCTGTGACAGTAACGACGGCGTTCTGTTTTCAATTCAGGACGACATAAAGCTGGGGCAGCAGGTGTCGGAGGAAGTGGACTCCACCTACCGTGCGCAAGGCTTGCTGCTCGAGCGCAGCAGTAGCAACGCCAATGTGCAGAAGGCCTATCAGAACCTGGACCGTATTATATCTCGTATTCTAAATTCAGGCCAGGTAAAGTATAAGCAGGAGTTTCCGTGGACGGTGAAGATCATCAAGGATGATAACACGCTCAACGCCTTTGCCACGCCAGGAGGCCATATTTACGTTTTCACCGGCCTGATAAAGTACCTGCAGGACGAGGATCATTTTGCCGGCGTACTGGCCCACGAGATTGCCCACGCCGATAAGCGCCACAGCATAAAGCAGCTACAGCGCGACTACAGCATTTCTTTACTGCTGTCGGTGGCGCTGGGCAACAACCCGGGCACACTGCGCCAGATTGCGGCGCAGCTGTCGGGTTCGCTGGCAGGCCTGAAGTTTAGCCGTGATGCCGAGACAGAGGCCGACGAAACCTCTGTGAAGTACCTGGGCGGCACCAGCTACTATGCCTGCGACGGAGCGGCCGGCTTCTTTATTAAGCTGGAGGAGGAATCGCAGCAGGGCGCCACACCGGAGTTCCTGAGCACGCACCCTAACCCGGACAACCGTATAGCGAACATACAACAGGAGGCACAGCAACGGGGGTGCAGCACCTCCTCTGCTCCCGATACCGATTTTCAGCAGCTCAAAACTGCCCTGAATCTCTAAACACCAAGTGCCAGCCCTAAACCAGCAGGCATTTTTTTTGACAAACGAAAACTATGAAGAACCTGAAGAAACAAGCCACGAAAGCCATACTTAAAGGAGAGGAAAAACTGGACCTGCTCACCTTCCAGCTAAAAAACAAACTGGGGCTGAACAAACCCCTGCACCTCGTGACCTACCGCAGCTACGGCACTCCCGAGCGCCTCTACGTGAAAGGCCGCGTGCTGGTGGATAAAGGCATTGCCAAATCAGAGCAGAACGACACCACCTGGGAGAACCTGCTGAACATGTACCGTCGCTTCGAAACCGACGAAATCCCCAATGCCCGGGTGCAGCTATGCCTGCAGGACCGGCTTTACGAAATCACCACGGATGTGGAAGGGTACTTTGTGCTGAACCTGCGCCCCGAGGAGGCGCTGCAGCTGGACGATATCTGGCACCCGATTGAGGTAGAGCTGATTGACGCGCCCGTGAAGGACTTTGCACCTGGTGTAACTGAAAAGGCGCACGTGCTGGTGCCCCCGCCCGACGCAGAGTACGGCATCATCTCCGACATTGACGACACCATTGTCCGCACGGATGCCACCAACCTGCTGCAGACGGGGCGCAACGTACTGCTCAACAACGCCCACACCCGCATCCCTTTCCATGGTGTGTCGCAGTTTTACCGTTCGCTGCAGCTGGGCCGTAACGGCAAGCGCAACAACCCCTTCTTCTACGTTAGCAGCAGCCCCTGGAACAGCTACGACCTACTCTACCACTTCCTGGAGCTCAACGATATTCCGCAGGGCCCGCTCCTGCTCCGCGACTTTGGCATCGACGAAAAGAAGTTTCTGAAGTCGGACCACATGAGCCACAAGTATAAAGAGATTGAGAATATCCTGATCACCTACCCAACGCTTAATTTTATTTTGATTGGCGACAGCGGGCAGGCCGACGCCGCCATTTACCGAAAGGTAGTCGAGAACCACCCCGGGCGTGTGATGGCCATTTATATCCGAGATGTGAACATTGAGAAGCGCACCAAAGCGGTGACCACCATTGCCGATGAGCTCCGCCAGGAAGGGGAAGTAGAGATGGTGCTGGTGAAAAACACGGCAGCGGCCGCCGCACACGCCGCCGACTGCGGCTTTATATTCACAGAACACGTGCAGGAGGTGGAGAAAGAGGCCGAGCTGGACGAAGAAGGCGATGTGTAAAGTATAAAGGCATCTGAAACGATGGCGCAGGCGCGGGGTTTACCCCGCGCCTTTATTGTTCATCGGCTTAAAAATTAACTATTTCTATACTTGCTACCGTACAAGGTGCTTAGAACCGAAAACAGAATACAGACTTAAACCTCCCCTGCCGCATGACTGAAGAGCTATGGTATAAAAACGCGATTATCTACAGCCTTGACCTGGAAACCTTCATGGACTCCAACAGCGACGGCGTGGGCGACTTCGGCGGGCTTGCCAGGCGCCTGGATTACCTCCATGCCATGGGCATCGATACGGTGTGGCTGGCCCCTTTTCAGCCCACGCCAAACAAAGACAACGGCTACGATATTAAAGACTATTACGGTGTGGACCCCAGGCACGGCTCCAGCGGCAACTTTGTGGAGTTCATGCACCAGGCAAACAAGCGCGGCATTAAGGTCATTATTGATTTAGTGGTAAACCATACTTCTGACCAACATCCCTGGTTTCAGGACGCGCGCAGCAGCGAAGATGCCAAGCATCGTGACTGGTATGTGTGGTCGAAGGAGCGGCCCTCCGACTGGAACGAGGGCATGGTGTTTCCGGGAGTGCAGGAGGCTACCTGGACCTATGATAAAGCAGCGAAAGCTTACTATTTCCACCGCTTCTACAAGTTTCAGCCAGACCTCAACATTGATAACCCCAAGGTAAGGGAAGAGATTCACCGCATCATGGGCTTTTGGCTGGAGCTGGGGGTAGCGGGCTTTCGGGTGGATGCCGTTCCTTTTATCCTGGAATCACCGGCTCCGGGCAAGGCGAAATCGAAGCAGAACTTCGAGTACCTGCGCGATATGCGCCGCTTTCTGCAGTGGCGCAAGGGAGATGCCATTTTGCTGGGCGAGGCCAATGTGCTGCCCAAAGAGAGCAAGCAGTATTTCGGGGAAGAGGGAAGCGGCATACAGCTGATGTTTAACTTTTACGTGAACCAGTACATGTTTTATGCCCTGGCTACCGGCGACATAGCCCCGCTGGTTGAGGCCCTGGAAGCAACGCGCGTCGCGTTCCCGGTTTCGCAGTGGGCGCACTTTCTGCGCAACCACGACGAGCTGGACCTGGGGCGGCTGACAGACGAGCAGCGGCAGAAAGTATTTGCCCGCTTCGGCCCTGAGAAGTACATGCAGCTCTACGACCGGGGCATCCGCAGGCGCCTCTCTCCTATGCTGGGAAACCGGCAGCAAACGGAGCTGGCCTATAGCCTTATGTTTTCCCTTCCGGGCACGCCTGTGATCCGTTACGGGGACGAGATTGGAATGGGCGATGACCTGAGCCTGAAGGAGCGGGATGCCGTCCGGACGCCTATGCAGTGGTCGGATGATAAGCAGGCTGGCTTCTCGAAGGCAGACAAGCTGGTGCACCCCGTTATTGACGAGGGGCCGTACGCCTACAGGCATGTTAACGTGGAAAACCAGCGGCGCGAGCCGGACTCGCTGCTGAACTGGATGACCACTCTGATACGCCTGCGGCAGGAGTGCAGCGAAATAGGCTGGGGTGATTGGAGGCTAGTGGATACCGGTAAGCCGCATGTACTGGGCATGCATTACAGCTGGCAGGGCAGCTCACTGTTAATCTTTCACAACTTTGATGAGAAGGCTCATGAGATCGTGCTGAACCTGAAGGAGAGCAAGGAGGCCAAGCTGGTTGACCTGATGGTAAAGTATGTTAGCGTTGCCGATGAGAAAGGCAGCCACCACATTACGCTGGATGCGTACGGGTACCGCTGGTTCCGGGCAGATGACATAAGCCATTTGATGAAAAAGGATTAGTGGCCCCTCCCCATAATTTAAGTTTAAGTATAGCGACACATGAGCAGAGCGTTTGTAAAGGAAGATGATGCAGGGCAGCCGCCCATAATTCCCCCTCGTGCCGCCTTACCGGCTGGCGTAACGAACTATGTCACCCCGCAGGGGCTGGAGCAACTGCGCCAGGAGTTAAGCGGGCTGGAAGCCGCCCGTGCAAAAACAGAGGCCAACCATGAGGACGAGGCAAACCGTACGCGGGAGCTTACTGTAATGAATGGAAGAATAAGTGCACTGGCCGATAGAATAGCCAGTGCCAAAGTGGTTGATGTGCGCCAGCAGCCAAACGATGAAGTACGTTTCGGGGCAACCGTTACCTTACGTACGCAAAGCGGCGGCAAGTCCGGCGCGCACCGCACCTTTACCATAGTCGGGGTAGACGAAGCGTCCATCGCCGAAGGCAAAATCGCATTTGTAGCCCCTATTGCAAAAGCGGTTGTAGGGCGGGCTGTGGGCGAAGCCGTGACGCTACGCCTGGGCCGCTCAGAGGAAGTTGTAGAGGTTGTAAGTATAAAGTACCTGTAACTTCTGTTGCAAGTATAAGTAATTGTCATGCTTATACTTACAGTTGGATTGCCTGATATATACTTTAACTGGAGTGGTCGGCAATGATTTTCCAGCCTTCCGCAAAGCGACGGAAAACAACAGAAAAATGCCCTTCCAGATCGCCTTTTGCTGCTTCCTGGCCGAGGTGCCATTTGCCCACCACCAGCACTGTTTCCGCCGATAGTTCCTCTACCTCCTTCACATCAAAAGTGAGTTGCCCCATAGCTGCCGGATCCGGGTAGCTGCGCTTATAGTTGTCCAGCGTTTGCTGCCAGCCGTAGGTCAGGCCGCGCGAGCCGACAAAGAGCAGCGAGTCTGACTGCCAGTAGCCCTGCATGTAGCACTCCAAATCGCCCTGGCTCCAGCAGGCAGCCTGCTCCGCCAGCACCTGGCGCACAGCCGCCTTTGGGTTAAGTATTTGCTGCGGCGTTTGGTGCTGGGCACAGGCAGCGGCAAATACCGTTAGCAGCAAGAGGTAAAGTTTATTTTTCATCTGTTTCAGGTAGGATTTCCTTGATGTAGGTGGTGCCACCCAGGCGGCCCATGGCGCGGGCAATACGGCCCCGGCGTGTCCGCACGTAGCCCGAAGGGTTCTTGGCAGAATACTTGATCGGGTTTGGCAGCACGGCAGCTAACAGCGCCGCCTGCTGTCGTCCCACATCGCTGGCCGGCTTATCAAAGTACTTCTGTGCGGCGGCCTCCACCCCAAAAACACCGTCTCCCATTTCGGCAATGTTCAGGTATACTTCCATAATGCGCTCTTTCCCCCACAGCACCTCAATGAGCATGGTAAAGTACGCTTCCACGGCCTTCCGGAAGTAGCTGCGCCCATGCCAGAGAAAAACGTTTTTGGCCACCTGCTGGCTGATGGTGCTCCCGCCCCGTATATTGCCGCCTTTCTGGTTGCGCTGAAAGGCATCCCAAATAGCATCGAAGTCGAAGCCGTGGTGCTGCAGAAACAGCTGGTCTTCAGACGCGACTACCGCCAATGGTAGCTGCGGCGACATCTCCTCCAGCGGCACAAACTTATACTTGATCCCGGGCTCTTCCTTTTCGGCGGCGCCAGCCTCGGCACGCCGCTGCAGCATGTGCAGTGTAGCCGGCGGTGCCACCCAGCGGTACAGCAGCACCCACACCACGCTTATCAGGAAAAGGCTAAGCACTAACTTTACGAAAAGCAGCTTTACTTGCCTCAGTCCTAATCGCTTTTTAGCCATTTTTAACTATCTTTTTGAGGCCGCAAAGGTAATCAGTTTGTGCCGTTTTCCTAGCAAGTAGGTATACTTGCAGCCAACGCAACGGCCCCGGAAAGCGTAGGCAAAGAGCAAGCGCGCACAGCTGTCGGTCACCCGGAAAAACGAAGCTACATCTATCACCCATACATACAAGCCCTGAACATGACTCCAAAAATAAAGTACCTGCCGCTTTTCCCGCTTGGCATTGTGGTTTTCCCCGGGGAAAAACTAAACCTGCACGTTTTTGAGCCGCGCTACAAACAACTGGTGCTGGACTGCCTGGAGGAGGGAAAAACCTTTGGCATCCCCACCTTTCTGGAGAACAACGTAGGCACCTACGGCACCGAAATAGAGCTGCTGAACGTGGAGAAGAAGTACGCGAACGGTGAAATGGATATCCGCACAAAGGGGCTGCAGATATTCAAGATACTGCAGTTTGATAAGATGGCCCCGAACAGGCTGTATGCAGGCGGTGAGGTGGAGGTAGTAGAGAATCGGCTGGAGGAGGATATCCTCACCAAGATCAAAATACGGGAAAACCTACAGAAACTCTATGATGCGCTGGGGCTCAGCAACCTTTACCTGGAGCTGCCGGAGAATTTTACAAGCTACGACATTGGGCACCAGCTGGGGCTAAGCACCGAGCAGGAGTACACGCTGCTACAGCTGCTAAGCGAGCAGGACCGGCAGGAGGCCATTCTACACCACCTACAGCAGGTGCTGCCGGTGGTGCTGGAGACAGAGCGGCTCAAAGAGCGCGTGCGCCTCAATGGGCACTTCAAGAACCTGACACCCCCAAACTTTTAAGCCCTTGCCTGTTTCTTCTATATGCTGATCTACTTTCTGGTTATCGTCCCGACACTGCTCTTTACATTTCTGGCCTTCAGTTATTGGCAGGAGCGTAAGTACCGGCGCAAACCCTTCTACCGGCTTTCTGACCTGGGCTGGAAAAGGCTACCGCCCCCGCCTGCGGCGGACCTGCAGCAGTCGGTGGCCCTGTTGGGAGATGTGGGGGCCATTGCCACAGACGGCTCAGACCCGGTGATGCACCTGGTACAGGAGTGGCAGCAGGAAGTGGCGGCAAAGGGCACCATGATCTTCCTGGGCGACAACCTCTACCCTATCGGGCTGCCGGATGTCGGCCACCGCCACCGGCCGATGGCCGAAGCACGGCTCAACACCCTCATCCAAAGTATAAAACAATACCCGGGCAGCGGGGTGTTTATCAGCGGCAACCACGATTGGTTTAAGGGGCGCAAAGGCGGCTATGACCAGATGCTGCGGCAGGAGCGCTACGTGGAGGAGCACCTGGGCCAGGAGAAGAGTTACATGCCCCACAACGGCTGCCCCGGCCCTAGCACCTGGCAACTGGCCGACGGGCTGCTCCTGGTCATCATTAACACGCAGTGGTTCGTGCAGCGAGGCGAGAAGCCGTTGGGCCGGAAGTATGAGTGCCCCTATGACGACATAGAGGAGTTCTTTATCCGGCTCAACAGGGTTCTGAAGCGCAACACGCATCAGCGGGTGCTTATTGCGGCACACCACCCGCTTTACAGCAATGCCCAGCACGGCGGCAAGTTCACGGTAAAGCAGCACATTTTCCCGCTCACCGCTATGCACAAGCGGATATACATCCCCTTGCCCATCTTCGGGTCGCTGTACCCTTTTTACCGGAAGCTGTTCGGAGCGTACGAAGACATGTCGCACCGCAAGTACAAGAGAATGCGGAAACGGCTTCTGCGCATCTTCCACCGCTATAGCAACCTGATTTACGTGGGCGGCCACGACCACAACCTGCAGCACTTTGAGGTGCGCGGAAACCACTACATCGTAAGTGGCGCAGGCAGTAAAACCGCTTTCGTGAAGAAAGGAGGCAGGGCTACCTTTACCCTGGAGCAGCTGGGCTTCTTTGTGCTGAACTACTACAGCAATGGCGAGGTGTGGATGGAGTGCCGGACGGTGCCGGCAGAGGCTGGTGCAGGTGCCGACGTAATGTTCCGGAAAAAGCTTGCGAGCGTGCGTACGCCGCTCGCGGCACAGTAGGTCTACTCTTCGTCTTCCGGCAGCGGCAGGATCACTTTGAGGCTCTTAGGCTGAATTTCTGCGGTTATCACCTCCCCCAGGTTCATCGGTTCCCCGTCAATGTGCATCACCTCGTGCTCCAGGTTATAGATGGTGGCTTTTTTGCAGCTTATGGTGCGGGTGTAGACGCTGGTGTCGATGCTGTCGGTGTACAGTTTATAAAGTATGCCGATACCGGCCGCTTTCGGAAAAGGCTCAATGAGGCAGATCTCAAATTTGCCGTCGTTAAGGATTCCGTCCGGGTTGATGTTGGCGTTGGTGCCAAAGGCGTTGGCGTTGGCAACTG
Source organism: Pontibacter actiniarum (assembly GCF_003585765.1). Classification (NCBI taxonomy): domain Bacteria; kingdom Pseudomonadati; phylum Bacteroidota; class Cytophagia; order Cytophagales; family Hymenobacteraceae; genus Pontibacter; species Pontibacter actiniarum. Next base: position 1,509,716 of record NZ_CP021235.1, read on the forward strand.
TGACCATAAAAGCCTGCCCTTCGAAGCTCTCTGCATCGGTCTCTATCCGGTAGCGCTTCGCCTCGTACCCCAGGTATTCCTGCATCGCAATCCAGGCGTAGGAGCCCGGTCCCCGTGTGTCACCCTCGCAAAAGCGTTTTACCACCAGGGCGTTAAAGCCAAAGTCACTGAGGTGGATGGAGGGCACGCCGTTAAGTAAAACCGTATCGATGTTGCGCACAACGTGGCGGTGAATGAGCTCCAGGGCCTCCTCGGTATCCTGCGGGATGTGCAGGTCCTTGCTGAGCCCGTTTCCGGAGCCCAGCGGAACGATGCCCAGCGGGGTAGTCGTGTTGATGAGCAGGGAGGCGACAATACTCACTGTGCCATCTCCCCCGATGGCGTATACGGCGTCATACTTCTGCTGATCCAGCTTTTCTTTGATCGTTTCTTTGTCGTGCTCGCCGGTCGTTTTGTAGATCTCAAAGCGTATATGGTGCTCTTGGCAGATAGTGGCAATTTCTTCTTCCAGGTCCTCTTTTTCCACGTCACCGGAGATAGGGTTGATGACGAAAAGTAAGTTGTGGTGCTTGTTGCTCTCCATAGGTTTGATTGTCTGTACTACTGCCTTTGATACGTACTAAAGTACGTTAATACTGCTTTGCCACAAAGTTATTGTTGCAGGCCCTCTGGCAGGCCGTTGGGGTACTCCTCCTGTATAGCCTGCTCGATCTGGGTCACACGGTTGCCGGGGTTCGGGTGCGTCTGCAAGAACTCAGGGCCGCCTGCGCCGCCGCCAGCCTCCTCCAGGATACGCATCACCTTGATCATAGCCCGGGGATCGTAGCCGGCGTTGCCTGTGAGCTGCACCGCCAAACGGTCAGACTCCAGCTCGTCTTCGCGCCCGTAGCGCATGTTGAGCAACTGGCCCACCATGGCGGCCACCGCAGCACCCGACCGGCTGGCGGGGTTATCCGGATCGTAAGTGGCGATAGCGGCGGCACCTGTCAGCCCCTGGGTTAGCTTTGCCTTGGCCAGCTGCTCGGCGGAGTGGCGCGCCACCACATGCCCAATCTCATGCCCCAGCACGCCTGCCAGCTGTGCCTCCGACTCCAGCCGCTTTAACAAACCTGCCGTTATAAACACCTGGCCGCCCGGCAAGGCAAAGGCATTCACGGTCTGTTCGTCTGCCAGTAAATGAAAGTCGAACTGGTAAGGCGTTTCCTTTACATTAGTGTTTTGCACCAGTTTCTGCCCGATAGCTTTCACCTCGGCGGCGGCCTGCCTGTCTGGGTGCAGGCCGCCGTACTGCTGGGCCATCTCTGGTGCCGCCTGTAGGCCAAGGGCTATTTCCTGCTCTACGGTCATATCCACGTGCTGCTTCTCGCCCGTAAACTCATTCTCTTCTGTGCTGCACCAATAGGTCACCAGCGACACTGCTGCCACCAGCAGTGCTATGATAAATTTAATGACTGCTCTCATACATGCTTTCAGTATTATACTTACACCCGCCGCCAGGATGGGTTACCTCATGAACGTGGAAGGCCTTGTGCCGGTTGTGGCGTAGCTGTAAAGCGTTGCAGCGCTATACTTACCGGCTCCCCGGCAGCCGGATTATTGCACCCATTTTGTTGCGCCCTGTCCATTCCTGCCTGGGAGAAAAGTTCTATCGTCATCTGTAAGTATAAACTGGTGTTGCATCTTTTTTTACTTTGCCGCGGGAGGGTTTCCAGCTTTAGCCAAAACAGTTAATACCTGTAAAAGCAAAAAGCCACTTGCTGCTAAGCAAGTGGCTTTGATATCTTGGGAAGGCAGCGGAACTACCGGGCAGTTCTACATGCTGATGGCTGCATCCGCACCGTTTTCCAGTGCAAAGGCCTCTACAGCCTGGTTGTTGTTCAGGTACGTTGAGCTATACTTCGCATCGTTGCCATGGATGTAAAGCACCGATTTGTCTTTGATCGCTTCGATCACATCTTTCGATACCTCTTTCGGAACGGAAGGGCAACCCAGGCTACGGCCAAGGCGGCCATACTGCTTTACAAAATCCTCGCTTACGTAATCAGCTCCGTGTACAACAATTGCTCTGGCCATGGCATTGGTGTTGAAGCCTTCATCTTTGCCCTGCAGGCGCAGCGACAGACCGTGCTTGCCAAAATAGGTGGCATCAGTCAGGTAAAAGCCGAGGCTGCTCATGTTAGAGTTGGGGGTGTTGGAGAAGCGGGTCGCTTTTCCTTCTCCCGTATTGCGGCCATGTGCCACGAGGGTGTTAAACAACACTTTCTTAGACTTCAGATCGATTATCCAGAGGCGCTTTTCTGAGCTGGGCTTTGTAAAGTCTACCACGGAAAGCACAGACTTGGACGGAGCGATCATCTTTAGCCGCTTGAAGTTCTGGAAGCCGACCACGGCCTTGTGAAACACCTGGTACGACAGTCCCTTTTGCTCCAGGTTGGCTTCGTTGTAGAGTTCCTGTACATGGTCCTCAAACACGGCGGCCTTGGCTGCCAGAGAACTGTTTGCCAGGTCCTTCGCTTCCAGCGCGAGCGGTGCTGTGATGGCTGCCGCGTCCTTGGGGACGGGCGACGTAAAGGATAAAAGTCCGAGGGTGATGGAGGTTAGCAATACTCTTACCATAGGATTGTTTAGCTTCTGTTTTACGTGTTAGATAAAAACAACAGGAAGTGCAGTACAAATTGTTCCGCTCCGGCAAAAGAGCTAAGCTATTAGCCATAAGTAAAATAAGCACAAAGCAAGAGAATTGCAATAGCCTCTTCCCCATCTGATGCATATTGTTGCAGGAGTTATATTTAAAATATGCTATATACAATTAAATGCTTTTTTTCTGCTTTGGCTTGTCTGGCAAGGCTGCAAGGTGCAACTTTAAGGCTGCAAAACAAGCAATATGGGAAAGCGTTTTATAACAACTGTACAGCTGCTCGGGCTCCTGCTGCTGGGCGCCTGCGGAACTCCTGAAAACCTCCAAAGCTTCGACTCCAAGGTGTGGAAGGATGACCGCAACGGCTGCGAAAGCCAGCGTGCCGGGCTGCTCGACGATTTCGAGAAGATCAGGAAGGAGCTCTACGGAAAGAAAGAGTACGTGCTGCGCAATGTACTGGGCAAGCCCGACAGTGAAGAGCTGATGGAGCGCAACCAGCGCATCTACTTCTACTACATTGAGCCTGGCACGCAGTGCAACAGCCGCAACCAGATGTCAGAGGCAAACCGACTGCAGGTGCGCATCAATGCCCTGGGGAAAGTATCGGAAATCTCTTACTATAGACCAGTAGAAACAGGAAAGCCCGAGTAACTACTCGGGCTTTCCTGCTATAAGTATAAAGTTGCTGCTATTCCTCGTTTTCAGACACAAAGCGCATCGTAAAGCGCCCTTCCAGCTTCTGGTACTCCCGCAGCTGTTCAGCTGACAGCACCTCCTGCAGGTCGCGGTCGTTACGCAGGTGTATGTTTCTTACCTCTCTGGTGCGTTGCTTCGGGTTAAGGGCATAGGTCTCTTCTGCCTGCTGCAGCTGCTCATAGCGGCTGCTGTTTAGCTGCTCTACCAGCGAGTACTGCTCTTCTGTCAGCTTCAGTTCCTGTTTCATCTCGAGGTTGGCCATTTCCGGGCCTTCTAAATCCATCGAGAGCACCACCAGGTCCAGCTCCTCATCTGTAACCCGCAGGCCCTGTGCATAACCTGCAAAACCTACCAACCACAAAACACTCAGAAGTAAATACTTTTTCATTTTTTAAGGGTGTATGACTTATAAAATTGTCTAAAGTTTCTTGTTGCTGTGTTTAACGGAATTTCTGAATGCAAGTTAGGCATTTTTTAAAAATAAATAATATTTATCTAATATTTAATTTAAATTATTTCCTTGTTGTGTAAAACCAATATTGGTAAAAGGTACACTGCTTTCTTATTGACTAAATAACCTGCCGTTAGCGCAACCATAGCACCTGAGCGGGGTATACTTATACCATAGTTCTATATAGGACTTTTCAAAAATCAAAAGGCGAAACCATTAAGTATAAGCTGGTTTCATTTTAATATTTACAACATGAGGACAAGGTTTTACAATCCGAGCAAACTGGAAGTTAATTTCGCAAAAGCCGTGAAAGACTTAATGCCCCAACTGGAGACAAAATTGGACGAAGGTGAGAGGGTAGTCGATGTGGAGTCCGTTCACGATGCAGATAATCCTTTAGTAATCTTTAAGTTGGAAGATAAGGAGGGGGACTTGCACGAAGTAGTGGTACAGATTATTCAACGGCCAGACAGCATTGTTAAATGAGTTAAATTTACAGAACACAAAAGAGAGGCGGCTTTATTCCTAAGGCCGCCTCTCTTTTATGTCTTACGCAGTAACATCGTATTAAATATATATTAAAGCCTACGAAGGCCCGCCCGGCACCTTGTGTTCGCGCTGCTTAAAGTACTGCATGGCAATAAAGGCAATCATAAAGCCTGAGATCACCCCCTCCAGCATAAGCACAGAGAAGATAACGACACCCGGCGTGGCCACAACACGCTCTCCGAAATACCGCTCGGCAGAGAGCGTTTCGATAAGGGCCTCCCCTCCCAGCTTTACATATACCACCATAAAGGCAGCGAATAGCGTGGTTCCGACTACAGCCGTGATGATGCCTGTCGCGAGCCCTTTAAAGTAGCCGATTTTGCCGTGCATGCGTTCTTTGTAGCCTTTGATGGCCAATACTACACCGAAAGCCATAATCACGCCATTCAAAAAGCGCAGTTCGATCACATCTGCCAGGCCGAACACCCGCATCAGCATAAAATAGGCGATCAGTGCAGCAGCCGTTAAAAGGCCGTACTTGAGGCCTGTCTTTTCCATTGTCCGTACTATTTTTTGTTCGCGATTACTCTTTTTAGTTTTCCGTTACACTTGTTCCGGCATGGTATGGTCTGGCCGCTTAAACCACTGCATGGCAATAAAGGCGATCCACAGCCCGGGAACCGTGCCGTATATAATCGTAATAACGAAGAGCGACAGCTTGGAGAGACTCTCCGGGAACAGTGCGCTTGCCTGCAGCGACTCCAGGTAATCCGGGGCAGCCAGGTTTACGAACAGCATCAGAAACAGCGCGAGCAGTACCGAGGAAACTACCCCCACCGTGGCCCCGATGCCGAGCCCTTTAAAGTATTCTATCATGCCGTTTTTGGCACGTTTATAGCTTGAAATAGCCATGATAATACCTATCACCAGGAAAATGCCGCTCAGGAAGGAGAGCTCAACTACATCTGTTAGCCCTGCCGCCCACATAATCAGAAAGAATGCCATGTGGGCAATGCCGACAAATATTCCGTACTTTATGGAGATGTTCTGATAAGAAACCTTTGAAGCCATATTGATCGTGTTTAAATTCTTATTATCAATTATTTATAATGAACAGATTAGCACCGCAATTGGTTAAGAAGTACGCACGCGAAGGCGGCAATACAGGTACCATGGGCACCAGGCTGTCGAATATTATTAAAATTATATACTATAGTTAGAGCGGTGGCGTTGTGGTTTGCGCATGATTTTTTAATTACGACGAGCAAAATTGCTGGTTTTGAAACACATGCAGCATAGTTGCTTCTCTATATAATTGCCCTGCAAAGCGTAGAGACATGCTAAACCACGCTTTTATTTCGTAGCTTTGCAGCCAAATCTTAAATCATATTCATACTTAAGCATTTATGATCAGTACGAACAATGTCAGCCTGTCCTACGGCAAGCGCACATTATTTGAAGATGTTACCATCAAGTTCACTCCCGGCAACTGCTACGGCCTTATCGGGGCCAACGGCGCGGGCAAGTCAACTTTCCTGAAGATACTTTCTGGCGAAATAGACCCAAACACCGGCACGGTGGAGAAACCAGCCAACGCGCGCCTGGCCGTGCTGAAGCAGAACCATTTTGAGTACGATGAGTATCCTGCCCTCCAGACGGTGATCATGGGCCACAAGCGCCTGTGGAGCATCATGGAGGAAAAGGACGCGATTTATGCCAAGCCAGACTTTAATGAGGAGGACGGCCTGCGCGCCGCCGAGCTGGAAGGTGAGTTTGCCGACATGGAGGGCTGGAACGCCGAATACGAGGCAGCCGAGCTCCTGAGCGGTCTTGGCATCAGCGAGGACCTGCACCACACCCTAATGAAGGATTTGGGCGGTAGCGAGAAGGTACGCGTGCTCCTGGCGCAGTCGCTGTTCGGTAACCCGGATATCCTGCTGCTCGATGAGCCCACCAACCACCTGGATGCGGAATCGATCATGTGGCTGGAGAACTTCCTCGATAACTTTGCCAACACCGTAATTGTGGTGTCGCACGACCGCCACTTCCTCGATGCTGTTTGTACGCACGTGGCCGATATCGACTTTGGCAAGATTAAAATGTTTGCCGGTAACTATGGCTTCTGGTACCAATCGAGCCAGCTGGCTCTGAAACAGCGCGCAGACGCCAATAAGAAAACGGAAGACAAGCGTAAGGAGCTGGAGGAGTTTATCCGCCGCTTCAGCGCCAATGCTTCCAAGTCGAAGCAAGCTACCTCTCGTGCCAAGTTACTGGAGAAGCTTACCGTGGAGGACATCCAACCGTCTTCGCGTAAGTATCCGTATATCGCTTTTAAACCAGAGCGTGAGGCCGGCAACCAGATCCTGAACGTTGAGAACCTGAGCAAGTCAGTGGACGGGCAGCCGATCTTTACCGATATCAGCTTTATGGTGGACAAAGGAGATAAAATCGCCGTGATTGGCCGTAATGATATCGCAGCCTCTACCCTCTTCAAGATTTTGTTTGACGAGGAAAAGGCCGACAGCGGTGAGTTTAAGTGGGGTACCACCATCACCTCTTCTTTCTTTCCGAAGGATAACCAGGAGTTTTTCGACACAGACCTGAATCTGGTGGACTGGCTCCGTCAGTTCTCCGTAGAGAAAGACGAAAGCTTTATCCGTGGCTTCCTGGGCCGTATGCTGTTTTCCGGGGAAGAGTCACTGAAGAAAGCAAACGTGTTGTCAGGTGGCGAGAAGGTTCGCTGCATGTTCTCTAGGATGATGCTTCAGTCAGGCAACGCCCTGGTGTTCGATGAGCCTACCAACCACCTGGACCTGGAGTCGATTACGGCCCTGAACAACTCGCTGCAGGATTTTGATGGCACTATTCTGTTTTCGTCGCACGACTTACAGTTTGTAGACACCATCGCAAACCGTATTATTGAGCTGACACCAAACGGGATTATTGACAAGCGCATGAGTTATGAGGAGTATCTGTCGGATGAGGGGATTAAAGAACTGCGCAAGAAAATGTATGCCACGGCAGTAGTTTAATTCTTCATTTAGATAGATCATAAAATGCTGAATCAACCGCGCACCCTCACGGGGATTGTTTTGTCGCTGGCCCTTACGCTGTTTATCAGCACGGAGGCAGCAGCACAGGTACCTGACTCAACTTACAAGAAACCGGAGCTGCCAACCGGGCCGCCTGTGCCTGTAGAGCAGCCACGGCCCCAGCCGCGCCAGCGGGTGCAGGAGCAGCCCAAGCCGGAGCCAGTTGTAGTGGAGCAGCAGCAGCCCGAGGTGGTGCAGGAGGAACAGGTAGAGGTGCCATTGCGCTTTATAGACAAACTCTACATAGGCGGCAGCTTCGGCTTGCAGTTCGGCTCCTTTACAAGTATTTCCCTGCTGCCGACACTTAGCTATGCGGTTACGCCAAAGTTTTACCTGGGCGTTGGCGGCGTGTACCACTATGAGAGTGGCAGCGGCTTTAACCTGCACCATTTCGGAGGGCGTGGTTTTACGCAACTGGAAATGTTTGAGGTTGGCGGCGGTGCCGTGCTGGCCCATGCCGAAGTGGAGGCCTTAAGTATAGAGGTGCCCTATTTCGACGCCACCGGCAGGCGCCGGACAGACCGCAGCAGTTTAACCATGCCGATGGTCGGTCTGGGCTATCGCCAGCGCATTTCCGATAAGGGCTCCTTTGATTTGCTTGTGCTGTATAACGGCAACGACGACCCGATCAACCCTTACAGCAACCCCGTGATTCGGGCCGGTTTTAATATCGGCCTCACTAGAAGATAAGGTATGAATATGATACGATACAAAAAGGGCTGCCAAATTTGGCAGCCCTTTTTGCTTATGGTTATGCTGTATTACCTCAGCCCCGTATCAGGCGAAGCAGTACAACGATAATGGCGATTACAAGTAGTATGTGAATCAGACCACCCACAGCGTCCGGGAACCCGAGGAACCCAATCAGCCAGATGATCACAAGTACCACAGCTATTATATACAGTAAATTTCCCATAGTTTTATTTTTTAGTGTGTTCGTTTGTTGTTTGTTCCTTTAACGTAAATGTCACCGTCAAGTTAAGCGCTCCTTATAAGGCGCAGCAGTACAGCTATCACCGCTAGTACCAGGAGCACGTGAATGATTCCTCCAACGGCATCCGGGAAGCCCAGAAATCCGATCAGCCAGAAAATAACCAGCACCACGGCAATGATATAAAGTAAATTTCCCATAGTTCTTTTCGTAAGTTAAACAAGTGCAGGGGCTCTATAAGGGCACTTCTATAGTCAGCCACTGCCGTACATTAGTTGTACTTTTTAATTTTTAGCTTTTACGGCACACTATAACAAAGGGTTTATTTTTAGCGCCATACTTGTATGTTTTTTATAAGGGTGGAGAAGCAACGGAGGAAATTGGCAAATAGGTTTCTCGTGCTAATAGTTGTTTTGCAGTGCTTTATCCAGGCAAGGATAACAGGCCATGTGCCTATAAATAGAAACAATACCGGGGACTTCGCCCGGGAGAATCCAAGTCAAGTTGTCTAATATTTCACAAACAAAGTTTTAAGTATTCTAAGAAACTAAGGCAAATCACCTACGTTAAGCGTAAACTTCTTAGCTTTGTACAGATTTTTAATTAAAGATATATACATTCTTAACCTATGAAGAAAGTTGCAGTTATTGGTTCTGGAACTATGGGCAACGGCATTGCCCACGTGTTCGCGCAGAATGGTTTTCCTGTATCATTGATAGATATCTCAGAAGAAGCCCTGCAAAAGGCGCTCGGTACAATTTCGAAGAATCTCGACCGCATTATTGCCAAAGGCAACCTGACCGAGGAGCAGAAGCAGCAAACGCTGAGCAACGTGACGACCTTCACCAACATGCAGGAAGGTGTAAAAGATGCAGACCTGGTAGTGGAGGCCGCCACCGAAAACGTGGACCTGAAGCTAAAGATCTTCCGCGACCTGGATAGCTACACCAAGCCGGAGGCTATTCTTGCCTCCAACACCTCCTCTATCTCCATTACAAAAATTGCTTCGGTAACCAACCGCCCTGATAAAGTGATCGGCATGCACTTCATGAACCCGGTGCCTGTTATGAAGCTAGTGGAAGTGATCCGTGGCTACTCCACAACAGATGAGGTAACCCAGCAGATCATGGATCTTTCGAAACAGCTGGGCAAAGTGCCCGCCGAAGCGAACGATTACCCGGGCTTTGTGGCAAACCGCATCCTGATGCCTATGATCAACGAGGCGATTTACAGCCTTTTTGAAGGTGTGGCCGGGGTAGAGGAAATCGACACGATCATGAAGCTGGGAATGGCGCACCCGATGGGTCCGCTTCAACTGGCCGACTTTATCGGGCTTGATGTGTGCCTTTCTATTCTGAACGTGCTGCACGATGGCTTCGGTAACCCTAAATATGCGCCGTGCCCACTGCTGGTAAACATGGTGCAGGCTGGCCACAAAGGCGTTAAGTCCGGCCAGGGTTTCTACTCCTGGACACACGGCACAAAAGAACTGGTGGTAGCGCCGGGCTTTAAGAAGTAGACCAGCTACAGGCAGTACTGCGGGGGCTGCTACCCCTCCTGCGCGTGCTGCTGCATATATTAAAAGAGAAGCCTCTGCCGAGTTTATCGGCAGAGGCTTCTCTTTTATACTTATGTGACCGCCGCAAGGCAGTTTTCGGTATCCTTTTGCTACACGGCTACAGCATGGTCACGCAGTACGTCGTTCAGCGAAGTTTTAAGGTCTGTGCTTTCTTTGCGCTGCCCGATGATGAGTGCGCAAGGCACCTGGAACTCTCCTGCAGGAAACTTCTTGGTGTAAGAGCCGGGGATAACCACGGAACGCGGCGGAACATAGCCTTTGTAAACTTTCTCCTCGCTACCTGTTACATCAAAAATCTTAGAGCTGCCCGTGATGGTAACACCCGCACCGATCACCGCCTCTTTGCCTATGCGGCAGCCTTCCACCAGAATGCTTCTGGAGCCGATAAAGGCACCGTCCTCGATTATAACCGGGGCAGCCTGCACTGGCTCCAGTACACCGCCAAGGCCAACGCCACCGCTCAGGTGCACGTTTTTGCCTACCTGTGCGCAGCTTCCTACCGTTGCCCAGGTATCCACCATGGTGCCGGCACCTACGTATGCACCGATGTTGACGTAAGACGGCATCATTACTACACCATTGGCCAGGTATGCCCCGTAGCGCGCCACGGCATGTGGTACAACGCGCACGCCTAGCTGCTCATAGTTGCGCTTCAGCGCGATCTTATCATGAAATTCAAACGGGCCAACCTCTATGGTCTTCATCTGCTGAATCGGGAAGTAAAGCAAAACGGCTTTCTTCACCCACTCGTTCACCTTCCACTCCTCACCGTTAGGTTCCGCCACGCGCAGGATGCCCTTATCCAGGTCCTCAATAACGGAACGTATGGCTTCAACGGTATCTGATTCTTTCAGCAGCTCACGGTTCTCCCAGGCCTGCTCTATTATTTGTCTTAGCTCCATCTTCAAAAATATGCTTTTTACATAATATTGCGTAAAAGTAAGTATTTTTGGTGGATGTCTGAAAAGAGAATCCTGATTGCTTCCATACTCAAGCCCATTAACGATACCCGGATGTTCGAGAAGCTGGGCCTTTCGCTGAGTAAGCTGCCGGATACTCAAGTACACATAGCCGGTTTCCAAGCGCCGGTTCCGGAGGCACCGGATAATGTGTATTTCCACCCCCTATTCAACTTCCACCGCCTAAGCGTCCGGCGTTTTCTGGCCCAGCGGCAGTACATGCGCCTGCTTGAGAAAATTAAACCCCACCTGGTGATTGCCTCTACGCACGAGCTCCTGCGCAGCAGTCAGGAGTACTGCCGTAGGTATGGCGCTAAACTGATGTATGATGTACAGGAGAACTATGCGCTGAACCTGACATCCCAGGGGCATTACCCGCCCCTGTTGCGCCAGCTGCTCGCCTTCGGGGTGAGAAAGGCAGAAAGCAAAGCTGCCCCGGATGTGGCCCATTTTCTGTTGGCCGAGCGCAGCTACGCAGCGGAGCTGCCGTTTCTGCCCCAGGGCAAGTACAGCATCCTGGAAAACAAGTACCAGGCCCAAGGCGGCTACAGTACCCCTGCTACACCAGTAACCCTGGCTAACGCCCCGCTGCGCCTGCTGTACTCGGGTACCATTGCAGCGATGAACGGAGTATTTGAAGCCGTTGACCTGGTGGAAAAGCTGCACCAGCAAGATGGAACTACTACTTTAACCATTATTGGCTACTGTGCACAAAGCCAGGAGCTACAACAACTGCGGCAACGCATCAGTGGCAAAGGCTATATCCGTATGATTGGGGGTGAGCACCTCGTACCTCATGCGCAAATTCTGCAAGCCATCTCCCAAAGCAATGTCGGGCTACTTCCCTATCGCCCGAACCCCAGCACCGCGCGCTGCGTCCCAACAAAGCTGTATGAGTACATGGCCTATGCCTTGCCCATGCTGGTGCAGCAGAACCCGCTGTGGCAGGAACTGCTTGAGCAGCACCAGGCAGGTTTGTCCATAGACTTTCAGCGGGTAAAAGCCGATGAAGTACGGCGCCGGTTGCGGCAGCAAAGGTTTTACACGGCCGGAGCGCCCCACAGTGTGTTCTGGCAAACGGAGGAGGAAAAGCTGCTTTCTGTCGTTAAGACTGCCTTAAGCGGAGAGGCATCTATCAATAATTTATTTTTAGATAAATCTAAATAAAGAATAAAACAGTATATTTGTCATATAAACAAACTCAAAGTATGCGTAATTCAAGAATTGCAGGCGTTGGCCACTACGTGCCGGATAACGTGGTAACAAACAAGGATCTGGAAAAGATAATGGATACCTCGGATGAATGGATTCGTGAACGGACAGGTATTGTGGAGCGGCGCTACTTTCAGGAAGGTGTAGACACAACTGCCAACATGGGGGCTGCTGCTGCACGCAAGGCCATACAGATGGCTGGGCTGGAGGCCACAGACATTGACCTGATCGTGTTTGCCACCCTGAGCCCAGACTACCTCTTCCCGGGTTCCGGGGTGCTTTTGCAGCGTGAGCTGGGGCTGAAAGAGATACCGGCCCTGGACGTGCGTAACCAATGCTCCGGTTTTATCTATGCCTTGTCTGTGGGGGATCAGTTTATAAAGACCGGCATGTACAACAACGTGCTGGTTGTGGGCGCTGAGATTCACTCCACCGGTCTCGACTTTTCTACCCGTGGTCGCGGTGTGTCTGTTATCTTCGGTGACGGCGCAGGCGCTGTGGTTCTTACCCCGTCTGAAAGCAATGACCGCGGCATCCTGTCTACGCACCTGCACTCCGATGGTGAGTTTGCAGAAGAACTAGCCGTGACAGCACCAAACAGCAACAAGAAAGAGCGCCTGACGCATGAGATGATCGATGACGGAAGCGTTTACCCGTACATGAACGGCAACATGGTGTTTAAGCACGCTGTTACCCGCTTCCCGGAGGTAATCGAAGAGGCACTGAACAAAAACGGCTATAAAGCAGAGGACATTGACCTGCTGGTGCCACACCAGGCTAACCTGCGCATCACGTCCTATATCCAGCAGAAAATGCAACTGCCTGCAGAGAAGGTAATGAGCAACATCCATAAGTATGGCAACACCACCGCCGCTTCTGTGCCGATCGCGCTGAGCGAAGCCTACGAAGAAGGCCGTGTAAAAGAAGGTGACCTGGTTTGCCTTGCCGCCTTCGGTAGTGGATTTACCTGGGCATCAGCACTAATCCGTTGGTAGTAAGGGGTTCTGAATAACTGAGTTGAGAAGACCGGAAGAACTGGATTTAATTTTCTCTCTGATTTGTGTTGGCTAAGTTAGTGCCTACTGAGGCATACAAGCCAATTCTTTTGAGGGTGATCAGAAAAGATATAGCCACTCTATCAACCTTCTCAACTCAGTTATTCAATTATTCAGTCATTCTAAACTATAAAATGAGCCACAGTTACACCGAAGAAAATTACATAAAGGCAATTTACAAGCTCTCAGCGAGTGGCTTGCAGGAGGTGAACACCAACGCCATTGCAGAAGCGCTGGACACCAAAGCCGCCTCCGTGACAGACATGCTCCGGAAGCTGAGCGGCAAGGGTATCGTCAATTATGTAAAGTATAAAGGGGTGTCGCTGACGGAGGCTGGCGAGCGTGTGGCACTGCAAATCATTCGCAAGCACCGCCTCTGGGAAACATTCCTGGTGGAGAAGCTCAGGTTTAACTGGGATGAGGTGCATGAGGTGGCCGAAGAGTTGGAGCACATCTCCTCTACCCTGCTCACCAAACGGCTGGACGAATTCCTGGGCTATCCAAAGTTTGACCCCCACGGCGACCCAATTCCCACAGAGAACGGCGAAATGAAGCTGAAAAAGCAACAGCTGCTCGGTGATATGGCCTTGGGCAACGAAGGCAAAGTTGTCGGGGTAAGCGATTCGCAGCCACTCTTTCTGCAGTTCCTGGATAAGGTCGGCATTGGCCTGGGCTCCCATATTAAAATCATCGACAGGATACTCTACGACAACTCCCTGGAAATAGAGCTGGACGGGCAAAAGCAGCTCCTGATTTCCTGCGAAGTATCAAAAAACATCTACCTATCTGCCTGATCAACGCCATGTTGGACGTCCTCATTCAAAGATTCACGAAACAATGCTAGAACCGGGAGTTCATACAGGCAAATCACTGGAAGAGGTCCACTCCTCTATCGATACCACCACGCCTACCGGTGTCTGGAGGCGCCTGCTGGCTTTTTTGGGCCCCGCCTACCTGGTGAGCGTGGGCTACATGGACCCCGGCAACTGGGCAACCGACATAGCCGGGGGCAGTCAGTTTGGCTACAAACTGGTGTGGGTGCTTCTGATGTCGAACCTCATGGCCATCCTGCTGCAGAGCCTGAGTGCCCGCCTGGGCGTGGTGCGCGGCAAGGACCTGGCACAGGCCTCCCGCGAGAGCTATCCGCCGTATATTAACATTCCGCTGTATGTGCTGGCAGAGATCGCCATCGCCGCCTGTGACCTTGCCGAAGTGCTGGGTATGGCCATCGGACTGCAGTTGCTGTTCGGTATGCCGCTGCTATGGGGAGTTAGCCTGACGGTGCTGGACACGTTTTTACTGCTCTTCCTGATAAACAAGGGCATGCGCAAGATGGAGGCCTTCGTGTTAGCGCTTGTCACCATTATTGGTGGTGCGTTTATCATGGAAATGTTTTTCGCCAAACCCGATGTCAGCGAACTGGTAACGGGCTTCATTCCCTCCATCCCCAGCAGCGATGCCCTGTATATCGCAATCGGTATTATTGGAGCTACCGTAATGCCCCATAACCTTTACCTGCACTCTTCCCTGGTGCAGTCCCGCAAGATAGACCGCTCCCCGCAGGGTATCTGGCGGGCCATTAAGTATAACTTTATTGATTCGGCTGTTGCGCTTAATTTGGCCCTCTTTGTTAACGCCGCCATACTTATACTTGCCGCAGCCGCCTTTTATACCAATGGCATCCATCACGTAACGGAGATACAGGATGCGCATGAGTTTCTGGCGCCGCTGCTGGGCACCAAGTGGGCACCCATACTTTTTGCCGTGGCTTTGATTGCAGCGGGGCAAAGCTCCACACTTACCGGCACACTGGCCGGGCAAATAGTGATGGAGGGCTACCTGAACCTGCGCATACAGCCCTGGCTGCGCCGCATGATCACACGCTTACTGGCCGTGGGGCCTGCCCTTTTCGTCATCATTTACTATGGGGAGGATCAGACGGGTGAGCTGCTGGTGCTGAGCCAGGTCGTGCTGAGTTTGCAGCTGGGTTTTGCCGTGATACCTCTCATTCATTTTGTCAGCAACAAAGATAAAATGGGTGAGTTTGCCATCGGTGCCTGGATGAAGACCGGTGCCTGGCTCATCGCCAGTGTTATTGTTATACTTAACGCCAAGCTTGTACTGGACCAGATTGTGGAGTGGCTGCATGAGGCAGAGAACCCGCTTCTGATATGGGTATTGGTGGTGCCAGTAGCGGTGGCCTGCTGTCTGCTACTACTGTACATCACGCTGCAGCCTTTTGTAACAGGTGCTACAGCACACCACCGGCCGGCCAGGCACCAGCAGCCGGTAAGTTATCAGCCGGAGGCACAACCCGCTTACAAACGCATTGCGGTTACACTTGATTTTTCGGACGTAGACAACACGGTGCTGACAAATGCAGTGGCCATCGGCACGCCTGCCGCAGAGTACCTGCTCATACATATCGTGGAAACAGCAGGGGCCTTTGTTCTGGGGCAGGATATAAAGGATATGGAGACCTCCTCTGACTGGGATAACCTGCAGCGCTACGCCGATGATTTGCGCGCCCGGGGGTACCATGTGCGCGTGCAGCTGGGCTTTGGCAACCCGAAACAGCGTATCCCTAAAATAGTGCATAACTTTGAGGCGGACCTGCTGGTTATGGGGTCGCACGGCCATAAAATGGTGAAGGACCTGATTCTGGGAACAACCATCGACGCTGTTCGCCATGCCGTTAAAGTACCAATGCTGATTATATAGCTCGGGCTGTAGTGAACCAGGCCTGCTGCGTTACTTGTTTAGCATTACAAACTGATCAAAAATGAAGAAGATAAAGACGCACATTGCCCTGCTGGCACTACCGTTGCTGGGGCTTGCCTGCAACAAAGCCACCCCACCCAGTGCTTCAGCTGACCAGCGCATTGAGCAGCAGGAGGTTTCTGCAGCTGTTGCTCCAACTCCTGCCGTGGAGGCCAAGGCGGATAAAAAGCCTGAAAAGATTGAGTGGCTAAGTATGGAGCAGGCTGCTGCCCGCATAAAAGAGGAGCCGCGCAAGGTCGTTATCGATGTGTATACCGATTGGTGCGGCTGGTGTAAGAAAATGGATAAGGAAACCTTCACCGACCCAGAGGTGGCAAAGCTGGTAAACGATCATTTCTACGCTGTAAAGCTGGATGCCGAAGGTAAAGAACCCATCACCCTTAATGGGCAAACGTTCCAGTTTAAGCCCGAGTACAAATCGCATGAGCTGGCAGTAGCCCTGCTGAACGGCCAGATGAGTTTCCCGACGACCGTGTACCTGGACGAAAACATGAACATGCTGGCTCCGGTACCTGGTTACCTGGATGCCAAGAACTTCTCAAAGATCCTGCGCTACTTTGGGGAGAACCATCATAAGGAAATGGATTTTCAGGAATTTGAAAAGAGCACGAAGTAACAGGGCTGCTGTACCGAGGTGGTAATTTCTTGGTATAGTGCTTCTCTGCGCTACAATGCCCCCTTTGGTACGGCTTCCTGAAACCAGGAATATGTGTGGCGCGCTCTTTCTAGTTATTAATCCTTAAATTTGCGCGAAGCATAATTTGAATTTGATTTGATCCATACAGATTTTTCTAACGATACCATCGTAGCCGTAGCTACAGCCCCCGGCGTGGGAGCCATTGCGGTCATCAGGCTTTCCGGCCCTGAAGCCATCAGTATTACCAACAGCGTTTTCAAAGGCAAAGACTTAGCCAGGCAAGCCTGCCACACCATCCACTTCGGTACCATCCGGGAGGAAGAAAAGGTGCTGGACGAAGTGCTGGTGTCGCTGTTTGTAGCACCTCACTCCTATACCAAAGAGAATGTGGTAGAAATATCCTGCCACGGCTCTGATTATATTGTGCAGCAAATTGTACAGCTGCTGCTAAAGCGTGGCGCCCGCCTGGCCAATGCCGGTGAGTTTACAAAACGTGCTTTCCTGAACGGGCAGTTCGACCTGGCACAGGCCGAAGCCGTAGCCGATCTGATTTCTTCCGACTCCGCCCTCTCCCATGAGGTGGCCATGAAACAGATGCGTGGCGGCTTTTCGCAGGAGATCAAGCGTCTGCGTGCCGAGCTCGTACACTTTGCCTCTATGATTGAGCTCGAGCTGGATTTTGGCGAGGAAGACGTAGAGTTTGCTGACCGTGAGCAACTGCGGACCCTTATCAGCAACATTCAACGCATCATTCGGGAGCTGCTGAAGTCTTTTGAGCTGGGTAACGTGATCAAAAACGGCGTGCCGACGGTGATTGTGGGCAATCCGAATGCCGGTAAATCAACCCTGCTCAACAAGCTACTGAACGAGGAAAAAGCTATTGTATCAGACGTTCCCGGTACTACCCGCGACTTCATCGAAGACGAGATCAACATCGAAGGCATCACCTTCCGCTTTATCGATACAGCCGGTTTAAGAGAGACAACAGACAAAGTAGAAGCGATTGGTGTAGAACGTACCATGCAGAAGCTGAGCCAGTCGTCGCTGATCATTTATCTTTTCGATATTACCGAAGTAACCGCTGCCCAGGTACAGGCCGAACTGGACAGACTGAATCCAAAGAAACTTCCTTTAGTAGCAGTGGCCAATAAGATAGACCGTGCCCCAGCCGATAAAGTTGCTGCTTTCGAAAGTATAGAAGGCCTTGTGACCATCTCTGCCGCCGAAGGTGCCAACCTGGACGAGCTAAAGCAGGCATTGGTAGAAAAAGTAAACCTGGGCAAGCTCAACACGCAAAGCCAGACCATCGTCACCAACCTGCGCCACGTCGACAGCCTGAACAAAACCTACGCCGCCCTTGACGATGTGCTTAACGGCCTTGGTCTGGGCATGAGCGGTGATTTGGTTGCAGCCGATATCCGCCGCGCGCTCTACAGCTTAGGTGAAATAACTGGTGAAATCACCACGGATGACCTGTTGGACAATATCTTCACGAAGTTCTGTATTGGTAAGTAGAATCAGGATTTATAGAATTAAAGAAGATATACAGGATGGTGTTGGCTTCGAAGTATAAAGGAAGACCTCAGAGCAAGCATCATCCCGTACATCCGTTCATCCTGAAAATCCTGATTCAGACAAATAATCCCGCCTGCACGATGTAGGCAGGTCGCGACCTGTCCCTGCGAAAGAAATATTTGTTTCAATCTATATTTTATACTTCCCATTATCCAATTTTCTGTACCTTGTACTTCTGTTTTAAAATGGATTACAAGCTTACATGGCCAAGAAGAATACCCCTACCTCCACCCCCAAGGCGGATATAGATTTTGAAAACGAACTCTGGAATGCCGCCAACGAGCTGCGCGGCGCAGTAGCTGAGAACCAGTACAAAGACTACGTGCTGTCGCTGCTGTTCCTGAAGCACCTCTCCGAGCGCTACGAAGTACGCAAACAGGAGCTGCAGCTTTCCTTTCTGGATGAGAAAAGCGACTACTATAACATAGAAGCACACGAGCAGAGCGAGGTGCTGGAAGACGAGCTGGAGTACCAGGTAAAGAACGTATACCGCCTGCCGAAAGAAGCTACCTGGACCTACCTGCGCGAGAACGCTGAGCAGGACGACATCAAGGTGAAGGTGGACCAGGCCTTTGTGCTGATCGACGAGCTCCTGAGCAAGCGCAACCCCGACTACAAAGGCGTGCTGGAGCCGATCTTCGTGAAAAGTCAGCTCTCCCCTACGCAGGTGGCCGGGCTCATCAACCTGTTCTCTAAAGAGAAGTTCTCCGAGGTCAACAACCCCGAATCCGACATCTACGGCCGCGTGTATGAGTACTACATCGGTAAGTTTGCGATGGCTGAAGGCTCCGGTGCGGGGCAGTTCTTTACACCGGGCTCGGTAGTGCGTTTGCTCGTGGAAATGCTGGAGCCGCTCAAGGGCCGCATCATGGACCTGGCCTGCGGCTCGGGTGGTATGTTTGTGCAGAGCCTTAAGTTTCTGCAGGCGCACGGAGGCGACAAAAACGACATCTCCATTTATGGGCAGGAGCGCTACGAAGGCACGCTGCGCCTCTGCAAAATGAACCTGCTGCTGCGCAACCTCTCCTTCGACGTGAAGCTGGGCGACTCGCTGCTGCAGGACCGTTTCCCTGACCTGAAGGCTGACTATGCCCTCATGAACCCGCCGTTCAACATCAGTAACTGGCATCCCGAACTGCTGCCCGACAACGACCCGCGCCTTTTCGGGGCCAAAGATACTTTTACCACTCCCGGCAACGCCAACTACATGTGGTTCCAGACGCTTTGGCACCACCTCTCGGAGCGTGGCACGGCAGGCGTAGTGATGGCTAACGGCGCCATGACCACCGGAAGCGCCGGCGAAAAGAACGTGCGCGAGCACATGATACAGCAAGGCATGGTAGACTGCATTGTGCAGATGCCCGACAAGCTGTTCCTGACCACCGGCATACCGGCCTGTATATTTATACTGAGCAAGAACCGCGACGGCCGCGACGGTGAACACCGCGAGCGCAAAAATGAGATTCTCTTCATTGATGCCCGCAAACTGGGCACCATGGCCAGCCGCCGCCTGCGTGTGTTCGAAGATGCCGACGTGGCCCGCATTGCCGACACCTACCATACCTGGCGCAACCTGGGAGGCAATTACTCAGACACCGAAGGCTTCTGCAAGGCCGCTACCTTAGCCGAAGTGGCCGCCAACAACTACGTGCTCTCGCCGGGCCGCTACGTGGGCTCCGAAGCCGAGGAAGACGACGGCGTTCCGTTTGAAGAGAAGATGAAGCTGCTGACTACCGAACTGGCCGCTCAGTTCGAAGAAAGCGCCCTACTGGAGAAACGGATTCGGGAGAATCTGGAGGGGATTGGGTTTGGTTTCTAAATTTAATTAGGATATGAATAATCTAACATTTGAAGATTTCACTACCAACTACGATTATGCTAACTCATTACTTGGCTTAACAAATACATTCAATTTAGATCATATAAATGAGTTGAGATCAGGGTTAAAAGATATTAATTTCTTTATTCAAAGGTGCCAAATACTATTAAAAGCTTTTGAAGCCGAGAAAAAGGAGATAGAAAAAATAAAATTACTTTCCCTCTCTGGCCAAATTGATGAAGCTAATTCTATCATAAAAGAGTACTTAATTCAGATAGATCATGAATTGACTTATTGTGATATGCAAAACCTGAAATCTAAAGAAAATGTTGATGAGTTTCTTACAGAATATTTAACTCTTATAGAACAACACGCAGATTTTATTTCTATAAAACTAGCTAAACTTGATACTAAACTTAGACCTTTAAAGGACCACCTTAGTTTTTTGGCAGAGCACGAAAAAGTTCAAAACATAAGAGTAACAGACCTTGGAGATAGAGAAGCTCAAGTCTATCGTGCATTCAGAAGAGGGTACGAAGATTCACTAGGTTTTTAATTAATATAATTTTTTTTAATTATTATAATTTTTGAAAATGAGAGATAACCCAAATATAGAAGAAGAAGAAGAATTGTCTTATATGGATCTTCAAGGTATTTTGAATGATAATGAAGAAATAGCTGACGATTTAGAATTAGCTAATTTAGAAGATACCAAAGTATATTCTAGAGATTGGACTATAGGTACAATTTATGACCAAATAGATCAGCAGAATATTGATTTAAATCCCGATTTCCAAAGAAGAAACGCATGGGACGACGCTCGTAGAAGTAGACTTATAGAATCTCTAATTGTGGGATATCCTGTGCCTGAGGTTGTATTAGCTGAAGATTTAGAGAAGCGTAGGTCTTTCCTTGTAATTGATGGTAAGCAAAGATTATTAACGATTGCAGGATTTATTAATCCACAAATTCCTTATTGGAATAAGCCGATTTTGACTGGTCTAAAAGTCCGCAAAGATTTGAATGGATTAGCATATCAAGACTTAATTTCTAATCCTGCTTATACTGATGTAGTTAGATCATTAAAAAATGCTGACTTACGCTGTACAGTAATTTCTAGTTATAGATCTAATGATGTTTTATATAATATATTTCACAGGTTAAATACTGGTTCAGTTCCACTAGCTACTCAAGAGCTTAGACAAGTCCTTTTTAGAGGCCCATTCTCTAATTATTTAATTGCTATCACTAATGATCTTCAACCTATTCATAGTGTACTTGGATTGAAGGGTCCAGATCATAGATTGAGAGATGTAGAAATAATACTTAGATATCTTGCTATATGTTTTTTTGGAAACTCTTATGCTGGAAATCTGAAGAAATTTTTAGATGACTCAATGAAAGCTTTCAATTTAAAATGGAATGAATTTAATGAGACAGTTGAAGGTGAATATCAGAATTTAAATAATTCTTTATTTAAGCTTGAAAATGTCTTTGGAAGATTTAACAGAATTGGCAGAAAATATACAGAAAATAAATTAGAGCCCAGATTCAATAGAGTTTTGTTTGAAGTTCAGGTATTTTATTTTAGGTCTGTACCGGAGGAGTTACTTACTGAACAGAGTATTGCTAAGTTCACTCATGACTTCCAGTTAATGTGTAATGCTGCCGAGTTTAGAAGTTCAATAGAAGCAACAACGAAAACAAAAGATAGCTACTTTACAAGATTTAGCAATTTTGAAACATTAATAAATTCTGTATTTGATTTAAAGTTAAATATTAATCCATTTGTTAGATGATGAACTATAGAGGATTAATTTATCAAAGTCTCGTAGATCTTAAAGCAAATATTTCACAAATTCAGAATCAGTTTCTCAATAGGCATTTAGCAGATCCTTTAGTCACAGACAATGAATATAGATTAGACATTAATGCATTTTGTGTTTTGTCACATGCATATTTTGAACAGTATTTTGAAGAAATCTCTCTTAATGTTTGTGAGTCAATTGTTGATGCTTACAAACATTATAAGAAAGTAAGTATCGGTACATTGATGTTGATGCACTTGATATCTACTTCTAAATTTCCTTATAAAGATGGAGATACGTCACTTGTAAATATAGATGATTATGTAATACAAGACTTGAATTTATCTAAAGTAAAGCTGAATAAATCTTTAAAAGGAAATCATGGTGCTTCTTTAAAGTATCTGAAAAATATCCTTATCCCTGTTGGCGTTGATGTACCTTCTCACCCAATTTATATGGATTCTTTAAATAAGTTAGTAAGCGAAAGGGGGGTATTTGCACATGGGAATAAACAAGATGGAACAATTCGTAGGCCTTATTCACCTTCACAAGCCAACTCTATAATTAATGATTGCTTAGAATTGGCTGAAGAAATTAACCAATTGGCTAGACGTATAGCAGAGAGATAAGCTTAAATGAACAACTGGTATACATATAAACTAGGAGAACTGATAAACGTGCAGAACGGCTATGCCTTCAAGTCAGGTGATTTGAAAGAAAGTGGTATACCTGTTATTAAAATCAAAAATATTCAGCCGCCTAACATTTCATTAGACGAAGCTGATTGTTTTCCTCATGAGTTAACGGCAAAGCTGAACCAATTTATAGTCAAGAAGAAGGATATACTTATCTCGATGACTGGCTCGCATATCAGCCAGATTTCTTCTGCTGTTGGTAAAGTTGGAAGGTATGGGTTTGATAAGCCTGCATTACTAAACCAACGTGTCGGAAAGTTATACTCTAAAGATACTGAGAAGCTGAATGACGACTTCTTATACTATTATATTTCAAGACCTGAAGTGCAGTTTGAATTAGCTACCAATGCAGGTGGAAGTGCTAATCAGGCAAACATTTCTCCACAGCACATCAAGGATTTAGAAATTGAGGTACCAAGTATAGAAGCCCAACGCCGCATAGCCGAGATCTTATTTGCGCTAGATGACAAAATAGAGTTGAACCGCCGCATGAACCAAACGCTGGAATTCATGGCACAGACTCTTTTTCAAAAGCTGTTTAATTCTGAAGAATGCGATAGCTGGGATATTGTACGTTTAGGTGATTTGATTGATATCAAAGGAGGTTACTCATATGAGGGGAAATTTATTGGAAGTGGAGATGCTTATCTTCTCGGTATGGGATGTGTTTCATTTAAAGACCGTTTTATATTTTCTGGGGCCCGGCCTTATTCAGGTGATTGTAAAGACGCTTATTTAGTTAAGCCCGGGGACATTATCATAGCAACGCGACAGCAATCTGATAATCTACCAATTCTTGGATTTCCTGCTATAGTACCGATTTCATTCAAGCATAAAAAAGTAATTGTAGGTACCAATTTATATAAGGTCTTTAATAAATCTGATCTCAATAATAATTTACTATTCCAGTTACTTAAATCTGATAATTATAAGAATCATATTTTGTCAAATTCAAAAGGTTCAACAGTCAGAATGATAACTAAAGACTCTATAGAAAACTATGAATTTAAAATGCCAACCAAGGAAAGACTTCAGTTATATCAGAATACTTTTATAACAATAGGTGATAAATTAGAAAGCAATATTGAACAAAGCAGAAAATTATCACAACTCCGCGACACCCTCCTACCCAAACTCATGTCGGGAGAAATTGATGTAATGCAAACCAAATTGGACGAACTGCATGAGCCAGTACTTAGCTGAAGAAGCCATTGAGCAGGCGGCCATTGCTTGGCTGCGCGAACTGGAGCCCTATACCTACCAGCACGGCTCCGATATAAAGCGCGACCTGAGCAAAGCCGTGCTCGAAGATGTGTTTGAACAATTTCTGCAGCGCCGCTACCCGCAGGTGCCGCCAAAGGTACTGGCCGAACTAAAGCAGGAGTTCCTTTACAACTCGGGCGCAGATCTGCACCAGCGCAACCACGCCTTCCACCTCAAGCTCAGCAAAGGCATCAGCAAAACCTGGAAAGACGATACCGGCAAACAGCACTTCGGCCACTTCTACCCCATCGCCTACGATGCTATTTCGCAGAACGACTTCCAGGTGGTCAACCAGTTCACCATCATCGGCAAAAGCAAGCGCATTCCCGACCTGATTATTTTCGTGAACGGCCTGCCGCTGGTGCTCTTCGAATTCAAAAACCTGTTCAACCAGGACGCCACCGTAGAAGCCGCCTACAACCAGGTGCAGCACTATACCTACCAGATTCCGCAGCTCTTCGAATACAACGCCCTCACGGTAGTCAGCGACGGCCAGACCACACTGCACGGCATGTACAGCAGCGGCCTGGAGTGGTTCGCCGCCTGGAAAAGCATAGACGGCCGCGAGGTAACCGGCAACGGCTTCGCGCTGGAAACGCTTATCAAAGGTTTGCTCGTGCCCGAGCGCCTCTTGCAATACGTGCGCCACTACATCTTCCACGAGCCCGACAAGGGCCAACTGATCAAGAAAGGCGCCAAGTACCACCAGTTCTTCGGCATACAGTACGCTCTGCAGGAAACGCTGAAGTCGGTAAAGCCCTATGGCGATGGCCGCATTGGCGTGGTCTGGCACACCACCCGATCGGGCAAAAGCATTACCATGGCCATTTACACCGGCATCCTGCGGCAGTTGCCCGAGCTCAAGAACCCGACCATTGTGGTGCAGGTAGACCGCTTCGACCTCAACCGCCAGCTCTTCGACGATTTTGTGGCCGCCAAAGACCTGGTAGGCGACGTGCAGATTGCTAATACTACCGACGAACTGCGCAGCCTCTTGAGCGGCGATGGCGGCGGAGTGGTGTTCAGTACCGTGCAGAAGTTTAACCTCAAAGACACAGCAACTGGCCGCGAGCTGGAGCACCCCGTCCTGAGCACCCGCGACAACATCATCGTGATTGCCGACGAGTGCCACCGCACGCAGTACGGCCTGGTGCAGGGCTTTGCCAACAACCTGCGCCGCGCCCTGCCGCAGGCCTCCTTCATTGGCTTCACCGGCACGCCCGTCGACAGCAAAGACGCCGACACCGTAGCCGTGTTCGGCGACATCATCCATACCTACGACATCCGCCAGGCCACCGAAGACAAAGCCGTAGTGCCGATCTACTATGAGCCGCGCCTGGCCAAGCTGCACCTGGGCAACGAGCAGCTCGAAGAAGAAGCCGAAGAGATAACCGGCGGTCTGGAAGAGAACGAGAAGAACCGCATTTTGTGGGCCGCCATGGAAGACGCCGCCGGGGCAAAAGAGCGCGTAGAAGCCATCGCCAAAGATATTCTGCAGCACTATACCTCAAGAGAGAAAAGTCTGAGCGGCAAAGCCATGATCGTGTGCATGAGCCGCCGCAATTGCGTGAAGCTCTATGATGCACTCACCGCGCTGGAAGGTTGCCCCGAAGTAGCGGTGATCATGACCACCAACATCGCCAAAGACCCTGATACATGGCATCCGCATGTGCGGGGTAAAGAGCAGATGGAAGCTGTGAAAGCCCGCTTCAAAGACCCGGATGATCCTTTGAAACTTGTGATCGTGCGCGACATGTGGCTCACCGGCTTCGACAACCCGGCCATGCATACCTTGTATGTCGACAAAGTGATGAGCGGTCACAATTTGATACAGGCAGTAAACCGCGTGGCTACCGTGTTCCGCGACAAGCCCAGCGGCCTGATCGTAGACTACATCGGCATCGGCGACAAACTACGCGATGCCACGAAGAAGTATACTACCGCAGGCGGTAAGGGCAAAGTAACCGTGAATATAGAAGAGGCTTTTTCGCTGGCTCAGGAAATGATACAGTTGCTGCGGGAGCAGTTGCCAACTGATTTCTCCTATAGCACCTGGCCTGCACTAACTTCCGCAGATAAAATAAAACTGGTAAGCCGTGCGACAAATCATATCGTGTCAGACGATGAGGAGTGCAAGGCTTTCATGCTGAACGAGAAGAAGCTAACCAGCCTCGCTCCTATCGTTAAAAACCACCATTCCATTAACGATATCGCCATAGACATACTCTTCTTCCAACATGTTGGCGCAGCCGTACGAAAAGTAAAATATCCTGCCACAAACATAAAAAAGAAAGAAGGTCAAATAAAGGAGCTGATCCATCGCAGCATAGAAAGCGATGAAGTGATCGACGTTTTCCAGATGGCTGGTATTGAGCGTCTGGATATATCCATCATCAACGATGCCTTTCTGGCCACAGCCAAAGAACAGAAGACTGGCAACGAACTGAAACTGGAGCTTATCCGGCAGATTCTGAATGATGAAATAAAAGTACGCTCCAGTAAAAATCTGGTAAAATACCGCAAGTTCAAAGAAGAGGTTGAGCGCATTATTTCACAGTATCACAACAATTTCTTCGATAACCTGATGGCTTTACAGGAGTTGATCAACAAGGTAGCCAAGCCCATACAGGAAGAAGATCAGCGGCTCAATCAGTTAGGCATAACGGAAGAAGAAGAGGCCTTTTATGAGATATTAGCCAATCACCCCAACGCCATTCAGGACTACGACCTGATAAAGGTGCTCGTGCATAAAATACTGGCAGAGGTAAAGAAAAGCGCCTCCCAACCCGACTGGTATAAGAAAGACGATACCAAAGCACAACTGATGCTGGCCGTAAAAAAGGTGCTGCGCTTTAAAGTGAAAGCCGAGCTGCAGGAGATACTGGATGAAGTGATGGAGCAGGCCGAGGCCAGGTATAAGGAGTATGACATGCATGTAGCTTAGAACACAGAAAACGAATCACTATCAAGGGTTCTCCTTATGGGGTTACATGCGAATCGGTATACATGTAATAGTCAAGATATAGTCTGACAGCTGTGGTTTAGCTGACAGTGGTCTGCCTTAACGTATTGTTCCATGAGCCCGCGTCGTGGGGCTCATTTTTTTTCTGCACCACCCCTTCGTCTGCAGGTGTAAGGACTGGTTCCGAAAAAAAATGTTTGACAGGATCTTGCCGAAGAGTGTCGAGCATTTTCTCCTGTGCCAGTGGTTTCGTTTCCAGCAGGGTCTGGTAAGGTGTTCTGCCAAAGCAGTACTTGCCTGTGTGGGTACGCTCTTTGTTGTAATGCTCCAGCCACAGGTCCAGGCCTTCCTGCAGCTCCTCTAGAGTTGTATACACCTTTTTACGGAAAGCGATCGCGTAAAACTCGTCCTGCATGGTGCGGTGGAAACGCTCGCAGATGCCATTGGTCTGCGGGCTCCTGGCTTTGGTTTTAGAATGGTCAATGTCTTCAATAGCCAGGTAGAGCTGGTACTCGTGGTGCTCTCTGGCGCCGCAGTACTCGGTGCCGCGATCGGTCAGGATGCGCAGTAGCTTCAGATCATGCTGCTCATAGAATGGCAATACTCTGTCGTTGAGCATGTCGGCTGCCACCAATGCATTCTTTCTATCATACACTTTAGCATGTGCCACCTTGGTGTAGGTATCAATAAAGGTCTGCTGGTAGATCTTGCCTACGCCTTTGATGTAGCCCACGTAATAAGTGTCTTGCGCACCTAAATAGCCAGGATGGTGTGTCTCGATCTCTCCGTGCGCCGTCTTCTCTTCTTTGGCTTTTTCCAGGGCTACGATCTGCGCCTCGGTCAGGATCAAACCTTCCTGAGCTACCTTCGCTTCTAATGCTTTTAAACGTTTGGGAAAGGTCTCCAGGGCGTGGCGCAGCCAAATAGAACGTACCCCGCCAGGTGAAATGAAGAGGCCTTGCTTTTTGAGTTCGTTGGAAGCTCTGAGTTGCCCAAAGGCTGGTTGCTCAGTGGCCAGTGCTACTACCGCTTCTTCCACGGCTTGCTCTACCCTGTTCTTGATGTTGGGCCTTGCGCGGCTTATCTCCTGCAGAGCGGATGTGCCGCCCTGTTCATAGAGCTGTTGGAAGCGGTAGAAGGAATCCCTGCTGTAGCCCATCACCTTGCAGGCCTGGGATACGTTGCCAAGCATCTCGGCCAAGCTTAGCAATCCTAACTTGTTTTTGATAATTTTGTCTTGAGTGGTCATGATATAAGCGGGTTTAAATAATTAAATGCGTCACATTCAATTTACTTAAACTGTCAGATTATATCTTGACTATCTCAGTATACATCTCCAGAAATTATGACATTCCTGTCCTGGCTTGTACAAAGTCCCTGGTAGCGGTTACTAACCGCTACCAGGAATTACTCTTTAATAAACTCTATAGCTGCTAATTCAGATTCAAATTGGATAGATAAGGAGGTGATTCTGCCTTCTTTGTCTTTCTTAAACTGCAGTGGTGGCATTGCCATCCTGTAAGGATGAACTGTAGTCGTGGCATGAAAAATATCCTGATTAGTAGATGCAGGTGCGACTTTTAATTTTTTCCTCCTAAAGTAGGTATACAGAGAGTCTTCTTCGCAAAATATTCTAATTTTTCCGTATCCAGGATTTATGTAACTGCCAACAAACTCTTTAAGTTGTTGCGAGGAGATTGTTGCTTCTGATTTAACTTCTGTGCGAGTCTCAAGTGTTTTTGTCTGGGTTTGACTAGGTTCCTGACTTTTTAAATAAAGATCAACCCAATCTGTCTTTTTTACTTCCAGCAGCTTATCCACTAGGGTATTTCTAATCAATAAAGCTGGTTCGTAGTCGGTTTGGTTTGTAAGAACCACGATCCCTATTTTCTCATTAGGGAAGAATGTGACACTTGTCCTGAAGCCATCTACACTACCGCCATGCTCTACCCGGTAATGCCCTTTGTAGTCTGAAATAATCCAGCCGTAGCCATAGTTTGCTGAGTACATACCCGGAAACTCTTCATCAGGCAAATACCCTCTTGGCATCACTGCCTGAGGGCTTATGGCCTCCTTGACATATTGCTCCGGCAGAATTTGTCGTCCTTTATACTTTCCCATGTTAAGCCAGGTCAGCAACCAGTTACCCATGTCATGGGCATTGCTGTTGATACCTCCCGCCGGACTCATGGCCGCAAGGTCATAGTAGGCTACTTTTTCTACCTTGTTACTGCTAGAAACATAACCCAAAGACACATTTGTTTTTCCCTGCAAACCTTCTACCCCAAAGGTGGAGTTGTGCATTTCCAGTGGTTTAAACAGTGCGTTTGCTACGTTCTCCTCCCAGGATTTGCCGGTAATTTTTTCAGTTATTGTCCCCAGGATAAAATAGGAAAAGTTGCTGTAATTCCACTTTGTCCTCAACGGAGCGGCTGGTTCGAGATACTCAATCCTTCTCAGCAAACTGTCTCTGTCGCTCACCGGGTCGCCTGACCAAGCCTTGTCATGGAGAGCCAGCCCGGTCCGCATACTCAGCAAGTCGTGAATAAGGACGCCGCTGTTCAATTGCTCATTATAGAACTTTAACGCCGGTACGTATTTTGAAGGACTTTCCTCGAAATTGAGCAGCCCTTTTTCCCGAAGTTGGCCCACCAACGCAGCGGTGAATGCCTTGGTGGTGGAACCAACAGAAAACAAGGTGTTGGCGTCTGCCTTGACTTTATTTTCATAATCTCTGTAGCCAAAGCCTTGGGTATAAAGCACTTTCTCACCCTCCACTATGGCAATCGCACAGCCTGGGGTATTGGTGGCTTCCAGAATTCTGCTTATTTGCCTTTCCAAACCCCGAAGGCGCTGGTCATTTTGAGCATGAAGGGGTATACGAGTAAACAACAATAAGAATAGAAGGGCTGTCTTTTTCATATAAACGCTTTTTTATTGGCAAAGCTACCGCCTAAGGAAAAACCATGGAAGGACAAGAAGGACCTGAATACGGACAAAAAGCATCCAGGGGAAGAAAGGATTAGATTTGCCGAGGACCCTGCAAAGACTTTCGTAATTGACTCTCACTGCTGAAACCGCACTGTGCTGCCACATAGTCTAGTTTATGGCCAGCACTTAGCAAATGTTCCGCCTTTTCAATCCGTATCTTGTTCAGATAGGCACCGATCGTTACGCCGGTTGTTTTTTTGAAAAGGCGGGTCAGGTTTCGGGGGCTCATGTGGACATGGGCCGCAACGGTTTCGACTGGCAGCTTTTGGGAAGCATGCTCAAAGATGTATTGCTGGGCTGTATAGATTCTATCCTCCAGGTGGTTTCTATACTGCAAGAATACGCTTAACTGGGGATCATCACTGCCCCTCCTAAGGTAAACCACCGTTATTCTTGCTAATTCAAAGGCGAATCGCTCGCCATACAACCTTTCCAGTATAAACAGGGAAAGGTCGATTCCAGAGCTTACCCCAGCACTGGTGAAGATACCACTGTCCTCTACAAATAGGCGGTTCCGTTTCAGCTCTGCCTCGGGGAATTTAGTGGCAAACCGGGAGAAATAATTCCAATGCGTCGTACAGGACTTATTGTTTAGCAGACCAGCCTCTGCCAACAGGAAAGCACCTGTACAAACAGAACATATGTTTGCTCCTGCCGCAAACTGTACCCTTAACCATTGAAAGAACTCCTGGCTTGACTCCAGGAAAGCAGCGTCTGAAAATAAGAAAGAATCTATGCCTGGGATGAAGATATAATCTTCTTTGCTCAAAGAAATTGATTTGAACGGCGTCAATTTAGACAAGAATAAGCCCGCCGCACTTTCTATCTCAGCGGTGTCATCAATCGAGGCAAAGCATAGGTCGATTTCAGGACGTAGCACTTTGGCTTCGTAGAAAATATGAGCAGGACCAGTTATGTCAAGTAATTGAACTTGTGGGGGCACTACAAAGATAACCTTCATGCGCTATTCGAAACTCTCTGCACTATCTATAGAAAACTGTTTGCAATTTGATGGGGCAAAGGTACGATGAAGTCAAGGCTACCACCTAATACCTAACACATAAAGCTAGGAGCTAACCAAAGCCTGCCTTGTATTCAGTATAGGCTCGGGTCAAAAACGTAGCTGGTAGTGATAGAGACAGCAACAAGGTAGGTTTCCCTGCACTTGCCGGCCTATGCACGACACTTCCTAAACTAGCCCCCAACAGCTTCTAGCATTTCTCTATAGCTACTGGAAACTAAGAAAATAGTATAACAGAGTTAGAGGATAAACAGGAATGGCTATCTATTTGCTGTAGTTCAATAAAAAACTTTGTGAGTCAAAAGGCAAAGGCCCCGGCGCTCTTTCGCGCCGGGGCCTTTGTGTTTGTTTCCGTTTGCTCTCTGCCACGGGCTTGTTGCTCTGGCGGCTGCTTGCTGTGCTGCTCCTCTGGCGCAAGCCACCGCTCCTCCTTCAGGCCCTGCCTGGTGCGGGTGGTGCGGTTTCGGGACGGGGGTAAAAAGGGAGCGCCCCGCTCCGCGGCTGCGGAGGGGGCGCTCTTTGTTGGGGTTGGCGGCCACCTACTCTCCCGGGTGTGACCCCAGTACCATCGGCGCGCCCGGGCTTAACTTCTCTGTTCGGGATGGGAAGAGGTGCTCACCGGGGCCATAGCCACCATTATCTTGCGCACGGCTGTTATGCGTGCCGGATGCTTTATGACATGACTTGTGGGGGAGAAACAAAATCGAGAGCGGCGGGCCGGTGCTGCTGACCGGACGCGCTCGGGCAATTAGTACCGCTCGGCTTTGCCATTCCTGGCTTTACACCTGCGGCCTATCGACGTCATCGTCTTTGACGGCCCTTAAGGGAGATCTCATCTTGGGGCGGGTTTCGCGCTTAGATGCTTTCAGCGCTTATCCCGTCCGAGCGTAGCTACCCTGCGCTGCGGCTGGCGCCACAACAGGTCCACCAGAGGCTCGTCCAACCCGGTCCTCTCGTACTAAGGTCAGGACCCCTCAAATCTCCTACGCCCACAACAGATAGGGACCGAACTGTCTCACGACGTTCTGAACCCAGCTCGCGTGCCACTTTAATCGGCGAACAGCCGAACCCTTGGGACCTTCTCCAGCCCCAGGACGTGACGAGCCGACATCGAGGTGCCAAACCTCCCCGTCGATATGAGCTCTTGGGGGAGATCAGCCTGTTATCCCCAGAGTACCTTTTATCCTTTGAGCGATGGCCCTTCCATGCGGAACCACCGGAT
Source organism: Pontibacter actiniarum (assembly GCF_003585765.1). NCBI lineage: Bacteria > Pseudomonadati > Bacteroidota > Cytophagia > Cytophagales > Hymenobacteraceae > Pontibacter > Pontibacter actiniarum. The sequence continues at coordinate 1,541,592 of NZ_CP021235.1, forward strand.
CACTATATCCGCCTTTCGGCCCTGCTCGGCTTGTGGGCCTCACAGTCAAGCGCCCTTATGCTATTGCGCTCTGCGCACGGTTACCAAGCGTGCTGAGGGCACCTTTGAAAGCCTCCGTTACTGTTTTGGAGGCGACCACCCCAGTCAAACTACCCACCAAGCACTGTCCCCTGTCTTACAAGGTTAGGCGCCAAGCAACTCAAGGGTTGTATTTCAAGGACGGCTCCACGACGCCTGGCGACGCCGCTTCAAAGCCTCCAACCTATCCTACACATGAGTTACCCAGCGTCAATGCTAAGCTATAGTAAAGGTTCATGGGGTCTTTCCGTCCCGTTGCGGGTACTCGGCATCTTCACCGAGACTACAATTTCACCGAGCTCACGGCTGAGACAGCGCCCAGATCGTTACACCATTCGTGCAGGTCGGAACTTACCCGACAAGGAATTTCGCTACCTTAGGACCGTTATAGTTACGGCCGCCGTTTACCGGGGCTTCGATTCAGAGCTTCGCCTTACGGCTAACCCCCCCTCTTAACCTTCCGGCACCGGGCAGGTGTCAGGCCTTATACTTCATCTCTCGATTTCGCAAAGCCATGTGTTTTTGTTAAACAGTCGCCTGGGCCTTTTCACTGCGGCTTCTGCTATTGCTAGCAGGAAGCGCCCCTTCTCCCGAAGTTACAGGGCCATTTTGCCGAGTTCCTTGGCCGTGATTCACTCGAGCACCTTAGGATTCTCTCCTCGACCACCTGTGTCGGTTTGCGGTACGGGCGGCAAGCCATTTAAACGCTTAGCGGGTTTTCTAGGGAGCCTGATTAGGGACGATCTCCTTGGCCGGGGCCGCGGAGTACTTTCGGGTTTCAGCTAGGTCGGCGTACTTCACAACCGTCCTACTACCTACGCCCTTAAACGCGCTATTCCGTCAGCGCGCCGTCCTTTCACTTCTCCGTCACCGCATCGCTATGACGTGCCGGTACTGGAATATTAACCAGTTGTCCATCGACCTGCGCTTTCGCCTCGGCCTTAGGACCCGACTAACCCTGATCCGATTAGCGTTGATCAGGAAACCTTGGTCTTTCGGTGTGCGGGTTTCTCGCCCGCATTATCGTTACTTATGCCTACATTTGCTTTTCCAAGCGCTCCAACGCCCCTTGCCGGGACGCCTTCGTCGCCCTTGGAATGCTCCCCTACCAGTGTATAAATACAATCCGCAGCTTCGGTGCTGTGCTTGATGCCCGATTATTATCGATGCCCTGTCGCTCGACCAGTGAGCTGTTACGCACTCTTTAAAGGAATGGCTGCTTCCAAGCCAACCTCCTGGCTGTCTAGGCAACTGGACCCCCTTTGTTCAACTTAGCGCAGACTTTGGGACCTTAGCTGGCGGTCTGGGTTCTTTCCCTCTCGGCCTGGGACCTTAGCACCCCAGGCCTCACTGCCGTGTATATCAAATGGCATTCGGAGTTCGTCAGGATTCGGTAGGATGTGACTCCCCCTAGTCCTATCGGTAGCTCTACCTCCATATGACTCCACCACGACGCTGCCCCTAAAGGCATTTCGGGGAGTACGAGCTATTTCTCAGTTTGATTGGCCTTTCACCCCTACCCACAGGTCATCCAAATACTTTTCAACGTAAACTGGTTCGGACCTCCAACTGGTTTTACCCAGCCTTCATCCTGCCCATGGGTAGATCACAAAGTTTCGCGTCTACCCCCCCTGACTGCGCGCCCTGTTCAGACTCGCTTTCGCTGCGGCTCCGTGCTTTCAAACACTTAACCTCGCCAGGGAGGAGTAACTCGTAGGCTCATTATGCAAAAGGCACGCCGTCACCACACGAAGTGGCTCCGACCGCTTGTAAGCGCACGGTTTCAGGATCTGTTTCACCCCGTTATTCACGGTGCTTTTCACCTTTCCCTCACGGTACTGGTTCACTATCGGTCTCTCAGGAGTATTTAGCCTTACCGGATGGTGCCGGTGGATTCAGGCGGGATTTCTCCGGTCCCGCCCTACTCAGGATACCACTAGGGCCAAGCAGCTTACGCACACGGGACTATCACCCCCTATGGTCAGGCTTCCCAGCCTGTTATGCTTCAATACTTGGTCCCACGACGTGGTCCTACAACCCCAGGGCTGCCGTAACAGCACTGGTTTGGGCTAATCCGCGTTCGCTCGCCACTACTTGCGGAATCACTGTTGTTTTCTCTTCCTCCGGGTACTTAGATGTTTCAGTTCCCCGGGTTCGCCCCCCGTAGGGTAGTGTATCTTCAATACACTGGGTTGCCCCATTCGGAAATCTTCGGATCAACTCGTATGTGCCGATCCCCGAAGCTTATCGCAGCTTGTCGCGTCCTTCATCGCCTCTGAGAGCCTAGGCATCCCCCGTGCGCCCTTCTCTGCGTCTTCGGCCGGCCCCACAAGCGTGGGCCGGCCCGCCTCTCTCGCACTAGGGCCCTATCGCTAGGGCCTAGTCTATTTCTTTTGTCTCTCTCCCATCATGTCAAAGAACTTTTCTTAAAGTTATGAGTTAAGGGTTCTGAGTTACGAGTGAGAGCAACGCCCTGCACCTTTCACCTCTAACCTCTAACAATTCCTTAAGACTGAAGCAAAAACCTGTCGTCTTTGCCTTGGTAATTTTGAGGTAATTGATTGAAACAGTCTTTTAAGGTTTGTCATGTGCTTTGTGGCTGCGTCATCGGAAAGCCGAGGGCCGTCCCTAGAAAGGAGGTGATCCAGCCGCACCTTCCGGTACGGCTACCTTGTTACGACTTAGCCCCAGTTACCAGTTTTACCCTAGACGGCTCCTTTGAGGTCACCGGCTTCAGGTCTCCCTGACTTCCATGGCTTGACGGGCGGTGTGTACAAGGCCCGGGAACGTATTCACCGCGTCGTTGCTGATACGCGATTACTAGCGATTCCGGCTTCACGGAGTCGAGTTGCAGACTCCGATCCGAACTGAGACCGGCTTTTTGAGATTGGCGCCCCATCGCTGGGTGGCAACCCTCTGTACCGGCCATTGTAGCACGTGTGTAGCCCTAGGCGTAAGGGCCATGATGACCTGACGTCGTCCCCGCCTTCCTCGCTCCTTGCGGAGGCAGTCTCTCCAGAGTCCCCACCATGATGTGCTGGCAACTGAAGATAGGGGTTGCGCTCGTTGCGGGACTTAACCCAACACCTCACGGCACGAGCTGACGACGGCCATGCAGCACCTTGCTTTGTGCCCCGAAGGGAGGCTCCATCTCTGGAGCGGTCACGCGCATTCTAGCCTAGGTAAGGTTCCTCGCGTATCATCGAATTAAACCACATGCTCCACCGCTTGTGCGGGCCCCCGTCAATTCCTTTGAGTTTCACCCTTGCGGGCGTACTCCCCAGGTGGATGACTTAACGCTTTCGCTTGGACGCTGACAGTGTATCGCCAACATCGAGTCATCATCGTTTACGGCGTGGACTACCAGGGTATCTAATCCTGTTCGCTCCCCACGCTTTCGTGCCTCAGCGTCAGTTTCGGCCCAGCGAGCTGCCTACGCAATCGGGGTTCTTGGCGGTATCTAAGCATTTCACCGCTACACCGCCAGTTCCGCCCGCCTCGACCGAACTCAAGCCCGCCAGTATCAACGGCAGTTCCACGGTTGAGCCGTGGGATTTCACCGCTGACTTAACGGGCCGCCTACGCACCCTTTAAACCCAATAAATCCGGACAACGCTTGCACCCTCCGTATTACCGCGGCTGCTGGCACGGAGTTAGCCGGTGCTTATTCGCATGGTACCGTCAGTTACCCCCGCAGGGGCGTTTTCTTCCCATACAAAAGCAGTTTACAACCCAGAAGGCCTTCTTCCTGCACGCGGCATGGCTGGGTCAGCCTCTCGGCCATTGCCCAATATTCCCTACTGCTGCCTCCCGTAGGAGTCTGGTCCGTGTCTCAGTACCAGTGTGGGGGACCATCCTCTCAGAACCCCTAGCCATCGTAGCCATGGTGGGCCGTTACCCCGCCATCTAGCTAATGGCACGCATGCCCATCTTCCACCGCCGAAGCTTTTACCACGGTCGGATGCCCTCTCGTGGTCACATGCGGTATTAATCCGGATTTCTCCGGGCTATCCCCCTGTGGAAGGTAGGTTGCATACGCGTTACGCACCCGTGCGCCACTAATCAGGTCCCCGAAGGAACCTGATCCGTTCGACTTGCATGTATTAGGCCTGCCGCTAGCGTTCATCCTGAGCCAGGATCAAACTCTCCATTGTAAGAATATGCTTCCTGCGGCATAAAACCGCAAAATGTGTCTGTCCGACCCCGGCTTTCCTTTAATTCTATTACTAGAACCTGATGCAGCTGATTTTTCAATCAACCACATGGTTTACCTTAAATTTCTGTCTCAATCAATCTCTCAAAGAACTTTCCGAGGACCTGTTGTCCTCGCTTGTCGTCCTGCGACGTTGCCTTCTTTTACTCTTAGCCTTTAGAACCGGTTGCTCTGTGGCGTGTTGCAAAGGTAGTGACTTCTTCTTGAACTACCAAAACTTTTTTTACTTTTTTCTCTACCCTTGCGTTGTTTCTGTGTGTTGCTGTAAGGGAGTGCAAAGGTAGAGGTTTTATTTCTTAACACAAGTGGTAACGCAGATATTTTTGCCTCTACAGCTAAATAAGCCCCCTTTTGCTTGTGTAACAGCATCATCATCAACAGGATGTATTACGTATTTTTTTTCAGCATGTGGTCCCCTGCCCTTCCCCTTATTGCCCTATTGCCTCAGCTCGATGCCTGAACACTCTTCTTACACCGTGGTAAAACCGGCAAATGAACGTTATAGCCACAGCAGGGCGTGAGCATCACAAATCGCACCCGTTCATAACCGCTCTACAAACCGCCCCTGCTAGTCTGCCAGAAGGCGGTGCTTCTTAAGTATGGCCAGGATCTGTGGCTTTAGCTGTTTCAGCATGCGGTCGAACCCAAGGTCATTGGGGTGGGAGCCGTCAATCGTGCCCTCGTGGTCGGCGCCGAGCTGCTGATCATAGGAAAGTAAGTACAGGTTCTTAACTCCGCTGCGCAGCAACTTGGCGACTTCTTCTTCTATCTGTTTGTTCTGCGCCTGCACCCTCTGCCCCACCTCCTGGTCGAAAGCACCGTTTTCCCGCACTGTACTTGGGATAACCAGGATGGGTGCTTTGGGGTGATGTTCTCTGATGGTGTTAACAAGATAGGCGGTCCGCTCACGGATTTCCTGCGGTGAGGAGTTTGGCACGCAGTCCAGCACAAAGGCATCAACAGGAACAGCGGCGATCATATCGGCCACCGCCTTTTCCATTTTAGCGCTTCCGCTCAAGCCCATGTTCAGGAGGTTTAACCCTGTTTCCCGGCTTAGGCGAGCAGGGTAAGCCATTCCCGGCCTACTTGCTGAGGCTCCCTGCAGAATACTGGACCCATACAGCAAAATGCGTCTCTGGAAAGGATCCGGAAGGGCCTCTATTGTGGCGCCATCCTCAACTCCTATCTCCAGGCTCTTTATCTCGTCGTACAGCGGCAGGTAGAGCAGGCACTCTTTCTCACTGCCGTCCATGTTGCGGACCAGGGTATACTCTGTACAGTCTCCGTTCGGGCGCCCAACACCTGCAAACTGCCAACGGCCATTCTTCTTTATATAGAGATCAAGCCCCTCATAGGCAATAGCCGTCATGTTCACCAGCGGTTTACTACTGCTGGTACACCACTTGACCGATACCGTGCTACTGTTGGTCTTAAAGGCAATGGCAAGCCCTGCTGAGTTGGTAAGCAGCCTTTTTACCGCTTGCGGCATAGCCGGGTAAGCTACAGTGTCTACCCGGTGGTACACCTGCTGTGTTGGTTCTATTTTACCGACCAAGGTTAGCTCCGTAGCCGGAGTGTAGTGCGTGGACTGTGCATTGGCAAAGTTTGCCGTAAGGAGTGTTATAGGCAGTAGCGCCCACTTTGCAAGACTATTCTTCATGCTTCTGGTTTATAAATATCAGATTCCCCCTCCGTTGTTATTCCTCCATAAAGGTAATAACTGTCGCGACACCGCGCTCGCCTGCGTGGTCAAACTTGTTGTTGTCACTAGGATAATTGACCACGCCCCTGTTTCTTACCCAGGCCGTAGAGGAGCCTCCCCCATCCAAATTCATGGCCTCTACACAGCAGAGTGCGTGCATCAGCCTGGCCACCTCTTCTGTTGTCATGCCATGCGCTTCTGTAAAGCGGCCATCCACGACTACGGCTATCAGGTGGTTTGCCTCCGTAACGCCCACGGCGGTTCTGGGGTGGCGGTTGCTGTTAAAAGCTTCCTGTACCTGTTCAACAGGCGCATCGTTTAACACCAGCAGTGGGCCTGATGCAAGCAGCGTTGGCACAGCGGATAGAGAACTCCAGCCTTGCGTGGGTTTCTTTATCACAGCAACAGCTCCGTCTGCACCGATGGCAAAGCCGGCATTTTCACGGTAGGTTGTAAACCCGCTACGGGTGGTATTTATGATGTTGCCGTTCTTTTTAAAGAAAACGGTTGACCCTCCCGCCGACGTGTCGAAAAAGGAGCCGTTGATGGCTGCGGTTGCCCTGGCCCTGGCAGCACCCTCGCTTGTCTTCAAAAAGCCGGAGGTGACATAGGGAATGTCCACCTTCGCTCCCTCCGCATTCAGATCAATATCCAGAATGGTGATGCTTTGGTTGGAGTTGAAGAGGTTGTTAAAGCGCTTATACTTCCAGGTAACAGCCTTTGACACTTCTGTCGTTTCCCAATCGGCATTGGCCAGTTGTTCTTCGAGTGTCTGAGGCGCAACAACAACGGGAGGTGCCGTATCCGGCGTTACGTCATCTTTCGAGCACCCAGCCAACAGCAATGCCGGGAGCAACAACAGGGCGACTGTTTTTTTCATCTGATTATCTTGAGTGATGCGCTAGCGCTTGTGTGCCGGGGCAACGTGTGCTTACTTTTTCCCTACAGGGGTTTGGGGCAAGGCCGGATCTATGGCCTTCGGAAAACCTTGCTGTAGCTGTGGGCTACCGTCCAGTGAGATTTCAATAAACTCCTTCCCCCGGAACAGGTATACTTTGTCTTCCTTGCTGCTGTAGTCGGCGGCATCCAGGTCGCCGCTACCCCAGGAAAAAGGCCACTCAGGGATGAAGGTGTTCAGCTTTTTCGGGAATCCTGCTGCTACGGTGTTGCCTTTGGCTGACAGCCGCATGTATTCCTCCCCTTTAAAAAGGAAAACCTCCCTGGTCTTCGTGTGGAAGAAGGCGGCGTCCAGGTAGCCGCCTTGCCAGCCAGCAGGCAGGTTCTTCACCAGCTCCGTAAGCTGCTTCGGATAGCCGGCATCCAGCACTTTGGCTCCTGGTGAGAAGCGGGCATATTGCCGCCCCCGAAAAACGTAGACTTTTTTATCCACGCTGTTATAGTAGGCGGCATCCACCTGCCCTGCCCAGTTAGATGGTATCGCTGGCACTGCCTGTGCAGTCTCTTCAAGTTTATCCCCTTCTGGCGTAGCTGGGCTTTGTACATACACAAGCCCGTTCATGAAACGGTAGCTTGTGCGTGGCGCACCCTTTCTGCCTTCTACCGAAAACATGGCGCTGGTCATAGGCCACAGGGCTTTTGCGACATAGGCGTCGCTGCTGATGTTCGGGTCAAATATGCCGGTGTAGTTAACCTTGTCAGTATCCTTGGGCAGGATACCTCCTTCTATGTGATATACCGCAGTTACGCTATCGTTTGCGGTAAAGCGCGCGGCAACCGGAATGGCGTGCCAGTGGTTGGACACCACGTACAGCTTATCTCCGGGCCTGATCACGTTGGAGCCGTCGGCTTTTCGCAGCATACGGCTATAGGCGTAGTTCTGCACCGTGGTTTTAGACTTCTCTTCTTTAAAGATAAGCTCCTCCGGAACACCCTTCTCCACCAGTAAAGCGGCCATTTCGGAAGCTTCGCAAAGCTCGGATTTATGCGCGGCGCAACCGCCGGAAACAATGATGTAATCAAAAGGCACAGCGGACTGGTACAGCTTAAAGCCGACCTCTACCCTGTCTACCAATGTTTGCATGTCCGCAGAGCCTAAAATAAGCATGCCGTTTCTGTGCTCTGTGGCCGGGCGCTGCGCGAACGCCTGCACAAAGAACATGTTTAAAAACAGGACGCAAAAAACCACCATGGCTTTGGGGCACAGCTTGTTCATTTGTTTCATATTTAAAATAGGTGACGTATCTGGAAGGGCTATACTTTGGCAAAGCCTTTACCTTCCTTTGGTGCCGTTTGAATGAAGGTATAAGTATACCACATGTTTAACAGACGAAAAAGGCAGAAATACAGGAAGCCCCTCAGGGCTCCCCGTACCTAACCTACACATTACTCACTATCTACAAGCGCGCCCATGAAGCGTAAGCCGGAGCGGCTGTTATGGTACAGGTCCTGGGTTATCAGGCTTCCTTCCACAGCAGGATTTAGCGTGCTGCCGAGTTTCACCAACTCTTCGGTGCTCATGCCATACGCGGTAGCTGGGTTACCCTCTCCTACAGGCACTTTGGCTTCGGTTAACATGGTGCCTGGATTGAACGTAGCTCCTTCGATAACTTCTCCCTTGGCATCGTAGGCAAGGCTCCCTAAAATAGACGACTGCACGACCGGTACCGTAGCGTCCGGCTCGTAGGCATCCACATCCGGGCCATCGTTCTTCTGCACATTTCCGGACACAATGGAGTTATACATGTTGACAGTGTTGATGCCTGACCTTCGGTAAATTCCGCCGCCCGGGCCGGCAATAGTGTTTCCGGTGATGGTGGTGTTGACGATGGTAACCATGTTATTGCTGTACAGCATCACACCGCCGCCCCCGTTTGCAGAAGTACTGCTGTTTCCGTTGATAAGGCAGTTTACCAGTAGTCCTTTGGAGTTCTCCCTGATGTAGAAAGCGGCACCAAACGACCGGCCTTTGTTGTCAGCCACCACCGTGTTATACATGTTGATCGTCGCCTCCGGGTAGCCGTGTACCCCAGCTGCGGTTCCGCCTTCATTCTCTCGGACCTCTGAATCATAGATATGAGCGGTAGACTCGCTGATCCAAACCCCGCCGGCGTTACCCGTTGAGATATTCCCGTTTATTTTGCTGTTCCTGATGGTTACCACTGACCCGCCAAAAGCATACAGGCCCGCCACGTTCTTATCCGATTTATTATCTACAACCTCGGTATTTAGCACTTCCACAACCGCGTTGCCGATGGTAAGGCCACCGCCATAGTCTCTTCTGAAAGCAGTGCCGTTGATGGTGGCAGAGGTAGTGGCCGCAGCGGCTTTGCCGTCTGTAATTCGTAAGCCCTCCAGCACCACCTTCTGGCCGTCTGTTTTCGGGGCAGACACCGTGACGACGTGATAGGCCACCCCGCCGCCCGAAAGCACTGTTGTGTGTTGCGCAGGGTTTGCCTCAGCACCTTCCTCCGCATCGGCTGGATAGCCTCCCTTCAGCCTCACATACTTGCTGACTTCAAAAGTCACATCACCGGCATCGGCAGGGTCGCCACCTGTTACCGTTACAGTGGGCAGGTAGGCCCCCTCCGCTATGTGAATTGTGTTACCGCTTACCGCTATGGCCAGGGCATTGTCGAGGCTGGTGGCCTCGGCCCAGGAGTAGCCTTCTCCGGTCGCGCCCTCCTTCACATAGATATCATCCCGGTTGCCTGCCTCCTGCTTAACGGTAATCACTTTCTCCGTCGTGTCGTTTGTCATGATTTTGATGGTACCAGTTCGGGCATCCTCCTCATTTGCCTGCACCTGGAAAGCGAGCGTCACCTTGCCTTTCTCGCCACTGGTTTCTTCCAGCACGATCCAGTCAGCATCTGTTGCCGCCTGCCACGGTTGGTTCGTCAGGAACACAAGGGCATGCGAACTGCTGGTGTTCGCGACATCGAAGGCTTCGTTCTCCAGGAGTAACTTTGGCTCAAACGCTTCATCGTCCTCCTTACAACCCGACAGGTTTAGAAGTATAAGGGCTCCACATAAGAACCTTGTGATAAAATGAAGGTGTATTTTTCTTTTCATGGGATTAGGCTGTTTATGCGTCAAAAGCGCCTGCCTTGCAGCGGTGCAGGGCAAACCACGTTTACTTGCTGTTGCTGTAGTTTTGGTAAAGCGACTGGTAGCACGGCATTAGGTCCTTCTCATCCTGATAGGCACTCTCATACATAAAAGGGCCTGTGTACTTCACCTCCTCCAAAGCGCCAAGTATGGCCGTCCAGTTGTTCTTGCCCTCGCCTGAGCAAGGGAAAAAATGGTTCTCGGCCGCCCCTGTGCCATCAGCCACATGAATCGTCTTCAGCCGGCTTCCCATTGCCTTGATCAGGGTTTCCGGGTTCTTGATATGGTTCATGTCTATAGCGGAATAAATGGTGGTGGGCAGCCTGGAGAAAATCTCCACTGTCTCTTCCACGGAGCGCATCAGCGGTCTTTCTCTCCCATTGCCCGCCAGCAACTCGGGGCCCAGCATGTTCTCCAGCACCATGGTGGCGTTGATGGCCTGCACTGCTTCATCCAGCGTGGTGGCCGACTTGATCAGCTGGCTTTTGCGCATGTCGCGCTCGTTTAGGCCCAGGTAATAGCTGGGGTGGAAAAGAATGACCTCCGGCTCCAGTATGCGCAGGAAAGTGATCAACTTTTGATGCATCGCCACTATGTCCTGCCGGTCCGCCTCGCTAACCGTGGAGAGGTCGATGCTCTGGCTGTACGGCATGTGCACCGACCATACTTTAATGCCGGCTTCGTCCGCCGCTTTCTTTGCCTCTCTCAGCTTTTGCGTAACCTCCTCATCAGACATCTTGAAGTCTCTCCGGTCATCCACAAAAAGGCTCATTCCGGAGGCCTCCACATAGCTCACGCCTACAGATTTGGCATATGGGAGTTTCTCTTTTGTGAAATTGCCGATTGGCAGACTGTAGCCGACCTTTAAGGGGGCTACCGGTGTTTCTTTAGCAGGCACATCGGGTGTTGGTTCCTCCTTACTGGAGTCGCAGCCGGTAAGGCATAGGGAGCAGGCAAGTAATATCGCTAGCATTTCGTTTCTTATCATGGGTTAAAATCCTTATTTCCAGTTAGGGTTTTGTTCCAGGTTTGGGTTGAGCCTCAGGTCCTCGATCGGAATCGGATAGTAATAGTCACGGCTTTCGTCGAAGAAGCCGCCCAGCTGGAACGGGGCCAGGTTGCCGGAGCTACCGTTGGTCAGTGGCCGTTGCTGCACATTAATAATGGTGGATACCCCCTTCGGTGCGCCTGAGGCGTTTCCGTCATGGAGGTACACATCCGGGGTGCCGTCGTTGTTAAAGTCGTGCGCGCCAAGCCCTGAGAAGTAGATACCCAGCATCGGTTGCTCTATCTTGTCGCCTTCTTTCCAGCGCATGAGGTCATCCCACCGGAGCCCTTCGTTTAGCATCTCTATTCTGCGCTCACGGCGGATCTCCAGAATCACCCCTTTGTTGGCTCCCTGGTCTACGTTTGGGTACATGGCTGCCAGGTATGGGTCTGGGTTGGCATTCGCCTGCGCCAGGATAAGGTGTGGCATGTTCACCCGGTCTCTCAGCCTGTTGATAGTGATGTCAAGGTCGTGCTGTGTGAGTGTCCCGAGCTCGGCTTTGGCCTCTGCCAGAATCAGCAGGGCTTCTGCATAGCGGAAGATGATGATGTCAAAGTAGGAGGCATTCCATTGGTCTCTGGACGGCAGCGCTTTGATGACCCTGTACCCTGTGGTAGTGCCGGTCAGGTTTACCGGCTCCGGAGTGTTTTCGCCATAAACGGTGAAGTCAGGGCCGGCGGTGGTCTGTGTCAGGCGCGGGTCGCGGTTCTGCATTTCCTCATAGAAGCCCATGGTCTCGTAGCCGGGCTGGTCTGTAAACCTGCTGCCGTCTTTCATCAGGTAGCTGTTTATTACATCTTTTGTGATGCCCCATGCCCCCTGGGTAGGCGCTGTCATGAGGTAGCCCAACTTGTGCTGGCCCAGCTCTGAGTCAAAGTCCCGGGCCAGGATTGTTTCTGTCGCATCCTGGTTGTTACGGGCAAAGAGCTCACGGTAAGCCGCGTTCGGACCGCCCGTGGTAAACAGGCTATAGGCGCCGGAGTTTATCAAGGCCTCCGATGCCTCGGCGGCTTCCTGTAACAGTGTTTCATAGTCTCCGAGGCCGTGGTACTTTCTGAACGTGCCCTCATACAAGGCGATCTTGGCTTTCAGGAGCAGCGCGGTATACTTGGTGATGCGGTTAAGCTTTACCTCCGCGGGGATGTTCTCAATGGTATAGTTGATGTCCGCCATTACGGAATCGATAACCACTTTACGCGAGTCGCGCCCTTTGTACAGGTCAGGGTCTCCGGCCTCCAGCACTTTGCTGTACCAGGGCACATCGCCGAACCGCTTTACCTTCTCAAAATAAAAGTAAGCCCTGAAGAAGCGGGCAATGCCGCCATACTTCCGTTTTGCCGCCTCATCGGGCACACGCTGGTAGTTCTGCAGAAAGAAGTTAATGTCCCGCAGATAGCCCCAGGACCAGCCCCCACTGCCGCGGGTGGTAGGCACAATGCGGCCACCCCTTACCCTTTCTGAGGCGATCAGGGGGAGGATGTTGTCGGAGGCGTTATCCTCCGTGTACACCTCGGTGGTGGGCAGCATCGTGTAAAATGCGTTTGTGGCTACTTCCAGGTCGGTAGCCGTTTTAAAGAAGAATTCTGCATCCACTTTATCCTTGGGAGGGCGGTCGAGAAAGTCTTTCTCACAGGCAGAGAACAAGACCGCTAAAAGCGCGAAAACGGATGTAAGGTATGTTCTGTTCATCATTGCTATAAAGTCTTCAGGGTGAGTTACAGGGTCACGTTAATACCCATGGAGTACGTTTTGCCCATCGGGTACGAGCGGAGGTCTGCTCTGTTGACAGCGTCTCCGGGGTTAGAGTAGTCGATGGCCGAGCCTGCCTGCTCCGGGTCAATGTATTTGGTCAGGTTTCCGAAGCGCCAGGTAAACAGGTTCTCGCCGCTTAAGTACACCCGCAGCTTTTTAATGCTGGCTCTGGATGTGAGCGCCTCCGGCAAAGTATAGCCGAGCGTCAGGTTCTTCACGCGCAGGTAGCCGATGTTCTCCAGGTAATAATCGTTCATCTCGTTCAGGGAGCGGCCACTGTTCAGGGCGGCGTACCCGCGCTCAATCTGCGGGTACCTGTTGCCCGGAGTCTCCGGTGTCCAGGCATTGTCTACCAGGTCTTTTCTCAGGAAGGATAAATAAGGCCGTTGGTAGGTTCCCCAGTAAATGTCTCCCGTCGGGTACCAGTTCTGCTTGGCAACACCAGCCCCCGCAACGGAAAGGTCGAGGCCCTTCCAGCTTGCGCTCACGTTAAAGCCAAAGGGGAATTTCGGCATGGCGTTACCGATGGGCTGCAGGTCGCCGTGGTCTTCCAAAGTATAGTTTCCCCTGTCTATTCTGCCGTCGCCGTCCACATCCACATACTTGATATCGCCTGCGCGAAGCTGGTTCCAGTCGTTGTTCTGCACCACGTTCAGGATGTAGTTGTACACGTTGCCGAGGCTGTTGGAGGGGTTCACGAAAGAATTCTGGTAAGCGATAGCCTCCTCATCCGACTGAAACTGGCCGTCTACGTGGTAGCCCCAGATCTGGCCCAGCTCCTGCCCTTCCCAGTAAGAGCTCATCAGGCCGTTCGGGTTATCGAATTTGGTGATGGTGCCTTTAAAGTTCGTTACACTGGCCGTGGCGCGCACCGCCAGCGGGGAGCCGACCACCTCAAAGCTGTTGTTATACCCCAGGCTCAGGTCGAAGCCCCGGTTACGGAGAGAGGCCAGGTTCTCCTTTGGTTCAGTAGCGCCGAACACACCCGGCAGCGGTGTTCCCGGCAAATACATGTCTTCTGTGTCCTTCTGGTACACGTCGATGGAGGCCGTCAGCCTGTTCCGGAAGAAGCCCATGTCTGCCCCGAAATTGATGGTGCTGGTGGTTTCCCAGCTGACCACCTTTGGAAGGGGAGCCGGGGCACCGGCGTAAATAATTTGCTGCCCCCCGTCGAGCCACTCAGACCGGCCAATACTCATCGTCTGCTGGAAGGTATTGGTGCTGATGTTCTGGTTGCCCAGCGAGCCGTAGGAGGCCCGCAGCTTTAAGAAGCTGAAGGTATTCTCAATAGGCTGCCAAAAGCTTTCCCGATTTACCTGCCAGCCTACAGACACGGATGGGAACCAGCCCCACCTGCTTTCCGAAGGAAAACGTGAAGAGCCGTCGTAGCGCGCATTCACCTCCAGCAGGTACCTGGCATCATAGTCATAGTTAAAGCGGCCGAAGTACCCCTGCACGGCCCATAGTTCCGACGAACCGTCAGCGGTCATCAGCTCGGTGCCCAGGGCCAGGTTCGCCAGGTCTCTAATCAGCAGGCCTCCCTGCTGCGCGAGTACGCGGTCGCGCTCAAACTCCTCCTGGTTAAAGCCCGCCATCACTTTGATGTTGTTTTTGGCTCCCAGGTTCAGGGAGTAGGTGCCGTAGGCATTCAGAGCGTTATAGTAGTCTCGCCAGCGGTACTCGCTGAGGCGGTTTACGCCCACGGTCTGCAGGTCCATCCGCGCCCCCGTCAGATACTCAAACTCGTTGAGGCGGTAGGTTCTGGCAGTGTTGGTAATTCTGTTGCTGTAGTTAAAGTTAAGCTCCAGGTTCTCCAGCGGAGTGGCTCTGGCCCTGAAGGTGTTGGTAAACTCTTCGGTGTTGAAGCGCTGCCAGTTTTGGGCATCCTCCATCGCGGCCGGGCCGCCCTGCCCGTACAGGTCAAACGGCTTTCCGTCTACCTTATTCGGCAGGAACGGGAACAGCTGGTACCAGGTGGTCGTGCTCCAGATGCCGCCGTAGCCGTTACGGTAGCCACCGAAGTCCTCTTCTTTGTCGTGGTTGAACAGGATGTTGTCGGAGAGCTCCAGCCATTTCGTCGGCTTAAAGCTCACGTTGGCTTTCAGGTTGTAGCGATCCATGCCTGCGTCGGCAATGTTATTGATCGTCTCTCTTTCGAAAACTCTGCCCGAGAGGTAGCCCTTTATCTTGTCGCTGCCCCCGGACACCGAGATGTTGTGCATGTTGGAGTACTGGTATTTCTTGAACAGGTAGTCGTACCAGTTGGTCTTGTAAAAGAACTTGTAGGTGCCATTAGGCTGTAGCTCGTGGAAAGGCTCTATCTCGCCGTTGGCCACCATCCGAATCGCTTCCCAATCCAACTCGTTGTAGCCCGTGTAGCTGGTTCCGTTGTAACCAAAAAGGGCGGCATCCACCGTCTTGCCGTACACATAAGGGTCGGAGATGTAGTCGGTGCGGGTGGTGGGCGTGGTCCAGCCGAAGTTGTTGGTATAATTCACCACCATTTCGCCAGCCTTGCCTGTCTTGGTGGTGATCAAGATCACGCCAAAGGCACCTCTTGCCCCGTAGATTGCGGCGGAGGCGGCATCTTTCAGCACGGTCACGCTTTCGATATCCTGCGGGTTAACGCGGGTCAGGTTGCCCTCAATGCCGTCGATAAGCACGAGCAGGCCGCCGCCGTTAATGGAGTTAAAGCCCCTGATGTTGATGTCAGGCGTGGCTGTCGGGTCACCGGAGTTCATCTGGATGTTTAAGCCGGGCAGCAGGCCCTGCAAAGAGCTGGTGATGTCTGCGGAAGGGCGCAAGGCAATGTCTTCGGCATTCACCTGATCAACCGCACCGGTCAGGTTCGCTTTCTTCTGCGTGCCATAGCCTACGACTACCACCTCTTCCAGCGCCTTGGTATCTTCTGCAAGGGTTACGTTTATAATTGCCCGCCCGTTGGTTTCAACCTCCTGGGCCTGAAAGCCGATGTAGGAGAAGACAAGCGTACCGGCACCGCCTGGCACACCGATGGAGAAATTTCCTTCCGCGTCTGTTGAGGTTCCTTTGCTGGTTCCCTTCAGCACAACGGTTACGCCGGGCAGGCCAACGCCATCCTTATCGGTTACCTTTCCGCTTACAGCCACCTCCTCCTGCCGCTGCCGGGCAGGGGCAGGTTTTACCACAATGGTATTTTCCACCAGGCTGTACGTTAGCGGCTGGTTCTTGAAACACACCGCCAGCACGTGCTCCAGCGAGGCATCCTTTAGCTCAAGGGTCACCGGCCGGGCTTTCTCCAGCAGTTCATCGTTGTACAGGAAAAGGTAGCCGCTCTGTTTGCTGATGGCTTTGAAGACCTTTTCGAGGGAGGCATTCTGCTCATGAATGGAAATACCCTGTGAGAAGCCGTAGGCGTGCGCCTGCAGGTAGGTCACGAGCAAGGCAAAAACCACAAGCCTCCTGGCCGGCAACATCCGGTACAGAAGCGCGCGAAGCCCCCTACCGCTCTTGCGTAGTATATGTTGTTTCATAAAAGAAGGGTGTTTGGGTAAGTATGTTAAGTCTTATGTTAAATGGCCCATACTGGCGTTTCATCCGACACGCTCTGCGAGGCATGCCGCAGCCGTGGCCCCGCATCCCGTGAATGGCTTCTGGCCCTCTCATTCCTTAGTTGAGACCGTAACCTTTCTCCCTTCGGCTTTAAACCGGGTGGAGCCTGTCAGCTCCAGCATCTCCAATACTTTAGCCAGCGGCGTATTGCGGGAGATGATGCCGGAGAAGTGCTTGGAAGGCATTTCCTCGCCGTAGGCTACCTCTATGCCGTACCACCTCTCCAGTTGCCTCATCACAGTGGCGATTTCTGCCTTTTTGAAGTAAAACAGCCCGTTCTTCCAGGCCACCGCCTCGTCCACGTCCACCTCTTTGAGCAGAATCTCCTCTCCTATATTGGCTTGCTGGCCGGGTGCCATAAGCTTGCTCCTGTTGCCGTTCCCGACCTTTACCGACCCTTCCAGCAGCGTGGCCGTGATATTCCCTTCGTTGGGGTAAGCCATTATGTTGAAGTGCGTTCCCAGCACCTCCACCGTGGCCTTGTGCAGGTGTACCCGGAATGGCTGTTGCTGCTTTTTAGCTACTTCGAAGTAGGCCTCCCCGGTCAGCTCCACCACGCGCTCCTTCCCTGCAAAGGCTGATGGGAAATGCAGCGTAGATGCGGAGTTGAGCCATACTTTGCTGCCGTCTGGCAGCAGGATCTGGTACTGCCCGCCCACAGGGGTCGAGATGGTGTTGAAAAAGACCTGGCTGCTGCTGTTCTCGGCTATCTCAAAGGTTAGCAAACCGTCCTGCTTCGAGACTTTTACCCCCTGCTCCTCCCGTACCGTACCGTTGGGCATCTCCTCCAGCATAAAGACAGCGCCATCGCTGGTTGTCAGCATCGCTTTGTCTCCCCCTGGAAGTATGTCCGCTGCTTGCTGCTCCTGTACCTCCGCGGCTACAGCCTGTTGCTGATCATGCGTTCTTACCCGTGCCTGGTACAGTACCAGTGCCGCACAAAGTATAAATGCAATGGCCGCTGCGTACCTCCAGAGCGTGGTGCTTCTCCAGAAGCTTCTCTGCTCTTCCTGGGCTACTGTCTGGGAGGCAATCCGTTGCCAGGCCTGCTCTGTGTCTAGAGACGAGAAGAAGCGAAGTTCGTCCTCAAGTGCCTTTTCGTCTCTGACCTTATCAAAGAAGCGCCGGTTTTCCTCCGTCTCCTGTACCCACTGCGCCAGCTCTTCCTCCTCCAATGGCGTTAACTCGCCTTGCAGGTACCTGAGCAGAAGGTCGGCGCTGTTGTATTGCTTTTGGTTGTTCTCCATAGTGGCTTCGTTGAAGTAAAGACACCTTGGAAGGAAAAAGGGGTGAAAAGAATCTGAAATATTTTCAGAAATACATACATAATAATAGAGAAGGCACTGGCTTGGAAGGTTTGCCAACGCTGTAGCCCAGATAGGAGCAGCAGATTTCCTGCGTTGCCTTTCCCTTAACCGAAAAGTAACATTAAGTTAACCCGCCTGGTTGGCCAGCAAAATGGTTTTAGCAATAGCTTTGGGCTTCGAAACAAAGGTTAGGAAGGAACAGAACAAAGCGAGCAATAGCACAGTGACACAGCAGCTAAGCTATATAATAGTGGCAACAGCAATTTCAACTGAGCGAGCGCTTACTTTCAAACAAAACTTACGTTTTGTTATGTTTGATTATGCTGGCTTTCTTTGTATGTTTATCAGACGAAGGCATTATTTATACTTGACATCAAGGGCATCGCTGCGTTGCCACCTAAAGTATATGCCTTCGCCTGGGTTAGCCATAGCCATATTTACTATTCTTAAAGTATCAAAAGATGAGTGAAAACGAAGCCTCGGCTATTTCTGGAGATGAGTTAACCCTGAAGGAGCTTTTTGACAGGTACTATTCACGCCTGGTTTACTTTTCTGCCCAGGTTGTAGGCTGTAAGGAAACTGCCGAAGACGTAGTGCAGGAAGCATTTATCAAGTACTGGAACCAGAGAACCTCCGTTGCTGCGCATCCTCTCGCTATCAAAAGCTACCTGTACAGCACGGTGAAACATGCAAGCCTTAATGTAGCACGGCATCAGAAAGTAAAAGCCACTTACGCGGAAGGTGTGGCTAACATGGCGGTTGTAGAAGAAGACGGCCTGGATAACGCAATAGTTTATGCCGAAGTGCTCGCACAACTGCACAGTGCCCTGAGTACCCTCCCTGCCAACTGCCAGCGTATTTCCCGAATGTGTTACCTGGAGGGGATGAAAAACCAGGAAGTTGCCAACTAGTTGGGAGTTTCGGTGAACACCGTTAAAACCCAGAAGCAGCGCGCCCTGCAGCTTCTCCGGCTAAGGCTCAACCCCGAGCTATTCGCACTGCTGGTATTCCTGGACTTGTAATCACCTACCGTCCGCAGAGGTTCTTTGGCTGAAAAAGCCTTTTGTAGGCTGTAAGTGATGTACAGCCGTGCATACCGCAGCAACTGCTGCCTCAGCTTTTAAGCGTGGCTTCAAACCATCTCCTGAGCTCTTTACCCTCCAGCTTTTCTACTTTCTCCAGCAGTTCTTCCGTTGTGGCGATTTTGGCAGCGGCAACCTGCGACAGAAGCTGAAGAAACCTTTTATCTCCAATCTTTTTGTGCAGGTGGTACAGCGCTACCGTTCCCTTACCATAGATAACCTGGCGGTACGTTTTGTAGTCATGCTTGCTGACGTCGAAGCCTACTAGGGCGGGCGAGTTTTTGGAAGAGGCCTGCCTTTTAGCGATTTCCTCCTCATAGGTGGCCGTGTCCCCTATCGCTCGTAGGTAAAGCAGGCTGGCGTACGTTGCAAAAGCCTCGTTCAGCCAGTTATTGTAGTCGTTCCAGCGCCCGTACGCCCACCATTTGTGGCTGATCTCATGGGCCAGGATCAGCCTGTCTTCTACGTTGTTGGTGTTGAAGTCTGCATAGGTGATGTTCACGGCGTTATCCAGTAAACCGAAGGCGTCGCGGTTGGTGCCGGGCAGCAAAACGGTGAAAGTGGCGATAGGGTGCTCCTTTCCGATGGTCTGGTTAAAGTAGGCAATGGCCTCCCTTGTGTGACGGAGCAGGGTGGTATCGGCGGCATTCATCCTTCTACCGGCTTTATAGACCGAGACGGTGTGTCCTTCTGAACCTGTGCTGAGTTCTTCAAATTCTGTTGCCGCAATGGCCGTGATCTCTATGTTTGGGGCGCTCCCTCTGAAAGTATACGTTCCCGGCTTTTGCCCCACAGGGTGGCTGGTACTGATAACTTGGTAACCGTCCTCAACCGACACCTCCAGCTCGTAACTAACCAGCTCGTATTCTTTGCCGGGGATGTTCGGCAGCCAATTGGTGTGGGCACTAAACTCCAGCACATTATCCGTGAAAAAGCGCTCCGGCACGTTACCACTATAGCTGATCGTAACTTCTCTGGTGGACTTGCTATTATTAGCGAACGCTACTTCTATCCGCTTCAGGGTGTCTTTCTGAAAGAGGTCGAAAAAAGGACGCACTTCATACTTGCTTTGCCCTTTGCTGCGAACGCCTTCCACATGAAAAGCCTTATTCAGGGTGAACACAAAGTGGCTTCGTTTCGCTTTAGGCTGTAGTTTGATCTGGTACTTGCAGGTAAAGCTTTTCTTTTCCGGGTTAACAGTAAGATGAACCTTCACCTCGTTTTTAGCGATGCAGCTCATGCTGCTAACAAGCCACACCACACAAATGTAAAAGAGCTTTATTCTCATTGTCTCGGTTAACGCCAACTATCACAAGTATAGCCAGCTCGTGTTTGAAAGGGTTTTATACTTCTCTTACTGGTCCATAAATTCCTGGCTTCTGCCTACAGACCATTCGTAGCCAGTGCTGCCAACTGATCTTTTAGCTGCAACGCCTGTACGAGTAGTTCGGCGTTGGTTTTAGCCTTTCTACCGTCGGGCAAGATCAGCACGTCTTCAAACCCAATTCTTGTCTCGTAATTTTTGCTGAATGCAACTTTTATAAACTCCCAGCAGGTTTTATCAAACCCATGTAGCAGGATTGGGAGCCGCACGCCGGCATCATTTAAATGGTTTTCAATTTTCTGAACAGTTTCAAATGCCAAAGCAAACTCCTGCTCTTGTGGCTCCATCAGGATTCTTCTAAACCGGCCTTTTGAAAAGAGTTGGCCAAAGCTTTTAGCTGCCTCGAGCTTGCTCAGCCCAGCTTCGATTTGTATGCCTTTTTTAGTAACCAACTCCGTTACTTCTTCAGCCCCAGCCTCATCGTAATTTACAGAAACAAAGTCTGGCATCACCTTCCAAGAGCTTATTTGCTCCAGCCTTGTGTTTAAATCTGGCTCAATCCATTCCCCTGTGCTTATTCCGACTGGCACCCGGCTTAATTCTTTCCGTAGCGCCGCTATTTGTTCTTCCACAAAAATGCTTTCCAATGTTTCGTTTCCTTCGGCGTCTCTGGGATGAAAGTGTATGCTGTCTGCTCCTTTTATACATGCTGCAACGGCAGAAGCTACAATTGACTCGGTCGTTTTTGGGACGATGCTTTCTTTTCTGGCTCCGTTAAGTGCAATCTGAATCATACTTGTGCTCTTTTGTTGGTAATGGTTCTCACCGAAACTTGAAGTATAAAGTGGCTGGGGCCCGCTCACTTTAAGTGGCTAAGAAGTCTTTCATTTCGCCCGGCCAGGGATAGTGCCCGTTTTGCCGCATTAGCAAGACCATTTCCCCGAGGTGAAAAGACAGATGCACTGACATTTCCTGGATGATGGTCAGCTTTTGCGCAAGGTTCTCACCTCCAGCAGCCAAGGCCATTATTTCCTGTTTGATGTCTTCAATCTGTTGGTTAAAAGTCCCGATGACTTGCTGTAGCGCTTGTTGCGAATGAACAGCAGGACCAGTTTTCCAGGTATCTAGTTCATCCATACCTGCGGGCGTTCTTCCTTTTATTTTATCCAGCTGAAATTCTTGCCACAGGACTAAATGGTTTAATATCTGCCAAACGCTTTTAGGAGTATGTGCCGCTTTAAAACTGGCTTTAGACACGTCCATGTTAGCAAGAACTTTGAAAGTGTCGAACGAATCAGAAAATATGCTGGCAAAGTTCATTGGCTTGTCGTTAGCGGTATACCTGAAGGTTTGTGCAGGCCACAAGGCCCATCGGCGGCTGCACTTGAGGTGTTGGCGTGGACATGTTGCGATTACTTTTTTGTCCGCTTCCCCATCACCCAAACTTCTTTTATTTTCTGTAAACTTGTGATATCAACGGTTGGGTTGCCTTCAACTAGTATGAAATTGGCGCTGTGGCCTCTCCGGGGTAACAAGTTCTGGTCTAAACCAAACGCTTGAATTGGTTTGACCGTAGCCGTTTTCAATGCTTCCGTTTCACTCAGCCCAACCGAAACCAGCAGCTTCATTTCGGTAATCAGGCTTTCCCCAAACTTTAGACCCAGGTTCGGGGCATCGGTTCCTGCCAGTAGCGTAATTCCCGCCTTGTGAAGCCTGTTTACTTCCTGACGGATATCCTGGAATGGGAGGTAATGATTCGCCCCGCCCTGCTTTTCCCTAAACTGCAGCAGCTCTCTCGTCACAAGCAAAGTAGGTATCACAAAGGGTTTCTTCTCCTGAAGCAGGCTAAGCTCTTCATCTGTCATCTTCCTGTCAAGCCATATATGCGATACCACATCAATACCCAATTCACTGATCTTTGTGGCGTCTCCGGCGGTTGATATATGCCCTACGGCTAGCTTATCGAATTGATGGGAAGCCTTGATAAGGGCGCCTATCGTTTCATAGTCCAGCGTAGGGAGCATAGGCTCCCGTATGATTTTTAGAAGGTCTGCCCCCTCTTTCACCCTATCCGCTACAAACGTTCGCGGCTCTCGCTCTTTTGTCACCGTTGGAATGGGAGCGCCAAACTGTGTTCCGTGGCCACCTGCAACCGTCAGCGCCGGGCCAGACGAGAGCAGGCTGGCGTGGAGGAAAGAGTCCCTGCTTGCTTTTAACTTATTTGCTACTCCGGGGGGAGAGTGTAAATCAACGACCGCAAACACGCCTTCACGAAGCGACGCATGCAGTTGTGCCAGGGAACTGATGTGCACATGAGCGTCGATCAGCGGAGGTATGATGGTGTAGCCACCCGCTTCTATCACTTCCTCTGCAATATACCGCCCTATTTCTGAGGTGATGTCTACTATCTTTCCATCGTCCACAACAACACTTACCTCTTCCCTTACCTCTACTCCATCGAACAGTCTGACATTATGTATGATGTAGTCGACTTTCTGTTTGGGTTGGCAGGCAGCGGTAAGCCATAAGAAGGTTAAGAGTAGAAAAGAGTCTAAAGTTATTTTCATTGTTGTTGCGTTGTGTGCGCCGTGGGTTTTATAGTACGGTCCCAATGCAATGGCTTTCTCACTGCTCTGTTTAGCCAATGTCTGCGTGAAGACGGAACGATGTGCGGCGTATCTTAGCAGCGCCTGTTTCTATTTTTGGTTCTCCACTGGGGTCTTGAATCTCACCCTAAAAGGCTTGAGTGGGTATCCCTCGGCTGACATAAAGCCCTCCGAAACGATAAAATCATACTCCTTGCCCGGGCTCAGGTCCACTTTAAAAGTACAGGATTTTCTATCGGCAGAAAACTCCCCCTTGCCGACAAGTGGCCATTGCTCTTTTCCTCCAGCCCCATACTTTACACCCGTCGTCGGCCCCATTTCCGTGGAAAAAGAAATACATATTTCTTTCGTTGATGCATCCACTGTGCTGTCTCCAGCTACCAAAGGCTTGATGCTGCTTACCACCGGCCTCATGCCTTCATACGCCTGCAAGAGCTGTACTTTGTCTATTGCATCCGGGAAGTAGTGTGACTGCTGCAGAAAGGCCTCCACTGCTTTATCGCTGGTGAAGTCAAGTTCTATCATTTCACGGATGGCCTGCTTCTTGTTCTTTGCGTTGCTGTAATAGGTCTTGCAAATGGCGTAGCCCATGTAGTAGCCGAGGTCCGGGTGGGCTGATGACAGGTTATAAAACCAGTTATTGATGTAGGGAGCGAACATCTGTTTCTTAAACTTCTCCTTCAGTTCCTCCTCATGCTGCGCTCCATAAACCATGTACGGAAGGGGCATTTTTTTACCTGTGACCAGCTCGGTGATAAAATCGGCAGTACCTTCCATAATGCTGCGGCCAAGCAAGTTGTTTCCGTACCCCTTTTGCTGTGTATGCACGTACTCGTGTATGTTCAGGGGGATGATGTTTTGGAACGGCTGGCTATTAAAGTACCTGCCCAGCCCTACCTGCCAGTTCTGCGGGAACTCCGATATATCGGTTTCGGGGTCTCCCGTTGCCATTTCCGCTCCAACTAAAACCATCGCGTCCAGGCCTGTTCCGCTGGACTGAAGCGCACCGATCACAAAGTAGATTTTGGCGGGCTTTAGGGCCGGGTAGAGTTTCTTTAGCTTCTTGAGATAGGGCTCCATTCCCTTTGCCCCTGCCCTGGCCTGCTGTGTGTTTGGCCGTATGGAATCCCAGAACCTGGGATAGTTGCGGATGGAGCGGAGACCCTGTTCAGCGTTGTAGCCCTTTGCCTCCATAAATGCCTTCAGGCCGGGCGTACCCTTGTCTATATAGAGCGTCTGAATGTAATGAAGCTGCTGAAGACTGTCAGTCGTGGAGCGGATGCTGTCATAGGCGATCCAGAAGTTATCGATATCTGCCGTGATAACCTTTTGCTCCCTGCCCTGTCCAAAGGCGGAGCAAACAGCAGTGCCGCTAAGAAACAATGCCGCAGCTATGCTTCGGGTTAATGGATGTATTCTACTGTACTTCATTATCTTATGCAGCATTCATTAAGCTTATTAGAGGTCGCACCCCTTCGTGTACATTCAGGTATAATATCGTTCTCGTTAATGTTAACCTTGGTAAGAAGTATCCATTTATAAGCGCTATTTAATATGAGATACAAGCTGGAGGCAACGTCTGGTTAGGCCTTCATCAGAAGAAACAGTACACCTAAGCTATAAAGCGCCACCTCTATGGCATCTTCACGCATGTGTTTAGTTGCCGTGTTTTAGTCGTTCCTTTATCTCTTCCAGCAAACTGTCGCTGTAGCCGTCCCACTTTCCGACCACTAAGCCATTTTTATCGAACAGGTAATAAGTTGGAGTCATGAAGACACGGTACTTGGTGTAAACATCACTG
Organism: Pontibacter actiniarum; assembly: GCF_003585765.1. Taxonomy (NCBI): domain Bacteria; kingdom Pseudomonadati; phylum Bacteroidota; class Cytophagia; order Cytophagales; family Hymenobacteraceae; genus Pontibacter; species Pontibacter actiniarum. The sequence goes on from NZ_CP021235.1 coordinate 1,566,161, forward strand.
TATCTGCCGTCTTTATCATAGAGGCTCGTCCAGGTAATTTTATTGGACGTATACTTTTTGAGCCAGTCTTCCTTGTTGCTATCAACGTTCATGGTTACAATGTCCAGGCTTTCACTTTCCTGCTTCGACAATTCTTTGATTTCCGGAAGCGCTTTTACACACCAACTGCAATAGGGAGAGCAAAACTCTAGAAGCACATACTTATCCTTGAAAGAGTTAGCGAAGGGCACATGTTCCCCTTTTTGGTTTTCTGCTGTAAAATCATAGAACTTGTCTCCGTTCTCCAACGGCTTGCTTCCCAAATAGGTGGTGAGCACCTTCGCAGAAGCTGAATTTTTGTAGTCAGCATTTAGCCTGCCGAGTTGCCTTTCTATAAACTCTTTGGTGAAATCCGCTTTGTTAAGCACAAGTTGAGAGAGGGCATAATCAGAGTTTATGTTATCCTCAATAAAACTCCTGGTGATGTGGCTTATCTGATCGTCAATATGTGTAATAACGCCGCTTTCCTTTGACCAATACGCCCGCTGTAGGCTATCATTCCATTTCCCCTCTTGCCGTAAGGAAAACATTTCCTGCAGCTTTTCGCTTCGCTTTTTGTTCAGAGGAGCGATACCTTTGTCAAGCTCCGCTTTATACTTTTGATAGTGGGAACCGGTCACTTCCAAAGCATCAGGAAAGTCTTCTTTCCTACCGCTAACTTTCACGTCCTCATTTCCGATGTAAATGACAGCATAAGCCGTTTCGTTATTTTCTGAACTGACTTGAATCGTGATAGGTACCGGCGGTTCTTCAATAAGCCCAGTTGCAACAAATTGGTTATCAACCAGTGCTGTCGAGTCTAACACTTTCCCTGTATTTCCATTCGCGACTATAACTTTCGCCTTTTCAGAGAAGCCGCTGAGGTTAGCTGATACGGTAAAACCCGTCGTGTGCTTTTGGCAGGCCGTAAAAACTACGATGATACCCGTGGTTAATAAGAATAAGCTTTTCTTCATTTTAGCGGATTACCAAAGTTTTATGGAGTAATGTATTGTTGTTTTATGATTTTGCAGCTTATGTGCCAAGAGCATGAATATAAGGAGGCCCACTAGCGTCATGGCTAAACTCAGCACAATACTAAGCCACTTGTGGTTGAAGCACTTTACTTTCCGCTTTCGTTTCTGTTAACCTGATGAAGTGATAGCTCATGTAGCTATACCACGCCGCCCACCCCATGTGGAAGAACCTCACCACTAAACCCGGCACCTCTGTTTGTAGTGCAGGGAAAAAGGAGCTTATGCTTACCGCCATGAAAAAGAATGTTGCCAGCGACACCCATCGTAACCTTACATCGCCTCTCCAGAGGATGAAAGCCAATAAGGGGGCCACATGCATGAGCATCGAAATGACGCCAAAAACACCGTGCAGCAATTGAGGTGTTGGAAACAAAGCCACTCCAAACATAGAAACGGAGAAGGCCGCCAATATATAAACAGGCGCTACCCGCATGCGCAGTGCTTTACATGCCCGAAACAATCCCAGCACAAAAAGTGCATTAAAAACGGCACACAGCATAATGCCACCAGTGAAAAGTGATTGTGTTGGCGTACCGACCGCCCCTATTTCGCTTACAGATCCGGTTAAATGATTGTAGTTGATCAGATAGCCACATCCAAGATTGGTTACCCAAAATGCCAGGGCGGCTAATGCTCCGAAGCGAAGCAGTTGGTTTGTATTCATGCTGTTTTTTGTTGTTGGGTAGGTTACGTTTACTTTCGGCAAAGCATATTCCCACAACGGCTGAGACAGGCTGCGTAGCCGGGGAAAGAGTTTGCCTCAGCTAATATAGCACAATCCTATAAAAAGTCTATATCTATAACAGCTTTATCCAAGGCCCAGGCGGAAACGCGCCCTGTATCATGGTTGCTTCTGGCTTTCCGTCTTTCAGCTGCTGCTTTGCGCTGGTCTGACAAGTACAACTCAAGGGGGCTGTTTCCCGTTTTTGACTACCCTGCCACCTTCCATGTAGCAGCCTGTGACTTTGCAGAACGGTAGGGGCAGCAACTGTTTTTGTTTAAGCGGCCTCCCTCTTAACCTTGTGGTGCCATGAAGATTGCCAAAGCAAAATATTCCATCAAGAAAGCCTACATGCTGGCAATCAACAGCATTGCCTTCTATCCGATCATGATTGCCTTTACATTGCTCGCGTTTTCCTGGCTCTGCACTTATCTGGATAAAATTTCGGTGGGTGAGGCAGTGATAAGGCAGGTTCCTTTTTTGAGGATGGATAATGCGGACACCGTGCGAAGTCTGCTCTCCTCGTTACTGACGGGCCTGATCAGCCTCGTTACCTTTACCTTTGCCATGGTAATGATCGTGCTGTCTCAGGTTACGTCCAGCTTTTCTCCAAGGCTGCTGCCGGACTTAATCAGTAAAAGAGGGAGCCAGATTGTACTCGGAACGATAGTAGGCACCGTAGGCTTTATCATTGTCGTGCTCAGCAATGTGCAGACCATGCAAGGGGGGCCAGAGGTACCACTCCTTTCCACTGTGCTGGGTATGTTTTTAGGCTTTGCCAGCCTTATTTGCTTCATCTATTTTATCCATAAAATCTCCAACGAGATACAGATCGGGAACATACTGAACAACCTGTACCGCAGCACACGGGATGTGCTGAACAGAGAAATCAGCAGCGGGAGCTATGAGGAAGACTGGGAGGAGGACCCAGATGCTGTGCTGGTGAAAGCCTGGGACTCCGGGTATTTTGACACCATTACTGAGGAGGGAATCAAAAAGGCGTCCGAAAAAAAGGGGCTGCAGCTCAGGATACTCAAAGTGCAGGGAGCCTATCTGCTGAAGGGAGAGCCGTTCCTCAAAATTAACAAGCCCCTCGACAAGGAAATACAGGAACTGCTGGAAGAAAACGTGTTGCTCCGCCACCAGGAAATAGTAAAGGAGAACTTTTACTATGGCTTTAAGCAGCTTACCGAAATTGCGGTAAAAGGACTGAGCCCTGGCGTAAACGACCCGGGCACGGCAATCCAGGCAATCGATTACCTCATGGATCTGCTCTGCCGGCTTCAGGAGCTAAGGGGGCAGAAAGTTGCCCGGAACAGTAAAGGAGCGCCGTTCATCGTGTACGCTCCCGTCCCTTTCGAAAAGACCTTTTATTTGTGTGCAGCCAGTATTCGGGCTTACTCCACAACGGATGTGGCCGTACAGTCGCGCCTGATCGACCTGATAGCAAAAATAAGCGAGCGTGATGAGCAGAACAGGCACAAAGCGCTGCTGGAGAAAGAGCTAGATTCTATTGAGGAGGCCTCCGGCAAAGATTTAAAAGCTCAGGAAGACAAAGAGTATCTGCAGACCCTCCTACAGCATGCCCGCAAAAAGTATCTGACCTAAGGCACCGTGCCCTATCGCGCAGCGGCAAGTATAACGAACAGAGATAAGCCACTTTTGCCTTAGTTATCCGGAAGCGAATAGTTCTCACTAATTTAAACCATCATGCTAATTCAGAATCAGGGGTTTTATTTAGAAGGCTTTGACTTTCCTGCTTTTACTTTAAATCACGGGGAAATGGTAAGGTTTTGGGTGGAGGCGGCGCCACAATCCCAAACAGCCACTAACGGGAGTTGGGTGGCAAACAAAGTGATAGCGTCCATGCAGACCAGCCTACCAGGGGGAGAAAAAATAAGGCTTAGCCCAGCAAGGGTGAGAAGAAGTTTCTTCGACTTTATCCAACCTATAACATTAGAGGGTTACCTGAGAAGCAGATTAAACCTTGCTACACCAGCAATCTACGAAAGGCTCTCCTTCTTTAGCTTAGCACCTCAATGGAAGCTCAAAGACCTTGGATACGCTCATCAAAAGATATTCGCCATTATTTGTGCGTTTCAAAGAGGAAGCATCGTTTGCTACGACTACTATGGACTTGCTCCAGAGAGTGAAGCTCAACTGACAAACTATGTGAAGGCAGAACTAGGGCTGGGCAAATCAGCGGTAAGCTTTGATGACCTTTCCTACAAGCCAGAGAACCCTGACACGGAAAGAATAACAAATCTGGATATTAGGCAGAGAAGATGAAGGTAAAGAGAGTAACAGCTAAACGCCAGTCTTCGGCCAGTGACGCTGCCGAAGACATTAAACACCGCTGCTAGACCTCATCATGCACGTTCGTGATAAAGTACTTCCCTGTTTTGATGCTATCCACCAGGTCCTGGATCGTTTTAGTGCTAAATACTTTTAACAGATGGTCGCGGTAAGCTTTAATGTCGTTGTGCAGGGGGCACGGGTGCTTATCGGAGCATTGCTTCATGCCCATGCCGCACCTTTTAAAAGCTTCTAAGCCATCTATGGTGCGCACAATTTCCAGGATGCTGATATCATTGGCGGGGCGGTGCATGTAAAACCCGCCGCCGGGCCCTTTTGCCGAGGAGAAAACGTTTTTACGCACCAGGTCCTGTAATATTTTACCGATAAAGTGCACCGGCAGGTCCAGTTCTTTGGCAATCTCTTTTATTCCCACCTTGTGTCCGTCGGCATTGCCCATAGCAATGTACACAACGGCCCGCAGGGCATACTCGGTAGTCTTGGACAGCATCATCTCATGTATACGTACGTAGCAAAGATACTAATTACTCCTGTTCAGTTGCCGCTTTCCTTCTTCACTGATCATGTCAGTTGTCCAGGGAGGCAGCCACACCAGCTCTACTGTAACCTCATACTGAGGGAAACGGTGTTGCAGGATCTGCTCAGCCGCCTTTAGGATGGTGCTGCTCATGGGGCAGCCCGGCGTGGTCAGGGTGAGCTCTACCTGCAGCTGGTTCTCTTTCAGGCGCACTAGGTAAACAAGGCCAAGGTCCACAATGTTAATCCCGATTTCTGGATCAATGATGTACCGGAGCGTGTGCCATACCTCCGGCTCTAGTTCAGGTGTTTGCGCTTCCATAGGTAAAAGGTTTTAAGTCATGTGCCCTGTGCAGTAGCAGTTGAAATACATTGGCCGTGTACAAGGATGCTGCAATGCTGAAAACAATACTTCCGGCAAGTATGAGTTGGCGCTGGCCTAAAAGCACGCCAGCTAACAGCATCACAAAACCTGCCAAATAGCTGATGTTTTGCCAGCGCAGCAACGTGTGGCTGTACAAGTCTTTCGGGAGCGGTGTTTTATACTTGCCCACGTGGTCTTCGTACGCATGCATCCAGACGATGAAGGGAAGCGTTTTAAACGTTTGCCCCAGTATGAGCGCCGTCACAAAGCCAAGGAACACCGAAATGCCATACACGAGGTAAAGGGAGAGCTGGAGCCCCTGCGGCAGCTTCAGATCGCTGCTCACGACAAACACCAGCACCAGGGGCAACAGCAGGAGAGCCAGGGCCACAAACGTCTGCTGCATGCCTAAGTCAACTTCTTTTCGCTGCATCGTTTTCCGGGCTTCCTGCAGGTAAGAGAGAAACAGCAACAGGCCTGCCGCTACAAGCCCGGCGTACAAAGGCAGCCAGCCGGTGTGCAGCAGCATGTGATCAACTATAAACAGCAGCAGTCCGCCATTGATCAGGTTGTAGGCCCAGTTGAGTTTGCGGGTGCCTTGCGGGTGCGCCAGCAGGAACATCGGGATTAGCTTAGCCCCAACCCCGATAATGAGGAGCAGGAACCAGCCCGCCATGCCAATGTGCGCGTGCAGCTTCAGGTAGTGCACATGCTCCTGGGGCAGAAAGGGATAGGTGAAGTTAAGGGCCATTAACACGCCAACCAAGCCGGTTACCAGCAGCCAGACAGCAGAGGTCACGATAAAGTCTGCCTCAATCGTCCACTTCGGTGCTTTCCGGGCTGTCTGGATGACGTTGATGTTAAACAGCAGAAAAGCGATCAACAGCAGGCAGGCGGCCAGGTGCATGGTCCAGCCTAGCTGGAAATACCAGAATGAATAGGCCAGCGAAATTGTGCCACTGCTCAACAAGCCACAGGTATAAACGGCCAGTTTTTCACTATAGAGCCTGCACTCCAGCACCACCGGCAACAGCTGGTACAGCGCACCGAAAATAAGCATGGTGGCCCAGCCCAGTACGGCTACGTGTGTGAGCGTTAGCAGCTTTGGGTGGAAGTAGTGCCCCCCGAAAGCATCGGTAGAAAAAAGCAGCAGAACGCTCAGCGCCATAAAAGAAAGGGCAGCAAAAGCGAAGTGCGGCAGCACGACCCATTTAGAAGGAGAGTTAGAAACAGTGGCGGTAGACATGGGTTTATACTTTATAGATGAGCAGGAAGACCTCACCCGGTTCAGCCTGTTGGATGGCCACGGCAAAACCGCGCTCCTGCAGCTTGGGCAGCAGGAACTGCGGCACTTGCCTGTGCGTCACATAGAGGGCGGCACCTGCGGGGAGTGTCTCCAGGTGACTTAGAATAGACACCATCGGCTGCGGCATTTCCAGGTGGCGCACATCGAGGTGTACCAGCTTGCCCTCGTAGGCGTGCATAAGAGCCTTTAAATCAGCGGAAGCCGGTTCCTTTTCTGCAACGGCCTCCCCTACTTCCGTTAGGTGCTCCAGCCAAAAAAAAGTATGCACCAGGTCCGGGCTTTGCTCCTCTGCATATGCGGCGTACCCTTTCTTTTTCAGGATGTCTATCAGAGGCGTAGGTTCAAAGGTGTTGATGAGCTGCAACGCATTGGAGCTATCCAGCCTGCCCACAGCGGCCATGATACGCAGAAACGGATCGTTACCCGTGGTTATATCCTCGCGCACGTCCAGCGTAAGCAGATTTTCGGGGCGCAGTTGCTCCAGGTAAGCCGGTATCGCTACTACAGCAGCGGTTTGTTTTGCCGTGTTACCGGTGGCCGCACGAGGGCAAAAGCCCAGGGGCTCCAGTATCCGGTAAAAATCCTCTTCCGAACACCCGCCGATGCGAGCGGCGTCGGCAACGGTTACACGCGAGGCCAGCACCTTTCTCAGCAGGGGGTTGCGCAGCTTCTCAAAATGCCTGTTGATAGAGGCAATGGCTTCTATCGCCGCAGGGTTGGCCTTCAGAATAGCCGATATCTTTGTGTTGGCAGCTATTTCCATGCTTCTTCGGTTGGTGCCCCATCAGCCCAGAAGGCGGGGGTAAAGGTGTCTGTTCGCGGCGTATGCTTCAGCTCGAGCAACTTCATTGCCAGTTCCAGCTCATCTGGTTTAACCACCGCCTGCAGGTACGGAAACAACTCCCGCTCCTCCCAACGAATGTGGTCTACCAGGTCCTGCTGCAATGTCTGGAAAAGAGCTGCTGTCGGGTTATGCTCGCAGATGAGGTGTATGATCTCGTGCAGGAGACGGTGCTCCTCCTCTATCCTGATGTTCACGGTTTCGTTTGTCAGGAGCCTGTTCAGCAGCCACTCCTCTTCCTCGCAGTGTTCTCTCAAATTACTGTCCCAGAAGTAGCGGACGTAGTCCTGCAGGATGCGAAGATCTGTTCCGTTCTTCAGGCCCTGGCGCAGTTTCCAGCAAAACAACAGCCCATGATGGTGCTCCCGGGAAAGTGGCACCAGGCTTTTAACTCTCTTTTGGGGTTTTGTGGCAATTTTCATGTGGTTTCTCTTTTAGGATCAGGATTTTTAGGATGGGAAAGGATGGGCAGGATTGATTTAGCTAGTAAATGATTTTTCTGATTTGTGGCAGATAAGGCGCTTGCAGGCGCTGCGCACAAACGAAATCAACTTAAAGTCATCAAATCATTTCAAACCAAAACAGAAAATCCTGCCCATCCATAAATCCAGTAAATCCTGATTCAGATGAACTACTTCAGTACTTCTTTCTCCAGCTCCAGCGCTTTCGGGAACAGGATGTTGTTTTCCAGGTGGATGTGGCGGTGCAGATCCTCCTCAAACTCCTGTAGCTTTTTAAAGGCAATAGTATAAGTGGCGCAGGCATCGGCTGGTAGAGTGTAGTTATCCGTCAGTTCGCGGATAGCCACCAGTTCATCGCCGGCTGCTTCATGCTCCATTTCCATCATGTTGATGGGGTTCTGGATAGAGCCGAAAGCGGGTTTGTCCAGTTTTATACCTTGCTTCTTCGCCTCATCCAGCTGTTTGATGAATGGGAACAGCACGCGCTCCTCTTTCGGCATGTGCGCCTCCAGCTCGTTGGCTACGTTCACAAAATGTTTGGCTACTTCCAGCAGCTCCGGGTGACGCTTGCCGTGCACGCGGGCAATTTTGGTCGTGTACTCGTACAGGGCCGGAATCGCCTCTCGTACATACTTGTGGTGCATGTTCACGATGTAGTCCGCCAGAAAAGGAAGCTCCCAGCTACCGAAGTCTGTTTCGCGGCTTTCTGCTGCAGAAGTAACTTCCAGCTCTCGTTCCAGCGCCTGTTGGTCCACGCCTTTTTCCTCGCATACCTGCTTCACGGACTTTTTACCGCCACAGCAGAAGTCGATGCCATACTTCTTAAATACCTGCGCTTTGCGGAAATCCTTTGCTACCAGTTCGCCTACCGTCTCGCCTTCCTGCTGCGTTAGCTTGGAAATCTTCACTTCCCATACTTCAGGCCCCTGCTCCAGGTACTCCCACTGAAAAGTGTTGCCGCGTTCGCCGAGCAGCTGGTAGTAGAGCGGCTTCGGGTCGTGGTCGTTGTATATGATAAAAGCTTCGCCGCCTTTGCGGGCATCAAACCACTCAAAAATGGTAGGGTGCTTCAGGCGTGGCTCCAGCAGCGTTACATCCAGTACTTCAATTGTCTGTGTAGTTTCCATGTTGAATTCTTTTATGTATATCAGGTTTAAATCACTGATGTAAAAGTATAAAGCGCACTTTAGAATAAAAGACACAAAAGTCTTTTTATAGAATGATCTTTGTCATTCTTTTTCGGTTTAACATAAGGCAGTTTTAGGTCTTGATTTTTCCTTTACTATATATAAGAAACCTATCCTGCCGTATGACAAAGCATACACCTCCCCTTCCAAAGGGTATCTCCATCAACAGAAAGTTTACCTCTCCGCAGCAGTCGCCCTACGACATGTTCCGCTACGAGCTCCGCTCCTCTACCATTCGCAACCCTTCCGGCGATGTAGTGGCAGAGCTTAAAGACGTGGAAGTACCAGCGCAATGGTCGCAGATAGCCACCGATATACTCGCACAGAAATACCTGCGCCGCGCCGGTGTGCCACAGCCGGAAAGCAGCACCGGTGCTGAAAGCTCTGTGAAGCAAGTGGTGCACCGGCTGGCAAATTGCTGGCGCACCTGGGGCAGTAAGTATGGCTATTTTGCAAGTGAGGCAGATGCGCAGGCATTTTATGATGAGCTGGTGTACATGCTGCTGGGGCAATATGCGGCGCCAAACTCTCCGCAGTGGTTTAATACCGGGCTCCATGCCTCTTATGGCATCACAGGCCAGGCACAGGGGCATTATTATGTTGATCCCGAAACAGAGGAGCTCAAAGAGTCTGGCTCTGCGTTTGAGCGACCACAACCACACGCCTGTTTTATACTTTCGGTGCAGGATGATTTAGCTAACAAAGGCGGCATTATGGACCTACTGGTGCAGGAGGCGCGCATTTTCAAGTATGGCTCGGGCGTGGGCACCAACTACTCTGCCATCCGGGGCAAAGATGAGGTTCTTTCCGGTGGTGGCACCTCTTCGGGGCTGATGTCCTTTTTACGTGTAGGCGACCGTGCAGCCGGAGCTATTAAATCTGGAGGCACTACACGCCGGGCCGCTAAAATGGTGAGCCTCGACCTGGACCATCCCGAGATAGAGGCTTTTATCAACTGGAAAAAAGAGGAAGAAAAGAAAGTAGCCGCCCTGATTGCCGCTGGATATTCCGCTGACTATGAAGGGGAGGCTTACGCTACTGTATCGGGACAAAACTCAAATAACTCGGTGCGTGTACCCAACAGTTTTTTTGAAGCGCTGCACCAGAATGCGCCCTGGCACCTGACCGCCCGCACCGATGGCAGCACGTTAAAACAAGTGCCTGCCCACGACTTATGGCAACAGATTGCAGAGGCAGCTTGGGCCTGTGCCGACCCGGGCGTACAGTTCGATACCACGATAAACGAGTGGCATACCTGCCCGGCAGAAGGACCGATAAAAGGCTCCAACCCCTGCTCCGAGTACATGTTCCTGGACGACACTGCCTGTAACCTCGCCTCGCTGAACCTGCTCCGCTTCTACAACCAAGAGCAGCAGGAATTTGATGCAAATGCCTTTGAACACGCCTGTCGCCTCTGGACGGTGGTGCTGGAGATATCGGTGCTGATGGCGCAGTTCCCATCCGAGGCAGTGGCGCAACGCTCCTACGACTACCGCACCATTGGGCTGGGTTATGCTAACTTGGGTGCATTGCTCATGGTACAGGGCCTGCCTTACGACAGCGACCAGGCGCGCGCCGTGGCAGCTGGCATTACTTCGCTGATGACAGGCACGGCTTACAAAACTTCCGCAGAAATGGCCGCTGCATTAGGTGCTTTTGCCAAGTATGCACCTAACCGGGAGGCTATGCTGCGCGTAATTCGTAATCACCGCTACACGGCCTATAACCAACCTGACAAGTATGAGCATCTAAGTATAAAACCTGTTGGCCTGAAACATGATCTGTGTCCGCCAAACTTACTGGCAGCCGCACAGCAGGCGTGGGACAAAGCGCTACAACAGGGCGAGAAGTATGGCTTCCGCAATGCGCAGGCCACTGTTATCGCCCCCACCGGCACTATCGGGCTGCTGATGGATTGTGATACCACGGGCGTGGAGCCGGACTATGCACTCGTAAAGTATAAAAAGCTTTCGGGCGGTGGCTATTTCAAAATCATCAACCAGTCTATCCCGGCAGCACTCCAAAAACTAAAGTATACTTCTGATGAAATACAGTCCATTGTAAACTACGCCAAAGGCCACGCTACGCTGAAAGGGGCACCGCATATCAACCCAGAGGCACTGCTCCAGCGAGGGTTGCTGCCGGAAGAGCTGGAAAAGCTTGAAGCAGCTACACCTTCTGCCTACGATGTAAATACGCTTTTTCATGCGTATACTTTAGGTGATAACTGCCTGCAACGGCTTGGTTTTGCCCCTGTGCAATACCAGCATCCAGACTTTAACCTGCTATGCCAGCTTGGCTATACACTTAAGCAAATAGAGGAGGCCAACGACTACGTCTGCGGCACCATGACGGTGGAAGGCGCTCCTTTTCTGAAGCCGGAGCACTATGCTGTCTTCGACTGTGCCAACCGCTGCGGCAACAAGGGTACGCGCTTTATCAAGGCCGATGGACATATACAGATGATGGCAGCAGTACAGCCTTTTATTTCCGGGGCCATTTCGAAAACCATAAACCTGCCAAACGAAACGACAGTAGCCGAGGTAGCACAATGCTATGAGCGTTCTTGGGAACTGGGGCTAAAAGCCTGCTCCCTTTACCGCGATGGAAGCAAACTTTCGCAGCCACTTACTTCTAAGAGCAGCTCTTCGGGAGAAGAAGCAGCGGAAGCCACCATTACAACAGAAACCGCGACCAATGCAGAGCAGGTGCTTCAGGCAGCCAAAGCCATACTTGCAGGAGCCGGCAACCAGAACTTCCGCCAGCAGCTTACCGCTATGGTGGAGCGCCATAAACTGCCAGATAAACGCAAAGGCTTTACACAAAAGGCTAAGATTGATGGACACACGGTTTACATCCGCACCGGCGAGTACACTGATGGTTCTTTGGGCGAGGTGTTTATTGATATGTACAAAGAAGGTGCTTCGTTCCGCTCCATCCTTAACTGCTTTGCAATTGCTGTGTCTTTGGGGCTACAGTATGGCGTGCCGCTGGAAGAGTATGTCAGCCGCTTTACCTTTACCCGCTTTGAGCCTGCCGGACGCGTGGAGCACCCTAACATCAAGTCTGCCACTTCGGTGTTTGACTACCTGTTCCGCCTGCTCGGCTACGAGTACCTGAACCGCACCGACCTGGTGCATGTGCAGCAAGAGAAAGATGCACAGGATGATGTTCCGTCTGCCTTTTCTGCATCACTGACAACACCTCCAGAAAAGCCTGTACTAAAAGGTACAGAGTATAAAGTGGTATCGCAGAGCAAAACACTGCTGATGGAGCAAACGCAGCAGGTGCTGGCGAACATGATGGGCGATGCTCCTATCTGCAATACCTGCGGCCACATTACCATCCGCTCTGGAACATGCTATAAATGCCTGAACTGCGGCAATAGCCTCGGGTGCAGCTAAGGAATTAACCTAAAACAGCAAGGGCTGCCTCTACATAGAAGCAGCCCTTGCTGTTTTTAATGTAGACTGTTTACACGAGTTTAACTTGTTTGATGCTGCAGCTCTTTTGCTGCTTTGCCTTCCGAAATATAAACTTCTTTCCGCCACACCTGTGCTACAAAAAACAGAAGTATACCAACAGGCAAACAGATGCTTAGTCCGAAAAGCAACTTGTGGTAAGCAGGTATAGCTCCTACTCCTAACCAAAAGAAAATGCCCTGCAGAAAAAGCAAAGCTTCGGTTCCGGCAAAGGCAGCCAGAAAAAATCCCATCCCCCACCGGCTCATACCTTGCTTAAAACTTAACCAACCTTGCTGTGCAAAAAAGGCAAATAGAAACATGCTGACGAAGCCAATTAGTACCAGGTGCAGATAGCCGATGATAAAGAAGCGTAGCCTGTAGGCCAAATCCGCCATGTACGGAATGCCCGTTGTTAGTTGCATCAGGATTTTAGCTGTAAAAGCCATTCCAGCCAGTACAAGTATAAAGCGGCTCCAGTTGCTGAATAATGCCAGCACCTGCTTGCTTATAGAGTTTACAAGCAGAAGCAGCACAACCAACGCGACCACTTGCGCCAGCGCAGCCGCTCCCCCCACCGCATACACCACAGCGGCAGGTTTAATCCAGAGCACAGACAACAGGTAAGCAGGCAGGCAGGACCAGAACATCAAGCGAAAGAAGAGCCTGCCATACTTGACACTGAAGTTGACCTTGTACTGCTCCAGCAGCCAGAACAGGAGCCCCAGCACCGCAAACGTAAACCAACCGTTGTACTGAAAGTGCAGGTAAAAGTAGATGGCGTTAAAGTATAACTCGCTACCGCTTTGGCCTGTCGCCATGATCGGTCCCATTGCCCATGGCCCCAGCGACGACAGCACCAGGAAAAACAGTGCCGCCTTTACGAAAGCATAAGACTGCTGATGCTTTCCCTGGCCTAGCTGCGCGGCTTTTCCATCCTTCAGAAACTGGTAAGTAAACCAGTAGCTCATTAAGATATGCGCTGTGGAAAAGAATATTGAAACAGGTCCATACCCTTGCACCGGAAAGCTAAGCAGCATCCCCAGCACTGTCCCCTGCGACAGCCAAAACTGCCAGGTATAGGTCTTCTTTTGTTGTAGTGCCGGCGGTAAAAAAAAAGCCACCAGCGCCACAAAAACAGCAGAGTATAGCCAGCCCAGCAATGCCACGTGTGAGTGGCCGTGCAACAGGTATTTATAGTTGATCCCAGCCACTGGTGCCACAAACATCCACCGCAGCAGCAGCCCCAGAAAAGCTACCACTACCAGGTTGAACAGCGCTACCAGCAGCCAGTTTCGTTTTGACTGTATATTCATTTTGTCTTCGTCTTCACTATCAACGGGACTGCAAGTGTAGGGAAATGGAGGTTAGTATAAAATGATGTCTGTCATTTCTGTTAATGTATTGTTTCTGATGATGTTATTTAGGTATAACTTTTTCCTCTGGCGCAAGTCTTCAGACTTGTGTCTTACTATAATGTCGAGTTTGCAACTCGACTGGCTTGCAAAGCCACACTTACAGTTGATATTCAAAACAGCTTTTCTGGCGCATGCGTCAGCTTGTGCCTGTGACTGACTCTGCTTATCGCAGGGCATACTTCCCCGCTGGCGCTAGCTTGCAGCTAGTGCCTACTGTAGCGTAAAGCGTCCAGCTTTACTGGCTCACAGAACCATACATGTACAGCCTTCCATAGCCACTTCTTACCTCATCTTCAAACAAGCTATCCTTTCTAGTTTCTGTTCATCCTCCAGCTCCCACATACCTACTGTTTCACCTTTTGCTTTGGAGCGCTCACGGCCGCGGGGCCTCGTCCTCGGGCATCGCGCTGTGTAGCCTTCCTTTGCTACCCTTCGGTCGCAATGCCCTTACGGGCACCGGAACTCTACAAGGCGCTCAACCCAAGGACTGGAAACATTTCAGATAACTTCTGCTAACGGAGCTACTTAAAGGTACAGGACTTGTAGGGACAGGTCGCGACCTGTCCGCGGGAAAGCGCCCGCTCTGAAATTTAGATTTGCTTCTAAAAACAAAAGAGCACAGAACGTAGCTCTGTGCTCTCTAAATCACCAAAACACCTGTTAATCCACCTGCCGAAGCAGGCACTACACTATAAATCTCTTTTCGAAAATATTTTTCCGGAGCTCAGCAGCGGCACCAGCACCCACACTAGCAGCATTCCGAAGGCCAAACCTACTCCCCAGATGCTACCGAAGATGCTCTTGTACAAAGCCCCGGTATAGCCCATCAGCGCCGACACATCCAATTTTAGCAGTACCATAATGCGGCCCAGGTCTATTGGGTTGAGGGCGGTAAGCGCCAGCGAAGCTTGTTCCAGTGGGTAATCAGCGAAGTAGTAAAGTATAAACAGCACAATGCCATCGTAGATCAGGGCGAAGTAGAACCAGAGCAGCAGCGCGATGCCAATGCCTTTGGCTTTGTCGCGGGTAATGACGGAGGCCAGGAAAGCTAGAGCTACGAAGATGAAGGTGATGAACACACCTGTCAGTACCAAGTATAAACCTGTAACGCTGGCCCCGAAAAGCAGCACCGGCACCCCCACGCCAAGTATAAACGCAGCCGACAAAGACAGCGCCACACCCAGGTACTCGCTCATGAATATCTTTTTGCGGTTAATCGGCTGTGCTACCAGCAGCTCCATAAACTCATAGGAGTTGTAGAAGTGCGTGGTGGCAAATACAATGCTGATAAGCGGCACCGTCAGCAGCACCAGATTCAGCAGGCTAAGGATGGCTTTGTCCGTGCTGCCACCCAGGTTGAACAAACCAATAGAAAGCAGCAGCAGAAACAACGTATATGCCAGCACAATTTTGCTCCGGATAATATCATAGAGTACATATTTGATGATCTTGTTCATGGCTTAGTCCTCCTCTTCGTTCATGATTTTAGCAATGGCACGGCTTAGGCGATTTTCATGCGTTTGCTGTTTAATGGCGGCAATGGTTTCGTAGAACTTCAGCTTGCCATCCATCATACACATCACCTCGTCGGCCACCTCCTCTACCTCGCTCATGATATGGGACGTAATGAGTATAAGCTTGCCGTTTTTCTTTTCTTTCAGGATTTTACTCTTCAGGATTTCGGCCGAAACAGGATCAAGGCCGGCGGTAGGTTCATCTAATATAAGCACCTGCGGGTGGAACAGGAAGGCTAGTGCCGCACTCACTTTTTGCTTCGTTCCACCCGACAGAGCGCCCATACGTTTGTCATATAGCTGCTCCAGGCCATACAGCCCTACCAGCTCCTCGTCTGTATTTTTGATGTCTTTGCGAATGTCTTTCACCATACCGATCACTTGGCGGATTTTCATATTTTCGGGGTAGCGGCCAATCTGCGGCATATAGCCTATCTGGCTGCGGTAGTCGTGCTGGTTCAGCACACTCTGCCCGCTCATTTTAATGTCGCCGCTGTCGGGCAGCGCCATGCCCAGTATGCACTTGATCATAGTGGTTTTACCGGTACCGTTAGGCCCGATAACCGACACGACTTTGCCAGTCCCAAAATTCACACTCACGTGCTGCAGCACTTTCAGCTTGCCATAAGATTTGCAGAGGTTTTCTATCGCTAACATGGCTATATTTTTTTCATGGATGGGCTGTTGTCTAGGAGCTGCTCCGGTATGAAACTTGGCAGCACACGCTCCACCTGGTCCATCAGGTCTACTATAAAACTGCGCATAAACATCACCGAAGGCGGCACCCGCTCTACCAGCATCGAGTATAAGCTTACCGGGCGATAAGGCACATCGCCTGTTTTGTCTTTGTTCAGGTCGTAGCCGGTATACTTGTCCCAATAGTTGCCTGCAAAGTGGTTCTGTGCAGCTGTGCCGTTCGTGGCCACATCAAAGGTGTTTCCGATAAAGTTGTTCAACAGAAACGTGTCCTGCTCGCAATTTGAGAGCAGGCGCATGGCCCAACCGTTGTTTTCGAAGCTGTTCTGTTTCACATCTAACTTGCTGGAGCCCTCCAGGTAAATGCCGGTTGTGTTGCGCCTAAAGGTGTTGTTGCTGATGGAGCTACGGCTGATGTCTTTCAGGAGCAGGCCATATGCGGCAGCGCCCCAGTTGCCTTCAAACAGGTTTTGCTGCATCACAATGTTCTTAGTGTACATCACGGCCACACCCGCCCCGTTTTGGCGGAAGGTATTATACTTGTACACGTTACCATCAGAGAACATAAAGTGCAGGCCGTAGCGCAGATTGCCCTGGCTCAGGTTTCGTTGAATGTCACTGTTGGTGGCAAACTCAAAGTATATTCCGTCGCGGTGGCCGGATACTTTGTTATCGTGTACCTTGATGGTATTGCAGTACCACAGGTGAATGGCATTGCCCGAACCAGATTCTGTAGTGGCCTTGCCCTGTACTACATTGCCGCGCACTTCGCAGCTATCGGCGCGCTGCAGGTAAATGCCGAAAAAAGCGTTCTGTACTTTGTTGTTCAGCACTTTTACATGGCTGGCTTCTGCCACACGTATGGCGGCAAAATCGCTCAGGTAGCTTACCTCCACATCTTTCAGCGTAAAGCCCTGCACGGTTACATAATTTGCCCGGATGTTCAGTATCTCTCCTTTGTGCTGCCCGTCCAGCACTGGGTTATTCAGCCCAATTAGGTGTATAGATTTAGTTATATCGATGGTTCCCTCGCGGTAAATGCCTCCGTCTACCACCACCTTATCGCCGGGCTTTGCGAGGGCAATGGCCTTTTTGATAGACGTATTGGGGCAGCTGGCACATACCTTCAGCGTAGCCGCCTGCACCTGCTGGATTAGCACGAACAGCACAGCTATACTTGCGAAGAAATATTTATAGAGGCTTTTCATTTTTTTGAACGGCTAGCATGGCTTCTTTCCAGGAGAGCAGGCGACCAGTATGTTTTTGCTGAAACTGTGTGGCTGTTTGCGCATCAGCAAAGGCAGTCAGGAACATGCCCATCGGGCTTGGCAACTGCTCGCTTTGCAGAAAGGCTGCCTGCTTTGCATCAACCAGCGTGTTAGGCTTTGTAAAATCTGTCACCAGTACAAAAGCAGCTTCTTGCTCCTGCTTTGGGTTATCGTTCAGGTAAGCAGCCAGGCATTCAGCAGAGTCGAAGAAAAAGGCTTTGCCCTTAGAGTTTACAAGCTCTGCTCCGTAGCGGCTGTCCGACACGGTCATGTTGCAATGGCCGCAGTTTGTTTGGCCGTAGCTTATCTGTTGTGGCTCCGGTTTGCAGGCAAACAGCAGCAGGCCAACAAGTATAAACAGGATGTTTTGGTAAGTTTTCATGGTGCGGCGGAATCAGTTTAAGCAAGTGTTTTGATGCGCTGCGGCTCACGATTGCGTTCCAGAAAGTACACGCCCAAGCCAAGTATAACTGCCAGGGCTATACCTATACTTCCGGCGCCCGGCAGCGATACTGCGTGGAAGTTGAGCAGGTCTTTCCCGCCAAGAAAAGGCGGAATGTAGGTCATACCCGGTATTTTAATTGGCGCATTTGGATCGAGGTTGGTACCGAACTTGTGCAGCCACATGTAGAAGTCTAAGAGGCCAGCGCCACCAGCTACCATCAGCAAGGCTACCCATGGCAGCACCAGGCGCTTCAGGTTAAGCAGGGCAATCAGCACACCAGAGATTATAAAGAAAACAACGATGTACGGCATGTAAGTCAGCTCTTTAAAAGAGTCTGGCTCTATTTTTTCCATGCCGATGTAGTGGTTCAGGATGTTGAAGTTCTGCAGCGTATAGTCTGTGTTACCGGATATCTTGTTTATCCAGATGTGCATCTGCAAACCTTCCGGGTACTGGGGGGCCTGCACCAAAATCTTCCACATCGGGAACAGAAAGAGCAAACCAATTGAGATTGCCGCCAGAAACATCAGCAGCCTGCTTACAGTTTTCATCCTTGTAATTTTAAGGGGTAAGAGATTAGAAAGCAGAGGGCGTGGTGCCCCCTGCTTTCAGAATATCAGAGTTTAAGCTTTTGGCTTTTTGGCACCTGTTGAGAAGGCCAGCGGTACTTTAGATCCTTTTGGAGATACCTTGATATAGCCTTGCATTTCCTGGTGCAGCGCAGAGCAGAAGTCGGTGCAATACATCGGGATGATACCTGCTCTTTGTGGCACCCACTTCAGGGTTTGGGTAGCACCTGGCATCACCAGCAACTCGGCATTGTTGTTACCCATGATCGCGAAGCCGTGCGGCACGTCCCAGTCTTGCTCCAGGTTTGTCACGTGGAAGTATACTTCGTCGCCCACGTTTATACCTTCAATGTTATCCGGTGTCAAGTGGCTTCGGATGGCGGTCATGTACACGTGTACCTCGTTGCCTTTGCGCTCAACTCGAGCTTCTTTCTCATTTTTGGCAGCATAAGGATGGCTGTTCTCTTCCAGGCTATACATCTTCACGCTGTTCGGAGCAATCTTCTTCGCCTCAATGGCTTGGGCGTAGTGCGGTTCACCGATAGTCGGGAAGTCGAGCAGGAGCTTCATTTTCTCGCCGCTGATGTCAATCAATTGGGCAGATTGCGCCAGTTCAGGACCAGTTGGCAGGTAGCGGTCTTTGGTGATTTTGTTCATGGCGATCAGGTACTTGCCATAAGGCTTCTTCGTATCGCCGCCAGGTATCACTAAGTGACCAACTGAGTAGTACACCGGAATTCTGTCTTTTACCTGCAGGTCTTTCAGCGTCCATTTCACGATCTCAGAAGACACGAACATAGAAGAATAAGCATTGCCCTTATCGTCAAACTCGGTGTGCAACGGTCCTAAGCCCGGCTCTTTCACCTCCCCCTGTAGTACAGACTCGTAGCGCAGAATCGGAATGCCACCCACGTTGCCAATGAAGTCTTTCTTCTCAATAGTCTTCAGCATTTTAGAGAAAGAGTGCACCGGAATAACAGAGGCCAGCTTACCACTCACCACCATGTATTCACCTGTTGGGTCTACGTCGATGCCGTGTGGTGATTTAGGAACCGGAATCAGGTACATCAGGCCAGGGCAATCTTCCGGACGAAGGATTCTAACAGTCTTCTTGATCTCAGACTTGGCGATATGTGATTTCTCATCCAGCTTGTTGTGGTAGTAGTAGGCAGGCATTTCTTTCGCTTTGCCTTCTTTGGCATACTTTACAGCCAGCTTCCAGTTAATTGCCGCCAGGTAATCTTTGTCGTTTTGTGAGGCACCAATTTCTTTCAGGGTATTGGCTTGCTCCGTGTTGTAAGTGGTAAAGAAAACCCAGTCAGAAGATGGGCCTTTGCCACCGTTAGCCAGGTCATAGTCGAAGCCAGGCACCAGAATCTGGAAGTCCAGGTCCATGTCGCCATGCTCTTTGTCTACTTTGATGAAGGAGATGGAGCCTCTGAACTTTTCTTTGTATTCATCAAAGTTCACGTCCTCATACTTGCCATCTCCCTCCACGTTGATCGGCACACTAAAGCGGGTACCGGCCAGCACGTACTCGTTGTCATTGGTGGGGTAAGGAGAGCAGTGGTTACCGGCACTGTTCGGGATCTCAAGGATCTCAGCTGTCTCAAATGTTTTCAGGTCGAGACGGGCGACACGTGGCGTGTTGTTGGCGTTCACGAACAGCCAGCGGCCGTCTGTCATACCTGCGGCACGCGAGAGTTTCGGGTGGTGCAAATCATCCCAGGGCACAAAACCGAAGGAGGTGTTCAGCATGGCCTTGGTTTCTTCGTTGTAGCCGTAGCCGTTCTCCGGATTCTGCGAGAACACCGGCACCACTTTCAGCAGCCTGCCGGACGGTACGCCATACACGGCCACCTGGCCGCTGAAGCCACCAGACATAAACGTATAAAGCTCATCATGCTGGCCAGGGGCCACATACACTTTGGAGGCGGCATCGCCGGCAACACCGGAAACAAGGGCAGCTGCCTCGCTGCTTTCGGTGCTGCTACAGCCCTGCAGCATGGCCCCGGCTGCCACTGCCATCAGCAGGGCGGCCTTTGGGGCTGATTTTCGAACTTTGTTGAATACAGTTTCCATAATGATTTATGGTTTGAGTAGAGATTTTGCTTAAATCGCCTGGTCGTTTTGTCTCAGGAACTCCAGAATCGCTCTGGCATCCTGCTCGTTCACGTTTTGGTTCGTCATCTGGGTAAGGTGCTCGGCCAGCAGCTTTTTAGCAACCGGGTCTTTCTTGGTCATCTCCTCCGGGTTCACGATCATGTTCATCACCCATTCTGGTTTGCGGCGCTCGGTTACGCCTGCCAGGCCCGGCCCCACTACTTTCTGATCAGACAGTTGGTGGCAGGCAGAGCATTTGCCTTCGAAAATGGTTTTGCCGTTGGCGGCCATCGCGTCTTCTATGCCCTCTCCCAGTGCTACTGTTGTTACCGGGCCTACCCCTTTGCCATCGTCAGCAGCGGGAGCCTCAGTTGCTGCCGCAGTTGCATTTGCCCCCTGCTCCTGCTTGTACTCATCATAGTAGGTTTCATTTTCTCCTGATGAGCAGCCAACGAGCATCATGCCGCAGAGCAGCGCCATGGCACCACCCTTTACAGAGCTCAGAAACATATTGTTGTTTTTGTCTCTCAGGCCTCTTTCTTGTTTTTTAACGCCGTTTTTCATGACTCTAAATTTTAATGATTGGTCTGTTTAGCGATTGATTACAGAACAAAAGTAGGAGCATGGTTCAAAATAATAAAAGACCTTTATCTCTTTTAATTATGATCAATGTCATTTTTCCCCTTGATGCTTCCAAAGACCTTTGAACCTGAAAAGAGAAGAGAAATGAAACGGTTTGCCTGGTTCTTATTAATGATATGCGCAGTGGCTCAGCCCATGAGCAAAACAGCTACCTGTCTGCTGTTTCAGGCTAACCGTGCCTATATCAGCCAGTACCTTTGCGAACAGCGGGAAGCGCCTGCCTCCGCCTGCAAAGGCAGCTGCTATTTAAAGAAGCAACTTAAAAAGAGCGAGAAGCAATCTTCGCCCACTCGGGAGCGGCAGCCGCTGCAGGATGTTGTCTTTCTGGCTGAGGCGTTCCGGCTGCAGGAGGTGCTGTTTGTAGCGGCAACACAGGCAAAAGAGCCAATCCTTACTTTACAGGTATATGCCTCCCCTGCCTTTTGCATTTTCCACCCTCCAAAAACAATGGCTTAACCTCCGCACAAAACACCGCCACACCTGCGTGGCACCTTTAACACATCCAAAAAGTTAAGTCATGAAAAAGTTATTTATACTTGCAGTAGCCTTCTTAGGCATAAATTTCAGCAGCCAGGCCTGTGACGGCGGCTGTACCATGGGCGGCAGTTACCTGGGCATTTTGCCGCAGGTGCACAAAAACCTCTTCGGCGTGCGCTACCTGAGCAGCACTTATACGATCACCAGCACCTACACCCACACGCATGATGGCGTGCCTGAAACACACCACGAAGAAACCGACAACATCTTCCGTTCTGCCGAGCTTTGGGGGCGCTACACTCCTATAAAAGGCGTGCAGCTGTTTGCCTTTGTGCCATACCGCTTTAACGAGCACGTAATGCCCAACATGACGCACCGCAGCAGCGGCTTCGGCGACATTACCCTGCTGGCTAACTATGCCATTGTAAACACCGGCGATAGCGCAAAATATAGCCTGCGCCATACCCTGCGCCTGGGTGGCGGTGTAAAATTACCTACAGGAGAGTTTAAGCAGAGCGGACACGAAGGCGGACCGGCTAACATGCAGCCCGGCACCGGCAGCACCGACTACATCCTGACCGGCATCTACACCATCCGCTACAATAAAATCGGTTTGAACTCTGATGTGACCTACAACCAGAACACCGAGAACAACGACGGGTACGAATTCGGCGACCGCCTGAGCGCTTCCTCTAACCTGTTTTACTGGGAGAACGTGGGCACTACCTCACTGCTGCCAAGCGCAGGCGTGTACTATGAAAAAGCCACGAAAGACAAAGTGCAGGGGGAGGAAAACAAGCAGACAGGCGGCGAAAGCATCTACGCCAACCTGGGCCTGAGCGTGTACCTCCAGAAACTATCTGTGAGTGCCATGCTGCAGAAAAACATCAGCACAACCACTGTGCGCGACACCAAAGGAAACAACCGGGCACAGGTAAGCGTGGCTTATCTCTTTTAAACCAAAGTGCAGGTGCAGGTGGTTTGATTTGCCACCTGCACCTGACTTGGCTCACTTCCAAGTAATCAACATCCAATCTATATTATCATGAAATACAAAAAACTTTGGCTGGGGTTTTTAGCCGTGATCGTCGGCTCCTTCGCCGTGCTCGGGTACTACGGTTCCGAGATTTACCGACAGGCCCCACCTATTCCGAAAAAAGTAGTAACAACCTCCGGCAAGGTAGTCTTTACCGATCAGGACATACAGGACGGTCAGAACGTGTGGCAGTCCATTGGCGGCCAGGAACTAGGCTCTATCTGGGGCCACGGTGCCTATGTTGCGCCCGACTGGAGTGCAGAGTGGCTGCATAAGGAAGCTATGTACTTTCTGGATACCTGGGCGCAGCAGGAGAAAGGCGTGAACCACGATGCCTTAGATCCCGAACTACAAGCCATGCTGCAGGCCCGCCTGCAAAAACAGATCCGCGCCAATACCTATGATCCGGCAACTGGCGTGCTTACCATTTCGGACCTTCGTGCCGAAGCCATTGCAGACGTAAGCAAACATTACACGGCGCTGTTTACAGATGATCCGGCCCTTGCCAAACACCGCGATGCCTATGCTATGGCAAACAATACGGTGAAAGACCCGGAGCGCATGCGCAAGCTAAACGCTTTCTTCTTCTGGACCTCCTGGGCCTGCGTTACCGAACGCCCTGATCAAAAGATCACCTACACCAACAACTGGCCTGCTGAGAAATTGGTGGCCAACGAGCCAAGTTCAGACCTGATTATCTGGACAGGTTTCAGCGTGATCATACTTATAGCTGGTGTTGGATTGCTGGCCTACTACTATGCCTCTAACCGCGAAGAAGAGATAGACCATTCTAAGCTGCCAAAGCAAGATCCACTGCTGGGCCTGAAAGCAACCCCTTCTATGAAGGCGACGCTGAAGTACTTTTGGATCGTAACTGCGCTAATTGTGGTGCAGGTAACGCTGGGGGTGGTAACGGCGCACTACGGCGTAGAGGGGCAGGCGCTGTACGGCTTCCCGCTGGCTGACTTTCTGCCTTATTCCATTACCCGTACCTGGCACGTGCAACTGGCTATTTTCTGGATCGCTACCTCCTGGCTGGCAACGGGTTTATACATTGCCCCTGCCGTGTCAGGACATGAGCCGAAGTTCCAGCGTTTGGGCGTTAACTTCCTGTTCATTTGCTTGCTGATTATTGTGGCTGGCTCGCTGGCTGGTCAGTGGTACGGTGTGATGCAGAAATTGGGCTACGGCGAAAACTTCTGGTTCGGCCATCAGGGCTATGAGTATGTAGACTTGGGCCGCTTCTGGCAAATCTTCCTGCTGGTAGGCTTGTTCCTGTGGTTGGGCCTGATGGTACGTGCTATTATGCCTGCCTTTAAAAATGATGTGGAAGGTCGCCACCTGCTGGGTATGTTCCTGATCTCTTCTGCTGCCATTGCTATTTTCTATGCTTCTGGCCTGATGTGGGGACAGCACACCAACCTGGCTATTGCCGAGTACTGGCGCTGGTGGGTAGTGCACCTGTGGGTAGAGGGCTTCTTTGAAGTGTTTGCCACCGTAGTGATTGCCTTCCTGTTTGTGCGCATGGGCCTGCTGGAAACTAAAATGGCGACAGCCACGGTACTTTTCTCCACCATCATCTTCTTGTTCGGCGGTATCATCGGCACCTTCCACCACTTATACTTCAGTGGCACGCCAACTTCGGTTATGGCGTTGGGTGCTACCTTTAGTGCCCTGGAAGTAGTGCCGCTGGTGCTCATCGGTTTCGAAGCGTATCACAACCTGCAGATCAGTCGCGCCACGCAATGGATTAAAGCCTACAAATGGCCTATCTACAGCTTTATTGCCGTGGCTTTCTGGAACCTGGTGGGTGCCGGCGTGTTCGGCTTCGTCATCAACCCACCCATTGCGCTCTACTATATGCAAGGCCTGAACACCACACCTGTTCACGCGCACACTGCCCTGTTTGGTGTATATGGCATGCTGGGCATTGGTTTGATGCTGTTTGTGGTGAAGGGTCTCTCTGCCCGTCGCCGCTGGAAAGACGGCGTGATCAGCTTCGCGTTCTGGTCTATTAACATTGGCCTGATGTTGATGGTGGTGATCAGTGTGCTGCCGATTGGACTGATGCAAACCTGGGCTAGCGTAGAGCACGGTCTGTGGTACGCCCGCTCCATGGAGTTCATGCAGACCGACACCATGGAGATGCTGCGCTGGCTTCGCGTTGTAGGTGACACCATTTTTGCCGGCGGTGTGATAGCCCTTGCCTGGTTCATCATCGGCCTGAAAACGGGCTGGTCATTAGAGGCAGACACGGATGTTTCCTTGGAAGACTATCCCTCTGCAAAGAATAAAAAAGAAGCGACGCTGTAATGACTACGGCCACCAAAAGCTAGACATGGTTTAGTGCTGTGAACGTGCAAACTTGATACGGAACGCCCCGGCTACACAGCCGGGGTTTTCTGTTTTATACTTCCTGGCATCGTGCTGCTGTAGTTTGTGGTTACCGGACCCAACCCTCCCTTCCCCTCCTTAGCCAAGGCGGGGAATCTGTAGATGCCATTTTAGAAGTATAAGTACTGTAGTCAGTGGTGTTCAGCGGACAAGTCGCGATCTGTCCCTACAAAGCAGTTTCAGGAACCGCCTCAGCTTTGGCTACTGAAAACTTATCCAGTCTTTCCGTTGAGCGCCTATGCGAGTTTTTCCGGTGACGAGCGCGAGCGAGGCAGCCCGAGGCACGAGTAAGAGGGCCCCTACCCCCGGCAGGAAAAGCTCCAAGCGCGATGCGGGAAGACGAGCCCTCGCGGGCATGAGCGCCCCAGAGCAAGAGGTGAAACGATAGGTATGTGTAAGCTGGAGGATGAACGGGAGCTAACAAAGATAGCTTGGTAGAAGATGCATCAGCAGAAGCAGCTATAGAAGTATAGCCAAGGCAGTAGCAGGTGTGGCTTTGTAAGCCAGTCGAGTTGCAAACTCGACACTATAGTAGGACACAAGTCTGAAGACTTGCGCCAGCAGGGGACTATGGAAGTACAAACAGAGGCAGTCTAAGGCACAAGCGGACGCTTGCGCCAGGCAATTTAGAAAAAGCAACGGGGTGAAGTATGGCTTTTCAAAACAGGTTAGTTGCAAACTCAATACCTCAAGCATATATAAACAAACGCTTACACCCACAGTTGCCTTACTATCCAAAACCTCCTTTCATACTTCCAAATACCTTAGTGACGAAAATCACCGCTGCACATGACCTGCATCATAAAATAAGAGAGCTCGACATCCTTATTTAGCATTATCAATTCTACCACACCTATACGTCATGAAAAGGTTATCCATCACCCAGACAGTACAGACACTCGCCATAGCTATTTATTGTGCGGGTATCCTCAGCTCTTGTAGCACAAAGACAACAGAAGCAGAAAAAGTCCTAACCTCCGGCACGGCCACGCCTAAAGAGCTGCCTGTATTAGAGGCGCAGTTAACTGACGCACCGAATGTACCAGCCCCCATCACCCGCAAGCACGCTGCGAAGGTAGTGGTGCGCCTGGAGGTAACCGAAGTCGTAAAGAAGCTGGCCGATGGTGTGGATTATACTTTCTGGACCTTTGGTGGCTCAGTGCCGGGTAAGTTTATCCGTATCCGACAGAACGATGAGGTAGAGTTTCACCTCATGAACCACCCCGACAGTAAGAACCCGCACAACATAGACCTGCACGCCGTTACTGGCCAGGGCGGTGGCGCGGCCTCCACTTTTACAGCACCCGGTCACGAAACGGTGTTCTCTTTTAAAGCGCTGAACCCAGGCCTGTACGTGTACCATTGTGCCACCGCGCCGGTGGGTATGCACATCGCCAACGGTATGTACGGGCTTATACTTGTGGAGCCGGAAGAAGGGCTGCCAGCGGTAGATAAAGAATACTACGTGATGCAAGGCGACTTCTACACCAAGGGAGGTTTTGGCGATGCTGGCCTGCAGCCGTTCGACATGGGCAAAGCCCTGAACGAAGACCCGACCTATGTAGTGTTTAACGGTTCTGTGGGTGCCTTGAACGGTGAGAATGCCCTTACCGCCAAAACAGGCGAAACTGTACGCCTCTTTGTAGGCAACGGTGGTCCTAACCTGGTATCTTCTTTCCACGTGATCGGTGAAATCTTCGACAAAGTATACACCGAGGGTGGCTCTAAAGCAAACGAGAACGTGCAGACTACCCTGGTGCCTGCCGGTGGCGCTGCTATCACAGAGTTTAAAACCGATGTACCGGGCAGCTATATTCTGGTAGACCACTCTATCTTCCGAGCCTTCAATAAAGGCGCGCTGGGCATGCTGAAAGTGGAAGGACCAGAAAATAAGGACATTTACTCTGGTCAGATTCTTGACAAAATATACTTACCAGAAGGTGCTACCATACAGGAAATGCCGCTGGCAAAAGCTCCTGCTGCACCTGTGGCCGCCAACAAAGACCAACGACTGGCACTTGGCAAAACAGTGTTTGCTCAAAACTGCCAGGCCTGCCACCAAGCCGAAGGCCAGGGTATAAAAGGAGCCTTCCCTCCGCTTGCTAAATCTGACTACCTGAATGCAAACGTAGACAGAGCCATCGGTGTAATTGCCCATGGCTTGGAAGGACAGATAAAAGTAAACGGCGAACTGTACAACAGCACTATGCCAAAGCTTAAACTGACTGACGAAGAGATTGCCAACGTGATGACCTTCGTACTGAACAGCTGGGGCAACAAAGGTGGCGAGGTTACCACCCAACAGGTAGCCAAGGCAAAGGCCAGCAACAAGCACTAATCTGTTAATCATGGCCCGACAGTTACCCCTTATACTGATGCTCTGTTTTCTGTGCCACATAACGGTGGCACAGAAAACACCTCCCCAGCAGATGGCTACTATCAAGAGCGGCACGTTTGTGCCGCTCTATGGTGCTGATAAAGCACCAGTGCCTGTAAAGGCGTTCCTGCTGGATACCTACCCTGTTACGAACGCAGAATTTCTGGCGTTTGTGAAGCAGAACCCGCAGTGGCAGAAATCAAAAGTAAAGCGCCTGTTTGCCGACCAGAACTACCTCCGCCACTGGGCATCCGATGAAAGTATAGGTGCAGACGCTGCCAAGATCAGCAATAGCCCTATAGTAAATGTGTCGTGGTTTGCGGCCAAGGCTTATTGTGAGTGCCAAGGCAAACGCCTGCCTTCCGTAAACGAATGGGAGTATGCCGCACTAGCCAGCGAATCAAAGGCCGATGCCACCAACGATGAGCGCTTTTACCAGCGCAGCCTGGAGTGGTACAGCCAGCCCAACCCGCAATACCTACCACCAGTGCAAAAGAGCTTTCGCAACTACTATGGCGTGTACGGCATGATTGGCCTGGTATGGGAATGGACCTCAGACTATAACTCTGCCATGCTGGTGGATGATGCCCGCAGCACCGGCAGTAGCGACCAGCAGCAGTTCTGCGGCAGTGGGGCCAGCAATGCTTCCAATGTAAAGAACTACGTCGCTTTTATGCGCTATGCCTTCCGCTCCAGCCTGAAGGCCAACTATACGGTAGCAAACCTTGGCTTCAGATGCGCTCAAAGCTCCAAAGTATCAGTCGCTCAGAAGTAGCACCGGCTAATAACATGTATAAATTAAGCATTCCCCCAACAACAGTTTTAAGTATGAAAAGCGCCCCCTATCCCCTCCTCTTTGCCCTGGCTTTAGGCTTTGCCGCCTGCCAGCAGGAAGAACACAGCTGCTGCGTAAAACCAAACACTACAGCCAACCGCACCACAACTGCCGCGGCCCAGCCAGTTGGTGCCCTGACTG
The DNA here is from genome assembly GCF_003585765.1 of Pontibacter actiniarum. Lineage (NCBI taxonomy): Bacteria > Pseudomonadati > Bacteroidota > Cytophagia > Cytophagales > Hymenobacteraceae > Pontibacter > Pontibacter actiniarum. The sequence continues at coordinate 1,594,304 of NZ_CP021235.1, forward strand.
ATATGTCGCTGTACAACCTTAGCTCTAGCTGGAGCAATCAAAACGGTGAAGACCTGAAGCTAGAAAAGCTGCAAGGGAAAACCCAGTTGGTGGCTATGATCTATACCAGCTGCGGCTATGCCTGCCCCAGAACAGTGGCCGACCTGAAAGTGCTGGAAAACCGCCTCAGCAAGTATAGCTCCGATGAACTAGGTATTGTGCTCGTCACCATGGACCCTGCCCGCGACACACCTGCCGTACTTAAGGACTTTGCCGCCAGCAACAGCCTGTCACCTGACCGCTGGACGCTGCTCACCAGCACCCCCGACAACATACAGGAACTGGCTGCCTTGCTGAACGTGAAGTATAAAAACGACCTGAAAGGCAACATCTCCCACTCTAACATTATCACCCTACTGAACGCCCAGGGCGAGATCGTGCATCAACAGGAAGGCCTTGGCACTGACCCTGCTGAAACGGTAAAAGCAGTTGAAGGGCTTAGAATTAACTTGTAAAATTCATACTTGGGAAGGAGCCTGGTAACAGCAGGTGCAGCTTAATGAACGAGTGTGTACGGAGAGTAATCAGCACTTTCCTGCTCATAAAGATAAGAATGCGGTGGAGTGTTTCTACTGCAAGCAAAAGGTATTGAAGGTTCCGGAAATATCACTGGCAAAGCCAATATAATATCAGGAGATAGCCATATATTGCCTGCATAATACCTGCAGCTATGATACAAACTCCAGAATACCAGAAGACACCGTTCCCTGCTTTATTCAGCATCACCCGAAACAGGCGAGCGCCTGCCACAGCACTAGGCTGTTTGCTGGTACTCCTGATCAGCATGGGCGTTGGCGGTATCTTCCGTCAGGTGCATGGGCATGGGCATGTGCTCACGCCCACTGTTTCTTACTTCACCTGGCTTATGCCAGGGCCTCTATTTTTCCTGGCCCTGGTGCTGCCCAACCTCGACATGCGATACAAGCACCTCGGCCACTTGTCTGCTGATGCATTTTACAACCCGCTGCTGAAAAGTGCTGCTTATTTTCTTTTAACAGCTGCAGGTATGTATGTCTGCTTTATGCTGTTTTTCATCGCCCCGTTTTTTCTATACGTAGCCATTATTCCTGCAGGAGCTTTACTGTACCTCTACTTTTTAAAGATGGCAAAGCTCGCAATCCGCTTTCTGGGACGGGAGCAGAATCTTTATGGTGAGAACGCAAACTACCATATATATGCCTTGAGTGGTATAGCAGCTGTTGTTGTTACCTTCCTGGTACCGCTGCTTCTGCCTGATAGCATCAGCAGGTCTTTAAGTAGCGAGCTATCTCTTTTGATAGGTGGCATGGCCGGCCTTGGCTACATGCTAGGCAGAACCTTACAGCAACAGTATGATGAGGAGCAGTTTTACCTGGAGAATTATACTTCATCTGACTCTCAGACTTCTCTGTAAACAAGCTTTATGAACCGAAAACGCTATAGCTACGGTTTGTTTACCAACAGAGAATCTGTGCCAGCAAGAGGAGTAGCGGCATTGGTCTCTTTAATAAAAATAAAGGCATCATATAGCTTGGCAACACTTGCTCTAACGTAGCTGTCTTTTCCGCTATCAGTGCCAAACCCAACCGCCCAATGGGGAAGCTTCTCTGGAAGTTTAGCCAGTGTTGCTGCGGTAAGATAAAAAGCGGCGGCAGGCACCTGTTCCAGCTCTCCTTCCAAAGATCCGGCCGTAGCAGGTTGTAAAGTATAACTGGCCATAGGGCTCTGCTTTGTTATAACTCTGTCTGTTGTTGCAGCAAAGCTTCCTCCGGCAGTGCCCATACCTAACACATAGTAGCCATCCGGAAACTTTCGAGAAATGTAGGCTCCCATGCCTCCTACAGGATAGCCACTCATAGTTACTTCTTGCTTGCCTGCATGAATGTTATGTGCCCAGATAATAAGTTTATCACCCTCTCCTCTTACTATCCAGCTAGCCATCTCTGCCATACAGCTGTCGCGGGAGCTCTCACGTTTAAAACGGTCATATTGGTAAAAAGCATCATACGCCAGCTTTGCATTTAGCAGCACCCCCTCCAATTTATCTTTATCCTTGGCTGCAAGGTTTAGTGCAGGAACAGCTCCTTCTATGCTATCAAGTAGTTGATACGCTTTCACTCCGTTCCTGAACCACTCTTTCGCGTTGTAAGTAAAGCCTTCTTTATTTGTGTTGTTCCAAATAGAGTCTTGGTAGATTGCTAGCCTCTCAAAACTCTTTGCCATTGTGGCTGTTGCTTTATGCGCGCCCATTGCTGTCAGCTCCTGTATCATCCTGGCATCGTATAAAACAAAGGGATGGTCGATACCTAGTAGGTCTATTTTATCAGTGTTTGCTGTGTTTCGAGCCTGTATCCACTTTAATAATTCCTCAACTTCTTTGTTCTGCCAGATGCTTAGAAGGTAAGTCTTCATCAGCTGCTTATGCTCCTGATTTCCTCCCTGCAGTGCCTCATTTAAGAGGTAAGCATCTGCATAATCTGTCTCAAATGCTATTTTGTCAAATCCATATTCCTCTACCAGCAAGCGCGTTATCCAAAACCGAGCTTTGTAGAACTCACGGCTTCCGTGCGTCCCCTCTCCCAGCGATACTACTTTTTTACTGGCCATCTCGTCCAGCAGTGGTTTGATTTGTTTTTTGAAGTTTTCGTAGTCGTGTAAGTCCAGAGAGGTAAACTGATCTGCCTGGATATAACTCTCGGTCGTATCGGGTTCTGTAAACCTCAGCTTAATAGTGGCTGGAGTTTCTTTTGCCGCTATGGTAGGTGCTAGCTTTGCCCTGCAACTCGCAAGGTGTAGCAGAAGAAACAAAATTGTAAAAAGTATAACGCCTAATCGGGTGATAGAATAATTGCTCATGATGTATACCTGTATTTTTAGCCTGACAGAAGAATCTATCACAAAGCAAAAGCTTCTATCGACTCCTCTGAAAAAAACTCGACAAGCGTTTCTGATTATCTTACGAAGCGGAGACAGTGGCTTTTTCGTAGAAAAAAGCAGCCTTTCGTCGAAGCACTGCTGCTGAAATTTTGACCTTTACTGGCACAAGCTTATTTTCAGAGAATGAAGTATACGGCCGCAATATCTGCCGCTAAAAAGTGGACATCTTTTCCTTTTATTTTTGAACTCCTGATATGGCTGCTTTATGTATGCCTCTACAAGTATGGCTATTATCTGAACACAGAAAGTATCGTAGTTTCCAGGGAAGAAAACTTTCCGTTTATCTCCGTGATGGGGTACGCTGTGGCTTCTACACTTTACCTTATCCCGCTTTACAGGTACATCGCCCCTTACCTGCTGGATAAGAGTAGGTACGGTTTGTTGGGAATGATCACAGTTTTATACTTGGCCTACATTTCAAAAGCAAGTTACCTGCTAGTCAGCTATGCCTTTCTGTCGATCAATACAAACCCGGCGCTTACACAGTTTTACCAGCAACATTTTAGGATAGCTTTACAGCAAAGCATGATTCTGCTGAGAGGCTGGGACCTGCAGATTCTGCTCATGGACCTACTGGCGTTCGGCTCTGTTGTGTTTGTGCAGTATGGCTATAAAAACCAACAAGAGCGGCTCCAAAGCGAGCAACGGCAGCGTCAGTTAGAAAAAGACAACTTTGCGCTGCAGCTAAGCATGCTAAAAGCACAACTACAACCGCATTTCCTGTTCAACACCCTGAACAGCCTTTACGGGCTAAGCCTGACTGGTTCACGAGATACGCCACGGTATATCCTGCTGCTTTCCCAGATGATGCAGTATATTTTATATGAATGTGATAAAGAACGTCAGCCCCTAGAGCAGGAGAGAACTTTTCTGGAAAACTATTTTGAGCTGGAACAACTGAAGTTTCCATCGGCTTCCATAGATTTTAAGTATACATCACCTGCTGGTAATATCCTGATTCCTCCCCTTCTGTTCCTGCCCTTGGTAGAGAACAGCTTTAAACACGGCAGCCACCGCGCCACAGACCATGCAGCCATACATGCCAGCCTTACCAGCGAAGAAAATTGCATCCGCTTCCGTATTGAAAATGACATCTTTTCGGCCCCTACTTTAGGTAAGCAACCCGGAGGAATAGGCTTAGTGAACCTGCGCCAACGGCTTGCTCTCTACTACCCTAACAGACACCAGCTCGTTACTATGGAAAAGGCCAATAAGTATGTTGCCGAGCTGACAATTAATTTATAAGCTGTATACCACTTCAAACTGTTATGATCAAATGTTTGCTTGTAGATGATGAACCGTTAGCCCACCAGGTACTGGAGCATTATATTGCTCAAATACCTGCACTTGTAGTGGTAGGAAAATGCCGGCATGCCATAGAGGCACATGAGTTCTTGAGCAGCAATACTGTTGATCTTTTATTCCTGGATGTGGAGATGCCTCTTGTAAATGGTATTCATTTCCTGAAGACAACACCTCAGGCTCCTAAAACCATTCTGACGACAGCTTTTAAGGCCTATGCTTATGAGGGCTATGAACTGGATGTTGTGGACTACCTGCTAAAGCCTTTTTCTTTTGAGCGCTTCTCCAAAGCCATTGAGAAGTATTATCAATCTACTTCCCAAAATCAAGTTGCGCCTACTCAAGAAAAGCACCTGCTGGTAAAAGACCTAAAGGGCTTGACAAAGATTAACTACAACGATGTTCTCTACATTGAAGCCCGCAAAGACTACATGCAGATTGTCACCACAACTAAAACCTATCTGCTGCACGAAACCATGAAAGCACTGGCCGCACAGTTAGCTGATGAAAATTTTGTACGGGTACATCGCTCCTACTTAGTTGCCCTTGAGCAGATAAAATTTCTTCAGAACGATGTGCTTACGCTGTGCAACGGCACAAAAATCCCTATTGGAAGCGCCTACAAGCAAGAGCTGCTTGATAAGTTTAAAAGATGAGGCGGAGAATGTAGGCATCCGTCCACGAAGGAAATAAACTGTCGACGTGCGGCAAAAACTGCCACAACGGTTAGCGGCAGCAAATGGCCGGATAGCCTTTGCCACCGCTCAACCGGCAGCAAAGGCTATCCTAAGGCCAGTTCTGTTATTTACTTAGTGATCGGAGCTGGCGCACCGTAGCACCTGTCTGCCATAACTCCGATTCGCGCAGCTCGGCAAGCTCAGCCTCCAGCTCCTGGCGGTAGCCCTGCGTGGAGCCGCGCTGTATCGTGCGTTCTGCTTCTTTGCCCGAAGCCACGCTGTCGTACAGCTCGTTGAGTACCGGCAAAGTGGCCTCCCTAAACCTGCCTTTCCAGTCCAAAGCACCGCGCTGTGCCGTTACCGAGCAGTTAGCGTACATCCAGTCCATGCCGTTCTCGCCCACCAGCGGCACCAGGCTTTGGGTCAGTTCTTCCACCGTTTCGTTAAACGCCTCCGATGGCGAGTGCCCACGCTGCCGCAGCACCTGATACTGTGCCTCTATGATACCGGCCAGTGCGCCCATCAGCACACCGCGCTCACCTGTGAGGTCGCTGTACACTTCTTTTTTGAAGTCAGTTTCAAACAGGTAGCCGGAGCCGATGCCAATACCCATCGCCACTGCCTTTTCGTACGCCTTGCCGGTGGCATCCTGGTATACAGCAAAAGAAGAGTTCAAGCCGCCGCCACTCAGGAACAGCCTGCGCAGGCTGGTGCCGCTGCCTTTCGGTGCTGCCAGAATCACGTCCACCTCAGCAGGCGGCACAATGCTGGTGTGCTCCTTAAATGTAATGCCAAAGCCGTGCGAGAAGTACAGCGTCTTACCCGGGGTGAGCCTTTCTTTCAGTGTGGGCCACACTGCTATCTGCCCGGCATCCGACAGTAGGTTAGCGATGATCGTTCCGTGTGCGGCCGCCTCCTCTATCGGGAAAAGCGTTTCGCCCTCTATCCAGCCGTCACTCTTAGCTTTCTCCCAGGAGGAGGAGTCTTGGCGCTGGCCCACTATTACGTTAAAGCCATTGTCTCGTAGGTTCAGCGCCTGCCCCGGCCCCTGCACTCCGTAACCGATCACGGCAATGGTTTCGTCTCTCAGCACTTGGCGCGCCTTGTCCAGCGGAAATTCGTCGCGGGTAATAACGGTTTCGTCTACTCCTCCGAAGTTGATAGTTGCCATTCTTTAGTTTGATTTAAGGTTAGATGATTTGGTTTCTTGACTATGGGGTACTTGACAAAGGACAAATTGCCAGCGCTGCCTCATACTTCCCGGCAGTTCCTTCTTTTGTCAAAAAGTCCTTCGTCTAAAACTACATGGTGAAGACTTTTTCGCGGCTACTGAGGTACTCGTTTTCCACCACCTCATCGTGCGGCTCGCTTTGCTCAAACTCCTGCAGCTTTCTGTGGAAGCCCTCGCTGTCTTTGATGATGGCGATGCGGGCGCTGCGCACAAACTCAATCAGGCCGTAGGGCTCCAGCACCCTGAGCAGGTTGTCTGTTTCCTCCCGGTGGCCGGTGGTTTCGAACACGGTGTAGTCCTTCCGGATCACCACCGCGCGGGCCCCATTCTCCCGCAGCAGGCGCTCCACCACGGCACGCTCGGCAATGACGTCGGTAGGCACCTTGTAAAGCGCCATCTCCTGCCAGACCACGTCCTGGTTAGTGTTAAAGTATACTTTCAGCACGCCCACCTGCTTCTCTATCTGCCCGGCAATCTTGCGCACCGTTTCCGCTGTTTCTGTCATCACGATACTGAAGCGGTGGATACCCTCAACTTCGGAGGGAGACGTGTTAAGGCTCTCCACGTTGATCTTTCTCCGGGAGAAAATGATGGCGATACGGGTGAGGAGCCCGATGTGGTTTTCGGTGTACACCGTGATGTTGAACTCCTCTTTTTGGGTATGGTTCTCATTACGCATACGTATGTCTGTTTATGCTGAAGCTAACTCAGCCTGATCTCACTTACACTACAGCCCTGCGGCACCATCGGAAACACGTTGTTCTCTTTGGTCACCATCACCTCCAGCAGGTAGGAGCCCTGGTGTGAGAGCATTTGCTGCAGCGCCCCCCTTAGCTCTTCCCGTTTGCTCACACTTTTGCCGCTGATGCCGTAGCCATCCGCCACCTTTACAAAGTCCGGGCTGGCGATGTCCACAAAGGAGTAGCGGCGCTCGTGGAAGAGCTCCTGCCACTGGCGCACCATCCCTAGGAAGCGGTTGTTGAGGATCAGGAGCTTTACATCCGCCCCAGACTGCATAATAGTACCCAACTCCTGCAGCGTCATCTGAAAACCGCCGTCGCCGATTACGGCCACCACGGTTCGCTCTGGCGCGCCGTACTTAGCACCAATGGCGGCGGGCAGGGCAAAACCCATCGTGCCCAGGCCACCGCTGGTGATGTTGCTGCGGGTATGGTTGAGGCTGGCGTAGCGGCAGGCCACCATTTGGTGCTGCCCCACATCCGACACCACAATGGCATCGCCACCGGTGAGTTCGTTCAGCTGCTGCACCACCTCCCCCATGGTCATCTCTTCGGAGGTCGGGAACAGTTCCTCCTGTATCACCGCCTCGATTTCCTGCTCGTTGTACCTGCGAAACTGCTGTAGCCATGCTGTATGCTGCCTAGGCTCAACCAGCTCCGTCAGAAGCGGCAGGGTTTCTTTGCAGTCGCCCCACACCGGCACTGTTACGGGCACGTTCTTGCCGATCTCAGTGGGGTCTATGTCGAGGTGGATGATGCGGGCCTGCCGGGCGTACTTGTCCAGCCGCCCGGTAACGCGGTCATCAAAGCGCATCCCGATGGCAATAAGCACATCGCATTCGTTGGTGAGCACGTTGGGACCGTAGTTGCCGTGCATGCCCAGCATGCCCACATTCTGCGGGTGTCTGCTGGGGAGTGCCCCTGCACCCATAATGGTCCAGGCGGCCGGGATACCGCTCTTCTCAACAAAAGCCCTGAACTCTTTTTCTGCCGCGCCCAGCATCACCCCCTGCCCCCAAAGTATAAATGGCTTTTGGGCCTGATTGATTAGCTCCGCTGCCTGCAGAATGTACTCCTGTCGCACAACGGGTTTCGGGCGGTAGCTGCGGATATGTTGGCAGGGCTGGTAGCCGCTAAACTCGAACTGCTGCAGCTGCGCATTTTTGGTGATATCGATCAGCACCGGGCCCGGACGCCCGCTTTTGGCAATGTAGAAGGCCTTTGCCAGTACATCGGGTATCTCCTCGGCGTTGGCTACCTGGTAATTCCATTTGGTAACCGGGGTTGTGATGTTCAGAATGTCGATTTCCTGGAAGGCATCGGTTCCCAGCAAATGCGCATACACCTGGCCGGAGATGCAGACAAGCGGAGTGCTGTCGATCTGTGCGTCGGCCAGGCCGGTAACCAGGTTGGTGGCGCCGGGGCCGCTGGTGGCAAACACCACCCCTACCTTGCCGGAGGCGCGGGCGTAGCCCTGTCCGGCGTGGATGCCTCCCTGCTCGTGGCGCACCAGCACATGGTTTAGCCTGTCCGTATAGTCAAATAAGGCATCATACACCGGCATTATAGCCCCGCCCGGGTAGCCGAAAACGGTGTCTACTTTTTCCTCCAGCAGCGCAAGGATAACCGCCTCTGCCCCGGAAATTGATGTTGCCTGCTTAGGCAAGGCTGTGGCTTGCTTCTCTTTCGTTAACATGGGCTTCCTCTAAATCAGTGATACATCCGTTGCTCGCATCGCTTACCGTTTTCAGGTACTTGAGTAGCACCCCCTGCCCCACGACAGTCTCGGGTCTTCGCCAGTTGCTGCGCCGCAGCTGTAGCAGCGCCTCCTCCACGTGCAGGTGCACGGTGTTGGCCTTGGCGTCGAGCGTGATCAGGTCCCCGTTCTCCACCAGGGCGATTGTGCCGCCATCATAAGCTTCCGGGCAAACGTGGCCGATCACAAAGCCGTGGGTGCCGCCGGAGAAGCGGCCGTCGGTGATCAGGGCCACCTTATCACCAAGCCCGGCACCCATGATGGCAGAGGTAGGCTTCAGCATCTCGGGCATGCCCGGGCCACCTTTGGGACCTACATAGCGGATAACGACGACCTGGCCGGCCTGTATCTTGCCCTGTGTAATACCCTCGTTAAGTTCATCTTCTGAGTTGAACACTATAGCTGGCCCCTCAAACCGGTGGCCCTCCTTGCCTGAGATTTTGGCCACTGCCCCTTTGGGAGCCAGGTTGCCGTATAGCGTCTGGATGTGTCCATCCACTTTGATCGGGTTCGAGAGCGGGCGCAGCAAGTCTTGCTCCGCCCCGAGCGGTTTTACATGTGCCAGGTTTTCGGCCAGTGTTTCGCCTGTCACCGTCAGCAGGTCTCCTGTCAGCAAGCCTTCGTTCAGCAGGGTGCGCATCACAGCGGGCACGCCACCCAAAGCCGACAGATCCTCCATCAGGTACTTGCCGCTCGGCTTCAGGTCGGCCAGTACCGGCACCCGGTCACTCACAGCCTGAAAATCCTGCAGCGTGAGCTTTATGCCCGCCGCGTGTGCGATGGCAATCAGGTGCAGCACCGCATTGGTGGAGCCGCCGAGTACGGTAATCAGAACAAGTGCATTCTCAAAGGCTTCGCGCACCAGGATGTCCCGCGGCTTGATGTCGCGCTCCAGCAGGCGCAGCAGGTATTGGCCTGTTTGCAGGCACTCGGCCTGTTTTTCCGCACTGGCCGCCGGAGAGGAAGAAGAGAACGGTACGGACATACCCAATGCTTCGGCAGCCGAGGCCATGGTGTTGGCTGTGTACATACCGCCACAGGCACCCGGCCCGGGGCAGGCGTTCCGGATAATGCCTTTGTAATCTTCTTCTGAGATAGCCCCATTCAACTTCTTGCCATAGGCTTCGAAGCAGGAAACGATGTTAAGCTTTTGCCCTTTGAAGTCGCCGCCCTTTATCGTGCCGCCGTACACCATCAGCGCCGGGCGGTTCAGGCGTGCCATGGCCATCAGAGAACCGGGCATATTTTTATCGCAACCCACCACGCAGGCGAGGGCGTCATAGTTATGTGCACCGGTGATGGTTTCGATGGAATCTGCGATTACCTCGCGGGACACGAGGGAGTAGCGCATGCCAGGCGTGCCGTTGGTGATGCCGTCGCTCACCCCGATGGTATTGAAGCGCAGGCCTACCATTCCGAACTGGCTCACCCCCTTCTTTACCTCATCGGCCAGCCCGTTGAGGTGCATGTTGCACGTGTTTCCGTCGAAGCCGGTGGAGCAGATGCCTACAAAAGGTTTCCGCAGGTCTTCTTCCGACAACCCGGAGCCAATGAGCATGGCCTGTGAGGCCGGCAGGCTCTCGTCCTGCGTATAGATGCGGCTGTACTTGTTTAAAGCCATGGTATAACGGTGGTTATAGGTAAAATAAAAGCCCTCTCCAAAGTCTGACACGGCCGTATCGCGGGCTTTATGCAATGGGCGCGCAAGTGAATTGCAGTGTCAGGAGAAGGCCAATATCAGGGATAAGCCTACACCACCAAAACCATAGTTGCTCCCCACTAATATTTCTATCAGCAGGAAGCAATTCAATAACTACTTAGATGTCAATTATTTACACTTTGTCGTGTTACAAAATCTAAAGCGACCCTTGGTTGAAGGCGGACGGGAGGATTTTTACAGGGCAGGTGTTAACTTGCCCGTAACCAACTCCGTGTAGCGGCCGGCCAGGAAAGCCCCCAGGCTTTGCTCGTAAGGCTTCGGAAATACATATTCATCGACAGACTGTACCCCTATCACTTCTGCAGCGGTACCGGTCATGAAGGCGGCATCGGCCTCACGCAGCGTATCGGGGGTAAAGAACCGCTCGTGTACCGTAATACCCGCTTCGCGCGCCAGCGTTAGGATGGTGTTGCGGGTAATGCCACGCAGGATGCTGCCGGGAGGGGCGGTGAACAGCTCCCCGTCTTTCTCATAGAAGAAGTTAGCCCCGGGGCCCTCCGCCACAAAGCCGTTCATGTCCAGCAGCAGGGCCTCGTCATAGCCTTTGGCCTTGGCATCAGAGCTGGCGATAATGGAGTTAACGTAGTGGCCAGCTACTTTCGCCTCAATGGGAACTGCCTTCGGATTTGGCCGCTCATACGGCGATACCATCAAGCGCAGGGTTTTATCGCCCAGGTACTTGCCCCACTCCCACGCCGCCAGCAGCAGGCTGCTTTCCCGCGCTTCTGTCAGGCTCATGTTTGGCGCGGCGGCATACACCAGCGGTCGGATGTAAGCATCCTGCAGGTTGTTCTCCTCCAGCAGTTGATAGGTTAACTCAGTCAGCGCTTCGACGGAGTAGGCAAGGGGTAAGCCGACTGCCTTGCAGGAGTAGTGCAGCCGCTCATAATGCTCTTTCGCCTTGAATACATGGGTGCCTGCCGGCGTGGCGTACGACCGGATACCTTCAAAAACGGAGTAGCCGTAGTGAAGTGTCTGGGCATAAGCAGAACAAGTTGCCGCGGTGGCTTTCACGAATTGGCCGTCCAGGAAGACGATGGTTTCACTGTTAAAGTACATGATACATGAAGGTTAAGGTTAGATATAGCTACCATAAAAAAAGCCTTTCCTGCCGGAGGGCAAGAAAGGCCTGCTGTTAGGTACTACACAGCCTCTCCTGTCAACGCGGCGGTTGAGGATAGATTAAAAACATGCTAAAATTCACTGTGCGTAGTGAAGCCATACTTGTTTTTGATTCCAGTGGGCAGGTATAAAAAAACCACCTCCTTGAAAGAGACGGCTGTTGTTGATTAGGGTCTGGAGGCGTTCTGTAGCGGCAAGCTGGCACCATTCTCTTAAGCCGAGAACAAGGCTCTGCTGTGCTTGCTGTAACATAGTAAAAGCAAATATACTTTCAAAAGCATAACATCAAAGCAGAATCCCAAAAAAGTGTCGTATAGCTCTAAGAGCCACTGCCTCCGGTGGTGCTTTCGCCGGGGTGTGTACAAAACCAAACACTGCTACCGGCGTTTGAAAGTATAAAGGCTAAGAAGGAAAAAGAATGGACCTACAGAATAAAAAAGTTTTAATCACGGGCGGAAGCGCCGGAATAGGGAAAGCAATTATCAAGGAACTTGCGCAGCGCGGTGTAAAGCAGATAGCGGTGGTGGGCAGGCGGCAGGAGGCCCTGGATGCACTTAAAGAAGAATTCACGGCCGTCGATTTCCTCACCACCCGCAGTAATGTGGCTAAGCCGGAGGACCTGGACAATGCGGTTGCTGCCGTAGCGGCTGCATGGGGCGAGTTAGACATGCTCATCAACAACGCAGGTGTCGTGAGTGCCGGTCTGCTCTCCGAACTGAGCGACGAAGACATTATCAACCAGATCAACATTAACGTTACCGGACTGATCCTGTTAACCAAGAAGGCCCTCCCGCTTCTAACCAAAAGCAAGGAGGCCGCAATCATGAACATGTCTTCCGGCTACGGATACATTGCCATGCCTTTCTACAGCGTGTACGCAGCGACCAAAGCGGCCGTCGGCCAGTTCTCTGATGCGATGCGAAGAGAGCTGCACCAGTACCCGATCCATGTGATGACAGTTTATCCCTCGGCCACAGACACGGATATGATGAAGACTGCCGTGGTAAGCGAGATGGACACGGCTGAGGATGTTGCCAAAGCTGCCGTAGCAGGCCTGCTGCAGGGAGAAATTAACGTAATACTAGGTGGCAAACAGCGGGAAGAGCAAATAAAGGTAAACTTCCTGGAGCCGAAAAAGATAGACGCGTTCGCAGCCGCCAACTACGAGCAACTCAGGGAAAGAACGAAGCAGCACCGCTCCATGTAGCGGTGCACCTGCGCCTATCTCCTGTAGCCCCTAACGCAGGAGCAGCGCCTACTAAGACTGTAGCGCTCTCATTACATCCGGGCTGAGGGGAGAAACAGCCGGCCCAAAATAGTGGGTCAAGGCTCCCTTTTCATCCACCAGATACTTGCTGAAATTCCAGTCGGGCTGATGGGTGTTCCAGCCGTTTTGCTCGGCCTGGGTTAGCCACTGGTACACCGGGTTCTGCTCCTGGCCTTTCACGACGCTGCTTTTTTTGACAAGGGGGAACGTAACCCCAAAGTTAACCTGGCAGAACTGGGCAATATCCGTATCGTTGCTTTTTTCCTGCTCCCGGAAATCGTTGGCCGGAAATCCTACCACAACCACCTTATCCTGCAGCTCTTCGTGCAACTGCTGCAACTCCTCGTACTGGCCGGTATAGCCGCAGTTCGACGCGGTATTCACCAATAGTACCTTCTTGTCTTTGAGCTGGCTAAAATCCAGCAGTTCACCATTATTTTGCAACACTTTGAGTTGGTAGAAAGGCACCTTTGGTGCCGCTCCCTGCTTGTTGCTTAGCACTTTCCCTTTCGCATCAGAGGATTTGCTTAAGCGCATGATAAGCGGGTAAAGCTTTTTAAGGATTAGTTGTTTGATCGTCATCGTATCTAAGTGTTGAAGAAAGTACAGCGCTCGCGATGGGAACGCCCAACGGACGTAGCGCTGTACTTCTCAGTAAATATAAGATTCTTTCTCCGCAGCAAAGACAGTTTTACAGCCTTAGCGGCGCTGCATGATCTCCGAAAATATCCTGTAAGAGTTCACCCTGTCCTGCTGATCGTAGATATGAGACACCACCATCACCTCGTTTACCCCGGTCTCCTGTATAAAGGCCTCGGTCTTTTCCTTTACCGTTTCTTTGCTGCCGATAAAAGCGTACTTCAGCATTCGCTCAAAAGCCGGGTTTTGCAGCAACTCTCGCAAGTCAGGCGTCATGTCTGTAGGCGCCTGCAGGTAGTCAAGGTTGCCGGTCAGTACGCCAAACATCATGCGAATCAGGGAGGTCGATATTCTTTCTGCCTCCTGGTCTGTTTCAGCTGCAATCACGTTGATACAGGCAATGGTGTAAGGCTCCTGCAGGTACTCTGAAGGCTTGAAGTTGTTGTAGTAAATCGACAGCGCCTCGAATAACTGCCCGGGGGCAAAATGGCTGGCAAAGGCATAAGGCAGCCCCTTCTCTGCCGCCAGGTATGCGCTGTCGGTGCTGGAGCCCAGGATGTAGATCGGCACGCCGACCCCTTCTGCCACCGTTGCCCGTACCTGTGCGGCACGGTTATCAGGCGAAAAGTACTGCTGGATCTGGCTTACCTCCTCCGGGAATTTGTACACCGACTGCATTCTGTCGGAGCGGATGGCATGCGCCGTTACCTGATCGGTTCCGGGTGCTCTGCCCAGGCCCAGGTCAATGCGGTCGGGAAACAGGGCGCCCAAGGTGCCAAACTGCTCCGCCACAATCAAGGGGGAATGGTTGGGCAGCATAATACCGCCAGAGCCAACCTTTATTTTTTTGGTACCTGCAGCAATGTAGCTGATCAGCACCGAAGTGGCCGAACTGGCAATACTGACCATGTTGTGATGCTCAGCTAGCCAAAAGCGTGTATAGCCCATTTCTTCGGCTTTGCGGGCTAACTCTAAACTGTTCTTTAGCGCATCGCCCGGGGTAGAGCCTGCTGCCACTGTGGCCAGTTCTAAAACGGAATAAGGTATATTTTTTTCTGTTGTTGCCATCGTATTTTTCCTTCTGTTGCTATGTTAATATGCCCCTGCAGGTTACCTACAGCCTTTCTGCCAACAGCAATCCGCTGTGAGAAAAACTTTTCCTGTGGGGCAGTCGTGCAGTGCTACTTTTTTAAGCCTGATCAGTCTCTGCCAATAGAAACAGCTCATCCAGCGTGTAGACATGCACGCCGGGCGTAGCGGCTACAGCTGCCTGCACCATGGCCTGCGCCACTTCCCTGCCCGAGATTGGGCGGTACTTCTGCAGCAGGCCAAGCCTGTTCAGAAAACTCAAGACTTTGTAGCTAACCTCCTCCCCGGTGCGCTCCTCGGGCCGGTCGCCGTGCAAGAGGCTGGGCTGGATGATGTGCATACTTGGGAACCCGAGCTTTTTCACATCCTGCTCCAGTGTTCCTTTCATTCTTGATTAAAACAAAACCGAATGGGGGCTGGCGCCCGGTGCAGAGACAAGCACATAGACAGGCACGCCATTTTGTGCAGCTGCCTGGGCAAAACGGAACTGGTACAGGTAATCCACCTTGTACTGCTGGTTCTGCCCGCCCGCCTGCTTCAGGGTAGTTCCCAGGGTGGAGAAAAGCACATCGCCCTTCACCAGGTGCCGCCAGTTTTCCGGCGCATCGAAATCTATGAGGTGCTCCTCCAGCTTCGCGTTGTCTATACCCAAAGAGTGTCTTCCAAAAACAATGATTTTGTTAAACCTCTGATCTGCGAGCAGCAAATGCACAAGCTGTTTGCCAACCAGGCCTGTTGCTCCAATGATGATTGCTGTTTTCATAGTTAAATAAGTATAAGCGGTTTCTGTTAAGGTAACGTAACGGGTACAAGCATGGGTTATCTAAATCAGGCCCTGCTAAAAACATAACAGCGGAAGGCTTTCCCCCTCCCGCTGCTAGATATAGTAATGCTCCAGGTACTAAGCTCCTACAGTAGCATTTGTCGTCACGACGAGTTCTACGTTTACGTTGCCTCTGATGGCATTGGAATAAGGGCATACCTCATGTGCCGCCTCTACCAGTTGCTGCGCCACTCCCGGCACGTTTACCTCCAGGGTAACAGCCAGGCCGTAACCGCCGTTGTCTAACTTGCCCATACTTACATGCGCAGTGGTTGTAGTGGTACCGGCCTTTACTTTCTGAGTGCGGATGATCATGAGCAGGGCATTGTCAAAGCAGGCGGCATAACCACCCGCAAAAAGAATTTCAGGGTTCAGGAAATCTCCCTTTGCGCCGCCCAGCGACTCCGGCGTGCGCACTTCAATATCCAGCACTCCTGTTTCAGATTTCACGTGTCCGTTTCTGCCTCCTGTGGCAGTTGCTTTGGTACTATATAAGGCTTCCATATTTTATACTTTGAGTATGTAGTTTATTTGGGTATTTGGTTCATCATCTTGTTTAGTGTAGAGAAGAGCTGCTTCACCTCGTCGGCCTCCAGCGAAACACCTTCCACTAACTGCTCCGGAATGCAGGCGGCTTTTTGCTTTGCCTCTCTTCCTTCTGCTGTCAGGCTGACATTCACTTTCCGCTCGTCCTCCGTACTTCTGTTTCTGCTGAGCAGCCCTTTTTGCTCCAGCCGCTTCAGCAGAGGCGTTAAGGTGCCACTATCGAGCATTAGCTGCTCCCCTACTGCCTTCACCGACATCACTTCGTGCTCCCACAGCACCAGCATGACCAGGTATTGCGGATAAGTAAGGTCCAGCTCATCGAGCAAGGGTTTGTACAAAGAGGTGATGTGCCGGGACAAGGCATAAAACTTAAAGCACAGCTGGTTTTTTAATAGCAGGTTTTCCATTCGCTCACAAATATATGAAGCACAATTATATTGTGCACAATATAATATACATAAAAATTGACGCGATGGTTTCAAAGCACCTGCAAATAAGTCACTCCCTGCCCCCATTTACCGAAAACTTATGGCAGCATAATAGCATACAAAGTACAGTTGCCCCTGCCGTAGCTGTTTAAACCACCAACAGCAGATTCTGGAAAGGGCTGAAAAAAGAAGGTTGAGCTCGTTACTGCTCAACCTCGTCTGCTATTTTATCTACCCTGACCCACTCCATTCCGGCTGCCTCTGCTGCTTGCACGCCCGGTTCGCCATCTTCAAACACGAGGCATAACTCCGGAGCGACACCCAGCTGCTCCGCGGCAAACAGGAAGGGGTCCGGGTAAGGCTTTCCCTGAGGTGTTTCACCGGCACAAACCAGCACTTCCACCAGGCTGTCCACCCCCAGCACCTGCAGCGTTTTCTGTATCATCTTTCGTGAGCCTCCGGACACCACGCCTATCTTTATTTTACTAGCGTGTGCAATTAGGTGGTCCACCACAAACTGCACCGGCTTCGTTTGCTCAATAAACTCCTCGTAGAACAGCTCCGACTTTAGCCGCTCAAATACTATAGGATCAAAGCTACTGCCGTACCTGGCATTTATCTGCTCCACCACCGCAGGGATAGGCAGTCCGGCAAACTCATCTACAATGGCAGGGTCGATCACCACGCCACTGCCGGCGGCTATTTTGACATAGGTGTCTTTATGCGCCTGCATGTTATCTGCCAGCGTGCCGTCGCAGTCGTACAGAAAGGCCTTATACTTTCCGGTGCTGTGCTGCAACAGCGCTTGCATGGCCCGCTCATACTCTAAGGATTCCCTTTTCTCTATGCTCATGTGTCAGTTTTTTACAAAGATACTTTTACACCCAAAGCCAGGTGGAAAATTTTGCCCGGTCCTAAATAGCCGGGGTTTTGAAGGTACGAAATAAGGTATTTGCCTATGGTGCCGACTTCATAGTACAGCCCCAGCTTTTCCAAGCCTTCTACCCTTGCCAGGTCCAGCTCGCCGCCCATAAAGTAGTACAGGTGCAAGGCCGTGGAGAAACCATAGTAGCCCTTGGGGTACTGGTCGCGGGGCTCAATACCGAAATAGTCGTCTCCGAACGTATAGCCAAGTTGCAGGCCGGTTCTGAAGGGCTGCCAGTCGAGCATCGCCAGCGGAATGTCCTGAAACGGAATGTACGTCGCTTTCAAGGCCGCCGTAAGAATCTGCTCACCGCCAACACTTGCCGGAAGATAGCCCAAAAATAGGTCTGTTTCCAGCTTCTCCTGCAAATGTTCCCTGCCAAAGCCAACAGCAACCAAACCGATGTCGCCGGCAAACTGTGTTTTGAGGTAGTAGGGCGAGCGCTCCACCTCCTGACCGTGAACCTTGCCCGGCACCTGTAGCAGTAGGGCAGTTGCTAGTAGTATAAAAGCCGCTCTCACCTTAGTAATGCACCCGTTGAATTTTGAACCCATCTGACCAGATTTTAATGTAGGAGAACCCCCTGTTGTTCATAGAGGTCGTGATTTGATAAGTGACGTTGCCTTCTTCCGGTTGGTAGAACTCCCAGTTGTGCTCATGGCCGTGCAGGCTCAACTGCACGCGCCCGCTTTGCTCAAGTGCTTGCTGGAAAGGAAGACGCAACTTGCCGTCATAGTCACTGCCGAACGGTGACATGTGCGAGATGATGACCGCCTGTTCCCAGGTATCCTCAGGTGTGGGCGTAAGTTGCCGCTGCAGCCAGCCAACATCGGGTACTTTGCCGTTAAAGCGGTACTCGCGGCCGTTTGTATCGATGAAGATGAACTTTACCTTTCCGTACACAAAAGCATAGTTCATGTCGCCGTACATCTGCTGGTAAACGTCCTTGCCGTTAGACATCATGTCATGGTTTCCGATCACGGTCAGGTAAGGCACAGGGAGCCTTTTCATGATGTCATGCACCCACCGGAACTCCTTGGCGAGCCCAAAGTCGGAAATATCCCCCTGGTGCACCACAAAGTCAACACCCTCCATTGCGCTGACCGCCTTCACAAAGTCTTCCGCATCATCATAGAAACGCTGCGTATCCCCCATCACTACAAGCCGGAGGGTATCGCCGGGTGTCTGCTGCTGAATGCGGTTGATGTTCCGCTGGGTCAGGTTCTTCTCGCTGTCCCGCAGCCGTATCTGATTCGGGTGGTATTCAAAAATCTCCTCACAGGAAGTCAGGAGCAACACAGGAAACAGGAGAAGTATATAAATCTTTCTCATGAGTTAAAGTATAATAGTGAAACGAAAACCAGAACGACCAGACCATAAAGGGATTCTGGTCGAAGTCTGGGGTGTAAAACGCACCCTCTCTGTAAGAGGGCCGGGCGGTACAGAAAGTACCATTACCTCGCGTTTAAGATGATGTTTGTGAAGCTGCCTTAGCGCCCCATGCTACCGCACAGCCGCGACCAGCCTTTCAATTGCCCTGCTTAGGGCTGTATCTTGTTTGACCAGCCAGTTAAAGAGCAGGATGCCGGTGGTGGCGCACGTAATGCCGGCCAATACATCCAGCACATAGTGGTGCGAAGTATAAACCGCCGCAAACCAGATACCTACTGTAATGATCCCAAAGACAACCTTCGCAGCTATACTTAAGTTATTTCTCAGGGCATAGTAAAGCACGATCAGCGGATAGGCCGAGTGCAGGGACGGCATGGCCGCGAACACGTTGGAGCCTTTCGCATAGAGGGCGTTAAAAATGGTAATTCCGAAGAACCCGTCGAACCGGGATAAGCCTGCTGTATTGCCAGGGGTTTTGGCGATAAAATCAAACCCGTGCAACTGTACGTACCAAGGAGGTGCCGCCGGATAAAGGTAGTACACGACAAAGCCCAGCAGGTTTACCAGCAAAAAAGTAAGCAGAAAGTGAACGAACTGCCTTCTGTTTCTGAAAAACCAGAAGAAGGCAAAGCCGATCGGCACCGGAACCCAGGTCAGGTAAAAGGCCCCGCTCATTACATCCAGAAACGGGTGGCTGTGCTGCAGCCAGAACTCGTTTGGCGTAAGTATAACCCCGCCGCTCTCCACGCCAAACCAGGCTTTCTCCGCCATGTACAGGCTTTCGATGTGCACCGGGTTAAACCAGTAGTTCGGGAAAGCCTTCATGTAATCATACAGGATCCAGAAAACGACGAAAATAGAGAAGCCTGTGATAAACTTGCGCGTGATGGGCCTAAGGAAGTACAGCAGGTTTATAAGCCCCACCAACACCAGCTGGTCCGTTTTAAAGCCAACCAGCAGGTAAGACAGCAGCAGGTAACCAACGGATAGCGCCGCCAGCACCAGCACAGCCTTGCGGGTAATGCCCTTCTTCTCCCCTGCCGCCGTAGCCGTTACACTCATATTATTTTTTGTCAAAATCGGATCTAAAAATTTTGTCCCACAACGAGGAGCTTACTCCATAGCCTTTGCTTGCATCGGCGTAGTGGTGCAGCATGTGGTGCTTCTTCAGTTTCTTCCAGAAAGCGCCTTTAAAGTTAAAGTGATGCAGGGCGTAATGAGAGATGTCGTAAAACAAATAGCCCGTCAGGAAGGCGGCAAAAAAAGCGTACAGCGGGCCTCCGGACAGCACCAGCGAGAACAACAGGTACAGGATAGTGGCCATCGGAATGCTGGCGGAAGGCGGCATCACCAGCCTCTTCGCATCGTTCGGGTAGTCGTGGTGCACGCCATGGAAGATGAAGTGCAGGCGCAAAGCCCACTTCGCCTTCGGCACAAAATGGAATACAAAGCGGTGCAGCACGTACTCCGTCAGCGTCCAGATAAACAGGCCCAGTGCGGCGTAACCCAGAAAACCCAGCTGGCTCAGCTGCGCCACAAAAAGCGCCTGCCAGCTCAGGAAAAGTATAACGGGTATGTAAATGTACAGCGGAACCGTATAATGTACTTTGGACAGTGCCTCCATCCAATCATACTTAAACATCCTTACCGATTCCTGCGAATTCGATACAAACTGTTTTTTCATAAAAGATTAAGGTTTAAAACGTCCTGCCAGGGCTTTACCGGTTACGGCGTCTCTGCCTTTCAGCTCTACATACAGCACATTGGGCACCCAGAAGGTACCGCCTTCTATGCGCACAAACACCCGGTCCAGAATGGCCTCTTTCTGGTTGATGGTGGTGTACACGTTGTACTTGCCATCCGGTCCTTTGCGCAGGCGCAGCACAAGCTTGGAGTAGCAAACGAACCGAAGCTCGTAAGAATCTGTACCCGTTTTTTTTGTGTTGAGGCCGTAGGCAAATTTGCGTTGGATGTAGTTCAGCTCCTTTTGCGCGCCGTCTTCTGCATACCTGATCCAGAACGGGTGGATCGGGTCTTTCTCGTCGAGAGTCCCCTGCGCCGTCTTGTTCAGCTCATACACTACGGTGTTGCTGTTCGGGTCGCGCTGCACGAAGAACTTCATGTCTTTCACGTTCTTCGGTACAGGCAGCGTATCAGGAGCAGCCTCTGGCTTACCCCCCGGCAGCATAGCGGCGTGTGCACTCCCCAGGCTGGTGTAAAGTAGTGCCACAAGCACTATAAAAAATATGCGTCTCACGTTCTGCTTTATACTTATGCGGTTTTCATCTCCTTCTGCTGCATCGCCTTCTTCGCATCCATCAGCCTGTTAACGGCAGTGATGTTTGTCAGCACGGCCATCACGGTGATCGGCAGGGTAAACACTGACATGGTTTCGAACACATGGAACGGAACGCCCTCCACGTATACTTTATAATCAGCTCCCACAAAGGAGTAGGTGATACCGCAGGCAATGGCCGACAGCCCAATCAGCACGACCCTCTCCGGGCGCTGCATCAGGCCTCCCTTACACTCCACACCCAGGCCTTCGGCCCGTGCCCTGGTATAGCTTACCATCATGGAGCCTATCAGAGCAATAAAGGCAAAAAGGGAACTCAACAGGTAATGGTGGGCTATCAGGTAATAGCAAATGCCCATAAACATGATCATTTCGCTGTAGCGGTCGAGCACCGAGTCGTACATGGCCCCGAAGGTGGAGCCCATGTTGCCAAGCCGGGCCACCTGCCCGTCCAGCATGTCGAACAGGCCTGCGAACAGCACCAGCCCCCCGGCCCAGCCCACGTACTCGAGCTCACCGCGGTTGCTCACTTCGCCGCCCACTATAAAAATAGCAGCCACCCCGATGTTCAGGATCAGGCCAGTGGTAGTTACCGCGTTAGGGGTAAATCCTACCTTTATCAGAAACCGCACCACGGGGTTTATGACCTTGTATATACCCTGCTGCAGGGCGTCACGAAGCGAATTTTTGTCCATAGTTTACCTGCTATAATTTTTAAAAATCGAATTTAAACCTACCTCTTATACCTATATCCGACACATTAGGATGATCCAGGTATGTCAGGCGTTTTACAAGGTCTATCCTAAAGAAATTGAAGATGTTACCGATTCCCACGCTGGCTTCCATATATGGCTTGTTCTCCAGCGTGTACGTCGCCTGCCGCCCGTCGTCAAACGTCGGGAAGCGCAGCAGGTCCGGGTTGCCTTGCGGCATATTTTCGCTGCGAACCTTGCCGTACAGTGCCTTAAAGGTAACAAACTCGCGCAGCTTCGTTTTCTTGAGCAGCGGTATTTTGTTAAAGATAAACCCGTTGAAGGTATGGTCGATGTGCACGCTCGCATACTGGTCGCTGACAAACTCCAGGAAGTTCATCAGGTTGTAGGACTGCAGCTGGTACGAGTAAGTCTGGTTGGCGCGGTGAATCATCAGCAGCGGAAAAGGCACCTGCCCGAAAGTATAACCGCCTTCGGTTACAACATCGGAGTAGCCCAGCTGCGACATGTAAAAGCGCTTGTACACGTTCAGGGCAACTTTCTGATACTCGTACTCGCTATCGAACAGGTCTTTTATACCCGCTGTAGCCCTTAAGGTAAACACAGGGTAGCGGTTTGCAACCGGGGTGCGGTAAAGCTTTCCCTGGAAAAACTGCTCGTTTGGTGCCCAACGCAGCTCAAGCGACGCCTCCGATGTCGTCAGGCTTTGCACACCCACCGGCTCTGCTTCGCCAGAGGCTGCATCCGCAGGGCGCAGGTACTGCAGCGATCCTGCTGGTGACTGCCGCCAGTTCCTGAAGCCGACCCTGTAGGAGAAGTGATTCTCGAACTCATGCAGGTAGTTAAAGCTATAGGTCTCGTTGTAGAGCCATTTATCGTTTTCGCCCCGCTTAAAGGAAAGCAGGAAGTTATCCTCCTGCACAAACTGCAGCTCCTGGCCCGGTATGTTGGTGTCTTTCTGGTAGCTCGCGCTGATAGACCGCACCGGGAACTCAAAGATGGATCTGTCGGTGAGCGAATAACTGCCCCCCAGGTAATACTTCCACTTCTCATCTTTGAAGCCGTAGGCGGCATAGGTCTCCAGCATGTACTTCTTGCTGAATGTGGTGGTGGTGCGGCCGCCAAAGCGCAGGCGGAAACCTTCTACCGGGTTAAAGCTGTAGAACGTGTTCAGAGGGCCAATCTCAATGTTCGGCCCCAGGCGCTTATACCCCGCAATCAGGGCTGTGGCCCAATCCATAGTCCGCTGAAACGACTTCATGTTCACGAGGCTGTCGATGTTGGTATAGGTTTTGGCCTCCACGGCTGTAAGGGAATCGTGGCGGCTGGCCTGCCAGAAGCTTTCGTCTTTGGCGATGGCACTCTCCACGCGCACCACGGCTTCGCCTTCGTACAGGGAAGCAGGCTGTGGCTCGTTCACCTTATAGTCTTTGTACGATACAACACGCTCACCGTACATACCGGCATCGCTGTTCTGTGTAAGCCCGAAGTCGGTTTTGATCACGCTCTTGCTCAGATGGTAGCGCCCGTCCGGGTTCTTCTCAAAATCAAGGTTGATCTTCAGGTCGCGCACCCAGTTAATGCTCACGCTTTTTGCCACCTCCATCTCCACGTTCTGCACGGCATAGGTGCCGTCAATCGTCACAAGCAGCTTGCCCGTAAACATAAAGGCGGCAGGGTTGCGCGGCTCAAACCGAAGCTCTGCCAGCTTTCTGCCACTCTCCGTCGTCACCGTGTCGGTGAGGTAAAACTTGTAGAAAGTAGGCGCCATGTCGGCGATAGGGCTCAGGAACTGGTTCGTCAGGATCGTGATGTTATTGTCGTAGATGTCGATATCCTGGTACATGTGCTGCATGTAAGAGGTAAAGCCCTGGTTGTCGATAAACTCGCCGAAATCAACTTTTTTCTCGGCCTTCACAATCGTTTTTCTGGTCTCCGGGGCCTTGCGGTAGTAATGCTCCGCAAGCTGCTCCTGCACAAAGAACGGCAGCAGCGCCTTGCCCTCCAGCACAGTGGTGTCGAGGTTGCTGGTAATGAAGTCATACTTGCGCAGGAAGATGTTTCTTCTCAGCTTCTCCGGCGTGTTCACCAGTGACATCTGCGTCTTTTCGTACTCCTCGTACTGCACATAGTCGTAGTGCTCCGGCCTGTTCTGCTCCTTGTGGTCCACGATCTCCCGGATCAGGTCCACGGCCGGGTTATTCTTGTTGCTGTACTTCACCTTACGCTTCTTACCTACCACTACCACCTCGCTCAGCTGCTTGGCGCCGGTTTTAAGCTTCACGTCCAGGGTTTGCTCCTGCCCGGGCGATACACCCAGTGTTACGGTTTCATACCCTAGATAAGAAAATTGTACCTTGTTTATACTTTGATTTGTTCTGATCAGGTAGTTGCCTTCAAAGTCGGTGCTGGTACCGATGCTGGTGCCCGGCACAAAAACCGATACCCCGATAAGCGCCTCATTCGAAACAGCATCCCTAACAGTGCCTTTCACAGTTGTAACGGCACCCTGTGCCCTTACGGCGGTCGCATTTATACCTGAAACCACAAGTAACAGCGATAAAAGCAACCAGTTTATATATAGCTTATATATATTCTTACTTGAATACATATCGTTTTTGGATTAAATAGTTATAGAAAAAACCGACAAGCACGGACGTGATAACCTTCGAGTAGACATAGTTAACTCCTCCGTAATGCGTTATCACATACACGCCCGATGCATTAAGCAACAGGCTGCCGTTCCAGACCAGAAAATACTTGATTGCTTGTGCCGGTATAGTTTTGTCTGCAGCATGAAACACCCAGGTTCTGCCCAGGGTGAAATGAGTTACACCACCTGAAACAGTACCCACTATGGTGCCGGCCACATACCAGAAGCCGCACAGTTCCACAGCGATGATTGTCACCAGAAAATCGACAGCAGACGCTGCCAGAGAGGCAGCCTGCGCCTTCAGGAAGGTGAACATTTAAAAAAACTTGTAGTATAAAAGTATCTGTAAAAATAAGTTCGCGTAAACGCCCGCCAGTACGTCGTCCAGCATTACGCCTAAGCCTCCTCCCACTCTCTCCAGCCTTCTTATAAAAAGCGGCTTCGCAATATCAAAGAACCTGAACAGGACTAACCCTGTGCACAGGTACGGTAGCGTAACAGGTATAAACAACATGCTGATGCACATTCCCGCCACCTCGTCAATCACTACTTTCTTGTCGTCTTTGCCCCAAAGAGGCTCCACCTCTGTAGCAGACCACACGCCTACCCCCGTTAACAACAGTGTTATCATCGGGAGCCAGAGCACAAGCTGGCTCCCACCAGCCCATTGCGCGGCATACAGGCAAAGGCAAACGGCCACAGCGGCTACCGTACCTCCTCCCTTTCCTATATAGCCAATGCCCAGGCTGGTGGAAACTAGTTTGTGTATTCTAATCACTGATCGATCTATTAACGCTCTTCTTCTACAAAGTCTTCGTAATAGTCAAGGCCTAAGTGTGTTATCAGGTCCTCTCCCATCATATGGCGAAGCGTGTTCTGCAGTTTGATCAGCTGCTTAAAGATGTCGTGCTCCGGACGAAGGCCTTCAGCCGTCTGTGGCGACTTGTAGTAGAAAGACAACCACTCCTGGATTCCGCTCATGCCGGCACGCTGCGCCAGGTCAGTGAACAGGGCCAGGTCAAGCACGATAGGTGCCGCCAGGATAGAGTCACGGCAAAGGAAGTTGATCTTGATCTGCATCTGGTAACCTAACCAGCCAAAGATGTCGATGTTATCCCAGCTCTCTTTGTTGTCACCGTGAGGAGGGTAATAATTGATGCGGATTTTGTGGTAGATGTCACCGTACAGCTCCGGGTTGTCGTCCGGGTGCAGGATGTCTTCCAGCACGCCCAGCTTCGATACTTCCTTCGTTTTGAAGTTCTCCGGATCGTCCAGCACAAGGCCGTCGCGGTTACCCAGGATGTTAGAAGAGAACCAGCCTTTGATGCCCAGTGCTCTGGCCTGCAGGCCTGGCGCCAAAATGGTTTTCATCAGCGTCTGGCCAGTTTTAAAGTCCTTACCGGAAATAGCCACACCGTTTTGCTTTGCCAGTTCAACGATGGCAGGAATATCCACTGTCAGGTTCGGCGCGCCGTTCGCGAAAGGCACACCCATCTTCACAGCAGCGTAGGCATAAATCATACTTGGCGCGATGCGCGGATCGTTGTTGCGCAGGCCTTCCTCAAAAGCCGCGATTGTCTCGTGCACATCGCTGATCTCTGCGTAAATCTCCGTAGACCCGCACCACACGATAACCAGGCGGTCGCAACCATTCTCCTCCTTAAAGCTGCGCATGTCGTCCATCAGTGCCTCAGCCAGCTCATACTTAGTAGCGGCTTCTTTCACGTTGGTGCCATCCAGATTTCTGGCATAGGCTTTATCGAAAACGGCTTTCATCGGCTGGATCGCCTCCAGCTCCGGCTTCAGCGCATGCAGCAGGCCCGGCTCCAGTACCTTTGCGTTCACGGCCGCCTCATACACGTTATCTTCGTACACATCCCAGCCACCGAACACGATGTCGTTCAGGTTAGCGAGTGGCACAAAGTCCTTGATAAGCGGATTGCGGTTTTCCGTTCTCTTGCCCAAACGGATGTTACCCATCTGAGAGAGTGAGCCGATTGGCTGTGACATTCCTTTACGGATAGCCTCTACCCCAGCTATAAACGTGGTGGCAACTGCTCCCAGTCCTGGAAGCAGAATACCCAGGCGCCCTTCGGCGTTTTTTACATTATATTCCATCTTATTCACTTGTGTCTTAATTCGTTCTATTTCTGATTTATAACCACTTATTCTCTTTGTACCACTTTAATGTCTGCGCCAGGCCTTTCTCCAGGTCATACTCCGGTACAAAACCCAGGTCAGACTTTATTTTATCGATGCTGCAATTCCAGTTCTCCGCAGCAAGCTCGCTTAGTTTTTCCCTGTTCAGGGCAGGCATGGCTTTACTGGAAGCGTACAGAGCCTCCAGCAGATTGGCAATAAGCATGACCATGCCCAGCGGCAAATGCACTTTAACCGCCTTTTTGCCTAGTATCTGCTTGGTTGCAGTGGCCAGGGCGTAACGGTCGTAGCTGTTACCGTCCGACACATTGTAGCTCACGCCCTTGATACTGGTGCCGAGCGCCTGCATCACCGCCTTTGCCAGGTCCTTCACATACACAAAGCTCAGCCACTGGGGCTTGTTGCTGATGTATGGCTCCAAACCAAGGTTCAGCGTTTTCAGGACGATAAAGATGTCCTTTTCCCTGGGGCCGTATACCGCCGTCGGGCGCAGCACAACCAGAGGCAGGTTCTCTATCTCCTGCAGGTACTTCTCTGCGAGCAGTTTGCTTTTGCCATAGGCTGTTACCGGCTGTGCCTTCGACTGCTCCTGTATAGGGGCCACCTCCTGGTAAGGGATGGGCCCCAGCGCCGCCAGGCTACTGATAAACACAAATTTCTTTAGCGGTATGTCAGCCTCTGCCGCCGCCGATGCCAGGTTCTTGGTGTAGACAGCGTTAATGTTCACATAGTCCAGCGAGTGCTTTGCCTTGGTCGTGCCTGCCGCATGGATAATGTAATGGTACTGCTTCTCCTCCAGCTCCTTTACCAGCGCGTTGGTGTCCTGAAAGTCGAGGGAAGTATAGTTTATGTCAAACACCTGAAGATGGGACACCTCGCTGGATGCACGTACAGCCGCATATACTTCCATACCTGCCTGCAGCGCCGCCTCTATCAGGTGGTAGCCCACAAAGCCGCTTGCCCCAGTTATCAATACCCGCTCCTTCATAGCGCCTTCTCAAATATCCTGTACCTCTTGTATGGCTTCGCTCCCATTTTCAACAGGCCCTGGTTCATCATCACGTTATTTTCGAGTATCCAGGAGGCCTCTGCTGTCTTCATGTTCTTCTCGCGGTGCTTCTGCATAGCCGCTCCGTAAAACACAGCCTCAATGCCCATCTTCCGGTAACCCTCCACCACGCCAAGGGCAATGATCCGCACGGCGTTTATCTGCTTGCGCTGCGTCAGTAGCTTAAATATGCCCGTAGGCAGCAGGCGCCCTTTTTTGATTTTCTTCAGGATCTGGTTTATATCCGGTATAGCCAGCGAGAAGCCGATCATTCTGCCCTCATGCTCTGCTACCAGGCAAAAGTCCGGATCCACGATCAGTTTCAGGTCCTTCGCCATGTAATCAAACTCCTTCGGCGTCATCGGCACGAAGCCCAGGTTCTTATCCCAGGCGGAGTTATAGATTTCCCGCAGCTTCTCTGCCTCTTGCTTATAGTTCTTAAGGCTGATTGGCCGAATGGTGATACCTTTCTGCTCCAGCCTTGCCCGAATTACCTCCGATAAGCGGTAAGGCTTGTCGTTATAACCGTCCGCCCCGAACTGGTAGGCCAGCAGGTCCACCTTCTTCCGAAATCCCAGCTCTTCCAGCAGCGGAATGTAGTAAGGATAGTTGTAAGGCATCATGGCTACCGGCGAGCTATCAAACCCCTCCACCAGCATGCCGCAGGTCTCGTTGGTCGAGAAGTTTACCGGCCCGATCATGGTGCTTGCCCCCTTTGCCGCCAGCCACTGGTGCACCTCCTGAAAAAGCAGGTTTGCCACCTCCCCGTCCTGCACGCAGTCGAAGAACCCGAAGAAACCGTCCTGCGTCTTGTTAAAGGCGTTGTGGTTGTTGTTCAGGATGGCGGCGATCCGGCCGACTACTTTTCCATCCTGGTAGGCCAGGTACAGCTGCAGCGTAGAGTGCTCATGGAAGGGGTGTTTCCCCGGGGTGAGCAGGTCTTTTTGCGCGATGTAAAGCTCTGGCACATAGTAAGGGGCGTTTTTATAGAGTTCGTGCGGGAAGTCAATAAAGGCTTTTAGCTGCCGCTTTGTCTCAACTCGCAGTACTTGCTTCATAGGATGCGTTTCTGGTATTTATCCCCAGCAGCTTAAAGGCATCCGCTATTTTAGTAGCGGCCTCCTCTATCTGGCTAAAGGTGTGCGTTGCCATCACTGACAGGCGTATCAAGGTAGAGTCTGCTGGCACGGCCGGAGCCACCACCGGGTTCACGAAGATGCCGTTATCCTGCAGCACTTTGGTTACCTGGAACGTGTGGTCGTTGTCCCGCACATAAATAGGTATGATGGGTGTTTCTGTGGGGCCAAGCTCCAACCCTGCTGCACGAAGCAACTCCATGGCGTAATTGGTGTTCGCCCACAGCTGCTCTATCCGCTCCGGCTCACTTTGGATCACATCCAGGGCAGCAATCGTGCTGGCGACAGAGGCCGGCGACATACTGGCGCTGAAGATCAGGGAGCGGGCATGGTGCTTCAGGTACTGAATGGTATCGTTGTCGGCGGCAATAAAGCCACCCAGCGAGGCAAGAGACTTGCTGAAGGTACCCATGATCAGATCCACCTGGTCTGTCAGGCCGAAATGTGACGCCGTACCGGCACCTCGCTCACCGATCACACCTAACCCGTGGGCATCGTCTACCATAATGCTGCCGCCGTAGCGCTCAGCCAGCGCCACCAGTTCCGGAAGCTTCACAATGTCCCCCTCCATACTGAAAACGCCGTCCACCACGATAAGCTTCAGGGCCTCTGCAGGCAGCTTGCTGAGCTTCTGCTCCAGGTCCTGCATATCGTTGTGCTTGTACTTGATGACCTTGGAGAAAGAAAGCCGGCTGCCGTCAATGATAGAGGCATGGTTAAACTCGTCCAGCACGATATAGTCGTTACGGCCTGTCAGGCTGGAGATAACCCCCAGGTTCACCTGAAAGCCCGTGCTAAACACAAGTGCGGCGTCTTTGCCCACATACTCAGCCAGCCTTCGCTCCAGCTCCAGGTGGATATCCAACGTGCCGTTCAGGAATCGTGAGCCGGCGCAGCCTGTGCCGTACTGCTCTACCGCCTGTATAGCGGCTTCCTTCACCTTAGGGTGATTGGTAAGTCCCAGATAGGCGTTCGACCCAAACATCAAAACCTTTCTGCCCTCTATTATCACTTCCGTATCCTGCGCAGACTCAATGGACCTGAAATAGGGATAAGCCCCCTGCGCCTGTGCCCGCTCTGCCGCGTGGTACGCTGCACTTTTTTCGCGGGCGAGGATTCTCTGACGAAGTAAATTACCCATCTGTATTTTTTTTATTGTAGTTATTCCAATATATGTTTGCATATTTAATAATGCAACCTTTTTGTTAAGCTTCTCAGTTTTATTGCCTTACAGGTCATATTTTTATTTGCCCTGCAAGTTCTTAACTAAAAGAACCTGGCATCATACTAAAACACGCTCCACCTGCTGTTATCCAAGGCAGAAAAATATAAGCATACTCTAATGGACTAAACCTGTTTGCTGGTCTAGAGCCACAGAAAAAAATCAGGCCTTCAGCCCGTTCATCAATATACTGTGGATCGCTCCCATCCTGCCTTCAAAGTCGGCAAACTTGTTCTCGATCAACAGCCCGATTTCTATTCCTTTAAAGGCACACACCAGCGAAAAAGCGACAGCATCCACATCATCTGCGGTGTAGTGCGAAAACTCTCCCCGCTCCAGCCCAAACTTAAGGATACTGCGGACCATGCTGATTTCCCTCGCCTCGTATCTCCTCTTCAGCTCCATAATATGCTGAATGTTCGCTTCAATTTCCCCTCGGATGACATTGAAAAGGTTGGCCTTCTTCTGTACAGCTCTGAACTTGGTAATACCGATGGCCATGAGCTTTTCTTCCGCCGTTTGCGCCTTCTGCACTTCCTCATTCGTGATCCGGAAAACCTCTTCCATTTCACGCGTCACGACATTGTCAAAAATCTGCTCTTTACTCTTATAGTAGTAATAAAGCGTGCTTTTGCCCTTGCCTGCGGCTTTCGCTATATCCTCCATTGTGGTTTTGCTCCAGCCATAATGCACAAACAGTTTTTGAGCTTCTCTCAAAATCTCTGTTTTGATTAGTTCATCTTTTTCGCTCATAATTTCTAGACCAAAACCGTTTTCGGGTCCAAAGGTATGAAATGATTTTATTCCACGTAAAAAAGTAAACCATTTTATTTTCCTTTTACCTCTTCCGACACAACCTGTTATAGTTGGCCAGCCGCAACGAGTTCACCTGAAGCCCAATTCTTTTGTAACTTTTTACGCAACACAACAGTAATAGCAGGAAGTATGTTTAGCCTGAATTCCGTATCCCCAGCAACAACGCAAACCAAAAGTTGTTTCGGAATGATCACTTATGGCAGCCAATACCAAAACCCTTTCAACAGGCCTCTTTGCCCCCTGCTTATACGCTGCCATAAGTAGAGCCCCTCTTTTCGTTTAATACACGAGCACCTTTTTGTACAGCCTAGCAACAGTGAAACCACTTTTTGGTTTTAACGATTTTATCTCTCTTTTACCCAGCTGCTCAAATCCCTGCGACAACAGGTAACGCACTACCTACTCTTTCTGCTAAAGAGTAACCAAGGCTTAACAGGCATCTGCCGTGAAAGTTTTGCTGTATCTTCTTTTGGATATATTTTTCTTTGTTGCCGCCTGTGGCTGTACTGCCTGGCGTTGCACGTCAGTAAATAGCAGGAAGTGGAACACAATGGAGCCAACGCCTGAACAAAGGCCACTGCACAGGAGCAGCGTAACAGCTTTCCGGAACAAACTACCTACACTGGAGCCGGTAGCAGGCGCAACGCCAACTCAGCTTCTAGCGTAAAGCCACACGCGAATCAATACAAACGTTACATGTCATATGTTTTTCAGGACTGGGCTGCAAACAAGGGCAACCTTAAGGGCAGGCTGGTCATGGTGCTGTTCCGGCTGGCGCGGCCCGCATCCCTTAACAAATTCCTTCGGGTTATCTGGCTCCCCTACCTGGCTTTCTACAAATTGTTTGTGGAGTGGTTTATGTGTATTGAGCTGCCGCACTGGACGCAGGTAGGCAGTGGCTTTTACTTAGGCCACGGGCATGCGCTGGTGGTAAACGGGTGCACGGTAATCGGTAAAAACTGCTTTTTCAGGCACTCCACCACGCTCGGCAACATACGCCGCGAGGATGGCTCCTATTCTGGTTCCCCCATAATTGGCGATAATGTGGAGTTGGGCTCCAATGTATGCATTATCGGGGAGGTGCGGGTTGGAGATAACGTGCGGATCGGGGCAGGCTCTGTTGTGGTAAAGGACATACCGGCGAACTCCATTGCTGTCGGAAACCCTGCCCGAGTCATTAAAACGCTAACACCAGCCAAACAAAGCCCACAGCCTGAGCTGCAGGAGCAGTAAAAGCGCAGTTTTCCGCCATTAATATTTGATACATCGGCTTTTTGCCTGGTGCGCACGAAACCGGGGCTTTACCCCTCGAACCTTATGGCAGCAAGTCGTATCGCCCCTACCTGCTCTTTCTGTAGGTTCTGACCGGAAACAGGCGGTAATCCTCCAGGCTTAAAATGTAGGGGGAACCGTTCCAGTGTATAACAGGCACCATCTCGGCCGGCTGCGAACTGGCATGGTCCGGAATATACACCATCGCATTACCCACATACGTGATCCCGTGCAACCCGAGCCTCCCCGAGATATAGTTCACAAATACATGCTTCTCCTCCGGCGTAGAGGTAAAGCCTATTTCATCCGTAGTCAGGCCATCGGAGAGGTCCTCCCGCAGGTACACCAGTTTTGAATAGGTATTAATCGATATCTCCGGGATAGAGAGCCGCGGCACATCGGTTTTAGCCTCCGTGGTTTCGACAAAAACCCGCTGGCTGGTTTCGCGGTTCTGCATGCGGGCTGCCTTCACCTCTTTTCTGTCCCGCCTGAACGGCCCCAGTACCAAGGTTCGTCCCACCACCTCCGTTCTTTGGGCGAGCGGTTCAGGCGGGGTTGCCGCCGCCTTCTGCCCGTACTGCTGGCGGTGCATGTTTATGATCACTGTGAAGGTGTTCAGGAAATTGTCGGTGTGCTGCAGGTGGAACATCTCGAGTTCATGCGTGCGGCCACGGCCCACCAGGTAGGTATGAATACGGTATGTCTTGTCGTAGGCAGCTTTGATTTCGCTGGCGTAGGGGGTGCCTTTATACCTGGCGCAGAGCTCCTGCAACTCCGTAAGGCGGCGCTTGGAATCCTCCAGGTAAGGCGAATCCCGGGCACCTGTACTTTCCGGGCTACCCACTACCGTTCTGTTGCCAGTCACACCATTCAGCCCGAAGATTTGCCGCAGAAACTTCATCATTTGCTTAAGATCCGTTTAAGGTGCGCTGTCTCTATTTCTACCTGTAGCTTTTCGGATGCCTTCAGCTCTTCGTACAGATGGTCCAGCTTCTGCAGATACAACTCCAGAACCGCCGCCTGCTCCTCTGTCAGAAACTGGTTGTTTGCGTCTCGCTCTTTTTTATCCTCAGCCATTATTCCGCCTCAATCTTTTTGGATTTGCTGAAGGTGCTGATGATTTTGCTGTTCAGCTCTTCCTGCACCTCCGCCAGTTCCTTCACGGCCTCCGCCCGTTTGCGGCTTCCCTCCTCCGAAATCTTGATCACCGCATCCAGCGTCTCCACCATATCGCGGTTAACCTTTTTCAGCGTCTCTACATCTACAATGCCGCGCTCGTTTTCTTTGGCAGCGTTGGCCACATTGGTTTTGAGCAGCTGCGAGTTCTTCAGCAGCATCTCGTTGGTGGTGTCCGTCACCTTCTTCTGAATCTCCAGTGCTTTCCGCTGCTTCTCCAGGCCCAGCGCAATGGCCACCTGCTGGCGCCAAACGGGTATCACGGTCACAATGGAGTTATGTATCTTCTGTGCCAGCACATCGTTCGTCGTCTGGATCATGCGGATCTGGGGCATCGACTGCGTGGCAATGGTATGCGAGAGCATGAGGTCGTGCACTTTCTTCTCGAGGCGCTCCTTAAAGGCTACCATGTCGCTCAGGCGCTGTACCACCAGTTCGTCCTGCTCGCTTGCCTCTACCTCCTGCTGGAGCTTGGGGATATCTTCGTTTTCGAGCTCCTCGATTTTCATTTTGCCCGCCGCGATCACGGCACGTACTTCATGGATATACTCCACCGCTTGCTTAAACATCACCTCCAGGCTGGTAGAGTCCTTCAGGATGCTCTGGCGCGTTTTCTCCAGCTTCACCACGACGTCGTCAACGTTCTCGGCGATGGAGTTATACTGCGAGGCGAGCCGCTGCGATCTGTCTTTGATCTTCTTGGCGAAGGGCAGCCGCGAGAAGAACCCTTTTCGCTCCTCCTCATCAATTTTGATCATGTTGATCTTGGTCAGCAGCTCGTTTATGGCGGCCCCGGCGTCGCCGGAGTCTTTGGCCTTCACCTTGGTCAGCAGCTCGTTAGAGTAGTAACCGAGCTTGCGCTGTGTTTCCACGCCGAAGTTGGTGAGCGATTCGGGCTTGGTAGGGTCAATTGTTTTAGAGATATCCTGAGCTCTCTGCTGTATCAGGTCTTTGTCTTCGGCAATCGAGATGTTGGTGTTTTCCATGGTGTTTAGGCTCCGAGATGTTGGTTATGTAGGTTGTCTAAAGAACTTAGTGTTTTGCCCAGGCGTTCCTGGCGCTCAGTGGTTTCATACCACGCTACCTCATCATAAGGCAGGTAATCCCCCAGCAAGTCGCGCACTTCACGCAGCAGGGCTTCTCCTTTTTTGTTTCTGAATTCGGGGTTCTTGTAAAAGGCGCTGGTATAGGCCACCTTTACCTGCCCTGCCTGGGTAACAGCCAACTCCTGCACCTCTACCGTCAGCTCCGACGATTGGTTATGGTCTGTTACAATTGTTCTGTACACGCCTTTGTTCCCTCCTTCCAGCGCCGCCCTGCAGGCTTTCTGTGCCTCTCCGATGGCTTTGCGCAGGCGGTGGTTCGGCTTCAGGTAATATCCGAACACATACCCTAGTACTGCTCCTATAACGAACGTCCAGAAAATTAACATATTTTGTGATGTTTTTTAACAGCCTGGTTGATTGGTTACTTTTCTATACGCGTAATTCTTTACAGAAGTCGACTTGTGCAAAGCCAAAGTGGGCACACGCGCTTCCTCGTAGTCTAAACCAATGGATGTAGGTGCGCCATCCGGGGATTGGCAGAAGATTGTTTCGCAGCACCAGGCCCGCTAAAACCTTGTGCAGCTGCTTTTTGAGCATGGCAGTGAGCAGTGCACCACCTTAGTCCTGAGCCGCCAAGGCAGAGTTTTTGCACTGCCAACGGCCGCTTACCTTGCGGACTTCTCTGCAATAAATCGTAGCTTTGGGCATGGATTTTATCTCTATTGACTTTGAGACCGCTACCCCTCAAAGAGACAGCCCGTGTGAGATTGGAGTAACGGTGGTGAGAAACAGGAAAATTGTCGAAACGCGCTCCTGGCTGATCAAGCCACACTATTACCCGCACTTTAACTCCTTTAATGTGGCGGTGCACGGCATCCGGCCCGCCGATGTGAAAGACCAGCCCGACTTCCGGGAGCTGTGGCCGGTTCTGAAGCCTTACCTGGAGGGGCAGTTTCTGATCGCGCACAATGCCAGCTTCGACATGAGTGTGCTGCGGAAAACACTGGCTACCTACAACATACCGCTGCCAGAGGCCCGCTTTGCCTGCAGTCTGAAGTTCTCGAAAAGCATCTGGAAAGGCCTGAGCCGCTACGACCTGAAAACGCTTTGCAACATGCACCAGATCAACTTCCTTCACCACCGGGCCGCATCCGATGCCCATGCCTGTGCCGCCTTGTCTCTCAAAGCCTTTGACCTGACAGGCACGGCTTCCGAGGCAGAGTTTGACGCCAAGATGGGAAGCAAAATCAGCCGCATCTGACAAGAGGAACTGAGGTAGCCACAGCAGTACACTAGCACATTGCAAGCACTTGGGCTTGCTTCGCCTGGACAGCCGCTTTGGCCTATCGCGTTTCCCGTACAAGCCCAAAATTGGTGGAGCAGACGGTGTATCACCACCTGGTATGTATGTGTTGTAAGGTACCCTAATTGGTATACAGAGGAAGTTTTTACCGGAGGATGTACCATTCTCTGGCTTCCTCTTGCTAACTTGTGCTCCATGACGAAGCAGCCCCAATACACCACTATCGCCAGAGACGCCTTTGGCAAATATATTGACGATGAAATTGACCTAGACCAGCTGCTGGAGCGGCTGCGGTACATTGAGCAGCAGGTGATATCCGAGGATGAGGATGAGACGGAGAAAACCGTGTGGTTTCGTTTTTTCGAAGGCGACCCACTGCATACGACCATCAGCGAAGTAGGGAAAGACCTGAGCGACCCCTCCCACCCTAACTGTGCTTTGCTCCAACGCGGCATTGCACTGGGTCTTCAGGCGGGTGAGCTGGAGGTTCATTACTCCTAATGGCACTACCCTATTAACAGGCGCATTGATGAACGCAGCAGTAGGTGCACCAGCCATTTTAGAAACCACGTTGGCAAGCCGGTACAAGTATAGGAAGCCTTTGCAAATTAGCTATGAATACCGTTTTGTAGCTTTCAGAAAAATGCCGGCGACTAACGGAAAAATAACGTACCTTTAAGTACACTATAAAACTTACGTGCCATGGCAAAGTCACAAGACGCAAAAAAGGATGTAAAGAAAAAGGCGGCGAAAACACCCAAGGAAAAACAGGCCGCTAAGCGTGAAAAGAAGAAAAACAGCTACGACTAAGCAACAGCAGACCTCCGCAACAGTGGAGGTCTGCTTGTTTTTGGGCAGCAGCTACCGGTAACCAGACACACAGGCCGCACCATACTTATACTTATACTTATACTTGCGGCTGCCTGCTACCGGTGCTGCTCATAGGTAACAGCAGGTAACACTGCCTGTAGAGCCTCTACTTCCGTGTCTTTTAGCGGGGCGGTATTGCCAAGTTGCAATGCCTCCTCCAGCTGTTCTTCCGTGCGGAGGCCCATAACCGCAGAGGTAACAGCAGGGTGATGCAGCGCAAAACGCACGGCTGTTTCAGCGGCACTTCTGGTCTTCCCGCTAATTGCCTGTACAGCGTGGGCGGCCTTCTGAACAGCCTCTGAAGTATAGGAAAGATAAGCTTTCGCCGGTTTGCCCGCCAGCATCCCCTGCGCCAGGCTTCCGCGTGCGAGCACCCCAATTTGCTGCTGCTGCAGGAGAGGCAACACAGCTTCTTCCGGACGGCGGTCCAGCAGGCTGTACTGCATCATTACACTGGTTATGCTGGAGCGGCTCACATACTCCCGTATCACGTTGGGCCTGATGGAGGATATCCCGTAGTACCGTATCTTTCCCTGCTGTTTTAGCAGTTCAAAAGCCTCAATGGTTTCCTCGATAGGGTCCTCTATTGTGCCGCCATGCAGCTGGTAAAGGTCGATGTAATCCGTCTGCAGCCGCTGCAGGCTATGCTCTACGGCCTGAAGCACATATTTCTTGGTCGGGTTCCAGTCCCAGCCACTGCCGTCCGGGCGCCACTGGTTGCCTACTTTGGTGGCGATGACAACCTGCTCGCGCATCCCTTTAAAGGCGCTGCCTACGGTTACCTCGTTTTCCCCTTGCTGGTACAAATCGGCAGTATCGAACAAGTTAATGCCCCGGTCCAGGGCCTGGTGGAGCAGCTTTATATCGGCCTTTCGGTCAGCACCCAATGACATGCAGCCAAAGCTGACCTCGCTAACCGACAGGCTTGAACTTCCTAACTGTTTATGCTTCATCGTAAATCAAATCTTCTTATGCGCCTATCTTCCTTACGCTACAGTTCTTACAACAGGCAAAGATAGTATAGTCCCCATCGAATTTTGCCGCACATTAGGCTTATGTTTAAACAATGGTTAACCGTAGCATTTGCTTATTCGCTTAATACGTCTTACATTCGGCGATGTATATATTACGTGTGTGCATGCAGCAGGAGCCTTTAGGCGTGGTCTATCGTCTTGCGGTTTCCGTTAAACTCCCTTTACCGCTGCCAATATACACCCAAAGCAACCAAGTAGCATACGGCAAGTATAAGCCTGCAACACAAAGTATACCCAGCGACTGATACAAAATACGCCATGAGCAAATTAACTATAAAAAGCCTTCAGGAACTCTCCCAGTATGAAGGTACGGAAATGGGTGTTTCAGAATACCACACCATCACCCAGGAGCAGATAAACAAGTTCGCGGACGC
Organism: Pontibacter actiniarum; assembly: GCF_003585765.1. Classification (NCBI taxonomy): domain Bacteria; kingdom Pseudomonadati; phylum Bacteroidota; class Cytophagia; order Cytophagales; family Hymenobacteraceae; genus Pontibacter; species Pontibacter actiniarum. The sequence continues at coordinate 1,632,035 of NZ_CP021235.1, forward strand.
CACCCTCGACCACCAATGGATTCACCTGGATGCCGAGCGTGCTAAAACCGAAACGCCCTTCGGAGCCACCATTGCACACGGCTACCTGACCGTGTCGCTGCTGCCTTACCTGTGGTCGCAGATCGCTTCGATTGAAAACCTGAAAATGCAGGTGAACTACGAGATAGAAAGCCTTCGCTTTAACCAGGCTGTTACCGTGAACAGCGACGTTCGCTTGCGGGCAAAGCTGCTTTCGGTAAAGGACCTGCGCGGCATTGCCAAAGCCCGGCTGGAAGTAACCTTGGAGATCAAAGACAGTAAGAAGCCTGCCTTTACAGGTATCATCACGTTCCTGTACCATTTTAACGGCTAGAGAGGCTGTCGCAGTACTGCCGTGCCTACTGTTATCTTGGCTTTAGAAGCCGGGAAGGCATGTTCTACTACCTCTTACTCTGAGAGGCAGCAGAACATGCCCCAAAGCCGGGACAGAAGCGGACATGAATAGCGTTGCTTCCTGGAGCGAAGGCTGATGTGGCTGCGGCTGAAGCCTTGTAGCAACCGGTGCAGCACATGCTTAACTGAGGCTGCAAACATCTGAATCGTCAGCAGGTTCTGGCGACGCTATCGCACTAAAGCAACCGTAGACGACACTGTTTGAGCCTTATTTTGCCTCAAACGTGCTTTCATTTATCCCCAGCTTGTTCTTAGCCTGCAGTTCTACCGGGAAGCCCCACAGGTAGCGGATTTGCTCTAAGGTAGCCTTGGCGCTTTCAGCCTCCAGGCGGCGGTCTTTCTGGATGTAGTGGGTCAGGTACAGCTTGCTGGTCCGGTGCAGGTCTACCTTTGTAACCTGTATGTTGGGCACACGGGAAGAGCGGTCATACTGGTAGCTCAGCTGCTCCCTTACTTTTCTGTACCCGCGCTCATTGTGGATCGCCCCTATCTCGTAATCCGTTTCGTTCTCCTTATCAATAATGGTGAACAGCTTCATGTCGCGGATAACCTTTGGCGAGAGATACTGCAGTATAAAGCTATCATCCCGGAAATTCTCCATTACGTAATGCACCTGCTCCAGCCAGTCTTTCCCGACCAGGTTCGGAAACCAGGCTTTGTCTTCGGCGGTAGGCTCCAGGCAAATGCGCTTGATGTCCATGAAGATGTTAAAGCCTAGCGTGTACGGGTTGAGCCCAGCGTAGTATTTGCTGTTGTACTCCGGCTGGTACAGCACACCGCTGTGGCTTTTGATAAACTCCAGCATAAAGCCGTCGTTCACATAGCCTTCGTCAAACAGCTTGTTTATGATGTGGTAGTGCGTGAAGGTGGCAAAGCCTTCGTTCATCACCTTGGTTGCCCCCTGCGGGTAAAAATACTGCGCTACTTTGCGCACAATCCGAATGATCTCTCTTTTCCAGGCAGGCAGCGTTGGCGCGTACTTTTCAATAAAGTATAGGATGTTCTCTTCCGGCTCTTTGGGAAACCTGTGCTCCTCCCCCGGTGCCGCATCCGGCAGCTCAGGCTGTGTTGGCAGCGTTTTCCATATCTCGTTGTAGTTTTCCCGCTTTATATGCGCCAGCTTCCTGAGCCGGTCGTTTTCTTCCTTGGCAGATACTTTAGAAGGTTTTTTATACTTGTCAATGCCGTGGTTCATGAGGGCATGGGCTGCGTCGAGTACCCGCTCCACTTCCTCCTCGCCGTACTCCTCCTCGCACCGCAGAATGTAATCGCGGGCAAACACCATGTAATCAACAATAGAGTCGGCGGAGGTCCAGTCCAGGAACATGTAGTTGTTGGCGAAAAAGGCATTATGTCCCTGGCAGGCATGTGCGATCACGAGCAGCATCATACAAGTGGAATTGTTCTCCATGTTGTAGCTGATGCATGGGTTGGAGTTGATCACCAGCTCATAGGAAAGCCCCATGCGCCCCTTGGTATAGTTGCTCTGGTTAAGCACGAAGTCTTTGCCAAATTTCCAGTGCGGGTAAGAAGTAGGCAAGCCCGTGAGCGCGTAGGCATCAATCATCTGCTCCGAGGTCACGATCTCGATCTGGTTCGGGTAGGTCTTCAGCTTCAGGTAATCGCGTCCTATTCTGCTGATCACCTCATCTGCCGCCTCCAGGGTTTTGTAGTCCCAGTTGGGGCTACAGAACATGGCTCTGTACTGGTCTTTCTCTGTCATGGCGGTGATATTTTATACTTGCTATACTCCAGCTAAAGGGCTGGTTAAAGAGAAGGCTAACAGTCTGGCTCAGGCAGCCTCGCGCCGCTTCCGGAACAGCCCCTGGAAAACTGGCCAGATCTCATAGGCTTCGTAAATATGCCTGATGGAAAAGTCCTCGTCGTTGCTGATCCGCTTGTAAGCCTGCCAAAGATCGCTTTCGCGGTCTTTGCTGTTAATTTCGATGTAGGCCATAAACTGAATGGAGGGCAGCACCGCCTCCTGCAGCAGCTTCTTACATTCCAGGGCATCCTGCTTCGACCATACGTCACCGTCCGACGCCTGGCAGCAGTACACGTTCCAACTCTCGTCATAGCGTTCCCGGATGATCCTGTCCATCAGTTTTAGGGAGGGAGCAACCACTGTGCCGCCGCTTTCCCGGGAGTTAAAAAACTCCTCCTCGTCTACCTCTTTGGCCTCTGTGTGGTGCCGGATAAACACCAGTTCCACATTTTTATACTGCCTGGTCAGGAAGATGTACAGGAGCGTAAAGAACCGCTTCGCGATATCCTTCTCGTGGTAGCCCATCGAGGCAGACACATCCATCACGCAGAACATTACGGCAGAGGTAACAGGCACTGGCACACGCTCAAAGTTGTTGTAGCGCATGTCGATATCCTCAAAAAAAGGAATGGTATTGGCCTGCTTTCTTACCTTTTCCAGCTCCGCCTCCAGCAACAGCCTCTCTTCGGGGTCCGCCGTGCTCGCCAGCTGCGCTTCAAGCTTTTGCAGCTTCTTCTCAAAAACACCCTTCAGCGCCAGCCGCCGCCCCAGCGACTGCCGGTAGCTCGTTTTAATATTCAGGCGCGAGGGAACGCTGTCTTTGGTATAGCCGGCGCGGCGCGATTCAAAGTTCTCCGTGCTGTCCATGAGCTTCTTCACCAGGTTGGGTAGCGCCAGGTCATCGAAAAAGTACTTCAGAAACTCCTCCCGCGACAGAACCACGGTAAATTCGTCCTCGGTGACCTCCGGGCTGTTAGAGCCCTTCCCCTTCCCGCTGCCACCGGCACCGCCTTTTGGCTTAGGTACACGGTCGCCTTCGTTAAAGCGGTCGTTGCCGGGCTTTATGATATACTTCTTGCCTGTTTTAGGGTCATGGCGGAAACTCGGCTCATCCAGGCCACGCACGGGCACTTTCACGCTGCCGCCTGTGCTGCTGTCTTTTATACTTTCCTGGCTGATAATATCCGGAATGGCCTTCTTAATCTGGCTCTCTACCCGCTTTAAGAACTTCTGCCGGTTACCCGTAGATTTCCCCTTGTCGTTCTTCCGTCTGTCAATGATGTGGCTCATGGGAATTTGAGTTGAGAGTGGAGAGGTAAAAGCTATGGGTTAGAAGAGGCACTTTTAACCCATACCTTTTACCCCATACCTTATTTACGCCATTGTTTTTCTTACCCGCATAAACCAATCCACCAGTATGCGGATCTGCTTATCTGTATAGCCCCTGTCCTTCATCCGTTTGGTGAAATCACGGTGCTTCTTCTCGTCTTCCTTGTTCGACTTCGCCGTGAACGACACCACTGGCAGCAGATCTTCGGTATTGGTAAAGATCTTCTTTTCGATCACGTTCTTGATCTTCTCGTAGGAATCCCAGCGCGGGTTTTCGCCGCCGTGGTTCGCTTTGTAGCGCAGGGTAAAGTTGGTTACCTCAGCCCGGAAGTCCTTGGGGTTGGCAATGCCTGCAGGCTTCTCTATCTTCTCCAGTTCCGCATTCAGGATGCTCCTGTCAAAAATCTCCCCCGAGTCCGGGTCCCGGTAGTCGTTATTCTGCATCCAATGGTCGGCATAGATCACATACTTTTCAAAGATGTTCTGCCCATAGGAGCTGTAAGACTCGATGTAAGCCTTCTGTATCTCATCTGCGATAAACTCAGCGTACTTACTGGCCAGCAGCGACTTGATCAGGTGCAGGTATTTTGTCTCTGTTTCTGGTGGCAGCATCATCTTCACCACCTCTTGCTCCAGCACATAAAGCAGATGCACCGGGTTGGCGGCTATCTCCTCACTGTCAAAGTTGAAAACCTTGGAAAGGATCTTGAAAGCGAAGCGCGTAGAGATACCCTGCATGCCCTCATTAATACCGGCATCGTCGCGGTACTCTTGTATGGATTTGGCATTGGGGTCCGTCTCCTTCAGTGTTTCACCGTTGTAGACGCGCATTTTGGAGTAAATGCTGGAGTTCTCCGGTTCCTTCAGCCGCGACATTACCGAAAACTCGGCCAGCAGCTCGATGGTCTTGGGTGCGCAGGGGGCGTTTTTAAGCGAACTCTCCCGAATAAGCTTTTCATAAATCTTGATTTCCTCGCTCACGCGGAGGCAGTACGGCACCTGTACTTTGTAGATACGGTCCAGGAAAGCCTCGTTTTTCTTATCGTTGAGGAACTTGGCCCATTCCGACTCATTGGAGTGGGCCAGGATGATGCCGTCAAACGGAATGGCCCCGATCGGCTCTGTGCCCTTGTAGTTCTTCTCCTGCGTGGCGGTCAGCAACGGGTTCAGGACCTTGATCGGGGCCTTGAACATCTCCACAAACTCCAGCAGGCCCTGGTTGGCCAGGCACAACCCGCCGGTATAAGAATAGGCGTCGGGGTCGCTCTGCTGGTACTCGGCCAGCTTACGGATATCCACCTTACCCACCAGCGTGGAAATGTCCTGGTTGTTCTCATCACCGGGCTCGGTTTTGGAGATTGCCACCTGGTCCTGTATGGACGGGAAGAGCCGGATAACTTTGAAGCGGTTAATGTCGCCGTCGAACTCGCGCAGCCTTTTAGAGGCCCAGGGGCTCATGCAGCTGGGCACGTAACGCGACGGTATGCTGTACTCCTCCTCCAGCTCCTCGGTGTAGTCGGCAAACAGGCCGAGCGGGCTCTCAAACACCGGGCTCACCTCCTCCCCTGCCTTCAGCACATAAATAGGGTTCTGCTGCATCAGGTGCTTTAGCTTTTCGGCCAGAGAGCTCTTTCCGCCGCCAACCGGGCCCATCAGGTACAGGATTTGTTTCTTCTCCTCCAGGCCCTGCGCCGAATGGCGGAAGTAGGAAACGATCTGCTCAATGGTGCTTTCCATCCCATAGAAGTCTTTGAAAGCCGGATAGACTTTTATCTTCTTGTTGGAGAAGATTCTGCTTAGCACCGGGTCCTGGCGGGTGTCCAGAACTTCCGGCTCCCCGATTGCGTGCAGGATCCTTTCTGCAGGCTTGGCATACACGCTCGGGTCTTTTTTACACTCCTCGAGATAGGCAGCTACTGTCATCTCATTCATTGAGGCACTGTAATTGGTCTTGATTTTCTCTAAAATGTTCATATTTGCTTGTGTCTTTATAACATCGTCAGAATCATTTTATAACATAGAGCAACTAGCAGTTTATCAACTATTTGTCTGGAGTGTGGTCAACTGCTAAGCAACTAATCTTATCATATAGTGTGAGAGGTATGTTATGTCTGAAAAATTGTCTTCGGGCCTGTGCCTGTCTAGGGCCTCCTGTACCCAAGGTTACTGTTAACCTGGTCGTCGTCTATGTATGGAATAACGCAAGGTATGGCGCAACGCCACTGTACCACTACCCATACACAGGGTTTGCAGGTCGAACCGGGGAGCCTCTTCTTACCCTGCGTCGGCAAAGGCCCGGAGTCATTGCGATCCCTACAGCCTGTTTCACCCTGTGTTATTTACAGACCTGAAACAGCTGCGTGTGATGTTCGCTGTACGCTGCACAAGAGAACCCCATGCTTTGCACCTGCTTGTAAAACAGCGTTTTGATTTTTTAAATTCAAAATTGATTATATTTTATAATACAAACTTTATACGTGAGCCATATGAAAAATATAATACCTTTTACTTATTGTTTAAAAGTTACAATTATACCCAACGCACGCATACCTCAGTGCTCCGGGAAATCAAAGACAGATTGTACTTTGAATACGCAGTAGCTATGTGCACCAGAAGAAGGAAGAGCAGGTCCGGGCTGTAGTGCTGGTGTTTGTATTGTACAGCAGTGTGTTTTGGTTGGCCGCCGCCTGATAATGCTTCGGCAGGTCCTTCAAAATAAAAGTGAGAAAGAGTGATAGAAGTTGTACCCTCCACTGTTCTACGGCTACTTCCCCGGCTCTGTAAATCCTCCGGCGAAGCGCTTTGCCATACAGTAAGGAGCCGCTGGCGCACCAGCGGCTTACTCGCAGTGCATGCTGCTGTCAAGGCACGCAGCTAGGCTACTGAGACTGACAGTGCCTGGTTACTGCGGCCGTCCCTTTCGCAGCTCCAGCACGGTTATCTCAGGCCAAACACCGACCCTGCCGGAAAAGCCGATAAAGCCGAAGCCGCGGTTTACGTAAAGCAGGCGATCGTTTTCCCGGGCCAGGCCCGCCCAGTTCTCGTAACGGTACTGCGCCGGGCTCCAGCGCACCAGGGGCGTTTCTACGCCGAACTGCATCCCGTGCGTGTGCCCGGAAAGGGTCAGGTGGATGTGCGTGGGGTGCACTTTCACTACTTCATCAAAGTGTGAGGGGTCGTGCGACAGCAGGACCTTAAAGGCGTCCTGGTCCACTCCCTGAAGCGCCTTATCCAGGTCGCCTTTTTGTATGAAGCCCGTGCCCCAGTTCTCTACGCCGATCAGGGCCAGCTTCTGGCCGTCTTTCTCAATTGCCACATGCTCGTCCAGCAGCAGGCGGTAGCCCATGGCTGCCTGGATTTGTTTGAGGCGCTCCAGGTTTGCTTCCTTCGCCTCCTCGCTTGGCCAGTCGGCATACATCCCATAGTCATGGTTGCCCAGGATGGAGTACTGCCCATAAGGCGCTTTTATCTGGCTGAAGGCATCCATGTAAGGCAGAATTTCAGTGGCATGGTCGTTCACCAGGTCACCGGTAAAGACAAAAAGGTCTGACTGCTGCGCTTTCACCAACTCAATGCCATGCTGCACGGCGTCTGCATTGTCGAAACTTCCTGAATGAACATCAGAGATCTGCGTAATGGTAAAGCCGTCGAAGGCCTCCGGCAGATCATCAAAGTATAACGTGTGTCGGTGCAGCTGATAGTTGTACTTCCCTTTAATCGTACCGTACACAAAGGATGCGAACGGAACGCTGGCCAGCGCCAGCGCAACCTGGCTCATAAACTTTCGGCGGGCGGGCAACAGTCGCGCCGGGGTGCCCTTCGCTCCCGCCTTTTTACTGAAGAACCGGGCTACAGCCACTGCAAGGCGATAAATATCCTCCGCAAACAGCACCAGAATAAATACCAGCTTGGTTACAAAAAAGGTAAGAAAGGCGTTAATAAACCACTGCACCACCGGCGTGGCGCGGTCACTGGTGAAGCGAACATAGACAGCAATACCGAAGCCGATAAGAAAGCCCACGAAGAATACCCAGAAAATGGTGTACACTGCCCGTCGCAGGTTGTCGGAGCGCCAGCTGGATGTGAGGCGCTTAAGCCCCTGAAAGACATACCAATCCATTAGCAGGGAAATGGCCCCCAGAAATAAAATAACCTGCGTCATGACGTACTGTAGCTTTTGCCTTTACTTAGTAATCCGGTAATATAGCCAAATCTCCTGTTTTTAGCCGTGTGTAAAACAGGTTTGTACGGCCGAAGCAGGTTTCTGAAGAAGCGAATGCTTGTGCATAAAGCGCGCTGAGCCCGGAAGCAGGAGGCAGCAGCTGTAGTTCTGTAGAAAGTGCGGCTTTAGTTAACAAAGCGGCTAGTTTTAGGTATACTTGTAACACCGGCTGCAGACAGAAGGAGGCTGGCACCCTAACGCTATTAACCTAACATCGCACCATATGAACCTGGAGAACTGGAACGAAGAACGTTATAAGGAACTAAACACCTACTTCCGCATCATCATTGAGCAGATGCTGCGCAACAATGTTGAGCTGGCTGAGCAGCAGCAGGCGGGCCATAGCCTACAGCTCGACGACCTGGTGGCGCAGTTCTCGGAGGATGACAAGGAGCGCTGGGATGAATTTCTGCAACTCGACCGGAAAAAGATGGAAGTGGATATGTGGAACCACCTGCATGGCAACGGTACCCGTTTTCAGCCCGGGGTGGGCTTTACCAACCCCGACGATGACACCACCTGGTAAAGCCTTAGCTCTCGAAGCTGTACTTGGCGTCGCTCCAGAACATATCCAAGGCAATGATGCGCGGCTTCAGGAAGGAAATAAGCTGGGGCCAATCGTCTTTGTTAAATACATTCACCGGGCTTACGGCCTTGTAGATACGGCTCACCACCCGGGCCGATTCGTCGGTCGTATGCAAGTCCCACTCCCACTCTTCTCCCAGGGCCTCGTGCAACATCGTTTTATGCTCCTGAAACTGCTCGAAAACCAACTCCTGTAGCTCAGTATCCGGGTGCGCCAGCTCAATGGCAATGTACGCGCGCTTGTTATCCGCGTTCATACGGAAGTAAATGTCCTTCACGCCGGTTTTGTAGTTAAGCCAGTTTATCTTCCAGCCCTCCGCAGAGAGTTGCGGCGATAGGTAAAGGCCAAACGTGGTCCAGAACTGCTGCCGGAGTTGTGAAGCTTGCTCGCGTGTATACATGCTGCAAATTTACCCTTTTTCGCGTGATTTCAGGAAACGAACCATGCATTTCACCCTGCGGGAACAGGCAGTGGTGTCACTAGCTTAGCTACGCCCTAGCTGCTGGGCGGCATCCAGCACCGGCCAAAGGCCTTAGCCCGCTGGGCAAGTGCGGGCACTGAGAAGCAAATGTTGGCTTGAGGGGCACAATAATTACAGAAATAGTATAACTTTTTATCCTGTTGCCGTTTATAAAGGAGGTTCGCCGTGGCATGCCGTTAAAACATTGTTAAAATAAGATATAATGGCGATGCGACATTTCATTTTAGAACATTTTTCTCTAATTTCGCTTTATAAGAGACACAACAACGGACATAAAATAAAATACACATGTCAGAATTTGCTGAAATTATTTTAGAAGGTAAATCTTACCAAATGCCTGTAGTAGAGGGCACGGAGAATGAAAAAGCCATTGATATCTCTTCTCTGCGCGCTAAGACCGGCTATATCACCCTGGACTCAGGTTATAAAAACACTGGTGCTACAACAAGCGCCATCACTTTCTTGGACGGTGAACGTGGCATCCTGCGCTACAGAGGCTATCCGATTGAGCAACTGGCAGAGAAGTCGAACTTTATCGAGGTGGCTTACCTTCTGATTTACGGCGCGCTGCCAACAGCAGAGGAGCTGGAGAACTTCAGCAACGAAATCAAAATGCACACCCTCGTGAACGAGGACATGCGCAAAATCCTGGACGGTTTCCCTTCTGCTGCACACCCAATGGGCATTCTGTCTGCCCTGGTTAGCTCCCTGACAGCGTTCTACCCAGAGTCGCTTAACCCGAACCAGTCGAAAGAAGAGCTTGACCTGTCGATCATCCGACTGATGGCGAAAATCTCTACTATCGCTGCCTGGTCTTACAAGAACTCTATCGGCCACCCGGTAAACTACCCTAAGAACAAGCTGGACTACTGCTCCAACTTCCTGCACATGATGTTCGCGTACCCAACCGAGGATTATGAAATTAACCCGGTAGTGGTTGACGCCCTGAACAAGCTGCTGATCCTGCACGCAGACCACGAGCAAAACTGCTCTACCTCTACTGTGCGTCTGGTTGGTTCTGCAAACGCTAGCTTGTACTCTTCTGTATCTGCCGGTATCAGCGCCCTGTGGGGCCCGCTGCACGGTGGTGCAAACCAGGCTGTGATCGAAATGCTGGAGCAAATTAAAGCAGACGGCGGCGACTCGAAGAAGTTCATCGCCAAAGCGAAGGACAAAGACGATCCGTTCCGCCTGATGGGCTTCGGACACCGCGTGTACAAGAACTTTGACCCGCGTGCCAAGATCATCAAGAAAACAGCTGATGACGTGCTAAGCGCACTGGGTGTGAAAGACCCTATCCTGGACATCGCCAAAGAGCTGGAAGAAGCTGCCCTGAACGATCCGTACTTTGTAGAGCGTAAGCTTTACCCTAACGTAGACTTCTACTCAGGAATTATCTACCGTGCCCTTGGCATCCCAACAGATATGTTCACGGTAATGTTCGCCCTTGGCCGCCTGCCAGGATGGATTGCACAGTGGAAAGAGATGCGTGAGAACAAAGAGCCTATTGGCCGTCCGCGTCAGGTGTACACTGGTGCCACCGAGCGTGACTATGTTCCTATGGAGAAGCGCTAAGCAACAGTTTTATACTTACAAAAAAGGCTGGTCTTCGGATCAGCCTTTTTTATTTTACCCTGCCCCGCCGCGGCGCGCAATGACCTGTGTCATTTTATGCCTGCACCATCGCTGCTACCTTGCGCACGCAAAACAACCTATACTTACGGCAGATGGCAAATATCAGGCTCACCCGGCTTTTTACCTTTGAAACAGCGCACGCACTCCTGCACTATAACGGCCCCTGTCGCCGCATTCACGGCCATTCTTATAAGCTGGAGGTAACGGTGCTGGGCACGCCCCTGGTAGCCGAGCAGCACCCAAAGAACGGCATGGTCATGGACTTCGGAGACCTAAAGCGACTGGTGCAGGAACACGTGGTATCTTTGTTTGACCACGCCCTGGTACTGCAGGCAGACTCTCCTCGCGACCTGATCGAAGCACTGGAAAAGCACGAGCACAGGCTGGTGCTCACACCCTACCAGCCCACCTGCGAAAACATGCTGCTGGACTTCCAGCACCGGCTACAGCGCGCTTTACCGGCTAATGTAACACTGCACCATTTAAAACTGTGGGAAACGCAGAACTCCTTTGCTGAGTGGTATGCGGAGGATAACCAGTAACAAATCTACTGCATGGGAAAGTGAGGCTGAAAAGTGTTGGCATACAGCAGGACCTAGCTAATTCTATCAGCAAGAATGTTTCTGCCAGCAAAGGCTAGAGCAGGATTTTTATACGTCACTGAGTTACCATACAGGTCGCTCAAAGCGCAATCATACCTGCTTACTATCGCTATGCAGGAGGCAGTAGCAGGAATAGCTTGAGTTAGAGCTACTGCCTAGGCACAAGGGCAAGACTTGCTACAAGACCCACATTTCGATGCGCCTGTTAAGCTGGCGGTTCTCTTCGGAGGAGTTTGGTTGAACAGGTTTGCTTTCGCCATACCCTTTGTAGCGGATGCGGTCTCTGCTAACGCTATTGCTCGCCAGGTAATCCACCACCGACTTTGCACGCCGCTCCGAGAGCACCTGGTTTGCCTGGTCTGAGCCGACATCATCCGTATGGCCCGATATTTCGATTTTCACCTGCGGGTTCTGCTGCATAAAAGCAATCAGCTTGTCCAGCTCTGTTTTGGATTTCTTCTCCAGGCTATACTTGCCGGTGTCAAAAAACAGATTGTTCAGGACCACCGCAGCGCCAGCCTTAATCGGGTCCAGGTACACATCCAGTGCAACGGGAGACAAAGCCTTGGACGAAGTATAGTCAAAGCTGCGGCTATTCATGAGGTACTGCGGAGCCGACACGTACAGGGCATACTGCTTGCCCTGCGTCAGAACGACGGTGTACTCCCCTGAAACCTTATCCGAACTGACTTGCTGCACCAGGGAATCAGCCTCCACGTCATAAAGCTGCACCTGCGCGGCCAATGGCTTCTTGTTTGTGGCATCGAACACACGGCCCTGCGCATAGGTACTCATCTCGCTGCTTCGCCATTCTGCCGGCACAGCAAACTGATAGAGCTGTATACTTGGTGTTCCGGCTTCTGAGTTCACCTGCCGGGAGTAATACCCGATCCTGTTGTCGGGTGTAATGAAAAGCGAGCCTTCGTCCGCAAAGGTGTTCAGCGGGTAGCCCAGGTTCTTGGGCTCCGTCCACTTTCGGTTAGCCTGCAGGTTTGTTTTAAAGATATCGAGCCCGCCCATGCCCACATGCCCGTCACTTACAAAGTATAGCGTGGAGCCACTCACGTGAATGGAGGGAGCCATGTCGCGGCCAGTGGAATTTACGGGCATGCCCAGGTTCTGGGGTTGCTGCCAGCTGCCGTCGTCATTGCGGTAAGTCACCCAAATATCCTCCTTACCTATCCCACCTCCTCTTGTAGAGGTAAAGTACATGGTGCGGCCGTCAGCAGAAAGGCTGGGTTGGGAGTCCCAGGCTTTGGAGTTAACCGTTTTACCCATGTTCTGTGGCTTGCTCCACTCGCTGCCTGTCCGGAAGGAGATGTACAGGTCACAGTCTCCCTGGCTATCGGGGCGGTTACAGGACGTGAAAACAAGGGTCATGCCATCACCGGAAATGGTAGCCGCGCCTTCATTGGCCGGGGAGTTGATATTTTCGGAAATAGGAAGAGGCGGCTGCCAGTCCTCCCCTCTTTTCTGGCTCACGTAAATGTTCTCGTCATGCTCCGGGCGGGCACTTTCACGGGCCGTATAAATAAAGTAATGCTGATCAGCGGTGGTATAGGGGAAATACTGGAGGCCAAAGCGATTAAGCGTGTTTGGCAGCTGCACCGGGTCAAACTGCACCGGCTTTTGCATCGCCTCCTGCGCGAAGGTCGCTGTTTTAAGCTGGTGCCGCGCCCAATCAACCATCTTGGCGTTGGTTGAACCGGTCTTCAGATACGTCTCATACCACTCCCGGGCGGCATCGTAGTTTCCCCTGTCGAAGTGCATCTCCGCGAGGTCAAAGTAGTTTGTCGCCTGTCCTTTTGAGAAAGGAAGCAGCTTGAGGCCCTTCTCCAGGTTCTCAAAGGCGGCGGCTTTATTGCCCATCATCTTGTGCAGGCCGGCAGCGCGCAGATAGGCCTCCGCAAAGTTCGGGTCCTTTTCAGCCGCCGCAGCCAACGCTTCCAGCGCGCGGTCGAAGTCGCGGGCCCGCACGTAACTGTCCGCCTTTTCGTATAAACGCTCTGCTTTGGCTGAGGTAGTGCTCAGCCTGGTTTGTGCCATCGTAGCGGTAGCAATACCCAGCAGCAACAGGAAAGAGGTAAGCAGTGGTTTATACATGTTCAGGGTTTATGGAATATCCATGTACTTGTGCGTCTGCAGCGACACACGCCACTGCGGATTATTCTTCACGTATTCTACAATGAGCGGCGTTATTTCGCTGGCTTTGCTCCACTCCGGCTGCAGGTACAGCTGGCAATGCGGCCCCACCAGCGCAGCGTGCTCCTCCGCCCACTTAAAGTCACTCTTGTTAAAGATAATCACTTTTAGCTCATTCGCAAAGGGATATACGGTAGCGTCAGGTGCTTTAAACTTTTTAGGGGAAAGGCAGATCCAGTCCCAGCTGCCGCTCACAGGGTAAGCGCCAGAGGTTTCGATGTACGTTTTAATGCCCTGCGCCTGCAGCTGCTCCGTCAAAGGCTTCAGGTTGTAGAGCAGCGGTTCGCCGCCGGTTATCACCACAGCTTTGCCCGGATAGGCAGCGGCGGCAGCCACAATATCGGCTACGGGTGTGAGCGGGTGCAGCTCCGCATCCCAGCTCTCCTTCACATCGCACCAGTGGCACCCCACGTCACAGCCGCCCAGGCGGATAAAATACGCTGCGGTTCCTGTGTTGCCACCCTCCCCTTGTATCGTGTAAAATGCCTCCATCAAAGGCAGACGAGAGCCGTCTTTTGGCACCTGGTGGATAGAAGCTGTTTTAACTGTTTTTAATTCTTCCAATGCAATTTTCGTTCGGCTACGGTGCGGGGGTTATCCTACACTCAGCCATTTATACTTCCGTTTCGCAAGCTGCCGTGCAGTTCTGCACCAAACAGGCCTGCAAGTTAGCTAAATTTCAAACAAGGATTGCAGCCCGTTCTGTTCCGGCCTGCCTGCCTTGTTCACACGTTAATTTAGACGGCACTATAGCAAAAAAGGCCCCTACTGTTCAGCAGGAGCCTTTCTCTGTCGTTTCTGATCAACTACAAAGAGGCCATATCAATCACAAAGCGATATTTCACGTCACTTTTCAGCACACGCTCATACGCGCTGTTGATCTCCTGAATCGGAATAACTTCCACATCAGACATGATATTGTGCTCGGCGCAGTAATCCAGCATTTCCTGCGTTTCCTGGATGCCGCCTATCATAGAGCCTACCAGGCGCTTTCGGCCCGCAATAAGGCTAAAGCCGGCAACGGCTGCAGGCTCAGGGGGTGCACCAACCAGAATCATGGTACCATCCCGCTTCAGCAGGCTCAGGTACATGTTCAGGTCGTGCGGGGCTGATACAGTATCAAGTATAAAATCGAAAGAGCCGCGCAGCTCGCGCATCAGGTTGGCATCCTTGGTAACGGCAAAGCTATGCGCGCCAAGGTCAATGGCATCCTGCTCCTTTGAAGGAGACGTGCTAAGAACGGTAACATTCGCGCCAAGCGAAGCACCGATCTTTACCGCCATATGGCCCAGGCCGCCCAAACCGACCACCGCCAAACGGTGCCCCTTCCCTACTTTCCACTGCATCAGCGGTGAGTAGGTGGTGATGCCGGCGCAAAGCAGCGGCGCCACGCGGGCCAGGTCTAATTTCTCGCTTACCTTCAGGGTATACTTTTCGTCTACCACTATTTTGTTGGAGTAGCCACCGTAGGTCGGGGTCTTTTTATCCAGTTCGTAGCTGTTGTAGGTGCCCACGTTGTGCACCTCACAGTACTGCTCCAGCCCTTCCTGGCAACTTGGGCAAGTACGGCAGGAGTCCACAAAACAACCTACACCGGCTAAATCGCCTTCTTTGAACTTGGTAACCTTACTGCCCACCTGGCTGATGCGGCCCACGATCTCGTGCCCGGGCACCATCGGATAAATAGAGCCGCCCCACTCATCACGCGCCTGGTGAATATCCGAGTGGCACACGCCACAGTATAAAATGTCAATCAGCACATCATGCTCGCCCACCTCGCGGCGCTCAAAGCTGAACGCGTCGAGCGGAGTGGTGGCATTCTGCACGGCATATCCTTTTACTGGAATCATAGTTGATTTTTTAATAGATGACTTGGTTTGCTGTTTCGGTACGGGCAGGTACAGTGACGCACGGCACCTGCGGCAACTTTATAACAGCAGTCGTGGCAAAATGTTTAACCGTATACTTCGTGCTTCGCAGCCCGAAGGGTGTTGGTCATCAGCATGGCAATGGTAAGCGGGCCAACACCACCCGGAACCGGGGTAATGTAGCTGCATTTCTCGGCAACATTGTCAAAGTCCACATCGCCGCGTAGGCGGAAACCTGACTTGCGCGTTTCATCCGGCACGCGGGTCGTTCCCACGTCAATTACCACGGCGCCTTCTTTCACCATATCGGCAGTAACCAAACCGGGCCTGCCCACAGCCACAATAAGAATATCCGCCTGGCGTGTATGGTGCGCCAAGTCCACGGTATTGCGGTGGCAGATCGTAACGGTCGCCTCACCCGGATACGTGCATTTAGACATCAGGATGCTCATCGGGGTGCCTACGATGTTACTGCGGCCAATCACCACACAGTGCTTGCCCTTTGTTTCGATGTTGTAGCGCTTCAGCAGCTGCAGGATGCCGGCGGGCGTAGCCGGCAGGTAGGCAGGCAAGCCGGCCACCATTCTGCCCACGTTTGTCGGGTGAAAACCATCTACATCCTTTTTCGGGTCGATTGCCTCCAGCACCTTGTTCGCGTCAATGTGCTTTGGCAGGGGCAGCTGTACTATAAAGCCGTCAACTTCGGGGTCTTCGTTCAGCTCTTTGATCTTGTTCAGCAGCTCCTCCTCCGACACGGAGTCTTCGTAGCGAATAAGCGATGACCCGAAGCCAATGCGGTCACAGGCCAGCACTTTGTTGTTTACGTAGGTTACTGAGCCACCATCGTTTCCGACCAATATAGCCGCCAAATGTGGCACTTTGCCCCCTTTGGCCTTGATTGCAGCTACCTCTGCAGCAATTTCGTCTTGGATGGCTTCGGATGTTTTTTTACCGTCGAGCAGGGTCATCTTTTTAAGTAAGAATTAGGAGTGATGAATTATGAATGGCTTTTTGGGGTACACCCGCTTAAACATGAAAGTAGCTGATGTACTGTATATACTTTGAACAATAAGTCTACGATGCCTTTAAAGCACAAGCCCCGACGCGCAGAGGCACGTCGGGGCTTGTTTATACTTTAGTCGAGTTTAAGCACGGCTAAGAAGGCTTCTTGCGGGATTTCCACGTTGCCTACCTGGCGCATGCGTTTCTTACCTTTCTTCTGTTTCTCCAGGAGCTTACGCTTCCGTGAAATGTCACCGCCGTAGCACTTGGCCAGTACGTTTTTACGCAGGGCCTTCACTGTTTCGCGTGCAATGATTTTCTGGCCGATGGCAGCCTGAATGGCGATCTCGAACATCTGGCGCGGCAGCAGCTCACGCAGCTTCTCGCAGAGGCGCTTGCCCCAGTCGTAGGCTTTATCGCGGTGCACGATCGCGCTCAGCGCATCCACCTTCTCACCGTTCAGCATTATATCCAGCTTCACCATGTTTGACTGCCGAAAGCCGATCAGCTCGTAGTCAAGCGAGGCATAGCCGCGCGAAATTGTTTTCAGTTTATCGAAGAAGTCGAACACGATCTCTGCCAACGGCATCTCGAAGGTCATCTCCACCCGGTCACTCGTCAGGTAGGTCTGGTTCTTCAGGATACCGCGTTTATCCATACACAGCGTGATGATAGGGCCCACAAAGTCAGATTTAGATATGATCTGCGCCTTGATAAACGGCTCTTCGATATGGTCGATGTAGTTCGGGTCCGGCATCTCCGACGGTGCGTTAACCTTCACCATTGCCTCTTTAGTAGTATAGGCATGGAACTGTACCGACGGAACGGTGGTGATCACCGTCATGTCGAACTCACGCTCCAGACGCTCCTGCACGATCTCCATGTGCAGCATCCCCAGGAAACCGCAACGGAAGCCGAAACCAAGTGCCGCCGATGTTTCCGGCTCCCACACCAGCGAGGCATCGTTTAGCTGCAGCTTCTCCATAGAGGCACGCAGCTCTTCGTACTCGCTTGTCTCTACCGGGTAAATACCGGCAAATACCATCGGCTTCACATCCTCAAAGCCCTGAATGCCCTGCGCCGGACGATCCACGTGCGTAATGGTATCCCCTACTTTAACCTCTTTGGCGTTTTTGATACCTGAGATAAGGTAGCCCACGTTACCGGCCCCCATTTCCTGGCGGGCCTCCTGGTTCAGCTTCAACACGCCGATTTCATCGGCTTCATAGGTTTTACCCGTGTTGATGAACTTAACCTTCTCCCCCTTCTTCAGCGAGCCGTTGAAAATACGGAAGTATACTTCGATCCCTCGGTAGGAATTGAAAACTGAGTCAAAGATAAGTGCTTGCAGCGGTGCTTCCGGGTCGCCCTTCGGGGCCGGAATACGGTCGCAGATGGCATTCAGAATGTCTTCCACGCCAATACCAGCCTTGCCCGAAGCATGGATGATATCCTCCTTATCGCAACCGATCAGGTCGATGATCTGGTCCGACACCTCTTCCGGCATCGCGTGCGGCAGGTCGATCTTGTTGAGCACCGGGATGATCTCCAGGTCGTTGCCGATGGCCAGGTAAAGGTTAGAGATAGTCTGTGCTTCGATGCCCTGGGAGGAGTCCACAATCAGCAAAGCGCCCTCGCAGGCAGCAATAGAGCGGGAAACCTCGTAGGAAAAGTCCACGTGGCCAGGCGTGTCTATCAGGTTCAGCACATAGTCCTCCCCTTTGTAGTGATAGTTCATCTGGATGGCGTGGCTCTTAATAGTAATGCCGCGCTCACGCTCCAGGTCCATGTTGTCAAGCAGCTGGTGTTGCATTTCACGCTCCGCTACCGTTTGGGTGAATTCCAACAGGCGGTCGGCCAAGGTGCTTTTACCGTGGTCGATGTGGGCGATGATGCAGAAATTACGGATGTTCTTCATAAATATCTATACGAAAAACAAAGTTAATAAATCTTCCACTCATGTCAGCAGATTTTGGCTATCCTTGCAAGAAATAAACGCCCTGCCGTTACGCTATACCTCATTTTGCGGCACGGCCAGCCACTGTGCGCGTTTGTGCGGGGTGGTGAATTTTATTTCCGGTAAACGGGTTTAGTTAGTGTAGGGAAGCTGTACAAGTATAAAAGGATGACAAAAGAAGAGTTTGATGCTACGTTCAGCGAGAGCCTGAACGCCATTTTGGAAGCCATGGCAGAGAATGCGGAAATAGACCCCGAAAAGTTCTACAGCATGGCTTGTGTAATTGAGAACCTGCGCTTTTTCAGCCCGGTGCTGTTCGGCGCCATTCGCAACGGTAAAAAGTAAAGTCATATTGAGCGAAGGCCTGCCGCACCATCCCGTGCGGCAGGCCTTCGCTTTTACCGGACAGAAGTGCCGGCACTGCTTTCCCGTCTTTAAACACTCCCTTCCCCTCCGCCTACCGCTTCTCTTCAAGGAGCCCCCTGCTCCTGCTGCCGCCACACCGCTCTGCGCCTGGCAGCCCTATACTTCTTACCTGTTTTATACTTGTGGCAAGCATTGCTGCGTATAGCTAAGGGTGCGAACGAGCTTTTGGGCCTGCCGCAACGGCTGTAAGTATGCCTAAAAATGACTATATTCGCATCAAATCTGGAAAAAAACTGTTAAGTATACATGCAAGCAACTACAGTAGAACCATACAAGCCTGTAAACCATATTCGTATCGTTACAGCTGCTTCTCTGTTCGACGGCCACGATGCAGCCATTAATATCATGCGTCGTATCATACAGGCCTCCGGTGCAGAGGTAATCCACCTGGGCCACAACCGCTCGGTGCAGGAAATCGTGGACTGTGCCATTCAGGAGGATGCGCAGGCTATTGCCATCACCTCTTACCAGGGTGGCCACATCGAGTACTTCAAGTACATGTACGACCTGCTCAACGAGCGGGGCAGCGGGCACATCCGCATCTTCGGCGGCGGCGGCGGGGTTATACTCCCTGTTGAGATCGAGGAGCTGCACGAGTACGGCATCGCCCGTATTTACTCCCCGGACGACGGCCGCGCCATGGGCCTGCAGGGCATGATCAACGACATGCTGCAGAAGTGCGACTTCCCGACGGGCCAGAACCTGAACGGCGAGTACAAGCACCTCCAGGAAAAGAACCCTAAAGACATTGCCCGCTTGATTTCTGCCGCAGAAAACTTTCCGGAGGAAGCCCGCGGCATACTGAACCAGGTAAAGGACCAGGCAAAAGAGATCAAAACACCGGTACTAGGTATAACCGGTACGGGTGGTGCCGGTAAGTCCTCTTTGGTGGATGAGCTGGTGCGCCGCTTCCTGATGGACTTCCCGGAGAAGAAGATCGCTATCATCTCTGTTGACCCTTCGAAGCGTAAAACCGGCGGAGCCTTGCTGGGCGACCGTATCCGCATGAACTCTATCTCCAATGAAAGAGTGTACATGCGCTCCCTGGCTACCCGCCAAAGCAACCTGGCCCTGAGCAAGTATGTGCAGGACGCCGTGGACATTGTAAAGGCTGCCAGCTTCGACCTGATCATCCTGGAGACTTCCGGTATCGGCCAGTCTGACACGGAGATTATTGAGCACTCCGACATGAGCCTGTACGTGATGACGCCGGAGTACGGGGCCGCCACCCAGCTCGAGAAGATCGACATGCTGGACTTTGCCGATGTGATCGCCCTGAATAAATTCGACAAGCGCGGCGCACTGGACGCCCTGCGCGATGTGAAGAAGCAGTACAAGCGCAACCACCAGCTGTGGGACGTGAAGGATGAGGATATTCCGGTGTTCGGCACCATCGCCTCTCAGTTCAACGACCCGGGCATGAACCAGCTGTACCGCACAATCATGGGCACCATTTCGGAGAAGACAGGCATTGCGTTTGACTCCAACCTACAGACATCGAAGGAGATGTCGGAGAAGGTGTTCATCATCCCTCCTAGCCGCACGCGGTACCTCTCTGAGATTTCTGAGACCATCCGCAGCTACGACAAATGGTCCAACGACCAGGCGGAAGTGGCGCAGAAGCTGTACGGCATCAAGAAGTCTATCGAGGCAATACAGGAAATTGAGGTAGAAGACAAGGACCGCCTGGTAAAGCAACTGGAAGCCGCCTATGCGGAAGTGGAGCTGAACCTGGACGGCCAGAACAAGAAGATACTCGATAACTGGAAAGAGAAAGTACAGGCGTACAAAAACGAGTTCTACGTCTTTAAAGTACGCGACAAAGAGCTGAAGATAAAGACGCACACCGAGTCGCTCTCGCACCTGCAGATACCGAAAGTAGCCACGCCGAAGTATGAGGCCTGGGGCGACCTGCTGAAGTGGAACCTGCAGGAAAACGTACCGGGAGAGTTCCCATACACAGCCGGTGTGTTCCCGTTCAAGCGCGAAGGCGAAGACCCCACCCGTATGTTTGCCGGTGAAGGTGGCCCTGAGCGCACAAACCGTCGCTTCCACTACGTGAGCCTGGGCATGCCAGCCAAGCGCCTGTCTACTGCCTTTGACTCGGTTACCCTTTACGGCGAAGACCCGGATTACAGACCGGATATCTACGGTAAGATCGGTAACTCGGGCGTGAGCATCTGCTGCCTGGACGATGCCAAGAAACTGTACTCCGGCTTTAACCTGGCCGATCCGAAGACTTCGGTATCCATGACCATCAATGGCCCGGCTGCTATACTTACCGGCTTCTTCATGAATGCCGCCATAGACCAGCAGTGCGAGCTCTACATTAAAGAGCATGGCCTGGAGGAAGAGGTTGAGAAGAAAATTGAGGCGATCTATAAAGAAAAAGGCGCTGAGCGGCCAAGCTACCAGGGCAAACTACCGGAAGGCAACGACGGCCTCGGCCTGATGCTGCTCGGCGTAACCGGCGACCAGGTATTGCCATCCGAAGTATACGAACCGATTAAAACACGCACACTGGCTGCCGTACGCGGTACCGTGCAGGCGGATATCCTGAAGGAAGACCAGGCACAGAACACCTGTATCTTCTCAACGGAGTTCTCGCTGCGCTTGATGGGAGACGTGCAGCAGTACTTCATCGACAAGAACGTGCGTAACTTCTACTCGGTGTCGATCTCCGGCTACCACATTGCCGAGGCTGGCGCCAACCCAATTTCGCAGCTTGCCTTTACACTGGCAAACGGCTTTACGTTTGTAGAGTACTACGTGAGCCGCGGTATGGACATCAACAAATTCGCTCCGAACCTAAGCTTCTTCTTCTCCAACGGCATTGATCCGGAGTATGCGGTAATCGGCCGTGTGGCGCGCAGAATCTGGGCCAAAGCGATGAAGCACAAGTATGGCGCCGATGCCCGCTCGCAGATGCTGAAGTACCACATCCAGACGTCCGGCCGCTCCCTGCACGCGCAGGAGATCGACTTTAACGATATCCGCACCACGCTGCAGGCGCTGTACGCCATTTATGACAACTGTAACTCGCTGCACACAAACGCTTACGACGAGGCCATCACAACCCCTACAGAGGCCTCTGTACGCCGTGCCATGGCCATCCAGCTGATCATTAACCGTGAGCTGGGTCTTGCGAAGAATGAGAACCCGCTGCAAGGCTCGTTCATCATCGAAGAGCTGACGGACCTGGTAGAAGAGGCGGTGCTGACAGAGTTCGACCGCATCACCGAACGCGGAGGCGTGCTGGGTGCCATGGAGACCATGTACCAGCGCGGCAAAATTCAGGAGGAGAGCCTGTACTACGAGACACTGAAGCACACCGGCGAGTATCCGATTATCGGCGTGAACACCTTCCTGTCTTCCAAAGGCTCCCCAACCGTAATCCCGACAGAGGTAATCCGGGCTACGGAAGAGGAAAAGAAATACCAGATCTCGATGGTGCATGCCCTGCAGGAGCGCAACGCAGACAAGTCTGCAGAAATGCTCAAGCGCATTCAGCAGGTAGCCATCAACAACGGCAACATCTTCGAAGAAATGATGGATACCGTGAAGTTCTGCTCCCTGGGCCAGATTACCAACGCACTGTTTGAAGTAGGCGGCCAATACCGCAGAAACATGTAAGGCGCCTTCTGGGATACAAGTAAAGAAGCCGGACCATGGGTCCGGCTTTTCTTTTTAGTGCAGGCCCCTATTAAGTTAAGGAGCAAGTATAACAGCACCCTGCGCCAGACGTAAGTATAAGGTAGAGATTAAGTTATAACTACTATGAAACAGACAGAAGCATCTCCGTTGCTATACTTTTTAGGCACCGTTTTATTGTTGGGAACAGTAGCCTGCTTGTTTGTTTACCACTGTTTCGACGGCGAGGAGCTTGAGATTGACACCTATGATGAACATAACGAGGATTATCTTTAGCCACCTTAAAGGGCACAAAAAAGCCCCGCCAGGAAACTGACGGGGCTTTTTTGTGCCGCTCTACAAGGCTAGTTAAGCATATAGTTAGCATTTAGCTCCCTGGCGGCAGCGTTTTTAGAGAAGTACAGATCTTTGAAGCTGACGTTCTTGCCCTGCTCCACTCTTCTGAAGATCTTTTCCGGTTTGATCGCAGCAAGCGAACCAAAGCCACACGCCTCCATCACCTCTGCCGTGGATTTGATGGTGTTCCCGTGGAAGTTTGCCACGCGCACCCGCTTATCCGCCACATCAAGCCCCTGGTAAAGGTTTTTGTCCTGCGTGGCAATACCCACCGGGCAGCGACCGGAGTCGCACTGCAGGGCCTGGATACAACCCAGCGAGAACATCATTCCGCGCGCGCTGTAGCAGCTGTCAGCCCCCAACGACACGGCTTTGATGATGTCTACCCCTGTTATGATCTTGCCAGCTACGAACAGCTTAATCTCCTTGCGCAGGCCATACTTCTTCAGTGTGCTGTGTGCATAGGCCAGCGCGTCGTAAAGCGGCATGCCCAGGCTGTCGGTAAACTCCAGCGGAGCCGCGCCCGTTCCACCCTCGGCACCGTCAATGGTGATAAAGTCCGGGAAGAGGTTGTTGTGCATCATCTCCTGGCAAAGGCGCTCAAACTCCAGCTTCTCCCCGATACAGAGTTTAATGCCGATCGGCTTACCTTCTGACAACACCCGCAGCTTCTCAATGTAGAGCAACAGCGTAAACTGGTCGTTGAAGGCTGAGTGCGCCGGTGGCGAAGCAACCGTGGTGTAAGGCTCCACTTTGCGGATAGCCGCGATCTCTGGCGTATTTTTCGCCGCCGGAAGTATACCGCCGTGCCCAGGCTTGGCCCCCTGCGACAGCTTTATCTCCACCATCTTGATCTGCGGGTGCGCAACCTGCTCTTTAAAAAGCGCCTCAGAGAAGTTGCCTTGCTTATCGCGGCAGCCAAAGTAGCCCGTGCCGATCTGCCAGATTAAGTCGCCGCCGCCCTCGATGTGGAAGGGGCTAACGCCACCCTCTCCCGTGTTGTGCGCAAAGCCCCCTAATTTGGCTCCGGCACTCAGGGCCGTGATCGCCGTCTTGCTCAACGAGCCGTAGCTCATGGCCGAGATATTGTAAATGCTGGCGCTGTAAGGCTGCTGGCAGCGGCTGCTCCCCACGGTTACGCGCAGGTCCTCCTCTTTCACGTGCACCGGGAACATCGTGTGGGCAATCCACTCGTAGCCCACCTCCTGGCTGTTGCTTTGCATACCGAAGGGCACCGTCTGGCGCTGGTTCTTGGCACGCTGATACACGATTGACCGCTGGCGGCGGCTAAACGGTTTACCGTCCAGGTCCGACTCGAAGAAATACTGGCGAAACTCCGGGCGTATACTTTCGAAAAAGTACCGCAGGTACCCCAGCAGCGGATAGTTGCGCAGGAGCGAGTGCCGCGCCTGGCGCACATTGTACAGGTACACCAGGTGCAGCGGCACGAGCAACAGTAGCAGCCATAGCATGTGCCTGTTAAAAATGGACAAAGTTAAGGTAACTAAATACGTTGCGATAATAACGTACGACAGCGTACGCCTGACGCTAATGCTTGTAGCCATTATATGTAAGTATATTTATATGAGTTATTTGCTTTTAACTGATGCATAAGGTTAATCCAGCATTACCTCCTGAGGGCAGGCGCAATGCTGGGCAGCTCAGCTAAAGTCTTTGGGAGTGGTGTAAAAACAGAGACAATATCCGTTCAGATGGTCGCGCAGCGCCACATGGTGCGAACCGGTAGCCATTCCCTGGCAGGAACAGGCAGTATTTAAAAGGCTCATATGTTGGCGTTGCAGCGGCATACTCAATATTTTGGCGCAAAGGTATAGGATTATTTGCGATAAAAGCCACTAAGTATGAATTTGAATTTTTCAGATACCGTAGCAGCTAAAGCGGTTCCCGGGGCAAAGCCTGTTTCAAAAACCGCCATCCTTACATGCATCCCTTACCCAACCCGTCAGCGTAAGGTTACAATAGGCTGCTGCCCCGTGAGTAACACGCTGCGTTACAAAAGCTTAACGGCGGCGTAATAATTGGGTGAAATTAATGAGCAACCTTCGCGTAAGAAAAGCGTTCTACTCACAGATTCACCCAAAAAAGATTAATACCATGAAGAGTATCTCAGCAATTTCATCCATGCTGTTGGTAGGCACTACAGTAGGCCTGTTTATTAAGAGTTGGTTAGCTCCCAGCACAATTGAAATTGACCTGACAGGCGAAGAATACCACCTGTACCTGTAAACGAAAACCGAGTTCAATAAGTAAGGGCCGCTCTGATGAGCGGCCCTTACTTATGTGTACCGGTGCAGCAAAATCCAACTTAATGCACGTCTGTGGGTACGTTTGTGTTCTTCTTGAACTTCTGTAAGTAAAGCAGCGGGATGGAGAACAGCATGATCAAACCGGCTACCCAATACGCATCGGTATAGGTCAGTAGATAGGTCTGCTTTGTCACCATGCCCTCAATAGCTTTATAGGCCGCTGTTTTGGCATCTATCAGGCTGTACCCCTTCGACACGAAGGTTTGAATCAGCCCGTTAAAACGCTGCATAAAGGCAGTATTGTACTCGTTGATGTTCACCAGCAGGTCGTTGCGGTGCACACCCTGGCGCACATGGATCAGCGTAGTTAGCGCAGCGATACCGAAGGAGCCTCCCAACTGGCGGCTCATATTGTTCAAGCCTGTGCCCTGCCCTATCTCCTTCCCATGCAAATCCTGCACGGCCAGCGTTGTAAGCGGCACAAAGAGCAACGACATACCGATACCGCGTATCACAAGCGGCCAGAAGAAGTCCCCCGTGCCCGACAGAAGGTTCGAGTTGCTTAGCATCCAGGAGAACACAAAGAACAGGAACATACCCATGGTCGCCATGAATTGGGCCGGGACGCCGCGCTGCAGCATCTTCCCTACAAAAGGCATCATGATAATGGTACACAGGCCGCCCGGCAACAGCAGCTGCCCGGTTTGTTGTGCGGTAAAGCCCAGCAGGTTCTGGCAGAAGATCGGGAACACGAACATGGAGCCGTACAGACCGAAGCCCAGCACAAACGAGGTAAACATACCAATGGAGAAGCTTCTGTGCTTTAAGATCTTGAGGTTTACGATAGGGTGGTCTGTGCTAAGCTCACGCCAGATAAACAGGATGGCACCGAGCACAGCCATTACAGCCAGCACCACGATATACCCTGTCTCAAACCAGTCTTCGCTTTCCCCCTTCTCCAGCAGCGTCTGCAGCGAGCCTACAGCCAGGGCAAGCAAAGCGATGCCCCACCAGTCAACAGGTGCGCCTTTGGATTCTTTCTCGGTAGGCTTCACAAAGAGATACGTGGCAAAAGCAGCCAGAATACCCACAGGAATGTTCACGTAGAAAATCCAGGGCCAGGAGTAGTTATCGGTAATGTAGCCCCCAATGGTCGGGCCCAGCGTTGGGCCAACCACCGCACCAAGACCAAACAAGGCGGTGGCTGTACCTACCTGCTCTCGCGGCCAGGTCTCCAGCAGGATGGACTGCGCCGTAGACAGCAGGCCACCGCCGGCCAGACCCTGTATAATCCGGAAGATAACCAGCTCATCAAAGTTTGCCGCATTTCCGCATAGAAAGGAGGTGACGGTAAAGATGATGATAGAGGCCATAAAGTAATTCTTCCGGCCGAAGCGGCCTCCCAGCCAGCCAGACATGGGGAGCACGATTACGTTGGCAACGGCATAACCCGTTACCACCCACGCAATATCCTCCAGAGTTGCCCCCAGGTTACCTTGTATCTGGGGCATGGCCACGTTCACAATAGTGGTGTCGATCAGCTCCAGAAGCGAAGCCGTGATCACAGTTATGGTGATGAGCCATTTTTTTATTCCGGTTTCAGCCATCTACTTACCCTTCCTTTGTCAGCACCGAAACATATACACTCATACCGGCACGTAATTTCTTCAATACTTCTTCGCTGGCTTTCAGCTTGATTTTCACCGGTACGCGCTGTACCACTTTCACAAAGTTACCCGTTGCGTTGTCCGGCGGCAGCAGGGAGAACTTAGCGCCTGTCGCTGGCGAGAAATTGTAGATTTCGCCTTCTATCTTCTCCTCCGGGAAGGCATCTACGCGGATGTCCACGTGCTGGCCCTCGTGCAGGTTCTCAAGCTGGGTCTCTTTGAAGTTGGCTGTTACGTACAGGCTGTTGTCGTTCACGATGGAGAAAAGCGTTTGCCCCGGCTGAACCAGCTGGCCTTTCTGGATGCTTTTCTTGGAGACGATACCTCCTGCAGGGGCTTCAATGTTTGTGTAGGAAAGCTGCAGTTTGGCAAAGTCAACATCCGCCTGGCGCTGGTCCACACCGATGTTGTTAACAGCCAGCTGCGACTGTGTGGTCTTGATCTGCTCCTGCGCCGCACGGTACTGGTCCTGCGCCGCCTGGTAGGCTGCACGGGCCGCGTCGCGTTGCGCTTTGGCCTGGTCAAACTGCTGCTGCGTAATAGAACCGTCCTGCACCAGGTTTGCATAGCGCTTAAAGTCCTCTTCCGCCTGCCACAGCTTTACTTTGGCGGCCTCTGCGTTAGATCTCGCAGTGGATGCGTTCGCCCGCGTAGTGCTTACCTGCGCCTGCGTTACGTCGATGCCGGCGGAGGCGCCATGCTGCGCGGCCAGGGCCTGCTCCAGCTTTATCCTGTAGTCGCGCTCATCCAGCTTCACCAGCAGCTGCCCTTGTTTTACGTGCTGGTTCTCCTCAAACATGATGGTATCAACATAACCGCCCACGCGTGCAACCACAGGGCTGATGTCAGCATCAATCTGCGCATCGTCTGTGTCTTCGTGCTTGCTAAGGTAAAGGTACTCCTTAACGCCATAGCCACCGCCGATCAGTATAATGGCCGCCAGTATAACGATGAGCACCTTGTTTGGCTTCTTTTTATTTGTGGTTTCCATGAAATTGTGTCGTCTTATTTAATTATGTTTCCTGTTGATTTCAATAAAGTATAATAAGCCAGGGTGGCATCTGCTTTCGCCAGCTCCAGGTTCACCAGCTGCTGGAAGAGCTGCGTCTCCGCATCGATGCGGTCGGTGGCCGTGGCAACCTTGTTCTGGTACTGCGACTCCAGAATGCGGTCGTTTTCCTGCGCCTGGGCAATGGCCGTCTGCAGGATGTTCACACGCTCCTGGGCCATCAGGTAGTTTTGGTAGCTCTGGTTCACTTCCGTCTTCACCATATCCATCGCCGTCAGTTTGCTAAGCTCCACCTCGGTTTTCTGCACCTTGGCCTCCTGCACCTTGTGCTTGTTCAGCCACAGCTGATCGAAATTCCAGGCAACGGTCGCCCCGATTGTGAAGGGAGCTAAATAGTTATTCTTCGCCGGCACAAATGCACCGTTAGGGTTTAAGTAGTGGGCATCGGCACCCAGCACCACAGTAGGGAGCTTTTCGGCACGCACCGACTTTACCTGGTTGTCGGCCACCTGCCCCTGCAGGTTCAGGGCGCGTAGCTCCGGCCTGTTTACCAGGGCAGAGTCGATGTAGGCGCTGAAGGTTGCCGCCAGTTCCGCGGGTGCCTGGGCTTCCTGTGCCACAAGGTCTGTTTCCTCCGGAAGCCCCAGCAGCAGGTCAAGGTTGTAAACCACAATCTTTCTGTTGGTTTCCAGGTCGACACGAGAAAGCTCTACGTTACTGCGCTGAAGCTGAAAGCGCAGCACGTCATTCTTGGTTACAAGCCCCTGCTCAAAGAAACGCTGCGCCCGCTTTATCTGGCGGTCAACATCTTCCAGGTTCTGCTCCAGCACCTTTTTGCTTTGCTGCAGCTTGTACAGGTTAATGTAAGCGTTGGTGATGTTATAGGCGATCTCCTCCTTATCTTTCTCTGTATCGAGCTTCGCTACCTGCGTCAGCAGGCTGGTTGACTCCTGCGCGTAGCGGAGGCGGTTGCCACTGAACAGCACTTCCTGCAGCGACACCCCGCCTATAAACGCGTCGGCGCGCTTAGGAAGGTAGTAGGGCTCCCCCTCCTCCGACATTTTGAAAGTAGTTGTCGGAATTTCGGCGTGGTTGTAAGTATAGCTGGCGCTGCCGGTTGGCAAGGCCTTGTCCTTGGCCTGCTTGTAGCGGGCAACGGCTTCCTCCACTTTGGCGTGCGACAGTTGCAGCTGCTTGCTGTTCTCAACGCCCAGGCTAATGGCCTCCTGCAGTGTCAGCTGCTTCAGGTCCTGGGCAGTGGCTGCCCCCGACAGCCCCAGCAGCAGGAGGACAGCGCACATGCGCTTGGTTAGCCCCCTCAGCCGGCTCGTTTTACTCATCTTCATGTTTTATTAAATATGCTTTAAGTATTGCTGTGATATGTTTCTTCACCCTTGGCTTTACCACCTCCTCCACCTGCTGTGCATCCTGCATGTCGGTTTGCAGTAGGCGGTTGGTAACGTGGCCGGAGTTAACGATGTAGTATTTCACACCAAGTATGGTCGCGACTGTCATTTCAGGGTCTACAGGCATAAAGCTGCCGTCCTCAATCCCCTCCAAAATGACCTCGCGTATCACCTGGATGTTCTTCATGATGTTTTCGGTGATATAGCTGGCGCTCTCGAAGCGGTGAGACAGGGAAAGCTCCCGCTGCACCAGTTTATGGAAGCTGTTATTCGACAGCACGCGGTCAATGTAGATGTCGATCATCAGCTCCAGCCGCTGCCAGGCAGGAAGCGGCCTGCGCTGCACCTCTTCCAGAAGCACCCGCAGAGAGGTGATGCGCCGCTCCAGCACCGCCTGCAGCAAACCGTCCTTCGACCCAAAATAATAGTTAAGCATGGCCATATTCACCCCAGCCTCACCTGCCAGCAGACGCGTAGAGGCACCCTCATAGCCGTACTCAGCGAAAACTCGCTCAGCAGTATTCAGGATATGCTCTTTCTTGTCTTCTTTCTTTGAATCCATGTGTTAAGATTGTTTTGCAAAGTTAATCAATCGATTAATTAGTATACAAATTTTGTGCTGTAATAATTTCATACTGCACAAAACCTCCTGCTGGTCCTGCGGTATTTTTACCTGCACAATACCCCAGCAGGCAGTTTTTCACGTAAGCAGATACTACAGTTACAGGCAAGCCGGGGCGCAAAACAGTAGACCGCCTTTTGGTTCGGCTTAAATTATGTAGCTTTGTAGGAGTACCTCGCAAATAATTAAACTTTCATACTAAACCGCACCCCCGGGTGCACAACCACACACTATGGATTTAAAAGAAAAGATCAGCTACATCATTGGCCGCGACATGGCGACTAACCTTAAGAAGCAAGGCATTGAGGTGGAGGCAGAGTCTTTTATGAAAGGCCTGAAGGATGTGCAGGCTGGTAACGCCTCTAGCTTATCTCAGCAGGAAGTACAGGAAGCCATGATGGCCCTGCAGCAGGAGATGGCACAGAAGCAGAGCGCTGCCGGCAATGAAAATAAACAAGCCGGAGAAGAATTCCTGGCAGCAAATAAGAGCAAAGAAGGCGTACATACGTTACCAAGCGGGCTGCAGTACATGGTACTGCAGGAAGGCACGGGCAAGTCTCCGTCTGCCAACGATACCGTAACTACCCACTACCACGGCACGCTGATTGACGGCACTACCTTCGACTCCTCGTATGAGCGTGGGCAACCGGCTACTTTCCCGGTAAATGGCGTAATCGCCGGCTGGACTGAGGCGCTTCAGAAAATGAAGGAAGGTGCGAAGTGGAGACTGTTTGTTCCTGCCAACCTGGCGTATGGAGCACAGGGTGCCGGCGATGTGATCGGGCCAAACTCTACCCTCATCTTTGATGTGGAGTTGCTGCAGGTGAAATAGCTTTCCGCTGCAACACATGTAAAAAAAGAGCGGCCCGGGCTTGTACAAGCCCGGGCCGCTCTTTTTTAGGTAATAGCCTATCCCGCCCTGTTTTGGGCGGCCTGCTTAAAGCGGTACATTTCGTTTAGCCAGCGCTGCCCCTCCTCCTGGTACAGGAAGTGCTGAATGATCAGGAAGTTGTTGCCGTCCATCAGTTCGTCGCCGTCCAGGTCGGCCACCAGACCATGCAGCAGCGTTACGGGCAGCACTACGGCCACGAACACATCATCCTTCACTTGCCGCAGCACCTCCGGGAAAACCTCTTTGAATACCCAACGCTGATCGCGGCGCCTGATGGCGTTGCGCTTATGGAAGTCGAGCAGCCATTTTTTTGGCTTAAGCTCCCGTACAACCGAAATGATCCAGTCATAGCCAGCCTTGATCTCAGCAGTACTGGCTTCCCCCTCCCAGTGCACCAACAGTGTTTCTTCTTCGGCGTTGTAAGCGATATCCAGTTTGTCTGATGCATGCAGGCCTAACAGTGCTGCAGGCTGTGAGGCTGTGCAGGCATCCGTATGGTACGTCTTTTTCATAAGGAGTTTAATCTTGAATCGGATTTTACCTAGTAAGGAGTAGCTTATACGAAGGAAACGAACAAAACTGCTAATCCTTGCCTGGTTACCCCTATAATTATTATCCGGCAAGGCAGCTCTTTTCTTAGATTCGCCCTGGCATATACAGCGCACGTGTGGCGAGCAATATAATATGATGCAGTTATTTATATACTGCTTTTAAAGTAGCCGGATCATAATGCGGGATGAGAATAGCAGAAAAAGAAGTAAAGCAAACAAAAGCCGCTGGCTACCGTTCATTAAGCATCTGACCATCATCTCAAAACAGTATCCTTGTATGGCAAACAACACTAACGAAGGCAAAAAATTCTTAGACAGTGTCCATCAGTATTTCGACCACGCCGCCAGCTACTCCAGGCTGAGCTCCGGCATTATCGCACAAATCAGAGCCCCCAACAGCGTGTATAAAGTATCCTTTCCGGTTGAGATAGACGGGAAAGTAGAGGTGTTTGAAGGCATCCGGGTGCAGCACAGCCACCACAAGCTGCCTTCCAAAGGGGGCATCCGCTTTAGCATGCAGGTAGATGAGGATGAGGTGAAAGCACTGGCGTCTCTTATGACGTTTAAATGCGCTGTCGTGGACGTGCCGTTTGGTGGGGCCAAGGGTGGCGTGAAAATCAACCCGCGCACCAGCTCTGTGAAGACACTGGAAAAAGTAACGCGCCGCTATGCCGCCGAACTGATCAAGAAGAACCTGATAGGCCCCGGCATGGACGTGCCTGCTCCTGACTATGGCACGGGCAGCCGTGAAATGGCCTGGATTGCCGACACGTACCAGGCGCTCAAGTATGGCGAAACAAACGCACTGGGCTGCGTAACGGGCAAACCGATCGGGCAAGGCGGCATCCGTGGCCGTGCCGAAGCCACCGGGCTGGGCATATACTTTGGCCTGCGTGAGGCGCTCAGTGACACGGAGCTGCTTAAAGGCAAAGGGCTTAACGGCAACAGCATGGAGGGCAAGCGCATTATTGTGCAGGGCCTCGGTAACGTGGGCTACCATGCGGCTTTCTTTTGCCAGCAGGACGGTGCCATTATCACAGGGATTGCAGAGCGCGAAGGCGGCATCTACAACGAGAACGGCATTGATGTGAAGGAGGCCTTCAAGCACCGCAGCGAGAACGGCTCCATCCTGAACTTTAAGGACTGCAAGAACTTCGACAATTCAGAGGAGATGCTGGAGCTGGACTGCGACATCCTCCTTCCGGCTGCCCTCGAAAATGTGATTCATAAAGGCAATGCCGGCAACATCAAAGCTAAAATAGTAGCGGAGGGTGCCAACGGGCCTGTAACGCGTGAGGGCGAGGAAATTCTGCTGCGCAACGGCATCATTATACTTCCGGACCTGTACCTGAACGCGGGCGGTGTAACGGTATCGTACTTCGAGTGGCTGAAGAACCTCTCGAACGTGCGCTTTGGCCGCATGGGCAAGCGGGCGGAAGAAGCCAGCTACCGCAGGTTGGTGAACGCCATCGAGACCAGCTCGGGCAAATCAATGACAAACCAGGAACGCGCCTTTTTAACGCAAGGCGCCGATGAGATCAGCCTGGTGCGCTCCGGCCTGGAGGATACCATGATCAATGCCTACCACGGTATTAGGGATGTCATGGTGGAGAAAAACATACCGGACCTGCGTACGGCGGCCTTCTTAACGGCAATAGAGAAAATCGGGGTAAGCTATGAGTCGCTGGGAATCTTCCCTTGAGAAAACAGCTGTTCAGGCTTGATACAAGAAGGTCAGGGTTTCGGTGGAAGAACAACCATCTCCTGGCCTTTTTTTACGTCCTCCAGCCAGTGCAAGGCTTCCTGAAGCTGCGTAAAGTAGTTGAACTGGATAAAGCGCTGATGCGGGAGCGAGACCGGCACCTGGTAGTTCATGACAATTGCATTGAAATGCCGCTCAGAAAACACAATGGCCGCATGGATATCGTCCTGGATTATCTGGTAAACCTTGGGGTAGTACTCCTGGATGAGCCAGTTTTCCTGCTCCCTCTCCAGTGGCCCAATCTGGGTCTGGTCTGTGCAAAAAAGCTTCAGTTTGGTGTGTGTAGCCACAAATTCCAACGCATGCAGGTAGATTTCTGCCAGCAGTTTAGCGCTGGGCTTTCTTAGCCAACTGATCTGTAGGAACTCTGCCTGTTCCTGGTAAGAAATGATAGCGTAGGGGTTTTCAAATATCACCATACGAAAGGAGATTTTGCACTAGTTCCAACGAAATTTACATAGTAGTATTCTAATTAACAAGTATATTGCTTGCACGTAACATGCAACAACTACAGCCCATAGTGTAAAAAGGGCTACAACGTTGTTTAAAGCTATATTTATACTTTAAAATTTTCCACCTATGTTGTGCGTTCTTCCTTAAAGCCATTGCACCATGAACAGAAACAACCTTGTGCTCCCCTCCCTTGTACTTGGGGTTAGCTTTATACTTTGCGCCCTGCTACTGACGCTCTTCCTGCGCGCCCGCGACCAGGCAAACCAGACCATTAATGTCACCGGCTCCGCCAAGCGGGACATACGCTCTGATCTGGGGGTGCTCCGGAGCAACATACAGGCCACTGCCCCAACCGCCGAGGCAGCATACCAGCGCCTGCTACAGCAGCGCCCTACTGTACTGCAGTATCTCCGCGAAAAGGGTTTCAAAGAGGCAGACATAGAGATGAACCCCATCAACCTCAACCCTGTCTACGAGGTGACGGAAAACGGCTACAACAGCAACCGCATCATTGAGTATAATGCCAACCAGATGGTTGAGGTAAAGGCCATGGATGTGCAAAGAATAAAAGCCGTATCCCTGGATATGATCTCTCTGGTTAACGAGGGCATCAGTATCAGTGTAATGCCGCCTGAGTACTACTACACCAAACTGGCCGACCTGAAGATTGAGATACAGGCCGATGCCGCCAAGGATGCACTGGACAGGGCTGAGAAGATTGCTGAAGCCACCGGCAGTGAGCTTGGCGCCATTACGACCGCGCGGATGGGCGTCATACAGATCACCCCGGTTAACTCAAACATGATTTCAGACTACGGCATCAATGATGTCACGTCCATCGAAAAGGAAATCACCGCAGTCGTGAACGCCTCCTTCAGGCTGGACTAAACCGAACTAAAGCACAAAACAGCAGGGGCCGGCAAAAATTGCCGGCCCCTGCTGTTTTAATATGGTAGTGCAAATTAGCTGTTACTGATTTCCAGCCACTTTGTGAAGATCTTCTGCTGGAGCTGCGTTGGGTTATCTGTGCGGATAAACTGGTAGCGGACGCTATCGTCTTTCTGCATTTTGATCTCCAGCGTCTGCAACATGCCGTCTCTTGAGATCAATACCTTGGCAGTGTCGCCCACTTTCATGTTGGAGATAAAGCGCTCCAGGTCATCACCGGCACGCCAGCCGTTGATCGCGATAATTTCATCGCTCACGTTCAGGCCTCCGTTCCAGGCACTGCTTCCGCGGTTTACACCGCGCACCAGCAGCTTGCCGTCCGACAGATAGGTAGAAGCGCCCCAGTTGATGGCATTGCTGCCCTCGTTCACGTTCACCAACTGCAGACCGGCGGCATCGAAGTACTCGTTGTAGTTCGGCGACTGCGTACCGTGCACATAGTTGCGGAAGAAAGCATCCATATTGCGGCCGGATATTTTCTCCACTGCCTCTTTAAACTCCGCCTCTCTAAAGCCACGACCCATCTTCTTGTAGTAGCGCTGGTACATGTAACGCATCACATCATCCAGACTCTTCTCTCCTTTCGTCGCTTCCATGATCTCCATGTTCAGCAAGTGGCCCAGCACACCGCCTTTGGTGTAGTATGATACTTCCGCGTTGTTAGAGTTCTCGTTGCGGCGGTAGTACTTAATCCAGGCATCGAAGCTAGCCTCAGCCACCGGCTGAATCTTATTGCCAGGGGTGTTCTCCACAGAGTTGATGCTTCCGGCCACTACGCCCAGATAAGCGTCTGGAGAAGTAAAGCCTGCACGGCGCACGATCAGGTCATCATAGTAGCTGGTGATGCCTTCTGACACCCACAGCAGGCGTGTGTAGTTCTCGTTGTTGTAGTCAAACGGGCCGAGGGCCTCCGGGCGCAGGCGCTTCACATTCCATAAGTGGAAGTACTCGTGCGCCACCAGGCTCAGAAAACCATTGTAGCCACTCTCAGTGCCGTAGTTCCAGCGGGAGGTCTGCAGGGTGGTGGAGTTCAGGTGCTCCAGTCCGCCGCCGCCGCGCTGCAGGTTGTGCACGATAAACACGTAGCGGTCGACAGGCAGCTCGCCCATCACTTCTACAGCTTCTTCTGTCACCTTTTTCATGTCAGCCATCAGGCGCTGCGGGTCAAAGTTCCCTTCGCCGTACATAGCCACTTCATGCGGCACGCCAGCGGCTGTAAAGGTATACACCTCGTGTGTTCCTATCTCCAGTGGAGAGTCGGCCAGGATATCGTAGTTCGGGAAAGTATAAGTAAACTTACCTGTGCTTTTCAGGCCGGTGGAAACTTTGTCCCAGCCGTTGTACGGCTTCACTACCAAAGTGCCGTTCAGGTTCTGGTAGCCTTCGGGATACATAAAAATGCTGGTACCGTTCACATAGCCGTGGGAGGCATCAAGGTAGCTGGTACGTACGCTCAGTTCATAGGCGTACACGTCGTACTTGGCGCGCACCACATCTGCTTTGTTGCTATACACTCGCCAGGTGTTCTTGTCTATTTTCTCTGTGCGGAGCTCCTTGCCTGCTTTGTCTGTTGCCTCGAAGCCCTCTACGTTTTTAGCGAACTCGCGCACCAAGTAAGAGCCGGGGGCCCATACTGGCATGGTGAAATCTACGTAGTTCTTTTTAACGCCGCTAAGCTCCGCCTCTACCTCAAAGTAGTGCGTGTGCGGCTCCGGCATTGAGAGCGTGTAGCGCAACTCTGCCGCCAGCGCAGCCGCAGCGTTGCCCAGGCAAAGGAACAGGACTAATAAAAGTGAAAGTTTAAATCGGTTGTGTTTGAGCATGTTTATGTTAAGGGTTAATGATTAAAGCTTTGGCATGTTACAACAAAAACCGTGCTTTTCAAAATCCCTATATAGCCCAACCGTGCTACAAAACGCTCAGGAAGCACGCGGCACGGCTGTTTGCTGCAGCCAATGAAGTGCCTCTCCTACCTCACAGAAGTTGTTCAGAATAATAAAGGAATTGTAGCTCTGCAGGCCGAACTTACCCGCTTCCTTTAGCAGCACCTGGTAGCACTTCTCCGACAGCACCATGGCCACATAGTTGCCTGTTCCGAGGTTCATCATGATTCGTGGGAAGAGGTGCGTGTGCAGCCACGACTCCTCCTGGTCGTTTAAGGAGCCAATCCCGCGCAGGTCCAGGAGCCAACGCTTCACCTGGTGTTCCTCGGCATACTGTAGCGCCTGCAAGAAGCCCGCTATAAACTCCTCTGTGCCTGCTTTCCTGAAACACGCCATAAAAAGAATTCCCTGCCCCTCATCATACTTAACTTCCAGCGAGCTTGTGCTATACAACTCCATCTATGTCCTCCATTTTCTTTGCGGCGCAAAAATAAAAATTAAAATTGATATAATACTATTTAAGAAAGATTCATTTCTATTATTTCTTAAATAATATTGAATGGCAGGTTTGTGAGGGTAAACAGTCAAGAGCAGGGAGTAAACTTTTTTATCTGGAAAGAGTGTTGTTAAGGCTACGGTAAAAGAAACAGCCATGGCTGTTAGAAGGCGTTTCGACCATAGCGTATGGTGGAAACGCACGCCTGGCATGAATTTTTCATGTAAACACCTGTACCAAATACCCTACGCTATGAAAAAGACTGTGCTCCTGATGCTTTTCCCGTTGGCTTTGCTTGCCTTGCTTGTACTTGTAGTGCCGCAGCATTTTGCAGGCACGCCGCCAAAGCTTTCCACTTTTGTAGCGGCTTTGCCGGATAGCGCAGCTAGCGCAACGGCTCCCTTACCCCCTGTGCAGGCAAACCCAAAGCGACAGCAAGTGGTGAAATATGCCATGTCGCTGCTTGGCTCTCCGTACGTGTATGCCGGCATAAGCCAAAACGGCTTCGACTGCTCCGGTTTCACCACGCATGTTTTCCAGGAATACGATGTGGCGATTCCGCACTCGTCGCGCATGCAGGCGGAAGAAGGGCGCGAAGTACCGCGGGAGCAGGCCAAACCCGGTGACCTGGTGATTTTCACTGGCACAAACCCGGATCTACGCCGGCCCGGACATGTAGGTATCGTCATTTCGCAACCCGGCGATACGATCTCTTTCGTGCACTCCTCCTCTAACGGTGGCGTTAAAGTAAGCCAGGTGGAAGGTTCGCGCTACAACCTGCGCTTCCTGGAGGTGCGAAGGGTGCTGTAGGCATCCATATAAAACTGTTTTCGCTTTTCTCGTACACACAACCATAGCAGGCCCGTTGGGCCAACTGTACACTAAACCTATAGCTATGGTACATCCTTACATTGTAAACACAATTAATGCGCTGGTGCTGCTTATCGCCGGCCTTGTTAACTATTTTGCCAACCCCGCCAAGCCCCCGACAGCCTTGGTCGTGCCTTTTATCGGCCTGCTGCTATTGGCGTGCACCTATCATTTGCGCAAGCATAACCGCTTTGTGTTTAACACCGTTACTGCGCTTACGCTGTTGGTGGGCTCACTGGTAATCTGGCAGATAGACCCGGAGGTGTTTGAGTGGAACAGGCATTACATACTGCTGCTCGTGATGGGTATCAGCTGCTTTGCAGCCGTAGCGTTCTACGTGGGGAGTTTTGTGCGGGAGCGCCGTATGGGCAACAACTCTATCTATAAAGATGATCTTTAGGGAGCCGCACCCTTGCCTGTTTTGAGGTGCGCAGACGCGGTAAGGGCAAAAAAAGAAACACCTGATGTAGCCCGTCAAAGTACATCAGGTGTTTCAGGAATCCCTCAACTTCTTAGTAAGCGGCGCCCTGTTTTTCAGTTTACCATCTTGTAAGAAGACCTGAGGTAACATCGCTATCTGCGCAAGCAGTAGCTATTACTGCTTACTAAGCCAGCCCACCTTTTGAGTGAACATTATTACCTAGGCTTACTAAGACGACCGATGGATTAGACATAGCACCTCCTTTCTCTTTTGTCCGACATAAACCTTGGGCGCATCCGTGTATTTCCGGCTTACAACCCAAAGCCCGTGGCACTCGCCACTTACTGATGTATAAAGGTAAAAAGACGTGTAAAAGTTCACAATAGTTTAGCCTTTGTTGGTAGCCTCAAGGGTGCTTGCTGGTCAAAACATAGTCCACAAAGCAAGCTCAAAGTATAACCTACTGACATACAACCAGCTGCAGACACAGCTGCTGTCTTAGGCAGGAAAGCCAGGGCAGAAAAAAATATTTAGCCAGCCAGTATTGTACTTGGTCCCGAATTTGTTCTGCTCAGACCATACAAATGAATTATTTTTTCTATATTTCGTTGCATTACAAACACCTAAACTAATTTCCCATGAAAAAGCACCTTTTAACCTTAGTAGTGCTCATGCTGTTTACCACCTGTGCATGGGCTCAGAAAATGTCTCCGCTCGGCACCTGGACAAATGAAGACGGCAAGGCAAAGTTTGAAATTTACCAGTGCGGCGATGAGCTGTGCGGTAAAATTGTGTCGCTGAAAGAGCCTACCCGCAACGGTAAACCGAAGACAGACGATAACAACCCGGACAAAAAGATGCGTACGCGCCCGCTGATCGGCATGCAGTTTATGAAGGGCTTCGAGTATGACGGAGACAACAAGTGGGACGAGGGCACTATCTATGATCCGGAAAGTGGCAAAACTTACTCCTGCTATATGAAGATGCTTGGGAAAGATAAAATGGAAGTAAAGGGATACATCGGCATTTCATTGATCGGCCGGGCCCAGACCTGGACACGCGTCAATTAAGCGCTTGAGCAGACCCAAAAGGAAAAGGGCCGGCAGTACTGCCGGCCCTTTTTTATTAACCCTTTACATGCGTTTTTACTCGCTTTCTGAGATTTTGTTTTGCCAGAGGCCCTGGTAAGGCGTTTTTCTAAAAAATCTGCAACACCTTATAGCTTTTGTCTCTAAAGGTAAAGCTCTCTCCCGCTGTTTTGCCCGCCATTGCCTTAAAGAGCGGCGACATGCCGGAAATGGCAAAGTATGACTCCCCTTCCAGTTTCAGCTCACCCACGCTCACACCGATAAAGTAGTTCTGTAGGTTTGTATGCACCACGGCTCCCAGCGATACATCATGGTTCAGCTTGGTCGCGTTAATGCGCCGCAGTATGCTTTGCGTCGTCATCAGTTCATCCAACTGCCGCGCATACATGTCACGCTGGATCTGGCAATTCTCCCTAAAGGACTCAAACTTATCCTCCATGGCCCCCTGGTGGTCGTTCGCGCTTTCCTGTGCCTCGTCCATGGCATCCTTTGCAGCTTTAATCTGGTTGCTCAGCAGCCGCGAGCACTCTTGAAGCAGGCGCTTCTTCGTTTCTAATTCTTGTGTCAACATTTCCATAGGTTCATTGCTTTAGACCCAGCAGTGGCTATAAGCAGCAGGTTTTAACCGGCAATTAAGTACACAGCTGGCATATTTCAATTTGTTTTAGCTAAATTTAAATTTTGCTTTCCCGGAGTTTTGCCCTTTTCATTGCTGGCGAAGGTATAGGCTAAACTATTTTAGGGGAAACATGTTTTATGGGTAAATTAACAGATGCCATTTAA
The DNA here is from genome assembly GCF_003585765.1 of Pontibacter actiniarum. NCBI lineage: Bacteria > Pseudomonadati > Bacteroidota > Cytophagia > Cytophagales > Hymenobacteraceae > Pontibacter > Pontibacter actiniarum. The sequence goes on from NZ_CP021235.1 coordinate 1,671,647, forward strand.
CGATATTTTTAACCGATTGTTGGGCCTGGGAGGCAAAATGCCTACGTGTACAAAGCTGGAACGTTCCGCAAAGTTTAAGGCGGCCTACCAGGCGTGGGTGCAAGCGCAGGTGTACCTGAACTGGACAGGCCCGTTTCATAAAGCGTACCATTTTCAAAAGGCGGGTATTTCCGGCGGCCTCCGGGTGCAACTGGTTCAGGAAGAGCACATGAAAGGGGCCGTTTTCTTCTATGACCCCAGTATCGGCCCTGCTAACTTTTCTTTCCTTTACGACCTGCTGAAGGACCGGCTGCAGCAGCACGGCTACACCCTGCGCAGCTGCGACAAGCTGGAGGTGCGCCATGAGCGGTACACGGAGCAAGTGGAGAAATGCCTCCTTACCCCTCCCGCCTCCGACCTTCCAGGCACCAGCCTCTGCAACCAGCTGTACGGGAATATCCTGCTGGACTACATTAAAGTGAATAAACACCCCGGCTTTATCCGATTTATCGCCAATACCTACAACGACTCCTATTTCTCTACACCCCTCCCCTTTGAGGAGCTACTTGAGAAAGTATTACAACCACAAGAAAAACAGCGCATTTAAACTGAAAGTAAAGCAACTGCAGAGGCAGCAGCGCAGTATAATTCCTGGTATTTTGTTTTAATTTACCTGAATTTAAGGTATATTTAAGACAATATAGTATCAGAAAATTAGCATACGCCTATGCAGCGACGTCTACTTCTCCTGGTTTTCCTGTTATGCTCCTGCGCAACGGCAAGCGCTACCCATATAGTAGGTGGGGAGTTTGAGATGCAGCACCTGGAAGGCTACATATACCGCCTGCAGCTGAACCTGTACTTTGATGTGGTGAACGGAAACCCAGACGCGCTGGACCAGACCATCACCGTCAGCATATTCGAAAAGGGGAGCAACCGGCTTGTCCGGACGGAGATGATGCGCTTGCGGGAACAGTCATATGTGCCGTACACCAACATTGACTGCACCGTGGGGCAGCTTGTTACCAAACGGCTGGTGTACTATGAAACGATTAGCCTGCCCCCCAGCACCTTCAGCAGCCTTGATGGCTACTATGTCACCTGGGAGCGCTGCTGCCGCAACGGCACGATAAACAACATTGTCCGGCCAGAGGATGCCGCCCAAACCTTCTATATGGAGTTTCCGGCGGTGGCACGAAGGGGCCAGCCCTTTGTTAACTCCTCCCCCGTGCTGTTCCCGCCCCTCAGTGACTATGCCTGTGTGGGAGAGCAGTTCTATTTCGATTTTAACGGCAGCGACCCAGACGGTGACTCCATCGTGTACGACATGGTTACCCCGCTCAACGGCTTTACCAGCCCCAGCATGCCCGCCTACACCATACAGCCACGCCCTGCGCCTTACCCTGAGATCACCTGGCGCAGCGGGTACAGCGCCGATATACAGGTGCAGGGAAATCCAGCGATTGATATAGACCGGCAAACAGGGCAGCTTACCATGCGGCCTTCGCAAAAAGGCCTGTTTGTTTTCGGCATACGGGCGCAGGAGTATCGGAACGGAGAGAAGATCGGTGAGGTCAGACGCGACTTTCAGGTGCTCGTGCTGGACTGCCCCCGAAACCAGACACCCGTTGTCGTGGCCCGGGAGCAGGGCAAGAAAAACGACTATCAACAGGGAAACATACTGCGCATCAGCTCCACTGACCCCAACCGCTGCTTAAATGTACTTTTCACAGACCCGGACCTGAGCGAGTACGTGGAACTACGGGCGCGGCCGGTTAACTTTTCCCGCCGCGACTATACTTTCCAGGGAGTTACAAAAGGATTTATTAACCAGGGCAGCACGCCGGACACGCTACAGGCAACCCTCTGCTTTGAAGAATGCTTTGACACCGAAGGAAAAGTATACCTCATGGACCTGATTGTGAAGGACGACGGGTGCAGCCTGCCCCGCCAGGACACCATTCGCGTGAGCTTTGTAGTAGAACCTGAACCCGACGCCCCTCCCGCCGTGTCGCTATCAACAAACAAGCGGGTGTTTAGCGTGCAGGAGGGGGACCAGATCACTTTCGATGTGCTGGGGCTGGACCCCGATGAAGATGTAGTGACGCTGTCAGCAGAGGCAAAGAACTTCGACCTTGCCACGCAGCAAATAACGTTTGAAGGTAAAAGCGCGGCAGGTCGTGTCAGCTCTCCCTTCACGTGGGATATTACCTGCGAAACGCTGCAGCAGGAGTCCTATACGCTGGATTTTGTGGTGCGCTCCACCGAGTGCGGCAAGGAGGTCCTGCGAACGGAGACAATAGAAGTACGCACCAGCTCCACCAACAACCTGCCCACGCTGAGCTCTGACCAGGAACTGACGGTTGTGGAGCTGGAGGTAGGCCAGCCTTACAGCGCAAACCTCTTTGGGCGAGATGTGGATATGGACCCGCTCTCCCTTACTGCCGCCGGTGAGGGATTTACGCTCGAAACCTATGGCATGCGCTTCAACAGCACCGGCGGCAACGGCGAAGCAGACGGTGTGTTTAGCTGGACCCCTACCTGCGAAGCGCTCCAAAACGAGAAGTTACAGGTTAAGTTTCAGCTGGCCGAGGATACCTGCTCCTCTTCACCGGACCAGGAGCTGGTGCTGGAGTTTAGGCTGAAGGACCCGAACAACGCCCCTGCCCTCTCCACAGACCAACAGGCGTATGCCTTCACCCTACAGCTAAACGAAAACTTTGAGGCCAACTTCAACGGGCTCGACGTGGACTTAGACAACTTGCTGCTCACTGCAGAGGGCGAGGGCTTCAACCTGGCAGACTATGGCATGGCGTTTACAGGAGCAGGGGGGGTTGGCGAGGCGGCAGGCAAGTTTACCTGGCAGGCCACTTGCCCAGCCCGCGAAGGCGACGTGCTGCGCGTGAACTTCACCTTACAGGAGGATGCCTGCGTGCCGAAGCCGCAACAGCTCAAGATGGAGTTTACCGTGGAAGCGCCCAAACTGGCAGACTACATACCGGCTAACATCTTTACTCCGAACGGCGACGGTAAAAACGACTTTTTTGAGATACCGGGCATGCCTCCGGAGTTCTGCTCCGCCACCTTCACTAGCATCCGGATATTTAACCGCTGGGGTAAGGAAGTATACCGCAGCACCTCCAGCAGTTTCCAGTGGAACGGCGAGAACGTAAACGACGGCGTATACTTCTATGTGATTGACTACGGCACCACCACCTACAAAGGCAGTGTAACCTTGGTGCGCTGAGCCCTGCTGTTCCCATACAAAGCAAAAGCTCCTGCCTAAGTATAACGCTTCAGCAGGAGCTTTTGCTTTTACGTATAGGTGGTATAAAATCAGGCGATGAAAAGGAAGACGAGGTACAAGCCCAGCCACAGAAAATCCATAAAATGCCAGTAGCTGTTCAGCATGGATAGCTGCAGGTGCCGGAAAGGGTCCCGGATAAAGATAAGGCTGCGCACGCCGTCGCTGTTCACATACATGGTCTTAAACACCATAAACGACAGGAAAATAACGCCGCCCGCCAGGTGCAGCATGTGCAGTGCGGAGATTAAGTACAGGTAGGTTCCGGAGGCCTTGCCGGAAAAGTGGACGCCAGTGCGCGACATTTCGTTCCAGCCGATCAGTTGCGTACCGATAAAGAGCAGGCCCAGTGCTAATGTGATCCCGAGGTAGCGGGCCATCTTTTTGAGTTTTTCCTGCTTGTAGAGGCGTGGCACCCGGGAGATGGTATAGCTGCTGAAGAGCAGCAGGATAGTGCTCACACTGAAAAATTTCGGAAGCTCAAACGCCTCGCCGGGGAAGCCGCCTGTACGGGCAAAGGCAACTGTCAGGATAAAGAACAGCACCCCGATACCAATCATGCTCAGGTAGAGCAGCATTCTGATCGGGTGCATTTTCTCGATCCTCTTAAAGGCTGATCGCTGTTTTGAATCTACATGGTTCTTCTTATCCTGGTCCATCCGCTACTCCATTTTCCGACGCTAAGAAAGCTAGTGTGGCCACTGTGCCACTTTACCCCAATTTCATGGGTTTAAACCTCCGGTTACTACATTTATACCTTTATAGCCTCTTTATAGTTTTGCAATTGCGCAGTTAATTTGGCGACTCCCGGCTGCTTTCTTAACAACAGCAGTACGTAGGTTTTGTTCTTTCTCCCGTACTGCTGCAAGTATAGCTGAAGGGAGACCACCCTGAGCCGCCGAATTGCGTTAAGAGAAGTACAAACGCAAACACCAAAACCATCCGATGACTATAAAACTACGCTTTTCATACTTACTCGTGCTGCTTGTGTTGCTGCTCCCGGGCTTTGCCGCCTCGGCACAGCAGGAACGTGCGCCGTACACCGGCAGCAACCGTATATTTATTGCGCTGGAGGGCCCCACAAGCCGCTATGAGTTTAGCTCCAACCAGATGCTGGTGCGCCACAACAAAGCCACCCAAAAGCTGGAGTGCATCCTGCCGGTAGCCACTTTGCTGCCCCTGAACGACTCTATCCCTCCGGCAATGGCTTTTGAGGTGCTGTTTGGAGCCAAATACCCGCAGCTGTACATCAACATCGATGCACCGGTTCAGAAAATCAGTGCCGGTAACCTTACCCCTGAAACCATACGGCGCACCACCTCTATCGGCCTTCAGGGCGTGAACAACGAAACAGTGGTCCCTGTGGCTTTTACCTCTGAGAACAACTCGCTCTATTTCTCTACCAGCTTTGACCTGATGCTGGACAACTTTCAGGCTTCACTGCCTATAGAGTATGCGCCACTGTTAACGGGCCGTATCCTGATTTCCATTGACAATGCCCGCTGGATAAACCTTGAAATGCGATAGCGCCTATACTTAACAGACACAAAAAAACATACCCTCACCCAAAGAGAACAACCCTAGCACATGCCCTGCCCTTTACCCCCTGCACCTTCACGGTTCCTATACATACTTCTGCTTTTCTGCCTGCTGAGAGCGCCAGGCGTGGAGGCACAGAAGGTAGGGCTGGTTCTGAGCGGCGGCGGCGCAAAGGGAATTGCGCACGTGGGCGTGCTGAAGGCCCTTGAGGAGCATAACATTCCCATTGATTACATTGTCGGCACTTCGATGGGCGGCATCGTGGGTGCCCTTTACGCTGCCGGCTACTCCCCCGCCGAGATCGAGTACCTGATGAACACGCAGGAGTTTCAGAAATGGGCCAGAGGAGCCGTGGAGGAAAACTATACCTACAGCTACAACGCATACCGGCACAACCCTGCCCTGCTGCGCCTGGGCCTCGCCTATGACTCTACCCTGCAGGTGCACCTCAACCCAAGCTTGGTAGACGATGCGCCCCTTAACTTTGCGCTGGCGCAGTTGCTGGCACAGCCGGCGGCCAAAGCCAACTATAATTTTGACAGCCTGATGGTCCCGTTCCGGAGTGTGGCAGCCGATATCTACACGCAACGGGAAGTGGTGCTGGAAGAGGGGCAGCTAGCGGATGCCGTGCGTGCCACCATGACTGTTCCGCTCTTCTTCCGGCCGATCAGAGTCGAGGGCAGGCGCCTCTACGACGGCGGGCTCTACAATAACTTTCCGGTGGATGTGATGAAAAAGGAGTTTTCCCCTGATGTGATCATCGGGGTGAACGTCTCCTCAAAAGTCTACAACGAGTACCCTTACAAGAAGGACGACCTGGACCTCCCCCAGACCCTGCTGTACGCCCTATTATCCAAAAGCGACTCCACCGAACTCGGTCCGAAGGATATCTATGTACAGCCGGAGGTGGATGATTACACGGCACTGGACTTTAACAAGGTTAAGTCTTTGTTTGAGGCAGGATACAAAGAGGCGCAGGAGGAGATGCCAACCATAGAAAAACGCATTGAACGCCGCGTAACGCCTGCAGAAATAGAACAGCAGCGGATAGCCTTTCGGGAGGATTTCAGCACCCTCAGCTTCGACAAGGTACATGTGAATGGCCTCACGGAGCAGCAGGCGCGCTATGTCCGAAACCATTTCCGCCGCAACGGCGACGGCACCTATAGCATGCAGGAGATAAAGCGCGGCTATTTCAGGCTGGCTGCCGCTGACAACTTCTATAACCTGTACCCGACCATTCGCTACAACCCGGACAAACAGCACTACGACTTTGCCCTGGATTTAAGCACCAATACCGATTTACAGCTGGCCGTTGGCGGTGTGCTGGCCTCCCGGCCCATTGATAATATCTACGCCGGACTGGAATACAACCTGCTGCGGCGCTACCTGTACACCTTCTCAGGGAGCTTCTACACAGGGCGCTTTTACCAGGCAGCGCGGCTGCGGGTACGGCTGGATGTACCCGCCCGCTTCCCCTTTTACCTGGAGCCGTCGTATACCTACAACAACTGGAACTACATCTCCACAAAGGGCTTTCTGCTAGAGAGCACCGAAGACCGGCAGCCGTTCCTAGAACAGAGCGACAAAAGCTACGGCTTGGCGCTTGGCTTTACCAACACTTATAAAGGCAAACTGGTGCTGAGTGCCGCCTACGCCCAGACAGAAGACCGCTACAGCAACCAACTGGAGATCCGAAGCACAGACACCCTGGACCGAACAGCCTTCGATGCCTACACCGCTGCCGTCACGTTTGAGTTCAACAACCTGAACCGGCGCCAGTACGCCAGCGCGGGACGTAGTTTTGTGGCCTCTTTACGCTACATTAACGGGGAAGAGAAGTATAAACCGGGCTCAACAGCCAACCAGGCCCAGCGGGCGAGCAGAGAGCACCAATGGCTAAAGCTACGCGTAAGCTATGAGCGCTATCACACGTTGGGACAGCACAGCTGGGGCTACCTGGCAGAGGGTGTGCTGAGCACGCAGCCCTTTTTCCAGAACTACAGAAGCACCCTTACAACCACGCCCGCTTTCACGCCGTTGCCAGACAGCAAAACGCTCTTTCTGGATTCCTTCCGCAACGACCGCTATGTGGCAGCGGGGCTCCGTTATATTTTCTCCCCTGTTCCTAAGCTGGATCTGCGAGCTGAGGGCTTCCTGTTTCAGCCTTACCAGGCCATTCGGCAAGACAAAGAACAACAGGCTTATTACGGCTCTACCCTAAGTGGCACCGCTTTCATTGGCAGTGGCACAGTGGTATACCATGGTTTGCCAGGCCCCGTGTCTCTCAGCCTGAACTACTATGATGATAAAGCAAAACGGTGGGGGGTACTTTTCCATGTCGGCTATATCCTCTTTCAGGAGCGCCCGTTTGAGTAAACCGCACTTAAACTACTTCTTCCACAAGACGAAAGCTTATAATTGATTTACAACAATCTATACTTTTACCAAACATGTGTTTTGACATTTTGTCATGCCAGCTTATTAACAACACTTGCCGCGGAGGTTTAAGGGAGAGAGGAGGTCTGGGAATAGCCTCACCTAACGCAGCTTGCCTCGGGCAACCTACTACCGATCCTACCGAGGCTATGCAACAGGAGCTGGCACAGTACCCACTAGCAAGCCTGTTGCCACAACAGTAAAGGGAGGTGCTGCGGCCGTAGACGAAGCAGGTGTCATAAGTATGCTATCGGGTAAAGCCTCCTCATTGCGGGCATCCTAAACGTTTACCAAACCGGTACCTCTGCAGATGTCAGCTGTACGTAAAGCTCACCTATATACAGGATATCCTTAGCACAGGCAACAGCAACTGCCGCAGCCACGGTTAGCCACTGTGCCGAAATTTGCATCTGTGCTTAGTTTTACTACATTTGCTATGTAAATCAATCCCACCCAGAGACATGAAAAAAACAGTTTTCCTGGTAGCCATGGCAGCAGCCTGCTACAGCTGCCAGCAATCCACCCCACCTACCGTAACCGAAGCGGTAGCAGCTAGCACCAGCACCACGACTGGCGCTTCCTTTGGAGCGACCTTTGCCGAAGAGAATACCATCTCTGTCGGGCAGTTGGCTGATGCCGTGGCGGGCAAAGATTCAGTGCAAGCCACTGTGGCTGCCGAGGTGCAGGAAAGCTGCCAAGCCAAAGGCTGTTGGATGGATGTAAGGCTGGCGGATGGGAACAGCATGAAAGTAACCTTCCGGGACTACGGCTTCTTCCTACCTGTGGAAGACCTGAAAGGGAGGCAGGTAGTCTTCACCGGCACTGCCAAACGGGAAGTGATCTCTGTAGAAGACCAACGCCACTATGCGCAGGATGCAGGCAAACCAGAAGCCGAGATTGCTGCCATTACCGCACCAAATGAGGAACTGCGGTTCGTAGCAGATGGTGTAATTCTGAAATAGATTTCCAGATTTGACCCTATATAAGAAGAGGCTACCGTTGAAAGTAGCCTCCTCTTATATAGTAGTTATACTTTAATCAAAACACCTTTTATAACTGGTAAACATATAGCTAGTTAAAAAAATAAGGACTCACATTCTGTACAAGCTTCTTCCTGCCCAAAAGCAACATTCTTTAAAAGTTGAGGGATGAATGGTCACCACGAGGAGGAGGAGCAAGACTCGCAGGAGCACCCTGCCTGCCCCTCTTCAGCCGCTGCCGTGTACCTTCTGTTATTTTCCTGATTTGTACCACCTGCTCCTGCTTCCTTTTTCGTATCTTGCAGGGTTCAAGCACAACCACCAGCTTCAAAACCCAGATGAACAACAACTTTAACGGCGACTACATGCATGGCTCCATCTTCGTTTTTCTGAAGCGCTTTGTGGAGAACTCATACGACTTTAGTACCTGGATCAGGCTATCGGAGGAAACGGGCATCAACCGCACGATGTACCAGATGAATGAGATGTACCCTGTGCAGGAGCTAACGGCTGTAGTAGAGGCCCTCTCTACACTTTCAGGCAAAGACAAATACCAGGTGCTGGAGGAGTTCGGCACTTTTCTCGTTACGGACCTGCTGCTCATTTTTAAGAAGTTCGTAGATCCGAGCTGGGGTACCTTTGAGATGATACAGTACACCGAGCAGTACCTACACGGTGCCGTCCGCCGACAGGATGAGCGTACAAACCCACCAAGGCTTTTCGTCACGAAGGTGAACAAGAACCTGCTCGTGGTTGACTATTACTCCAAGCGCCGCATGGCCAGCATTGCCGTAGGCATCATCAAAGGTATAACCATTTACTTTAACGAAGCGGCAGATTACAAAGTATGGCCAGTAACAGACCTGGAGGCGGAGCGCGTGCAGATACGCCTGGAGCGGCTGCAGGAAACGCCCCAACAGCAGGCGTAGCTTAGCTGCGCAGAAAATCCAGGAGGTACCGGTTATACTTTTCCGCAGCATCGTGGTGCACCCAGTGCCCTGCCTCGTGCAGGAGCATAAGCTCCCCGTTTTGGAGGTAAGCCATACTTTGTTTAGCCATTTCTGCGCGAAGGTAAGGGTCCTGTTCTCCCCAGATAATACGCGTAGGCACGTTCACCATTGCTTTACCGGCTGATGCCGTAGCAGCACCACGCCCTGCGGCACGGTACCAGTTCAGCATGCTTGTGAGGGCCCCGGGCTGTGACCATGCCTGCTTTAGCCGCGCCCCCTGCACCTCTCTCAAGTTGCTGGGCATCTGCTTCATCAGCAACTCCGGTTCAAGTGCGGCAAGAAGCTTTTCGGGCAGCCAGGGCAACTGGAAAAAGAGCGCATAACTGCTGCGCAGCATCTGCCCCGGCTGCCGCCGCAGGTTATGCCGCATCACCTGCGGGTGCGGCACATTAGAGATTACCAGCTTACGCACCCGCTGCGGGTACAGCAGCGCCAGCCGCCAGGCAACAGCTGCCCCAAAGTCATGCCCAACCAGGTGGAACCGCTCCAGGCCCAGCCCATCCGCGAGGCGCAGGATATCCCCGGTCAGTTTGTCCTGGGTGTAGTTCTCGACACCGGGTGGTTTGGAGCTGAGGTTGTAGCCGCGCTGGTCAGGAGCAACAGCATAATAGCCCTGCCCGGCAAGCACCTGTAATTGCTCTTCCCAGGTAAACCAGGCATCCGGAAAACCGTGCAGCAGTATGACCGCCTCACCCGTACTGGGCCCGGCCACGGCAGTGTGCAGCTGCAAATCCCCTACCGGCACGTATCGTTGCTTTATTTCCATCACAAATCCTGTTAAGTCTTCTGTGTTTAACGCGCGACGGCCCTACTCCTACTCCTCCGTCAAACCAACAACTTAAAAAAAGGAGCTCCAGAGGGATAAAACTGCCTATAGTCGTCTAGTTTATAGTAAGGCCTTCTGGCGTTTCGGCAGCAGCTGCTGCCTATACTTATACTTCTATATCTTATAGCCTATGCACTGTAAAAAGTTACTACTCCTTTTTTTCCTCCTCAGCTTTATAACCTCCACTGCCTTTGCACAGCAGGAGAAGTTGCGTGTAGAACCCAGTTTTTGGTGGACAGACATGAAAAACCCCGACCTGCAACTAATGCTGCACGGTCAGAATATCTCTCACCTACAACCTGAACTAAAACACCCGGGTGTGAAGGTGAAGGCTGTGACCAAAGTAAAAAACCCCAACTACCTCTTCGTGACCCTGAACATAGAAAACGCCAAGCCCGGCAAGTCTGACCTGAAACTGAAGCGGGATGGGAAAACGGTGGAGCGCTATACGTATGAACTACGGAAGCGCGACCCGAAGTCGGCCACCCGGCAGGGCTTTGATACTTCTGACGTGCTCTACCTCATTACACCGGACCGCTTTGCCAATGGCAACCCGAAAAACGACTCGGTAAAGGGGATGGATGACAAGCTTAACCGCTCAGACAAAGGGGGCCGCCACGGGGGGGATATTTCCGGGCTGATAGACCACCTCGACTATGTGGATGAGATGGGCTTTACGGCACTGTGGGTAAATCCTGTGCTGGAAAACGACCAGCCGTCCTACTCCTACCACGGCTACTCCACCACAGACTTTTACAAAGTTGACCCTCGTTTCGGCTCTAACGAAGAATACCTACAGCTCTCCAGCCTGGCCAAAGAACGTGGAATTAAACTGGTGATGGACATGATCCTGAACCACTGCGGCTCAGCGCACTGGTGGATGGACGACCTACCAACTGATAACTGGCTTAACTTCCAGGGAGACTTTAAAACCACGAATCACCGCCGCGAAGCCATCCAAGACCCCCACGCCTCTGCCTATGATTACCGAATGCATACAGAGGGCTGGTTCGTAGAGTCGATGCCGGACCTGAACCAGGAAAACGAGCTCCTGGCCAACTACCTGATCCAAAACACGATCTGGTGGATAGAATACGCCGGGCTGGGAGGCATACGCATGGACACCTACTCCTACCCTGACCCGCAGTTTATGAGCGAGTGGACCCACCGTGTCATGGAGGAGTACCCCAACTTCAACATCGTGGGCGAAGAGTGGTCGGTGAACCCGGCCATTGTGTCTTACTGGCAGCGGGGCAAGCAGAACTGGAACGGTTACGTTTCGTACCTGCCCAGCCTGATGGACTTTCCGGTGCAAAATGCCCTGGCCGAGTCGCTGAAAGACGATGAAAGCAGCTGGGAATCCGGCTGGATGAAACTCTACACCATGCTCGTCAACGATTTCCTGTACCCGGACCCGAACAACCTGGTGGTGTTCCCCGACAACCACGACATGGACCGCATCTACACGCAACTAAACCAGGACCCGGAGCTGACAAAGCTTGCCGTAACCTATGTGCTGACTACACGTGGCATTCCGCAGCTATACTATGGCACCGAGATACTGATGCACAACGACGAACCCGATGATCACGGCATTATCCGGACGGACTTCCCCGGGGGCTGGGCCGGTGATAAGCGTAATGCTTTTACAGGCACGGGCCTTACCCGGGAAGAGCAGGACATGCATCAGTTCACAAAAAGGCTGCTGAACTGGCGCAAGAACGCGGAGGTGATCCACACAGGCAAGTTAACGCACTACGCTCCCATGAAAGGCGTGTATGTGTACTTCCGCGACAACGGGAAAGAGCGCGTGATGGTCGTGCTCAACAAAAACACGGAGCCGTATGAGCTGGAGCTGGAGAAGTTCTCCCCGCAGCTAAGCGGACTAACCCAAGGCACGGATGTGATCACAGGTAAAACCTATGACCTGAACCAGCCGACTCTGGCACTGCCCCAGAAGGCCTCCCTGGTGCTGGAGCTGAAGTAAAAATACAGGCAGCAGTGGCGCCCCTTAAAAGACGGGCGGGCGCCACTGCTTTTTAGTGCCACAGCAGCTCACCAGGCACGGCAAGCGAAATAGAGCCTGTGTAGGGGCTAAGAGGCCTCAAGCACAGAGGGCCTGCTATCCTTCCGCTACATTTGTGCGTAAGCCATACGTAACTACTTAAATCAAGCCAACCAACCTTAAACCAACCAGACCTTCATGAGTGATTTTTTGGATAGAGTCTATCTGCACAATTCTGTACAAACCTACCTGATCGCCCTGGGTTTCATCTTAGTGGGCTTCCTGGTCATCAGTTTCTTTAAGAAAAGCGTGCTCACGCGCATTGCACGCCTCACCCAGAAAACAAGCACCAGCATCGACAACTTTCTGGTAGAAAGCCTTGCCCGCTTTGGCGTTCCGGCGCTCTACATTTACGTGGTGTACCTGGGGCTCAACTACCTGGTGCTTTCGGAGCGCGTGTCAAACATCATCGAGTTCGCCACTATCGTGGCCGTCACCATACTTGTGATCAGGCTGCTGTCCTCTACCATCCTGCTCGTGCTGCGCGGCTACATTCACCGCCAGGAGAACGGGGAGGAAAAGGTAAAGCAACTGGGCGGGGTAATGCTCATCATCAACATCATGATCTGGGGCCTCGGGTTCCTGACATTGCTCGACAACCTGGGCTATGATGTCACAACTGTGGTTGCCGGACTAGGTATCGGTGGTATTGCCGTGGCCTTGGCCGCACAAAACATACTCGGTGACCTGTTCAACTACTTCGTGATATTCTTTGACCGCCCCTTCGAAATCGGTGACTTTATTATTATTGATGATAAGATGGGCGTGGTGGAGAATATCGGCATCAAGACCACCCGCCTGAAAAGCCTTTCGGGGGAGCAGCTTGTTTTTTCCAATTCCGACCTTACCAACTCGCGCATCCACAACTATAAGCAGATGCAACAGCGCCGCGTGCTCTTTAAAATCGGCGTGATTTATCAAACCCCATACGAGCAGGTACAGGCCATTCCAAGGCTGCTGCGCCAGATTGTGGAAGAACAGGAGCCGGTGCGGTTCGACCGTGCCCACTTCTCCTCCTATGGCGACTCCAGCCTTGACTTTGAGGTGGTGTACTACGTGCTATCTTCTGAGTACAACACGTATATGGATGTGCAGCAGCAAATTAACATGCGCATCTTTCAGGAATTCAGTAAGCGGGGCATTGATTTTGCCTATCCTACCCGTACACTTTTTGTCGTAAACGAAGAACAGGGAAGTGAAAACCACCAGCCCGTCAGGGCGCTGTAACGCGTACACTTCTGGGATTAGCATATGTTTGGGCGCTCTTACAAAAAGGGCGCCCAATTGCTTTCCGCAGGACTTAGAACTCCTTCAGTTTGAATAGCAGGAAAGAAGGGCAGGTACAGACCCGGTGCTACACGCCCCGTGGCATCAGCGGCTAAGCAGTAAGGCTTTTAAGAGAAGGTGTGTTGTGTCCGTTTGAACACACATAAATAGAACTTAGCGACCGTGGATGGGCACTGCATACCGGGAGCAGGAAAAGGTCAGTTATACTTAAAACTCCCGCATTAGAAGCATATACGCACGGTTTTGGTAGCACAAGCCCCCCTAGGTCCACTGCTAGAGCTGGGCCATCCCATAAAAACCAGACCGTCTCCGAATGCCATTAGAAGAGGACAGGCTTAGGTCGGAAGCACGACTGGTTGCTTCTTTTTCAGGCTGATCAGGCAGGGGTAAGAGCCCCGCTTTAGTCGGACCGGCTGATGAGCATCAGCAGTTGGCACAAGATATATAAACATTGCTTCTCCATGCGGCACAGCCTTCAGTTATTTCGCTTATTTGTTCAAATAAATAGAAATGTAGTACCAATTGCCATACCTACGCGTAGGTATATTTAAACCAGCAGTAGTAAAGTTTGTAAACAAGAATGTAGATTCGTTTGTATAAATATAACATAACTAACATTTATTACCAGTAAATGCAGGAATTTGAGGCCGAAATGCAAGAACTGCAACAGCACAGAATGGCGTGGGTAGAGCATTTGCTGAAAAACACCAAAGACATGGATGCGGTGTGTGACCTGATGCCCGGCATTGTGCACCTTAGCCATCTGCAAACCCTCCAAATGGTGTACCTGGACCGGCGCACCCGCCACTTGCTTGGGCTGGGAATACAGGATATCCTTGAAAAAGGAAAGGAGATGCTGCTGCAGTATGCCGAGCCGGAGTGCTACAACCAGGCGCAGGAAATGTACCGAGAGGTAGCCACGCTGGAGGATCTGACACAGGTTGTGTCCTGCTTTCAGGCCTTCCGCGTACAACACCCGTCCAACTACGAGTGGTATTTTACCAGCACAAAGCGCTTTAGCAAGGATTTAATTATTTCCATTTCTACGCCGCTGCGCACACTCGGGAACATCCACAACCAGGTAGAGCGTGTGCTAAACGAGAACCTGTACATCCGAAAAAACCTGCGCCGCTTCAACACGCTTACCCCCCGCGAAAAGGAGATCATGCAACGCATCTCCAAGGGAGAGAGCAGCAACCATATTGCTGAATCGCTTTTCATATCGCCTCACACGGTAAGCACACACCGAAAAAACATCTGGCGAAAGCTCGAGATAAACAGCTATGCCGAACTGATCAAGCTGGCCGAGTACTTTAACATACTTTAGTGCAGCTCGAAAGGCGCGCCTCCCGCACATTCTACCCGTAAACATTATCCAGGGCAACGCGCCCCGCTCCCTAACCACCGGCTGCTACGGCGATAGCTATTCAATAGCTAAGCCACAACATTGTGCCGAGGGCTTGTACCGGGAAACACGCTGTGTCAGCTGGTGGTGTTACAGTTTCCTGTGTCCTACTATTGTTCCTGCTATGTGCCTTTACCAGCTCATGCCTCCCTTTCCGTGCTGTGCAACGTTCTTATGATAGAGTTGAGGGTACCGCTGCTGACGACATTCACCAAACTCCCTCATTTTGTAGGTGTTGTGGCTTAATATTTGACGACATGCTGCTATGGCGCTAACAAGACAGAACCTACAGGCAAAATTCTCGCTCCGCAATATATTGCTGCCCGTTTTCCTGGGGCTGGGCGTAATCGGCTACATGCTCTACAAGAACTATGAGCCGGGCCAATTGCAGACGCTGGTGCAGGCGAGTCCTTTCTGGGTGGGAATGGCGCTGCTTGTGTTGTTTGTGCGCGACTTCGGCTATATGTACCGCATCCGCCACATCACAGAAAAGGTACTAAGTTGGAAGCAGAGCTTTAACGTTATTATGCTTTGGGAGTTTGCCTCCTGCGCCCTCCCCTCCGTGGTGGGTGGCTCCACCATCGCGGCCTATATCCTGAACAAGGAAAAGATCCCGCTAGGCAAATCCATTGCGCAGGTGATGCTCACGGCCATGCTGGATAATGTATACTTTGTGCTGGCCGTGCCGCTTGTGCTGCTGTTTACACAGGGCCAGGTACTGCCCGAGCTGGCGGGGCTTAGCGAAACGGTTCGGGAAAGCATCGGTATCGCCTTCTTTGTTTCTTACCTGATGATTGCGCTCTATGCCTGCTCCATGTTTTATGCCTTGTTTGTAAACCCGAAAGCGGTGAAGCGCCTTTTAATCAGGCTGGGCCAGCTAAAGCCGCTTCGCCGCTGGAAAGAACCGCTCTTCCGCCACGCAAACGAACTGCTGATCGCCTCCAGCCACATGCGCACTAAAAATATGTCGTACTGGCTGCGCGCAAGTGTCTCTACCGTATTTGTCTGGACGGCCCGTTACCTTATTATCGGCTGCCTGATTGCCGCCTTCACGCACCTGAGCCTGCACGACCACCTGGTAATCTTTGCCCGTAACCTGATCTACAAGATCGTGCTGTTTGTGTCGGTTACACCGGGAGGGGCTGGCTTTGCAGAGATTTCGTTCCCGGCGTTCTTCGGTGCCTTTGTCGGTGGCTTTACCACGATCGTCGTGCTGCTTTACCGCCTGCTAACGTATTATTTATACTTAGTGGTAGGTGCCGTTATATTCCCACGGTGGGCTGCGCGCGTGTACAGTAAAGAGGATGACACCCCTGCCCTGCCACAAAACAATAATTTTCGCCCTATGCCACCTAAACCCCAGCAACTGGCTGTATAGAGGCACTATCATGCAGCGCAGGCCAGAGCCACGCCCGCAGGCTTTTACTCTTTGATCACGATATGGCCACCAACTACAGTGCCTGACCACGCGTGAAAGCACCACCTCAACGCCTTCTTTAACTGGTTACCGAGCATAGGTATAAACAAGAAAGCCGCTCCCGAGGGGAGCGGCTTTCTTGTTCCGATACGAAAAAATTTCCTACAGGCCTTTCTCATACATTAAGATAACGCCCCTGCCCTTTTTGCTGCCTTCGCTGGCGATGTATACTTCACCGTTGTCACCAAATGCAAGTCCTTCGGGCTGGCGCAGCAGGTCCTTGTCCAGCGAAACGGCGCGCTCTATCTTTCCGTCCTCCGACAGAATCATCAGGCGCTGGTTTTCTGCATCGAGCAAGTAAAGGTCGCCTGTCTGCGGGTGCACCTCCAGTGAGGAAGGCTGCAGCACGTCGTAGGCATCTTTGCGCTTGAGGTCGCTGCCCTGCAACTGTGCCTGTGCCAATGGAATTTTGATGGCAGGCTCCAGCTCCATCTTCTTTTTACTGAGGTCAAGGGCGTAAATCCCCTTGTGTGGCCCCAGTTTCTCATCATACCCTTTGCAGGCGATCAGCAGGCGCTTCCCTTTCTCATCATAAGCGAGTCCCTCGGTATCCTGTGTAGCGGCCAGCACTGATTCATGCTCGGTTACGCGGGGCTTTGCCATGAAGTCAGCTATCTCGAATACGGCTCCGTCGCTGCGCAACACATAGGCAGTAGCACCCGCTACTGCTATTTCCTCGTAATCGCCGGGGCCGCCAAACTTGATCTTGTTTTCTACCCTCTTGTTTTGAAGGTCATAGATAAAGATAGCGCCTTCCTCATCCTGCACACAGGCCATTTTGTTGCCTGGCAGCAGCGCGATGCCGGATATCTCCCGCAGTTCTGCCGGAAGCTCCCAGCGTGCAAGCGGCCTGGCAAAATCACTTTCTCCTGCCGCTATGCCTAAAGGCCCCGCCAGCGAGGCATGCTGCGCCTTCACCGGCTGTTGCGCCCCCTGTTGCTGCAGTAGCTCTCCGTTTTCGCTGAAGATGAGCAACACCTCGTCGCTGTTCTGCTCCAGCTCAACCTCATACATGATGGTGCTGTTTTCTGTCACCCGGTGCACTTCCTCTACCTTATGGTTCTGAAAATGCTGCTGCACATGCGTCATGGCCTGTACCGGCAGGTGATCGTTGGTTATCTCTTCGGCTACGCGGATCAGCTTTCCGTTTACGTCGAAAAGAACGGAGCGCTCCCTGCCACTCAGGTCAAACTCAGCCTCATAGCCTTCGTCCTCCTGGTCCCAATCCACGTTTTTCACGTTGGGGTAGAGTTCACTCAAGTGTACTTTTACTGCCTCCGGCACATCTTCCTGGTCCCAAAGGTTATCACACGCACTGGTACTGACCAGCAGCGCCAGTCCTGCTAATTTTATAGTTAGGTTTCTCATTCTTCCTATGATTCTCGTTGTTAAACACTTCAATACAAGTATACTTGCGGATTCTGAAGGAAATTTGGAGAAACAGTGCTTCAGGTGAAATAGATACAGAGACTGTGGACTCCGCTACCGTACCTGTACTTCGGGTGTAGCTGGTAAAGCGAACAGATTTTTTTAACCAGTGCCAAACCGATTCCCAGTGAGCCTACCGTGTCGTCGCCTACCCTGAAGCGGCTGAAAAGCTCCTCTGGCTGCTCCTGGGGCGCATCGCCGGTGTTCTTCACGCACAGTTTCTCCGACGTGAGCAGGATACTTATGCTGCCGCCGGGCTGGTTGTGCTTGATGGCATTGTGCAGCAGGTTCTGCAGCAACACATCAGCCAAACCACTGTTCATTTTGAGGTAGACTTCCTCCAGCTTCTCCACTTTTATTTCGAGGCCCCGCATGGTAATCACCTCCTGCAGCTGGGTGAGCAGGTCCTGCAACACCTGATGCAGCGGCACCTGTTCATCCACTCCAAACTCGCGGTTCTCGATCCGGGTGAGCAGGATGAGCGATTTGTTAAGGCGGGCCAGCCGGTTTATGGCCCCATACATATCCGAAAGCAGTTTGGCCTGCTCCTCGGTCAGGTTCTCCGACTGCATAAACAACTCCACCTTGCTACTTACAATCGCCAGCGGCGTCTGAATCTCGTGCGAAACGTTTTCGGTGAACTCCTTCAGGTTGAGGTAATCGCTGTGGATTTTGCCCGTCATGTTTTGCAGCACCTCGTTCAGCTCCTGAAACTCCTTGGTAGTGGTATGCTGTAGCCGCAGCGGCTGGTGCTGCGCTAAGGTGTAGCGCTTGATCTTGGAAAGGGTATCGTAAAAGTGCCGCCAGGTATACTTGCTGGTATAGTAGTTCACAAAGACAAGCCCGGTCAGCAGCAGCAGAAAGGTCCAGAACATGGCCAGCACGGTACTCTCCACCAGGTCCTGGAAGTCCATCAGCGACTTTAGAACCGTGTACTGGTAAATTTTCCCCTGCTGCTGCACCGAAAAGGTCAGCTGGCGGAACGGGATCTCTTCCTCGTCGTAGGAGCTGTAGATCAGCGTATCCGAGAGCTGTTCCATTACCAAGCTTTCCGGGTGCCCCTCCTTCACAAGTATGGCCTCGGAAATACCGGAGGTTACGTTGGGAAGGCGGTTGTGCTGCCTCACGTAGCTGATGATGTTCTCTTTGTCGGTAAAGAGCTGATCGTCTACCTCATCATAAATCTCCTCGCGCATGGACAGGTAAAACAGCGTGCCCCCCACCGCGAATACCAGCAGCGACACCAGCACATAATAGAGGCTGGTCTTGGTCAGTACCCTCATGGGCTCATGAATTTATAGCCCAGCCCGTAGACCGTTTGAATATAGTCCTCGCCTCCGGCCTCCACAATCTTGCGGCGCAGGTTCTTAATGTGCGTGTACACAAAATCGAGGGAGTCCAGCATTTCGATGTGATCCCCCCACAGGTACTCGGCAATGGACTCTTTGGTAAGTACGCGGTTTCTGTTAGAGACAAAGTAGAGCAGCAGGTCAAACTCTTTCCGGGTGAGCGTAAGCGTCTTACCTGCCACGCTGGCCTCTGCCGACTCCGGCTGTACCTCCACCTCACCTACACGCAGCACCTTCTGGCCGTTAAAGTTTCGCCGGCGCAGCACCGACTTCAGGCGCGCATTCAGCTCTGAGAGGTGAAACGGTTTGGTCAGGTAGTCATCCGCCCCTACTTCGAGGCCTGTGATCTTATCGTCTAAAGCGTTCTTCGCCGAGATGATGATAATGCCCGTGT
Organism: Pontibacter actiniarum; assembly: GCF_003585765.1. NCBI lineage: Bacteria > Pseudomonadati > Bacteroidota > Cytophagia > Cytophagales > Hymenobacteraceae > Pontibacter > Pontibacter actiniarum. The sequence continues at coordinate 1,691,129 of NZ_CP021235.1, forward strand.
CGGCGTAGTTCTCTTTTAGAGAGCGCACGATGTTCAGGCCGTTCCCATCGGGCAGGTTTAGGTCCACTACCACACAGGCGTAGCGGAAGGTGGCGGTTTTGTGTTGGGCACTGCGGTAATCATCGGCAGCGTCGCAGGTGTAGCCTTCCTGGCGCAGGTACGCCACTATCGACTCCTTCAGGGCCTGCTCATCCTCTATTACAAGCACTTTCATATCATTCAATTTCCATCTGAAACGGGAAATTACGCAACAAGTCTGAAGGAATCCTGTGCCTGACCAACAAAAAACGACGCCGCACAGGATATATTCGGGCCTGCTGCAGATGTCAGGACGCTCACGCAGGTTCCTTAGCTTTTCACCAGCGCCTGCTCTTTAGAAGTATAAAAGCGCTTTCGGAGCCACTGTGCCACGTTTACCAGCAGGATAAGTGCCGGCACCTCTACCAGCGGCCCCACCACCCCGACAAAAGCCTGCCCGGAATTAAGGCCAAACACACCGATAGCCACGGCTATGGCCAGCTCAAAGTTATTGCCAGCCGCTGTAAAGGAGATGGCCGCATTTTGAGAATAATCGGCCCCCACGGCCTTACCGGCAAAAAAGCTCAGCAGGAACATCACCCCAAAGTAGATGCACAGGGGCACAGCCAGCAGCAGCACGTCAAAAGGTATGCTTACAATGGTGCTTCCCTTCAGGCTAAACATAACGACAATGGTGAAAAGCAGCGCCACCAGTGTAACCGGGCTGATGGCAGGGATAAACCGCTGCTGGTACCACTCTTCCCCTTTTACACTTTTTAGAACGATGCGGGAGAGCAGCCCTGCGGCAAAGGGTATACCTAAGTATATTGCCACGCTTTCCGCCACCTCGCCCATGCGGATGCTTACCACCTCTCCTTTTATACCAAAGTATGGCGGCAACACAGTGATAAACAAATAAGCATAGAAGCTGTAGAGCACCACCTGGAAAATACTGTTGAAAGCCACCAGCCCTGCCGCATATTCACGGTCTCCCTCCGCCAGCTCGTTCCAGACGATCACCATGGCAATGCACCGCGCCAGGCCGATCATGATTAAGCCCACCATGTACTCGGGGTAATCGCGCAGAAAGAGGACGGCCAGCAGGAACATTAGCACCGGCCCCACCAGCCAGTTCAGCACCAGCGATACCGTCAGCACGCGGATGTTCCGGAACACCTTCCCCAGCTGCTCGTACCGCACCTTCGCCAGCGGCGGGTACATCATCAGAATCAGCCCCAGTGCAATGGGTATGTTTGTCGTGCCATGCTGGAAGGAATTGATCACTCCCTCTGCGCCAGGCACCAGATAGCCTATGGCCACACCGAGGCCCATGGCCAGAAAGATCCAGAGAGTCAGGTAGCGGTCCAGGAACGAGAGGCGCTGCCGCTTGTAGGTAGGGTTGCAGGAAGGCATAACCTTTTAAGTATAAAGTTGAAGGGATGTGGCGCGATGGGTGTTCATTTTTTAGAAGCAGCCACCACCATGGCTAGTAGGCTTTGCGAAGCATGTCGGCGAACTCGTTGGGGAGCGGACTTTCTTCCACGGCCCGCGCCGCCCGCTCCACATCGTAGGGCACCCGTATAAAGTCCACTTTTATACTGTCCGGTTCCCGGGCCGTGGAATGCTCATCGAGCTCCAGCAGCACGTAACAGGCGCGGGTGTCGCCGTCTTTAGGTTTGCCAACAGAGCCGAGGTTGATCGCGTGCTTATACTTGGGAGCCTCGCTGTCTTCCGCCTGTAGCCGCCGGTGAAAAGGCTTGTGGGTGTGGCCAAACAGCATGACGTCGGCCGCTGCCTCATCCATTATTCGGAGCAGGCTTTTTTCCGGGCGATCCTCAAACAAGTACTCGTTTATCTTGCGCGGGCTCCCGTGCACCAACAGGATGCGCAGCTTCTCCCCCTCCTTCGGCTGAAAATCTACCCGGATGTGGCGCGGCAACTGCCGCAGGTACGCTCTGTTTCCACTGTTGATGACCCCGTTGGTAAAGGCAATGGACTTGTTGCCGCGGGCTTTGTCCTCCTCAGTTTTATAGGCACAGCCGCAGTCGCCGCTGTTCAGGCCCACGCCCTCGTCATAGTTACCGGCAATGGTCGGGATGCGGTGCCGGCGGATAAGCTCCACCACCTCGTTTACCCACACGTTGTATCCTACCAGGTCGCCGAGGCAGTAGATCATGTCCGGTTGCCGCTGCTCCATGTCCTGCAGCACTGCTTCCAGGGCCGGTAAGTTGGCGTGGACGTCGCTAAAGAAAGCTATTTTCATCTTGGTTCTGAATCTTTACAGGTAGCAGCAGACTACGGCAGGCATTTGCCTGACAGCCTGCCGTAGCCACTCCTATTTTAGCAGCAGCCGCTGTCAGGCGTGCAGCAGGATTTCTCTTCCGACACCAGGCTCATGTCTATAAGCTGCAGCTTCGGCTTCTGCTCCTTGGCCGGAGGCATACAGCAGGCGTTGGCGTCGCTCATTTCGTAGTGCGGGTCATTAAATTCCGCATCCGCGTGGAAGTAGTATACCTCCCACTGCACCCCATCAGGGTCGCTGGCCCAGAACTTATCCTGTACCGCGTAGCAGCAGGAGGTGCCTATCTCCTCTTTCGACACAATTCCGTTGGCCCTTGCCAGTTCCAGGCGCTCGTTCAGTTCCTGCTTCGTCTCTACCTGAAAGCCCAGGTGGCCGAAGTTTTGCTGCACCCGCTCCGGGTTTTCTACAAAGGATATGATCAGCGAGGGGTTGTCCAGCACGTACTTCGCATAGTGCGGCTTTACCTTGGCTGGCTCCTGGCCGAAGAAAGAAGTATAAAAAGCGGTTGTTTTATGGAGGTCAGAGACGTAAAGGCTCACGTGCATCCGCGGAAATACTGAAGTCTGCATCGCATTTAAAGTTTTAGGTTGAATAATTATGTTTAACAGCAGCAACCATCAGAGCAGCATGTGCTCTTGATGTTCGACAGCATTGACTCGAGTAGTTGCCGGGCAGCATCAAAGCGCTCCTGATCGATGCAGTAGCACACGGTAAGCCCGTCTATTTCGCCTTTGATAAGGCCGGCGCTCTTAAGCTCCTGTAAATGCTGAGACACCGTGGTGCGGCTTAAAGGCAACGCATTCGAAATATCCCCCGAAATACAGGTCTTCGTTTCGGCCAGGTGCTGCAGGATGGCAATACGGGCCGGGTGCGACAGCACTTTTGCCAGGCGGGCCACCTCCTGCTGCTCCATGCTGAACGCTGTGGCTTTGGTATAGGTCATAACGCTTCTTTTGAAGTATGACGTAAACATACGACATAGTAAGTATACTTACAAACCCCCTGCTCAGTTTTAACTGCACCCAAAAAAGTTTTAGCAAAGCGCCAGCCCCGCAACCGGGTTTGGTTATCGCTGGGGAGGTACTGCTGCCTGTGTGGCACAAAAAAAGCCGCAGCTTTCGCCGCGGCCTTTTTCAGATGGAAATTTAATACTAATGTACTAGGGCTTTTACGAACATGCGCTACGCAGGTTTTAAGATCTGCGCTTGGCGCCCAGCCTTTTACTGTGAAAAGCCAGCAGGCCTGCTCCTGCAGCCTCACGCGTATTGAGGCAAATTAGAAGCACCCAAGGTACGTTTTGCTAGGTTGTGCGTATCCTGGATGCCAGCACCCGGAAGAGAATGTACAGTACAGCGAAAACGGCCATAGCGATCAGGGCCCAGAATTTCTTTCTGTTTTGCTCCTGCCAGTAATCCCGCTCCGTCTCTGTTTCCCGTAGTTGCTGCGTCACCACGTTGTAGGCTGAGCGCTCGTTATCGAGCATTACCCGCAGCGCATCTAGTTTAGAGGTGTCTTCTACGTAAATTATTTCCGAAACGCGTTCAGGTTTGCACACAGGGCAGTTGCTGGTTATCCCCTCTCCGGCTGCAGTAGGCCCTTCTTCCGGTACCGCCGGATATGGAGAAAGCCTGCCCGGCGCCAGGTAAGGTTTGGGGGTGATGTCGGGCGGGTATTTTTTACCCGGGAAGTGCTTGGCAGCATAGGCTGCCCCGTACTCCTCCGTATACGCCTCGTTTTTATCGACATAAGCCGCCAGTTGCTCGGGATGCTCCTCGAAATACTCTTTGGCCTTACGCTCTGTTACACAAGAGCAAAAGAGCAGCAGAAAGATAAAGAATAGCTTCTTAAAGTACGGGTGTGTCATGCTATCTGTCCGTTTTGGCGTATGGTCAGCTGCTCTGGTAGTAGGGTGGCCTTTGCGGTGGAGGTGGATTCTTCCCGCTTCACCGCATACTGATGTACGAGAATTGGCCCGTGCAGATACGCTTTGCCTTTTTTGTGCTGCGCCGGAGGCTGCAGGAGGCACTGCCCCATAAAAGAAATGCCGCCACACAGGCTTTAAGCAAAGCTGTGCGGCGGCAATACTGGTGGCTAAAGTTAATGAATGGAGACGCTTCTCTATACTCTGCGGACCTACGGGTTATCGGTTATACCCCCCGAAGTGCCCGTAGTAATTATCATTGGTTCTGTCGCGGCGGCCGTAATGGTCGTCCCCGAAATCACGGAACCTGTCTTCGCTGCCATAGGCGGCATCGTGCCGGTACCCGTGGTTGCCGCGGCTGTCGAAGTCGCGGTAACGGTCCCCTTCCTCCGGGTTATCATAGTTAGGGTTGTACCCCATGTTGTAGCTGTAGTGCCTTGGTCGGCCGGCATACGGCCCTTCGGCATACGGGAACCGCTCTACCCTGTCCAGCTCAGACTCCGCTCCCCTTGGCAAGCCGTACTCCACCGAGCGGGGCTGGTCTGTATAGTTCGAGATGTCGTACATCTCCTGGTAATAATCGTCGCGAGTGCCTACCGGACCGCCCTGGCGGCCGTACTGCCTGCTCTGCTGGATGCGGTAGTGCTCGCCCGCCTCGTTACGCGTGTCGCCGAGGTGGGCATGCTCGCGCCCGTGAAAACGCCAGTGGCCGTGGTTATCGTGCCCCTCTTGCCTATAGCTACGGCTGAAATCCCCGTAGTGCCTGTCTTCTCTGTTATCTCTATGATCTCTCATCTTCTTTAAGTATGGGCGACACCCGGGTTTAGCGGGTGTCGCAGTGATTAAATGAATTTATACTTACGCCGTTTTATTAGCGTCTGTCGCGGTCGCGCATATAGCGGTCGTAGTTCTCGCCGCTCTGGCCTTGCCAGCGGTCCATTTCGCTGTAGTACTGGCCCTCACCGTAGTGTTTCTCGCCGCGGGCATAGTTACGGCCGGCAAACCCGGTGCTGTAGTCGTTGTCGTACATGCGGTTTCCTTGCTCATAGCGGCGGTAGGATTCCTCGTCGCCACGTGAGCCGCGTGCCCAGTTGTCGTTGCCGCCCCGGCGCACATCGTGCCCAAAGCGCTCATCGGCCATCCCATAGCGGTAGTCCGAACGGCCTTGCTGCCTCAGGTCATCATAGTCCCTGTCGGAGTAGTCCGCCTGCGGGTCGTAATGGCGGCCGGAGTTGTGGTCGTCCTCCGGAAAGTAGTTCATCCCGTAAGGATTGTCACTACGGCTTCCGCTGGTGTAGTCGGGACCGCTGTAGTGCGCACCGCCAGCCTGGAAGCGCCCCTGCGGATACATCTGGCTTTGGTCAGCGTTACTGTTAAAGCTGTTGCTGTCGCCGTACTGGCTGTTGGCATTGTTTCCGTAGCCGCGGTTAAAGTGAGAATCCCGCGCATAGTTGCCACGGTCCGAGTTCTGCCCGTGGTGATGGCCGTGTAACCAGCGGGCATCGGGATCTGCGTGGTAGTTTTCTCTATCTCTGTCTCTGTAGTTATCTCTTCTTTCGTCTCTCATAGCTTTAAAATATTATGTTATGATCATGTATTCTTACTCTTCTTACGGTACAGCCCCTCCCTTGGGTTAAGCACAGGCTAAACCTGACGGCCCGGCATCCGTTAAAAAGTATACATTAACCAAACCTGAAAACACTATGGAAGGAAACAACTGGAATAACAGAGATAGATACAGAGACAATAGAAACCGCTACCGCGACGAGGACAACCGCATGAACCCCGATAGCTACCGGGGCGCTTACCGCCTGGACAACTCCAGCAGCGACCGCAACGTGAGCACCTGGAATGGCTACGGCAGTTCAGAGAGCAACCGCCGGGGAGGCGCAGACTATAACCAGAACTACAACCGTGATTATAACAGAGACTATAACCGCAATTACAACAGCTCAAGCAGGCAAGGCGGCTACGACCATGACAACTACAACATGGATAGTCGCTACCGCAACCAGTACAGCGGCTACCGCAGCGGCAGCAACGCCAACTGGGATGAGCAGTACCGCCCTAACAGCGGAGGGTATGGCACACGCTTCGGCGGTGACCAGGACCAGCAGCACCGAAGCGTGCGCAGCCGCATAGACGACCAGGACCCTTACGGAGCCGGGAACTTCAACGGCAACTACGGCCCGGACTCGTACGGACAGGGCGGCGGAGAGAACTACGGCAACGAAGCGGGCTCGTTAAGCTACGGCTATGACGGCTCCAGTAACTATGACCCGGACTGGAACAGCCGCTACGAGCCACAGAGCGGGCACCGACGCAGCTACCACGGCAACTATACCAGCCGCCACCCAGAAAGCGGCCAGTACAGGGACAACGCCAGCAGAAGGCCCTCTGACCACAATGCGGACGAGCGCTACTTCTAAGCCAGTAGCACACAGAGTGACAAGGAGCCTAAGCGGCTCCCATTTTTAACTTAAACTGAATAACCATGAGCACTAACGATAAGAATAAAGACAAACTGAAGAATGAGAACCTGAACAACACCCTGAACGAAGGCAATAAAGTGCCGAACATTAACCCAACGGGTGAGCGTAAAACGGTTGACAACGAGGAATTGCGTAAAGGCAAAGTAGGCGGAGCCCCTTCACAGAAGAGCGGTAGCCGCGGCAGCGCCGACACGCAGGACGGCGGTACTGATATTGGTAGCAGCGCCGGCAGCCACTGAGCATAAGCTAGTGCTAAGAGATAAAGCGGCAGGTCAGCCCCTATGGCTGACCTGCCGTATTTAAACGCTGAAACAGTAAAAGCCACCTATTATGGGTGGCTTTTACTGTTTCAGAAGTATGTATAAAAACTAAATGCTCGTGTTATTGCAGTTCCTCCTGCTCCATGTACTCCCACATGGCATCTTCGCTGGCACCGCTTCTCACGGCGTAAACCAGCATGGTGGTGTACACGCCAATTAGCAGAAAGCTAAGCGGGATAGAAAACACAAACGAAACAATCAGCGTCTTAACCGGATCCGGCTTTGATTTCATCTTAGTAGAAGCGTACCAGAAGAACAGTACGTTAAAAATACCGGAGAGTGCGACTAAGTTAATAATGTCAATCATTGGCTAAAAGTTAGAATGGCTTACTGATGGCAACAAGTATACCAGCTTTTTGGTTGTGTACTTTATCGTCATCAACTTCATTTTTTTACTAACTGATGTTCTTTCGTTTATCTTTTTACCGGAACAGCTTGATGCAAATTAGAAGGATGCTACCTAAAACACAAATTTTGGATTAAAAATATTTACAAAACTTTAACATCTATACATATAGCATAACAACTATATTACAATCACTTAACCATCTCCCACCCCACCGACCACTCCCGCAAAAGCCGGTAAGGCAGCAAGACCTGTAATCTAAAGGTGCAATTAGTGAGAAGATCCCTGCTGTGAGGCGCACAGCTCATGCGCTATGTAAACCGGCCGTGCAGCGTGCCCAACTTTGGCATTGGCCCCCGGTAAAGCCCTGCCTGCGCTTCTCTTTGCTTTACAGCTGAACTATTCAGTGACTCTTCCTTAGATTTATGAGTTAATCTATATATTTTTGTTGCAAACGCATGTTTAGCTTTATACTTACCACGGCACCACAAACTTATTTGTAATGGAGGCATCTGAAAACCCACGCGAACGAATTATAGCTGAAGCCAAGCAAATGTTCTTCACCCACGGCTACAGTAAGGTGCTGATGGCAGACCTGGCCAGAAACCTGGGCATGAGCAAGAAAACACTCTACCAGTATTTTACAGGCAAGGAGGAACTGCTCAATGTCATCATCCGGCAGCATGGGCATGATATACAGCGGGAAGTGGAGCGAATCCTGAAAAGCGACCAGATTGAGTTCCCGGAGAAAATAAAGCAGATCTTCAGTTACGTCGGCACGAAGCTCCACTACATCAACCCGGAGTTTGTACAAGATATCAAGAAAAATGCCCCTTCCAGCTGGCAGCACCTGCAGCAGCATAAGGCAGATGCTGCATTCCTGCGCTTTAACTCTTTGCTGGACGAAGGGGTGCGTAAAGGCTACATCCGGGAAGACACGAACCGCACAATGGCCGTTCTGCTGTACGCCAGCGCCCTGGAAACCATACTGAACCCTGATTTCACGCAGCAGGTGCCGGCAGAGCTTATGCAGGAACTGCCCCATACGCCTGCGGCAGTTTTTGATGGCCTGGTAAAAATCATCTTCAACGGCATTATTGACACAAGCAAGGCAAGTGCTTAGCAAAAAAGCAACAGCTTTACCAATGAGGCCTTCTATACACAAAAACCCGAGCCAGCCGGTTCGGGTTTTTGTTTTCGGGTTTAAAGAATAAAGTGTTCTATTACTTCTTGTAGGCACTGTGGGTGTGCGAACAGGACGCCCTCTTTCTCAGAAGGTGCCGAAGCACCGCCACACAGGCACCATGCTGTAGTTTGTTTATAGCTTGGAAACGCGGGTCACATGGTGGCCTCAATCAGTAACCACCACTTTATAAACGTCTGTGCCTCTGCATCGTTCACGCATAAACACGGATTTACCCTCCGTATTTACGCATAAATGCACTCCACTCCCCCCTTGTTCCGAGCCGCTCTCCTGCTACGACATTAAAAAAGCCGTTGCAGCACGGGGCTGCAACGGCTTCACTTGCTTTTTGCTTCAGCTACAGACTCATCGTCAGGATCTGCCTCACATCGGCAATCTGAATATCGGCGCGCTCGCCCAGATCTTTCACGCCACGCGCTTCAAAACGCTCAATGATCGTGTCAATCGTATCTTCTCCAACTTCGTAGTCCGAAAGTTTTGTTTGAATACCCAAAGACTCGAAGAAGGCGATTGTCGCCTCCACGGTTGCCTCCAAACGCTCGTCTTCTGTGCCGGAGTTCACACCCCACACCCTTGAGCCGTACTGAAGTAGCTTCTCTTTTTTCTGTTCGCTCTTATAACGCAGCAAGGACGGCAGGACAATCGCCAGCGTTCTGGCATGGTCTATCCCGTGCAGCGCCGTCAGTTCGTGCGCAATGTAGTGCGTAGACCAGTCAGTAGGAACACCAGGACGAATCACGCCGTTCAGCGCCATTGTTGCGGCCCACATGAAGTTTGCCATCGTATCGTAGTCCTGCGGGTTCTGTACCGCCTTCGGCCCCTCTTCCTTCAGCGTCAGCAACACGGCCTCTGCCATGCGGTCCTGCAAAGGAGCGTTAACCGGGTAGGTCAGGTACTGCTCCAGCACGTGCGTAAACGCATCCACTACTCCGTTGCAGATCTGGCGCACCGGCAGCGTAAAGGTTGCCTCAGGGTCCAGTACAGAAAACTTAGGGAAGGTTAACGGGCTTCCGAAAGCCAGCTTCTCCTTTGTAGACACGCGCGTAACCACTGAGCCAGAGTTCATCTCAGAGCCTGTGGCAGGTAAGGTAAGCACTGTTCCAAACGGAACGGCTTTCTTCACTGGAGTGCGCTTGGTCATCATGTCCCACGGATCCTCTCCCTCAAACTCCATAGCCGCCACAATAAACTTGGTGCCATCTATCACGGAGCCACCGCCTACAGCCAGGAAAAAGTCGATCTGCTGCCGCTTGGCAATGTCTACTGCCTGCATCAGTGTTTCGTAGTGCGGGTTCGGCTCAATGTCGCTAAACTCCAGCACGTAGAAATCCTTCAGTGCTTCCATCACCTGGTCGTACACACCGTTTCTTTTGATGCTGCCACCGCCGTAGGTCACCATGATGCGTGCGCCCTGCGGTATCTCTTTTGCTATTGCGCTGATCTGCCCTTTCCCGAAGAGGATTTTAACCGGGTTATAAAACGTGAAATTATTCATTTATGCTATTACTGTACTTATTTGTATCGTTTAAGGTGCACACGTGCTGCACCCATATGCTTATTTTGAAACTACTGCTGCCAAGTTATGTTTAAGCTTCACGGTCGGCCACCTTCACCAGCTGTTTACCGGTGTTCTCGCCTGAGAACAAGCCGAAGAAAGCCTGAGGGATGTTATCGAAGCCTTCGGTGATCGTTTCCTGGTACTGCAGCTTTCCTTCCTTCACCCAAGCGGCTAGCTCTCTAGCGGCCGTACCGAATTCACTGGCGTAGTCGCTTACAATGAAGCCTTTCATCAGGGCGCTCATCTTCAGCAGGATTGGCTCCACGCGCATGCCGGTAGGCAGGGTTGTGCTGTTATAGTAGGCGATCTGCCCACAGATGGCGATGCGGGCAAACTTGTTCAGCGAAAGGTATACCGCGTCTGATATCTCACCGCCCACGTTGTCGAAGTATACATCCACGCCATCGGGGCAAGCCTTGGCCATGGCCTCCTTCATGTCACCGGCGGTTTTATAGTTGATGGCCTCGTCAAAGCCCAGCTCCTGCTTCAGGTACTCCACTTTGTCGTCTGAGCCTGCCACACCCACCACACGGCACCCTTTGATTTTCGCTATCTGCCCTACCACGGTGCCTACCGCGCCTGCCGCGCCGGACACCACCACGGTTTCACCAGGTTTAGGCTCTCCAATGTGCAGGAGTCCGAAATAGGCTGTAAGGCCCGGCATACCCAAAATACCCAAATGGTAGCTCAGAGGGGCAACATCCGGCTGAATCTGGCTCAGGCCGCTGCCACTGTGCACGGTGTACTGCTGCCACGGCAGGTTGCCCAGCACCACGGCACCTTTCGGCAGCTTGCTGTTTCGGCTGTCCACCACTTCTGCCACAATACCACCTGTAATAGGCTCACCTACCTCATATGGCGCCACGTATGACTTAGCATCGCTCATACGGCCCCGCATGTAGGGGTCCACAGAAACGTAGAGGGACTTCAGCAATACCTCCCCATCCTGCAGGGCAGGTATTTCGCGCTCTTCAAATTTAAAGTTTTCGTTCGCTGGCACCCCTTTTGGGCGGCTTGCCAGTATAATAGTCTTATTTTTCATCTGATTGGTTTTTGCTCCTTTTTAGATACACCACAACCAGCCACTGTGTTTTTTGTTTAAGCTTTTTTTATTGTCAATATGCTGCTTTCATCTAGTTATCTGCCGCTCAAAGGCTTATCAACGGCATTTTTTTAGCAGGCAGCGGAGGCTTAAACAAAGCAGTATGTAAAAATAAAAAGGGCTTAGCGCAATGCTAAGCCCTTCTGTATTATATCTAAAAGTAATTACTTTACTTTATCAACGATAGATTTGAAAGCCTCTGGGTGGTTCATCGCCAGGTCAGCAAGTACTTTGCGGTTCAGGTCGATGTTAGCTTTTTTCAAAGCGCCCATAAGAGCGGAGTAAGACAAGCCGTGCTCACGTGCACCGGCGTTGATACGCTGGATCCACAGGGCTCTGAAGTCTCTCTTCTTAGCTTTTCTATCACGGTAGGCATAAACTAAGCCTTTTTCTACCGCGTTTTTCGCAACTGTCCAAACGTTCTTGCGACGGCCAAAGTAACCTTTGGCCATTTTCATTACTTTCTTTCTTCTGTGTCGTGCTGCAACGACATTTACCGATCTAGGCATTTTGTTTTGAGTTTTGGCGGCTGGTGATTCTAAAAAATCTTCTTAAAGACCAGATACCGGGTTCGTACTAATAATTAACCGATTCCTAATTCTGTCGCAGAATTAGATTTTCAGCATGAATTTAACGTTTGCTTCATCAGCTTTGCTAACTAGGCCGATGTGCGTCAAATTACGCTTCTGCTTCGTCGTTTTCTTCGTCAGGATGTGGCTTTTGTAAGCGTGCTTACGCTTGATTTTGCCAGTACCTGTCAAAGAAAAACGCTTCTTTGCACCAGATTTGGTTTTTACTTTTGGCATGAGTATAAAATTAATTGAATGAAATTACTTCTTCACAGGAGCGGCTTTCGGCGACAGGATCAGGAACATGCGTTTCCCTTCCAGCTTCGGCAACTGCTCAACCTTCGCTAAATCTTCCAGTGCCTGGGCAAATTTCAGAAGAAGAATCTCACCGCGCTCTTTGAACACAATAGATCTACCTACGAAGTGCACGTAAGATTTAATTTTATAACCGCTCTCCAGAAAGCCTTTGGCGTGCTTCAGCTTAAACTCGAAATCGTGGTCATCCGTGTTCGGACCGAAGCGGATTTCCTTGATAACGACTTTCTGCTGCTTCGCCTTCATCTCCCTCGTTTTCTTCTTCTGCTCATACTTGAACTTAGAATAGTCGATGATGCGGCATACCGGTGGGTTGGCTGTTGGCGAAATCTCAACGAGGTCGAGATTCTGTTCATTAGCCAGTTTCTGAGCATCTCTGGTTGAGTATACTCCTTGCTCAACATTGTCACCAACCACCCGTACTTCTCTGGCAGTTATTTTTTCATTGACTTTGTATGGCTCCTCCACCTTTCCGCGTGGGATGTAGCGCCTGTTTTGCGTAGCTATGGTTGTACCTCCTTTAAATTAAATTCTACAATTAGGTTGCGAATATCGCAAATTATCTATCAAAAAGAAAATTTCTTTCTTAATTGTTCAGCATTTCGGCTACTTTGCCCTGAAAGAACGTGCTGAACTCCTCGACCGTCATGGCACCAAGGTCTCCCTCACCGTGCTTACGAACCGATACGGCTCCGTTTTCCTGCTCCTTCTCTCCTACGATGATCATGTACGGCACCTTGCGCACCTCTGCATCACGGATCTTACGGCCGATCTTCTCATCGCGGTTGTCCACGTAGCCCCTGATATCGTCCTGCTGCAGTCGGTCGTACACCTGCTGCGCATAGTCGTGGTACTTCTCAGAGATCGGAAGTATCGCGATCTGCTCCGGGCTCAGCCACAGCGGGAAATTACCGCCGCAGTGCTCGATCAGCACGGCCACGAAGCGCTCCAGCGAACCGAACGGCGCACGGTGGATCATAACCGGCCGGTGCTTCTGGTTATCCGCACCGATGTACTCCAACTGGAAGCGTTCTGGCAACTGATAGTCTACCTGAATAGTTCCCAGCTGCCACTTACGGCCAAGAGCGTCCTTCACCATGAAGTCAAGCTTAGGTCCGTAAAACGCAGCCTCTCCCAATTCGGTTACAGTGGAGAGCCCTTTCTCAGCCGAGGCCTCAATAATAGCACGCTCCGCTTTCTCCCAGGCTTCATCCGTACCAATGTACTTGGCCTTGTTCTCCGGGTCACGTAAAGATATCTGCGCTGTGTAATCCTCAAACCCCAGTGCTTTGAAAACATACAGCACAAGGTCAATTACTTTCAGGAACTCCTCTTTTACCTGGTCCGGGCGGCAGAAAATGTGTGCGTCATCCTGCGTAAAGCCCCTCACCCGGGTTAAACCGTGCAACTCACCACTTTGTTCGTAACGGTAAACCGTACCGAACTCTGCAAACCTTACCGGCAGCTCTTTGTAAGAGCGTGGGCGGGTCTTGTAGATTTCGCAGTGGTGCGGGCAGTTCATCGGCTTAAGCAGGAACTCTTCTCCTTCGTTCGGCGTCTTGATCGGCTGGAACGAGTCTGCGCCATACTTCTCGTAGTGGCCCGAAGTTACGTACAGCTCTTTGCTGGCGATGTGCGGCGTAACTACCGGCTGGTAACCAGCACGCATCTGTGCTTTGCGCATAAACTGCTCCAGGCGCTCACGCAGCAGCGTGCCCTTTGGCAGCCATAGCGGCAGGCCCATGCCCACCTTCTCGGAGAAGGCGAAAAGCTCCATCTCCTTGCCCAGTTTGCGGTGGTCGCGCTTCTTGGCCTCCTCCACACGCTCTAGGTACTCTGTCAGCTCCTTTTGCTTCGGGAAGGTGATGCCGTAGATGCGGGTTAACTGCTTGTTCTTCTCATCCCCGCGCCAGTAAGCGCCGGCGATGTTCGTGATCTTGGCGGCCTTCACAAAGCCAGTGTTCGGGATATGCGGCCCGCGGCAAAGGTCCACAAATTTACCCTGCTCGTAAAACGTAATGGAGCCGTCCTCCAGGTCTTTGATCAGGTCCAGCTTGTACTGGTCGCCTTTCTTTGTGAAATAGTCGACCGCATCCGCCTTGGACACCTCACTGCGCAGGTACACATTTTTCTGACGCGCCAGCTCCAGCATTTTCTGCTCCAGCTTTGCGATGTCTTCCTGAGAGAGGTGGTGCTCGCCCAGGTCCACATCATAGTAAAAGCCGTTCTCTACCGGAGGGCCGATGCCGAACTTCACGTCCGGGTAAAGGTCTTCCAGGGCCTCCGCAAGTAAGTGGGCAGAAGAGTGCCAGAAGGTGTTTTTGCCCTCCTCATCATTCCAGGTGAGCAGCTGCACCGTTGCGTCCTGGTTAATGGCGCGCGTGGCGTCCCATACCGCTCCGTTAACTTTGGCAGCAAGCACGTTCCGAGCCAGGCCTTCGCTGATGCTCTGTGCAATGTCAAGGCTAGTTACGCCGCTTTCATACTGGCGCACTGAACCGTCTGGCAGTGTGATGTTGATCATAGTTGTTTATCTTTCTATCTGTTCCTGTAGGCGTACAGCTGCACTATCAGGCAATGGTTTTGAAATTTTATACTTCAGCCTGGCAACAGACTGGTAGGCATAGGTGGCTTTGGGCTCTACCTCCAGCAAGCGCTGGTAGGCGGACAAGGCCTCCCTGTACTGCCCTGTGCGCTCATAGGCACTCGCTAGCTTGCCCAGGTACTCCGGCTTCCCTTTAAACGCCTCATAGGCCTTCTGAAGGTGCTCCAGCGCCGCCTCGTTATTTCCCAGGTTGTGCTGGTATACGCCCAGCCTATAGTGAGCGCCGGACAGCGTGTCGTTTATACTTACCGCTTTGGCAAAGGCCTGCATGGCGCTGTCCTGCTTCTGCTCTGCCTGGTATCCCAACCCGCGGTTATACCACAGTTTGGCATCCTTTGGAGCAGCTTTCAGGGCGCGCTGCAAGTACGGCTTCGCCGAGGTGTAGTCGCCCTTGTCTATTAGCAAGGCAGCCAGTTCACGCTGCGCCTCTGTAAAGTCCGGCACCTGCCCCAGCGCCAGTTTATAGTTCTGGATGGCTTTGGCTGTGTCACCGGTTGCCTCCTGCACCCGCCCTTTGTAGTAATAGGCAAACTCGTCTGCAGGTGAGAGATTCTGCGCCTTCCGAAGGTACTGCAGCGCCTGCTCGTGCTCTTGCCGCTGCAAGTATAAATCTCCCAGCAGCACGTACAGCGAGGTGCTTTGGTAGGAGTTGCGCTCCGCCTGCAGCGCCAGCGGCAGGGCCTCCTCCCTCTTCCCCATGGCGCGCAGCACCTGGGCCTTTACAAACAGGCTGGCCGGCTCGTTTTTCGTTAGCCGCACGGCTTTGTCCGCATCTTCAAGCGCCTGCTCCAGCTCCCCCCTGCGCAGCAGTACCACTGCACGGCGGGCATACAAGGAGCCGTCCCGTTTGGAGCGCTCAATGGCGGCATTCAGGTTCTCCAGCTGCGCGGCGGGATTGTCCTTCACCACCTGCAGGTTCACCATCTGCTCGCTATCCCCTTCCTCCAGCGTACAGGAAACCATCGAAACCGATAAAACCAACAGCAATAATCTGTAAACCCGCATCCTTACCGGCTAATAGTATTCTTCTGAAAAAAGGACATTCGCACTTAGGGGCGCTAAATTAAGACATTTTGCCTAAATAGAAACACATCCTACACACGAAGCAGCCTCCTGGCTAAAACAAAAAGCCTGCCACCGAATCGGGAGCAGGCTTTTTGGCAGAATATCATCAACTTATAGTTTCTGTTGCTCTTGTAGCATAATCTTGCACCGCCTGCTTAGTTCCAGCTCCTCCTTCGTTTCGAAAGTGAGCGTGAGCGCCTTTTCCAAGGTGCTGATACAGGCGGTTGTTTCCCGCATCTCTTTGTACACGCTGGCAAGGTCGAAGTAGTAGCGGATGTTATTTGGCTCATACACGATCGCCTGCTCCAGGGCTTCGGCAGCCTTCTCATTGGAGGCCTCATCACAAACGCCGCCGAAAAACAGCTTGGAGGCCGCTTTCTCAGCAAAGTTGAGGTTCGCCATTTTGAAGTACCAGCGCCCCAGCGTATACCAGGCTCCCGCATGTTTGGCATCATCCACCAGTGCGGCATCCACAAAGGACTTCATCTGGTTAATGCCCTCCAGCCGTTGCCGCGGGCCCGCAGTCATGGCGGAGCAGCCAAGCGAAAGCGCCATCACGTAATTCGACTCGGCATCCTCCGGCTGAAGCTCATAGGCTTTCATGGCATAGGTCTTTGCCTTGGAGAAGTGCTCCGCCTTACGGGTTTCATCAGCAAACCTGTCGCCGATACGGCAATGCAGGTAGCTGGCCCGGCACAGTGCTTCGTAGTTATCCGGCGACTGCGTGATTACCTGCTCAAACAGGCGCAGGGCTTCGCTGTCTTTATAGTTGTTGAGAAGCTGTTCAGCCCGCTGCATCAACTCGTTGCCCGATGCAGTGCCACCACCTGCCATTACGGCAGCGGGTGCTCCTGCAGAAAGCAAACATCCCAGAAGAATAGCTGTACAAGTTCTTTTCATATCTATATTCCTACCCTACAATCTACGGAAAACCAAAGACTTTAGCAAGAGCAGGCGCAAGATAGATTAGAAAATATCCAGCTGCCTTTTCTCCTTCAACGCTTTCTTTTCGAGGCTAAGGTCTTTCTCGCCTTGTACGTCGTCCACTGCGTGTGGTTGGGCGCTGCTCACCTTGGCGGCCTCTTCGGCCAGCTCTTTTAGCTGGGATGGCAGCGTTACCGGCTCCCTTTTGGCAGACTTCTTAGCTTTGGGCTTATCCTCCTCTGGCTGGTCCACAGGCAGCATTTTCGGCACATCCACCTCGTACACTTTAAAGTAGTTGAGCTTGTTGCCCATCGCCTTCCAGCCCTTCACATCAATAAACTCGTTAAGCAGAATTTTCTCCGCCTCACGCTCGCCGCGAAGCGAACGCTTGAACTTGATGCTGGCCAATGGCTCCGGATGCGTAGACACGGCCTCTAGCCTGGAGTTCTTTGTCTCCGGAATAAAGGCGAAGCGCTTGCCTATGGTGGTCGTCTCTACCTTGAAACGCTTCACGTAGTAGGTTTTATTTTCCCCCTCGTAATAAATAGCTGAAATCACCAGCTCGGGATCGAACTTCTGCAGCACCTTCAGCTTCTCCACGGTGTAGTGGTTGGCCAGGTCAAACGATGTCAGCTCGTACGTGCCGTCGTCGTGAATGGCAAGTATGGCATCGTCGGTGTTGAACGAGCCCAGGTAGCGGCCACGGCCTTCGGTGTTCAGGCGGCCGATCACCTCATCGTAATAAATCTCACGGCCTCCCAGGGTAGACTCGCCCAGGCTCTTCTGCACCACTTTCTTCACCGGGTACTTCGTCACGATGTTACCGTTGGACCCTTTGCCTTTGATCATCAGCTCGGCAAAATCAAAGTCCAATACTTTGTTTCTGGCTGATGCGTTCGGCGAAAGCGTAATGGTCACCACCTCAGACTCGGAGTTCGGGTTGGCGGTAAGGTAGTGCACTTTAGAGCCTTTGTTGCCTTTGGTAAGGTCGTACTCCTTGTCGCGGGTTACGGACTTCACAGCAAAGCGCTTGGCATACGACACACCAGACTTACCATCGAGGTAGATCATGTTGTAGACCATGTGCTCATCGTTCTTGTTGTAAACGCCGGCATAAATGATGTCCTTGCCCACGAAGGTTTTCTCCGCCACTTTCGTTACCATGAACTTACCGTCCTTGCGGAACACGATGATATCGTCCATGTCGGAGCAGTCGCACACAAACTCGTCTTTGCGCAGGCCTGTCCCGATAAAGCCGTCTTTGGCGTTCATGTACAGCTTCTGGTTGGCGATGGCCACGTTCTGCGCGTTGATCACGTCGAAGGTTTTCACCTGCGTGCGGCGCTCTTTGCCTTGGCCGTACTTCTTCAGCAAGCCTTCGAAGTATGCGATGGCGTAGCGGATCAGGTTTGCCAGGTTATCATCCACCTCGGCCATTTCCTCCTCCAGCTTATGAATATACTCATCGGCTTTAAAGGAGTCATACTTGGAGATACGCTTGATCTTGATCTCCGTCAGGCGGATAATATCCTCCTCTGTCACCTCACGGCGCAGCAGGTGCTTGTAAGGGTCCAGCCCCCTGTCAATGGCGTTGAGTACGGCTTCCCAGGTTTCGCACTCCTCAATATCGCGGTAGATGCGGTTCTCGATGAAGATCTTCTCCAGCGACGAGTAATGCCACTTATCCTCGAGTTCCCCTTTGCGAATCTCCAGCTCACGCTTCAGCAGGTCTACCGTCTTAAAGGTAGAGATGCGCAGCAGCTCGTTCACGTCCAGGAAGTGCGGCTTATCGTTGATGATCACACACGCGTTCGGGGAGATGGACACCTCACAGTCGGTGAAGGCGTAGAGGGCATCCATGGTCAGGTCCGGCGACACGCCCGGCGGCAACTGCACCTGTATCTCCACATCGGCGGCAGTATTGTCTACTACCCTCTTGATCTTGATCTTATTGTTTTCGCTGGCCTTTACGATGGACTCCATCAAACCCGTTGTGGTGGTACCGTATGGCACATCCCGGATAACGAGCATGGTTTTGTCCACCTTCTCAATGGTGGCGCGCACGCGGATTCTGCCGCCGCGCTGGCCGCCGTTGTAGTTGGTCACGTCTATCTGGCCACCCGTCAGGAAGTCGGGCAACAGGTTCGTGCTACGGCCTTTCAGCACATCGACAGAGGCCTTGATCAGCTCCCGGAAGTTGTGCGGCATAATCTTGGTAGACAAGCCTACGGCAATACCCTCCACGCCCTGCGCCAGCAGCAGCGGGAATTTAACCGGCAGTGTTACCGGCTCGTTTTTACGCCCGTCGTAGCTCAGCTGCCACAGCGTTGTCTGCGGGTTAAACACCACATCCAGGGCAAACTTGGAAAGGCGCGCCTCGATATAGCGGGGAGCCGCCGCGCTGTCGCCGGTGCGGGCATCGCCCCAGTTACCCTGCGTCTCGATCAGCAGGTCTTTCTGCCCCAGGTTCACCATGGCGTCGCCGATGGAGGCGTCGCCGTGCGGGTGGTACTGCATGGTCTGGCCGATCACGTTGGCCACCTTGTTAAAGCGACCGTCGTCCATCTCGCGCATGGCGTGCAGGATACGGCGCTGCACCGGCTTCAAACCATCTTCAATGGCTGGCACCGCGCGCTCCAGAATTACATAAGAGGCATAATCGAGGAACCAGTTTTCGTACAGACCAGAGACAGGCGTCACGTTGTGGATGGTTTCCTCCTCCCCGTCCGTAAACTCCACCTCCAACTCTTCGTTGTGCTGGAGCTCCTCCTCGTTGTTCAATTCGTCGTTATGCATATACTTCTTCAACTATATCTTTCTCATACTTCAGGTTCTCGATGATGAACTGCTGACGGTCCGGGGTATTTTTACCCATGTAGTAGCTCAGCATCTTCTGGATCGTCGTGTCCTTCTGCAGGATCACCGGCTTCAGCTTTATGTTATCGCCAATAAACTTGCCAAACTCATCCGGAGAGATCTCTCCCAAACCTTTGAAGCGGGTGATCTCCGGTTTCTTCCCTAGTTTCTGCATGGCCTCCTGCTTTTCTGCTTCGTTATAGCAGTAGATCGTTTCCTTCTTGTTGCGCACCCGGAACAGCGGTGTCTCCAGGATGTACACGTGGCCGTTTCGCACCAGGTCCGGGAAGAACTGCAGGAAGAACGTAAGCAGCAGCAGGCGAATGTGCATACCGTCCACGTCGGCATCGGTCGCGATCACCACGCGGTTGTAGCGCAGGCCCTCCAGCCCCTCTTCGATGTTCAGGGCGTGCTGCAGCAGGTTAAACTCCTCGTTTTCGTACACCACCTTTTTCTTAAGGCCAAAGCAGTTCAGGGGCTTACCCCTTAAGCTGAACACAGCCTCGCTATCCACGTTGCGGGATTTGGTGATTGATCCACTGGCAGAGTCACCCTCGGTGATGAACAGCGTGGACAGCAATGACTTCTCGCCTTTGTCCTCGTTAAAATGGAGGCGGCAATCGCGGAGCTTACGGTTGTGCAGATTTGCTTTTTTGGCCCGCTGGTTCGCCAGCTTTTTCACGCCGGCCATGTCCTTGCGCTCGCGCTCACTTTGCTCAATCCGCTTTCTGAGTGCTTCCGCCGTTTCCGGGTTCTTGTGCAGGTAGTTGTCCAGGTGCTCGCGCACAAAGTCATTGACATAGGCGCGCACGGCTGGTCCGTCAGGCCCCATTTCAATGGAGCCCAGCTTTGTCTTCGTCTGCGACTCAAACACCGGCTCCTGCACACGCAACGAAACCGCCCCTATAATAGAGCCGCGGATATCAGCGGCGTCATAGTCTTTTTTGTAGAAGTCTCGTACCGTCTTTACCACCGCCTCACGAAAAGCGGCCAAGTGCGTACCACCCATGGTAGTGTACTGGCCGTTCACGAAGGAGTAGTACTCCTCGCCGTAGTTGTCGCCGTGGGTCAGGGCCAGTTCAATATCCTCGCCCTTCAGGTGGATGATCGGGTAGCGCAGGCTCTCCTCATCCGCCTTGTTGCGGAGCAGGTCCAGCAGGCCGTTCTCAGAGTAGAACTTCTTACCGTTGAAGTTAATGGTCAGGCCGGCATTCAGGTACACGTAGTTCCAGATCTGGTTCTCCAGGTAGTCCGGGTTAAACTGGTAGTTCTTGAAGATGGTGTCGTCCGGCGTGAAGACAGTGAGGGTACCGTTGCGCTGCGGGCTGTCCTGCACCTCAAAATCCTCTGTGAGCACGCCTTTCTCAAACTCGGCGGCTTTCATTTTGCCATCGCGAACAGACTGGATGCGGAAGTGGCTGGAGAGGGCGTTTACTGCCTTCGTACCCACACCGTTTAGGCCCACCGACTTCTGGAAGGCTTTGCTGTCGTACTTACCGCCCGTGTTGATCTTACTCACACAGTCGATCACTTTACCCAGCGGAATACCGCGACCATAGTCGCGCACCTGCACTTTGTGATCTGAGATCTTCACCTCAATGGTCTTACCGAAACCCATCACGTGTTCGTCGATGGAGTTGTCGATCACCTCTTTCACCAAGATGTAAATACCGTCATCTGCTGATGAGCCATCGCCCAACTTACCAATGTACATACCAGGGCGCAGCCTGATGTGCTCGCGTGGTTCCAGCGACCGGATGCTGTCTTCGGTGTAATTATGCTCTAACTCTGCCATTATGTAAGCGTAAGTGTAGTTGAATAGGTAGTATCAATCCGAAATATAGGAAATTATAAAAGACAAGACGCAATCGATAAGTTCCTACCGATGCTAAATTACCTAAAGCGCCCTAAAAATACTAATGGTTTTAGCTTTAAATAAAGTACTGCTTCCCTCTTCCTAAATATAAACCATTCTGGCGTGGAGCTGGTTCAGTTAATGCTGGTTTTTAGCAGACTTTTTAGGCTAAATTATTTAGCATTTTAATATATGCATAAAACTATACATTTCGCCAGAACATTTACTTACTTTGAGCTGCAAATGTAGAACCCGGACCGGGATTTAACATACTCACGAGCACCCTACATGGAAATAAAGTTACCGCCATACTTCAAATACACCGTTATCCTGCTGGGCCTTACCTTACTTATACTTGGGCTTAGAACCTTCAAACCCATCCTGATGCCGCTGGCCTTCGGGCTGCTTTTTGCACTGCTGCTCCTGCCCCTCACCCGCGACCTGGAATCGAAGCTGCGCTTTCCGCGCCCGCTGGCCATCCTGAGCGGCATAACGCTGGTGGTGGTGGTACTGGGGCTCGTGGCCTGGTTTGTCTCGATGCAACTGGTGAGCCTGACCTCGGAGCTGGACACCATCGGGCAGAACGTTGAGGGCCTGATCACCCGCGGGCAGGACTTTATGTATAACCGCTTCGGGATTGCGGCACCGAACAAATCCGAGATCATCCAGAACGCCATCGGCAACATACAGGACCTCTCCGCCACCTTCCTGAGCAGCACCATATCCATGACCACCGGCGCTATTACTGTGCTCACGCTGGTGCCTATTTTTGTGTTCTGCCTGCTCTACTACCGCGACCACCTGGAGCAGTTCCTCTTCAAGTTCGTCACCAAAGACAGGCGCGGCGGAGTGATCCATACCATGACCGACATCCAGCACGTTGTGCACAGCTATATTTCCGGGCTGATGATTGTGATTGTGGTGGTGGCGCTGCTCAACACTGCGGGGCTGCTTATACTGGGGGTAAAGTATGCCATCTTCTTCGGCATATTCGCCTCTATACTTACTATTATCCCTTACATCGGCATCCTGATCGGTGCCTCCCTGCCGGCCCTGTTCACGCTGGCTACCACCGGCAACCTGCTGGATGCGGTACTAGTGGTGCTGGTGTTTATGTTTGTGCAGTTCCTGGAAGGCAACTTTATCACGCCCTTTGTGGTGGGGTCCAAGGTAAGTATAAACCCCTTTGCCGCCATCGTGGCCCTGCTGATCGGGGGGGAGATCTGGGGGGCGGCCGGCATGGTGCTCTCCATCCCTGTTATTGCCATGATGAAGGTGATCTTCGATGTGTACCCTCCCCTGCAGCCTTTCGGGTATCTGCTGGCCGATATAGAGGATCTGCACCCGAAGAAAAAGGGAGGCATCAGCACCTGGCTGTCGGAGCTGGTGAACGGCCTGGGCCGAGGCAAAAAGGATATCGACAGGTAAGCCTGCTAACTGTATTTGCAGCCTAAAAGCGAAAGGAGCGATTTGAAACGGTTTACTAAAAATATTGGTTTAGAAGAAGGAGCTGCAGGCAATGCCGCAGGCTCTGAGAGTGAGCAACTAAACCAGAGCAACTTGTACGCAATAGTAGACATCGAAACAACCGGTGGGCAGCCGCACCAGGACAAGATCACCGAGATTGCCATTTTTATACATGACGGGGAGAAGATAGTCGACAAATACCACACGCTCATTAACCCGGAGCGCCCCATCCCTTATTTCATAACGCAGCTTACCGGCATTAAAGACGACATGGTACTGGAAGCCCCCAAGTTTTACGAGGTGGCCAAGGAGATAGTCGAGTTTACCGAGGGCAAGGTATTCGTGGCCCACAACGTGCGCTTCGACTATTCTTTTATGAAGAAGGAGTTTGCTGACCTGGGCTTTACCTTTCAACGGAAGACACTCTGCACCGTGCGCCTGAGCCGCTCACTTATACCTGGGCTTCCATCTTACAGCCTTGGCAAGCTCTGCAACAGCATTGATATCCCGCTAAGCCAGCGCCACCGAGCCATTGGTGATGCGGAAGCAACTGCTTTGCTCTTCGACAAGCTTATTAAGATAAACAGGCCTGTGGTTGACGGTAACATGAATATGGCCGCTGACAACACCACACAGGTGCTTAAAAAAGAGATCAAAACATCGCTGCTACCACCTGCTATTAGCAAAGAGCAGGTAGACGCCTTACCTATGGTGCCAGGGGTATACTACTTCCATAACGAGGAGGGCGAGGTAATTTATGTTGGCAAAAGCATCAATATAAAGAAACGCATTATACAGCACTTTAACATAGACTATAAAAGCCGCAAGTCTTTAGACTTCAAAAACAACATCACCGACATTACCTATGAGCTGATGGGGAATGAACTGGTAGCTTTGCTTTTTGAATCTGCAGAGATTAAGCGCATGAAACCGCAGTATAACAGGCAGCAGCGGCGAAGTGTGTTTAACACAGGCATTTTTGTGTATGAAGATAACAACGGTTACAAACGCCTCAGTTATGACACAATCAACAAAGCAGATAATGAAAGCTTAACGCCCATTATTGCACTTTCAAATCATTTTAAGGCAAAAGGCTTTCTGTTTCACAAAGTAGCCAAGTATAACCTCTGCCAGAAGCTCTGCGACCTCTATAAAACCAACGGAGCTTGCTTTGATTACCAGGTACACCAATGCAATGGTGCCTGCATCGGGAAAGAAAGCCCGGAGGAGTATAACCTGCGGGTAGAAGAGGCCATAGAGTCATTTACCTACGAACACAACAGCTTTGTTATCATCGGTAAAGGAAGAGAGCCAGGTGAAAAGTCAGTGGTGGTGGTGGAGCATGGCACTTACCTTGGCTTTGGCTTTGTAGATGATACTTTTTCGGCACACAACTTAGAAGATTTCAAAGGAGCCATTCAGCGCTACAATGACAACAAGGATATTCAGCAGATTATCCGAAACCACATGCGCGGCAAGCATAAAGATAAAGTGATCGTGTTTGAATAACAGAAAGGCCCGGCAGTTAAGACTTACCGGGCCTTTCTGTTTTTATACTTCTTTCAGGCACTGAGACGGGTTAACTTTAGCAGCTCTGAAAGCCTGTGAAGCCACTGTTAGCCAGGCAATGAAAAGAGAAAGTATACCAGCTCCCAAAAAGTACCACACCTCCAAATCAATTCTGTAAGCAAAGTTATTTAGCCAATACTTTAAGAGCATATAGCTTACTGGTAAGGCTACTACTATGGCTACAAGTACAAGCTTTGTAAAATCGCTGGAGAGCAAGTACACGATACTTACCTCGCTTGCCCCCATCACTTTCCTGATCCCGATCTCTTTCACTCTTCTCTCGGCAGTAAACGTTGCAAGTCCGAAAAGGCCAAGGCAGGAAATAAGTATGGCGAGTCCGGCAAAATACCTGGATAGGGTTGCGACACGCTGTTCTGCTGCATATAACTCCTGGTAGTCCTCATTCAGAAACTTGTAATCTAGAACATAACCTGGATTGAAAGAGGCATATAAACTCTGGAGCTTTTCTATTGTTGCGCGCTCTTTCCCAGCTTCTATTTTCACCATCACTTTCATAGCTGTCTTAGGGTCCAGGCGGAAGAACATGGGCTTTACCTTCTGGTGCAGCGATTGAAAATGAAAGTCTTTTACCACCCCCACGATTTTCTTATTCTCACCCCACAGATTAACCACTTTTCCAACGGGTTCTTCAAGGCCCATAACAGCTATGGCAGCTTCGTTAAAAATGATTTTGGATGTGTCGGAGGCAAAGCTTCTCGAAAAAGCGCGCCCTTCTTTTACACCTATACCCAATGTCTCAATCATGTCATAGTTCACGGCCAGCATCTGAAAGGCTGTCTGCTCCGCGGTGTTTTTTCCCTCCCAATTTAAACCTACTGTAGAACCGTAATCGCTGATGATACTACCGCCGCTCGAGGCATTACTAACACCAGGCAGCTTCTTCACCTCTGTCAGAAAAGTTTCAAGTTTTTCCTGCACCTTGCCCTCAGCGTTAAAGTATAACACATGGTCTTTGCTGTACCCCAGGTTCTTTGCCTGAACATACTCAATCTGCTTATAAACAACGAGCACAGACACAATCAAGATAATGGATAGCGTGAACTGAAAAACAACCAGACCTCTTCTGGCCCATAATTCGCCACCTAACTTATTAATTGTACCCCGCAGCACCACTGCCGGCTTAAACCTTGACAGGTACAAAGCTGGATAACTACCTGCCATAAGTCCTGCCAAAACGGTAATGCCCAGTGCCCCAAGTATAAAATGTGCGTGGTAGCTCAGGTTTAACTCTTTGCCAGTAATCTCGCTGAAAGGAACTAGTGCAAGCTCAACAAACATTAACGCGATGATAAGAGAGATGAATGCCACCAAAAGCGACTCTCCCAGGTACTGAAGTATAAGGGAGCCCCGGCTAGCGCCAATAGCTTTTTTAATACCAATTTCTTTAACTCTTCTTGAAGCCTTTGCGGTAGAAAGGTTCATGAAGTTAATACAGGCAATAGCTAATATGAAAATAGCGATCAGTGAGAACAGCTTTACATACTCAATCCTGCCTCCTGCTTGTACACCATTTTCATAGTTGCCATAGAGGTACTTGTTTGAGTATGGCCTTACAAAAAGCGTAACATTTGAGTTGGGTTGTTTACTTTTTAGAAAGGATTCTATCTTATGATTAAATGATACTGCATCAGTACCTTCTTGTAGCACCAGGTATGTTTTAGCATTATGATTGTCCCAGTGAAGGCCATCGCCGAGCATATCTTTAAACTCTTCGAAAGAAAGCAGAAAATCATACTGCTCTGAGGAGTTAGAGGGCATGGCTTCAAAAACGCCTGTAATAACAACTGGCTTAGTGAAGTGCAGGATCTGCCAATTTATTGTTCTGCCAACAACACCTTGTGTTGTATTAAAAAGCCTAAGAGCAAGTGCCTCGGATATTACAATTGCGTTCTTGCTTTGGAGCACCTGATCTTTACTTCCCTGGCTTAGCTTATAAGAAAAAGCATTAAAATAATCGCTGCCAACAAACTGCCCAGCGGCAGACATGTGTTGCTCATTTGCTGAGACAATAAACTTGTCAGGAATATCAGATGAGCTGACACTATAGGCAACCTCCGGCATTTCATCCTTCAGAGCTTCTGCCAATTGACCCGGTCCCGCCTCCCAGGTTACGATACCTTCCGTATTATAATGGTTTGTCATCACCTGAAATAGCTGCTTATCCTGTTGATGAAACTTATCCATGTTAAGTTCATCGTAAACCCATATAAAAATGAGTAAAGCACAAGCTAAGCTGGTAGACAGGCCTAAAACATTAATAAAGAAGGTGCTTTTATAGCGCTTGAAGTTTCTATAGATAAGCAGAAGGCTGTGGCGGAACATAGTTTTATTTTGTAGTTGTGTAGCTTGGGCGCACTAAGTTTTCTTCTCTATTACAATAGCTATACCATATTTAAAATATTCGTTCAAGGCACGTGTGAGGGAGGTTTTTATACTTGGTGTTCGATTACAGACACCATTTTGTGCGATACTGTACAGCAAAATATCTGCGCAGGATGAAAGACTACTTCTTCACAATAATTCTAATCAATATTCTACTCATACTTTCATACATCTTCTAACAATATAGAGGCAGCAACGTTAGATTAGCGGTGATTGATTTCTTAAATTATAAACTATATAGTAAATTTACTTGAGAATTCTGCGAGTAGCAGGAGGACTAATCAACCTATATTTCCTTTAAAAACCTTAAAAAATATTACTGTGAGCGAAACAACAAAAAGATTCAGAGCCGGTGTGCTTTTCGGCGACGAGGTTACTGAACTCTTCAAGTATGCGAACGAAAATAACTTCGCCCTTCCTGCCGTAAACGTTATTGGCACTGATTCTGTAAACGCAGTGCTGGAAACGGCGCGCGAGGTAAACTCACCGGTGATCATTCAGTTCTCGCACGGCGGAGCGCAGTTCTTTGCCGGCAAAGGCCTGGCAAACGACCAGCAGAAAGCCGCCATCGCCGGCGCTGTATCAGGCGCACAGCACGTGCACCTGATGGCCGAGGCTTACGGGGTGCCAGTGGTACTGCACACCGACCACGCCGCCAAAAAGCTGCTTCCGTGGATCGACGGGCTGCTGGATGCCGGTGAGAAGTACTTTGAGCAGCACGGCAAACCGCTTTACTCCTCTCACATGCTCGACCTTTCGGAAGAGGAGATCAAAGAAAACATTGAGACCTGCGCCAGCTACCTGAAGCGCATGAACAAGCTTGGCATGACCGTGGAGATTGAGCTAGGGGTGACAGGCGGCGAAGAAGACGGCGTAGACAACTCCGGCGTGGACAGCTCCCGCCTGTATACGCAGCCGGAAGAAGTGGCCTATGCCTACGAAGAGCTGAACAAGATCAGTGACCGCTTCACCATCGCCGCTGCCTTCGGTAACGTGCACGGGGTGTACAAGCCGGGCAACGTGGAGCTTCGCCCGGATATCCTAAAGAACTCGCAGGACTATATCCAGAAGAAGTTCGGCACAGGCGCTAACCCGGTTAACTTCGTGTTCCACGGCGGCTCCGGCTCAGAAAAGCACCAGATCAAAGAAGCCATTGAGTACGGCGCTATCAAAATGAACATTGACACGGACATGCAGTGGGCGTTCTGGGATGGCGTGCGCAACTACTATGAGAGCAAGAAGGGCTATCTGCAAAGCCAGATTGGCAACCCGGATGGCGAAGACTCTCCGAACAAGAAGTACTACGACCCGCGCGTATGGCTGCGTGAAGGCGAGAAGAGCTTTATTGCGCGCCTGAAAGAGGCGTTCACCGACCTGAATGCGAACAACCGCAACTAAGGCTGGTTATACTTTACTTTGAAAAGGCGGGGCAAACAACCCCGCCTTTTTTATACCTGTACCTTGTGCTCCTGCAGCCACTGGTATATCTGCTCCGTGTCCTCCAGGCGGCAGAGTTCCGAGCCGGGGGTCATGGTGGCGGCTGTACCGGCGGCAACGCCATAGCGCACCACTTCTTCCAGGCTACAGCCTTTCATCAGGCTCAGCACCATTCCTGCCACCATACTGTCTCCGGCCCCCACGGCGCTTTGCTGCGGAACCGTAGGCGGCACTACATAGCTGATACCGCTCTCTTTTGAGGCTAGCATGGCACCGCGCGGCCCCAAAGAAACGACGAGCACCTGGCATTTTCCGGCCTGCAGCACCTGCCTGGCAATCTCCTCCTGCTCCATCGCGGATATCTTCTCCTTCCCGGCAAGCGCCGCAAGCTCCCCCAGGTTTGGTTTGAGTAAGTACACCCCCTCTCCTGCCGCCTTTAGCAGCGCCTCGCCGGAGGTATCCACCAGCAAGCGGAACCCTCTCTCGTTGGCAATAGCCGCCAGCTGAGAGTAAAAATCATCCGGCACGCCGGGCGTAAGGCTGCCACTGGCCACGACGTACTTCGGCAATTTGTGCGCTGGCATCTGCGCCAGCTTTGTGAGGCATTGCCGCCACTCCTCTTCGAAAGTAACAGGCCCGGGCATGCCAAAGCGGTACTGGTTCCCGGAGTTCTCCTCCATCACCATCAGGTTTTCGCGTGTCCAGTTCTTGGTGTGCACCGGCCAGTAATTTACCTGCTCCTCCTGCAGAAGCGTGCACAAACGCTCTCCAGACGGCCCGCCAACCAGCACCCAGGCACACGATGAGCCGCCCAGCTTTTTCAGGGCCCGCGACACGTTTATACCGCCGCCTCCCGGTTCGTACTGCGGCTCATCGCAACGCAGCTTTTTCTCCGGCAGCACCTGCGCTACGCAGGTGCTCTTATCTAAAGCAGGGTTGATGGTGATGGTGATTACATCGCTCATAAAGATCGTTCTGCTAAGTATGAAACATTACCGCGTGAGGTCAAACTCCCGCTGCTCGCCTGTCTGGAAAGTGTATACCTTGCCGCACACGCCGATGCGCATCTGTTCGGACCAGCCCCTGTCGAAGGTGATGCGCATTTTGTCCTGGGTTACTTCCAGTGCGATCCAATGGCTGCGGTAGCGAACCTCAAAGTTCAGGCAACCAATCTCCTCCGGCAGCACCGGGTTCAGCCAGAGCACATTGTCCCTGATTTCGAGCCCGGTAAAACCGCGCTGCACCAAATCCACGGTGCCTGCCATCGCGCCAAGGTGGATTCCCTCGGGGGTAGTGCCGCCCTGCACATCCTCCACATCGCTCATCAGCGCCACTTTAAAGTTGTTCCAGGCACGCTTCCGGTCAGAGCGCGCCAACACCCAGGAGTGAACAATTTTACTCAGCGTGGAGCCATGCGAGGTGCGTTGTTCATAGTATTCAATATTGGCAGGGATGCTTTCCGGGCTAAAGTCGTAGTTAAGGGTGCTGAATATCTGGAGCAGCTCTTCGGAAGAGAACAGGTAAAACAGCATGAGCACATCAGCCTGTTTGCTGGCCTGGTACTTGTTCACGTTGTCTCCCTCGCTTTCCAGGATGCGGTCCAGGCGCATTGACTCGCCATACTTTGCCTTGTACGTTTCCCACGGAAACTCCTGCAGCTGCTCATATCCCTCGAACTGGGCAATGATGTGCGTGTCGTTGATAAACGGAACATACATTTTCACCGAGATGTCGTGCCAGCGCTCTACATCCTGCTCGTTAATGCCTAGCTTCTGGAACAGCTCCTCCACGCGTGAGCCATCCAGAATATTCATCAGCTTCAGTGCCGCCTGAATGACCCAGACAGCCATCACATTGGTGTAGGCGTTGTTGTTCAGCCCCGGCTGGTCAGAGTCGGGGTATTCGGTGTGGTACTCATCGGGCCCCACTACGTTTCGGATCTCGTAGCGCCCGCGGTCCTTATTGTACACCGCAATAGTGGACCAGAACAGCGCTACATCGAAAATCAGCTCGCCCCCCACAAAGGTCAAGAAAGCCATGTCCTCGTTGGCCTGAAAGTACTGCCACACATTGTAGGCGATCGCGGCGCTGATATGGCGCTGCAGGTGTGTATTATCCGGCAGCCAACGCCCGGACTCCGGGTTAAGGTGAATGACCTGGCTTTCCTCACGGCCGTTGCTGCCGCTCTGCCACGGAAACATGGCCCCGCGGTAGCCGGCCTGCGAGGCGGCGTAGCGTGCCTCGGGCAAACGGCGGAACCGGTAGAAAAGCAGCTCCCGCGTCAGCTCTGGCAGGCGCAGGTTGAGAAAAGGGAAAATAAAAAGCTCATCCCAGAAAATGTGCCCACGGTAGGCTTCTCCGTGCAGGCCACGAGCCGGTACGCCTACGTCCATGCCCACGGTATTGGCCGACACCGTCTGCAGCAAGTGGAAAATGTGCAGCCGCAGGACGGACTGCGCCTGGATGTTGCAGGCCAGCACTAAATCGCACCGGTTCCAGAGGCGGCGCCAGGCATTCTCATGCTTTTCCAGGAGGTGCGAGAAGCTGCCCTGGCGGTCTATGTTCTTGCAGGCTTCCTGCAGGGGCTCTGTAATGGCCTGGTCGCGGGAAGTATGCACCTGCACGACTTTCTCTACGCGGATTGGCAACCCTTGCCGGCATGTGACCTGTATCCGCTGCGCCACGTAACCCGGTTCTTCCTTCAGGCTGCGCTGCACGGCATCGGGAGAAGAGGCCGTGTACACCCGCGTTCTGGCCGCTTGCGCCATCAACAGCCGCGACTGCACCGTTTCTACCTCCAGGTAAACAGTTTCTTCGTTATGCTGCCCTTGTGTGAGCGGGCGCAGGTGCTGACTGTTTAGGGCACGGTAGCGCGCCACTCCGCTGTTCTTCACCCGCCCATCCAGCGCAGACAAGACCTCTATCTCGCCAGACCAGTTAAGCGGCGTAAGCTCCCACTCAATAGCAGCCACATGTTTGTTGGCCATACTTACCAGCCGCCTGATATGAAGCGTGCTTTCCCTTTTTTTACTGTCCCGGAAGCGCACCTGCCTGCTCAGTACCCCCTGCTGCATGTCCAGCTCCTGCCGGTAACTGATTACCTCAACCTCCTCCATTTGAAACCAGCCCTCGCCCGGGTGCCGGAATGTAAGCGGCAGCCAGTTGGGCCAGTTCACCAGGTCTTCGTTCTCGATCAGCTTTCCTGCTACTTCTGTTTTGAGGCGGTTATACCCGCCCGCCAGGTAAGTGCCGGGGTAGTTCACGTCTTCATCGGCACTCGCCTCTTCAAAAGCACCGCGCGTGGCAAGGTAACCGTTGCCAAGGGTACAGAGCGCCTCCCGCAGGGCTTGCTGCTCCGGCTTCCATGTATCGTAAACTACTCTCCAGTCCGGCATACGCTTATTTTTTCAGGTGTTGTGTCAGCGACTCCAGAAAAGCCTGTACCTCCTCCACATCCTCCAGCCGGTAGGTGGCTGCCGTCTGCTCATCGTGCTCCCCTACCAGAATACCGATTCCCTGCCCCTGCAGCGCCGCGAAGGCATCCTCGTCCGTCAGGTCGTCGCCGATATAGAGCGGGATAATATTTGGCTTGTTCAGGTTGAGTTCCTCCAGCAGCCAGTGCACCGCCTTCCCTTTGTGCCAGTCGAGGCTCGGTTTCAGCTCCATCACCTTTTTGCCGGGGCCGGGCTTGAGTTCCGGATGCCGGGAAAGCACCTCCTGCACCGTCTGCAGCACCTTGGCCACCTGCTGCTCCGGCACGTTGCGGTAATGCACGGCAATAGCATAGCGCTTCCGCTCCACCAGCACTCCCTCCACGCTTTTCAGCCACTCATCCAGCTCCTGCTGTGCCGCATCCAGGGCTGGCACGGCGGCTTTGGCTCCACCGGGCTCTGTGTGCATGTTGTTTGGCCCCGAGATGTCGAACCCGTGGGAACCGGCATAGTATACGTTTTCTAGCTGCACCAGCTGCTCTACATTGGCGCGGTCGCGCCCGCTAACCACCGCCACGGGGCACGCAGCAGCCAGCCGTTGCAGCGTTTCGCGCATGGCATCGCTAAGTATGGCTTTGTTCGGGTCTTTTACAATAGGGCTTAGGCAGCCGTCGTAGTCCAGGAACACGGCCGGGGTTTTACCCTGCAGCAGCTCCTGCTCCTTGTGGCGTGCCGAGGGCAGTGATTTGCCTTCCTGTTTCTGTACTTTTGTGGCAGATGTGTTGG
Source organism: Pontibacter actiniarum (assembly GCF_003585765.1). Classification (NCBI taxonomy): domain Bacteria; kingdom Pseudomonadati; phylum Bacteroidota; class Cytophagia; order Cytophagales; family Hymenobacteraceae; genus Pontibacter; species Pontibacter actiniarum. Next base: position 1,723,674 of record NZ_CP021235.1, read on the forward strand.
TCATAGTTGATGTATGGGTTGGGAAATACTGCAGCACCAGGTCGGCGCCGCGCTGTTTCAGTTCTTTTGCTTCGTTTGTGCGGTCTACGCCCACAACCAGGGCAAAGCCGCCTGCCTTGCCTGCCTCCACTCCGGCCAGGGCATCCTCAAAAACGGCTGCCTGCCGGGGCGGCACCTGCAGGCGCCTGGCAGCTTCCAGAAAAACATCGGGGGCAGGCTTTCCTTTTAGCCCCAGCTCCGCCGACACGATTCCGTCGACCCGTGTTTCGAAAAGGTGCTCCAAACCCGCAGCGGCAAGTATGGGCTGGCAGTTCCTGCTGGCCGATATGATGGCGGTATGCAGCCCCTGCTCTCGCGCCTCCTGCAGGAAAGCCACTGTATCCGCATACACGTCTACACCTCCTTCCCGCACCAGCTCCTGAAAGTACGTGTTTTTAAGGTTGCCCAGGCCTGCCACGGTATCGGTGCCGGGGGCATCTATCACTTTTCCTTCTGGTAAAGCGATACCGCGGGAACGCAGAAAATTCCGGACGCCGTCGTAACGCGGGATACCGTCTATGTAGCGGCGGTAATCGGTCTCCAGGCGTAGCGGCTCATATACGTTGCCCTCCAACTGTCCCCGCTTTTGCAGGTAATCATCGAACATGCGTTTCCAGGCCTGCGCATGCACCCTGGCCGTCTGGGTCACCACACCGTCGAGGTCGAAGATCAGGGCTCTTATTTCTTTTTGTTTGATTAGCCGGAAGAGGTCGTGCTGCGGCATACGGCAGGTTGCTTTATTTTTCTTGAGTCGCTCAGAAAATATTACTCTACTTCTCCCTCATAGGTTTTCCGTGGTGCGCTACTTTGCTCTTCTGCACCGCCAGAAACCAGTGCGCCCGCCGCGGCAGGCGGCCTAAAACAGACAGAGCCCCTTCGGAAAAAGGGGCTCTGTCTGTATATCTAAAGCAGGAAAAGCTTAGCTAAGGGTAGATTCGCTCTTGGCTTTTACCTCGCTGGAGAATCCTTTGATAACGATGTCGGCGCCTCTCATTTCAAACACCTCTTTCTTATAGCTGTGGTCTACACCAACCACTAAGCCAAAACCACCGGCCTTGGCACCTTCGATGCCAGCCTCAGAGTCTTCGAAAACGGCTGCTTCCTGTGGGGCAGCACCCAGGCGGCGGGCGGCCTCCAGGTAAACATCCGGAGCCGGCTTGTTATTCAGCTTCAGCTCTGCGGCCACCACTTTGTCTACGCGTGCCTCAAACAGTTTTTCCAGCCCTGCGCGGCGCAGGATGGTAAGGCAGTTTCGACTGGCAGAAACAATGGCCACCTTCATGCCTGCCTGCTTCTGCTCTTTAATCCACTGCACAGCCTTATCAAACACCACTACCCCGTCCTGCTTCAGCAGTTCGTGGAAGTACAGGTCTTTGCGCTCTCCCAGCCCAACGATGGTGTTTTTGTCTGCATCGTCATCCGGCTCTCCTTCGGGAAGAAAAACACCGCGTGACTCCATGAAGTTGCGCATGGCATCCAGGCGGGGCACATCATGCACATAGGTGCGGTAATCCTCCTTCAGATCGAATGGCTTATACTCATCGCCTCCCTCCTCTCTGCGTTGTCTTAGAAAAGAGTCGCAGAGTTTTTTCCAGGCCTCTGCATGCAGACCTGCTGTATTCGTCACAACACCATCCATATCCAGGATAAGGGCTTTGATGTTTCTTTCTTTTATAAGCTTATTCAGATCACTCATTACAGGATATTTTTATGTTAACGGATTTCAAACACTCGGGCCAGCCAGGTACGGGCCATTCGGCATTACTTGTTGGCTAGCGGCTTTGGTTGAACCATCTTAAAGCAGCTGCAAAACAGCTCGCTTATGGGCACAGTCTTTCTTTTTATACGCAACACGAGGCGCCGCCTATCGCCCTTACCTTTACAAAATGTTGCTATACAGGTTTTGTGCAGAATAGTTACCCCGACCCTACCGCATTGCCCAGCAGGCTGCCCCGGTTACCTTACCTGGTGCGCAGGAGCTTTTCCATAGTCCAAATATAGGCATATGCCAATGTAAAATCAGCATGTTGTGCTACATAAATAACGGCTAGGCTGCCCTTCGTTTACCAAGCAGGCAAAGCATTGCAGGGCCTTGCTGTGCCGCTCAGGCAGCAAAGCAGAGCAGCCGCAGCCGATCAAGCTTACGTGCGGCGCCTGTGGATAAGCCATTTATAGATTTCTGCCACCCACACCACCGAACTGGAAAGTACGATCAAGATCAGCAGATCCGGCAAAGGCAGCTCCTCGAAACGGAAGACGCCGCTCAGCAGAGGCGTGTAAATGACCCCGAGCTGCAAGACCAGGGATGCTAAAAACGCCAGGTTTACATATTTGTTGCTGAACAGGCCGATCTGAAAAACGGAGTACTCCAAGGACCGCATGTTAAAGGTATTGAATACCTGCGTCATGGCGACCACAATGAAGACGGCCGTACGGGCCAGCTGCTCTCCCTGCGGCAAGTAGTAGGCAAACACACTGAGAGCCAGCCCCAGCATCACGATACTCATCAGTAAAATATACGGCACTACGCTGCGGTCGAGGATATTGGCATCGCGCGGCACGGGCTTGTGCCGCATTATGTCACCATGCCCGCGCTCGGTGGCCAGCCCCAGCTCCATCACCCCGTCCGTGACCAGGTTCACCCACAGGATCTGCGTCGCGGTAAGCGGAAACGGCCACCCAATGGCAATCGCCACGATAAATACTGCCACAGCGGCAAAGTTGGTGGTGAGCAGGAAGAAGCTGGTCTGCCGCACATTCTGAAACACGATGCGCCCCTCGCGCACCGCCCGTACAATCGTGGCAAAGTTATCGTCAGAGAGCACGATCTGCGAGGCGTCTTTGGCGACATCGGTTCCGCGGATCCCCATAGCGATCCCTACGTCGGCACGCTTGAGGGCAGGCGCATCGTTTACACCGTCGCCGGTCATGGCAATCAGGTGCCCCTTGTTTTGGAGGTGCTCGGCAATGCGCAGCTTGGTATTTGGGCTCACGCGCGTAAATACGGACACACCGTTCACCATCCGCTCAAACTCCTGCTCACTCACATCCAGCTCATCCTCCTGTAGTGCCTGCGGCTCGTTTCCTTTCGGAGAACCGTCAAGGATACCTACCTCCCGGGCGATGGCGGCACCTGTTTTCTTGTGGTCGCCGGTCACCATCATCACACGTATGCCCGCCGACTTGCAATCCTGTATCGCCTCCAGCACCCCTTGGCGCGGAGGGTCTACAATGCCGGTAATCCCGACCCACACCAGATCGTGTACCGCGTCGGTGCCAACGGTATCGGTGCTGCTCTCCGCCTCGCGGTAGGCCAGCGCCAGCACCCGCATGGCTGCGTCTGCCCATTCGTCGTTCTTGGCCTGCACCCGCTCCCGCAGCTCCTGGGAAAGCTCCTGCGGCCCCTCTTTTGTGAGAATGCGATTGCTGAGCTTCAGCACTTTCTCGGGGGCGCCCACCACGTAAACCTCGCGCCGCCGGTCCTGCTCCACCAGCGTAGCCCTGTACTTCTGATCCGCGTTAAACGGCAGGTCATCCACCACCTGTACGTTGGGCAGCAGGTCCTTCTCCTTTGCCAGCGCCTTCTTCGACAGCACCAGCAGGGCCACCTCCGTTGGGTCGCCGGACACCTCTGGCTCCGCCCCTTCCTCCTTCGCTTTCACCTCGCCGAGGTTGGCGTTGTTGCACACGTTGGCGATGAGCAGGAGCTTACGCAGCACCGGGTTATCGGCAAGGGCTATACTTCTTTGGTCTTGCGTCAGGTCACCTTCCACTGCGTAACCCGTTCCGGACACCTCCAGCTCCGACCCGTCGCCCAAAAAGACGTTGCGCACCGTCAGGATGCTTTTGGTCAGGGTGCCGGTTTTGTCGGTAAGTATAACCGAGACGGAACCCAGCATTTCGGTAGCGGTAAACTCGCGGATAATGGCATTCTGGCTGGCCATGCGCTTTGCCCCGATGGCCAGCACAATGGAGATAACCGCCGGCAAACCCTCCGGAATGGAAGACACCAGCGTGGCCACCGTCACAAGCAGCACTTCTTCAAAAGCGTAGTCACGCACAAAATACCCCAGCACAAACACGATCACAGAGGTGATGACGGCGATCACTGCCATCTGCTTCCCCAGCCGCTCCGTCTTCTTCCGGAAGTTGGTGCTTGTCGTTTGGATCTCACCCAGTGATTTGGAAATTTTGCCAAGCTCGGTGTTGCCGCCTGTGGCTGCCACTACTGCCGTGGCCGTGCCGCGCGCCACGTGCGTACCCTTCCAGAGCATGTTGGTCTTGTCGCCGAGGTTGGTTTTTTCCTCCAGCGGCTCCGGCTTCTTTTCGATCGGGAGGGATTCGCCGGTGAGGGACGCCTCCACTGTCTGCAGGTTCTTGCCCCGCAGCAGCCGCGCATCGGCCGGAACGCTGTCTCCCTCCTCCAATTGAATGATGTCGCCGGGCACCAGTTCCTGTGCCTCCACCGTCTTGACCTGCCCGTTCCGGAGAACCTTGGCCTCCTGCTTCAGCATTTTCTTGAGCGCCTGTATGGCCCTTTCGGCCCGGTACTCCTGCAAAAAGCCAAGCACCGCGTTAAACAGGATCACGCCCAGGATCACATACACATCCACCATCTGATCGGCATACCAGGCTACCCCTGCTGCCAACACGAGCACAAGTATAAGAAAGTCCTTAAACTGCTTCAGGAAGAGCAGCACCGGGTTAATACCTTCTTTACCGGTCAGTTCGTTTGGACCGTACTCCTGCAGCCTCCGCTGCGCCTCCTCCTCCGTCAGCCCTTCCGGCTTTGTTCTAAGCTTTTCCAGCGCCTCCTCGGCGGCAATGCTGTGGTATGGAAACTTCTGTTCTATGGCCATAGATAGCGAGCTAGGTGTTCTGGGTGGTATGTGAGCAGTGTGGCTTACGGAATGCCTTCGGTACGCTCCTGCGGCGGCACATCAGGCCCCTGCTCAGGCCGCGTGGCGCGGTTTTCACCGCCTGTTATATAACCCGTTTGCTCGGGCGCTGAGCGCTTCTGCCCGGCCTCCTCCTCGTTACTTTTCTTTTTACCGGGGTGCTGTGGTTGTTCTTTCTTGTTGTTTTCCATGATAGGTAAGTTACGAATAGTCTCTGTTTGTTTTCTGCTTGCTGTTCCTGCTGCTCCTATTCCTTGTAGTATACTTGGCAAAAGCGCAGGGTATAAAACCCCACCGTGCCGTACGCCACATCCAGGTATAAAACAGGCTGGTTTTGTGGCAGCTTCGGAATCCGTTGCACCGCTGCCCGAATGGCATGGGCGGCACGTTGATACGTTATATTCAACTCATTACCTACGCAGGAAGCCCCGATAAGATATTGGGCGGTGGCAAAGTACAGCGAGCGGCCTGTAAAGCTGCCATAGTCTGATGTATTCGGCTTTACCTATACTTTAAGAGAGATTTCCTAAATTTGAATTCACAGCACAGAGGCTGCTGCTTATACTTATAAACCCGCGCGCCGCAACCTCAACAAGCAAATTAGAGTAGTTGAGGCCGGGCGCCAAGCTCATCAACAAGATAATATTATGCTGAAGAATTCATCGCCAACCCAAACGGAAGCCTGGAAAAAACTGGAGAAGCACTACCAGGAAGTGCAGCCGCAACACCTGCGCGACCTGTTTGCGCAAGACCCGCAGCGCTTCCAGAAGTTTACCTATAAGCTGAACGATACGCTATACGACCTCTCCAAAAACCGCATCACGGAAGAAACGCTGCGCCTGCTGACGCAGTTGGCCGAGCAGATGGATGTGCCCGCCGCCATCGAAAGCATGTTTTCGGGCGCGCGCATCAATGCGACAGAGAACCGGGCGGTACTGCACACGGCGCTGCGCAACTTCTCCGACAGCGACCTGAACGTGGATGGAGAAAACGCACTGCAGGAGGTGCGCGAGGTACAGCAGCAGATGAAGGAGTTCTGCAACAAACTGCACAGCGGCGCGTGGACCGGCTACACCGGCAAGCGCATCCAAAGCGTGGTGAACATCGGGATCGGCGGTTCGGACCTTGGCCCGAAGATGGTGGTGGAAGCCCTGAAGAAGTACCAGAAGCCTGACCTGGAAGTATACTTTATTTCCAACGTGGACGGCACGGACGCTGCCGAGGTACTGCGCAAACTGGACCCGGAGACCACGCTGTTTATCATCGCCTCCAAAACATTCACCACCAAAGAAACCATCACCAACGCCGAAACCGCGCGTGGCTGGTTCCTGCATAAGGCAGTGGACCGCGAGCACATTAAAAAGCACTTTGTGGCGCTCTCTACCAACATTGAGGCGGTAAAGAAATTCGGTATTGCCGAGGAAAACGCTTTCCGCTTCTGGGACTGGGTTGGTGGCCGTTTTTCGCTGTGGTCCGCTATTGGCCTCTCCGTTGCCTGCGCGCTGGGCTACGACAGGTTCGAAGAACTGTTGAAAGGTGCCGAGTCGATGGACAAGCACTTCCGCCAGGCACCGATGCAGGAGAACATTCCGGTGCTGATGGCCCTGCTGAGCATCTGGTACACGAATTTCTTTGGCTGCCAGACACACGCCATCCTGCCCTACGACCAATATCTGCGCCTGCTGCCTGAGTACCTGCAGCAGCTGCTGATGGAGAGCAACGGCAAAAGTACCGACCGCAACGGCCACCGCGTAAACTACCAGACACAACCGGTGGTGTGGGGAGCGGCGGGCACCAACAGCCAGCACTCCTTCTTTCAGCTCATCCACCAGGGCACGATTCTGATCCCCTGCGACTTTATTGCCCCGGCGGTAAGCCAGAACCAGATCGGCGACCACCACGCCCTGCTGCTGTCTAACTTCTTTGCCCAAACCGAGGCTCTCATGAAAGGCAAAACAGCTGATGAGGTGCGCCAGGAGCTGGAGCAAAAAGGCATGGCCGGTGACGAACTGGAGAGCCTGCTGCCGCATAAGGTGTTCGAAGGCAACAAACCAACCACTTCAATTATGATGCAGCAGCTAACGCCGTTTGAGCTGGGTAGCCTCGTGGCCATGTACGAGCACAAAACGTTTGTGCAGGGCGTGATCTGGAACATCTACAGCTTCGACCAATGGGGTGTAGAGCTTGGCAAACAGCTTGCGGGCACCATAGAGGGTGAGTTGCTGCAAGGCAAAACTTCCAACCACGACAGCTCTACCAGCGGTTTGATGGTGTTTTACCGTAACAACAAGTAAAAACAATCGGCGGGGCGTTTTACAGCTGTAGAACGCCCCCCTTAAGAAGATAGCTTATGAGGCGTGTGGTGCTGGTGTTGATGTGCAGCCTGGGCTTAAGCAGCTGTGCAGATGAAGACTTTTTTCAGCATGACGCACAGCTTCCCACAAGTGAGCTAACGGAGAGAGCCGCTGCCGGTCCGGACAGCGCCTGGGTAACAGCAGGGCGCCACTACGACCGCAGCGGCTTTCATCGTTTCTTCTGGGGTCACCACAACCGTAACCTCTGGGCGGAGCCGGTAAAGCTGCCGGTGTTCAAAAAAGACTCCCTCTACGGAGGGCTAAAGGTAGTGGAGAAAGGCGGCGGGTTTCAGACTACCAGCTTTGACCTGCAGGACAGCACCGGTCGCTTCTACGCCCTCCGCTCCCTGGATAAAGACCCCGTGGATGTTGTCAGCAAGTTCTGGCGATCAACCTTTGTGGCCAATGTGCTCCGCGACCAAACCTCGGCTGCCAACCCTTTCGGTGCCTTAGTCGTGCCGCCGCTCGCCGAGGCCGTTGGTGTATACCACTCCCACCCGCAGCTGTATTACATCCCAGCCAACGACACCTCCTTCGGAAAGCACGCCCCGGCCGTACAGGGCAAGGTTTTTATGCTTGAGGAGAAGTATGAAGAGCCTGCTGACCTTACGCCCGAGTTCAACGGCGTTACAGATTTCGAGGATTCTGACGATGCCATACGCCACCGCTTCAACTACAACACCTACCACATAAACCAGCGTGGCTTTGCCCGCGCGCGCCTGCTGGACCTGCTCCTCGGCGACTGGGACCGCCACAAAGGGCAGTGGGACTGGGCCGTGTCCAAAAAGGGAGCCGATACGTATTACACGCCGATCCCGAAAGACCGCGACCAGGTCTTTATCGAAATTCAAGACGGCTTCATCCCCTCCATCGCTACAAGCAAACTGCTCGCCCGCAAACTCCACAGCTTTGACGACGACTTCAGTGATGTGAAGGCCTACATGGTGAACGCCACCTTTGTAGACGAGCGCTTTCTGAACGAGCTTAGCCGGCAGGAATGGCAAAACATAGCCCGGCACATGCAGCAACAGCTCACCGATGACGTGATTGAGCAGGCCGTGCAACGGTTGCCGCCGCCAATTTACGCCCTGGCTGGAGAGGAAATAATCCATAACCTGAAAAGCCGCAGAAGCAAACTGCCTGAGGCCGCAGCGGAAATGTACCGCATCCTGGCAAAGGAAGTCACAGTGCCCGGCTCAGACCAGGAAGAGCAGTTTGTGGTAAAGCGGCTGGATAATGAGCGCGTGGAGGTAACGGTGCTGCGGCCATCCACGGAAACAAGTCCGGGCAAACAACTCTACCGCCGCACTTTTTACCGCCGCGAAACAGAGCAGATCATCCTTCGCGGGCTGGCCGGCGAGGACCAGTTTACTGTATCTGGAGACGTAGCCAAAAGTATACCCGTAACGATTTACGGTGGCTTGGGAGAGGATAAAGTTGTAGACAGCTCCTCCGTCAGCGGCTGGAAGAAGTATACGCAAGTATACGACACGGAGCGTGGCAACGAGTTTACGTTCGGTTCGGAGGCAAGAGACAGGACAACCGATGACGTACGCGTGCACGCCTACGACAGGGAGGGAAACTGACCAGGCGGCCCATCGCAAAACTACCTGCCCTTGGAGCGCTTTACAAGGTATGAGTAGAGCACCTTATCAAAGGGCTCGCTGATATCCACAGGCACGAAATCGATCTTGTACTGGCCACACTTGAGGGCGAGCTCTTTCTTGTAGTTTTCTACGGCAGTGCGGTAATGCGCACGCACCTGCGAAGGCTGCAGTTTCAGCTCCTGCCCCGTCTCCATGTCCACAAAAACGTACGGGCGTTCGGCAAAGGCAAACTCCTCCTCTGTTTGGCGGTCCATCACATGAAAGAGCAGTACCTCGTGGTTCTGGTGCTTCAGGTGCTGCAGCGCGGCAAACACCTCTTCCAGGTCATCCGCCTGGCTTAGCATATCGCTGAAGATAACAACGAGCGAGCGCTTTGGAATCTGCTGCGCAATCTGGTGCACCACTTCTGCCACGCGGGTGTCTTTGGCGGTTGGCTGCTGGCCCAGTTGCTGTTGCAGCAGCAGCAGCAGCGTGTGCAGGTGCGAGGCTGTGGACCGCACCGGAGTCTGCTGCTCCACGCGGTCCGAGAAGGTAACCAGGCCCACCGCATCGCGCTGCCTGCGCAGCAGCGTTGCCAGGGCGGCGGCAGAGAGGCAGGAAAAAGCCAGTTTGCCGTTGCTTTCCACCGGGTAGTACATAGACGGCGACACATCCAGAAGAATATGGCAGCGCAGGTTGGTCTCCTCCTCGTAGCGCTTCACAAAAAGCTTGTCTGTGCGGGCAAACACCTTCCAGTCGATGTGGCGGGTGCTCTCGCCGCTGTTGTAGAGGCGGTGCTCGGAAAACTCTACCGAGAAGCCGTGGTACGGAGACTGGTGCAAGCCCGTGATAAAGCCCTCCACCAACTGCCTGGCCAGAAACTCCATGTTCTCAAACTTCTGTACATCGGCAAGGGTAAGGGGCTTTTTCATTTCCTACAGCTTAGCGTTGGCGTCTGCTCCTGAAACGGCCGCGGGCGCATCTTGTTGTGCGGGCTCCTCTGTTACCTCTTCCAGGCGCACGGCTACGGTTCCGTCGCGCACCATCGCCAGTTCCTGGGCGGCGGCCTTCGAGAGATCTATCACATGGTGGCGGCTGCGCGCCATGCGGTCATTGATCTTGACAACCACTGACTTGCCGTTCTTTAAGTTCGTCACCAGCACCCTGGTATGGAAAGGAAGTGTGGCGTGGGCTGCCGTCAGCTGGGTCTTATCGTATCGCTCGCCGCTGGCGGTGCGGTGGCCGTGCATACGGTCGGCGTAAAAGGATGCCTTGCCGTTTGCAGCGTAGTTGGCCGGGCCGTTAAAGAGCGAAAGGATTAGAATCAATACTATTGAACATATATTCATAGTATTATATAGTTGGTCCGGCAACAAATATAAGTGTAAAGTTTTTATCTAAATTTTAAATTCGAAAATTTTTATATATCAGATGTATATGTTACTTTTAGGTTCACAAGGTTGAATTTAACGTCTAATAACGGTGGAAGAGAACAACGAAAAAGCAGAAATTTATTCCCAACGAGTGAGAGCCGGGAAGAGAACGTATTTCTTTGATGTGAAGTCAACTCGTTCTAACGACTTCTACGTGACCATCACGGAGAGTAAGCGTAAGTTCAAGGAAGACAGCTTCTCATACGAGAAACACAAAATTTTCCTGTACAAAGAGGACTTCGTGAAATTTATGGAAGCGCTACAGGAAACAATCGATCACGTTAAATCAGAACTCTTGACAGAAGAGGCACTTGCCGCACTGGAAGCCCCGGTTAGCGAAAAAGAAGGCTCTTTTGACGAAGAACTTAAGTGGGAATAACCCTCTCCCGCTTTTCCTATAGATATTACCTGAAGCCCATAGCCCCGCTGTGGGCTTTGTGCATTTAGCACCTGCCAACACACCTTGCCTGCCCCGTGCCACTATTTCGTGCGGCCGGGCGCGCGAAGCTGCTTAAAATGTTGTATCTTTGCGGCCTGAAATAAACAACTAAAGTATAAATGGGACTACGATGCGGTATTGTGGGACTGCCAAATGTTGGCAAGTCTACCCTGTTCAACGCTATTTCTAACGCCAAGGCAGAGTCTGCCAACTATCCTTTCTGCACCATCGAGCCGAACGTGGGCGTGATTACGGTGCCGGATGAGCGCCTGCAGATCCTGGAGGAGCTGGTGCACCCGGAGCGCGTGCTGCCAACGGTAATCGAGTTTGTGGACATTGCCGGCCTGGTGAAGGGCGCAAGCAAAGGCGAAGGCCTGGGCAACAAGTTCCTGGCAAACATCCGCGAGGTTGATGCCATCATTCACGTGGTGCGCTGCTTCGAAGATGAAAACATCGTGCACGTGGACGGCAAGGTAAACCCTATCGCAGACAAGGAGATCATTGATACGGAGCTGCAGCTGAAGGACCTGGAGTCTATCGACAAGAAGATTCTGAAAGTGGTGCGTTCCGCCAAGTCCGGGGATGCCAAAGCGAAAAAAGAGCTGGCGAGCCTGGAGAAGTATAAAGCACACCTGGAGGCCGGCCTCAACGCCCGCAGTCTGGATGTGACAGAAGACGACCTGGAGGCGGTGGAAGACCTGAAGCTGCTGACGGCCAAGCCGGTGATTTATGCCGCAAACGTGGACGAGAACTCCATGCTGGAGGGCAACCAGTACTCAGAGGCACTGCGTGAGCATGTGAAGGATGAGAACGCACTGGTGGTGCTGATCTCCGCCTCTATCGAAGCACAGATTGCAGAGCTGACCGATCCGGAGGAAAAAGAGATGTTCTTATCGGAATATGGTTTGAAAGAGTCTGGCCTGAACAAGCTGATCCGTGCCTCTTATGACCTGCTGAATCTGATCACCTACTTTACCGCCGGTGTGAAAGAAGTACGCGCCTGGACGATTGAGAAAGGCTGGAAAGCTCCGCAGGCGGCAGGCGTCATCCACACTGACTTCGAGAAAGGCTTTATCCGTGCAGAGGTAATCAAGCTGAAGGACTACCAGGAGTATAAGTCTGAAGCCAAGATTAAGGAAGCCGGTAAAATGGCCGTGGAAGGCAAAGAATACGTGGTGCAGGACGGCGATATCATGCACTTCCGCTTTAACGTGTAGCACTACATTAGAGAAAGTATAAATTGTACAAAAAGAGACCAGCCTGAAAGCTGGTCTCTTTTATTTTATGCTATATTTGTTCGCTCAAAAAACTGTACAGCAGGCTACTGTATGAAAACGCGAAGTAACAAAGCACGCAAGGATGCTCTACTTTGCCTTTACCTATTCTTACACAAAAACGCAGCGACAATATGAAGCAAACCTTTACCCTCCTACTCCTGGTCATGCTCTTTTCATACCAGGCTTCTGCCCAGAAGGCCTTGCTCCTGCAAACATTTGAGCAGGCAGAGTTCTCTGAGGCCAGTGTGTTTGCAGAAGGCAACTTTTACCTTAACCAGGGTGCTTATTTCGAGGCGTTCAACTTCGCCACACGCGCAAACCATATCGTGGACAAACCTCCCGGGCAGTTTATCCAGAAAGGGAAGACGCTCGGGGCGGTAGGTTCTTCCGTGCTTTTCAGCAACGGGGCGAACGATGTACTCCATATTGCTGATATGAAAGCATCACGACCACTTCAGGCCTTACTCCAAAGCGAGCAAATCGTGACCGGGAAAGACTATACCTATTTGCTGTACAGAGATTTGAATGGAGAAGGTACTAAGATTATATCGGTGGATAGCCGCACGTTTACCCCTCAGAAGGCTTTTATCACAAGAGGTACCGCAGACGTGCACCTGGCTTACTTTGAAAAAGAGAATTTGCTATACTTTGTTCATCGTACCGCTGATAACACGGTGGCCCTTTACGCAAGCGATGGCAGCTATGAGCGTACAAAACTCGTAACGAACCTTTCGGAAGAAGTTGGGAGTGGCAGCCTGTTATCCAGCTTTTTCGCTAATGGGGAAGACTTGTATCTCATCAACTTTTATTACCAGGGCGCAGATTATAAAAACCGGACTAGCCATGTCTATAAAGTTTCGGATGGGGTAACAGACCTCGGAACCTTCCCTTACTTTAGCACTTCCGACGGCTCTAACTACTTAAAGCAAGGGGCGTTCTACGGCTACGACAACAGCACTCAAAGTATAGTAAAAAGTACTGAAAATGGTCTCTTACCGCTCCTATCTGATGTTTCAAGCGTCACGTTTGTGGGAGACTACAAAAACAAGTTAGTTTTTACGGTGAGGGATGAGTGGGATGAACAGGTCGATACCGCGCTTGTAAAACTTTACGAAACAGACGGTACTCCCGCTGGCACCAAATTGATTGCTGATAAAGTGGCACCACCCTCTTACGATAATCAGGACCAGAATGTCATAGCCCATAGGGGCAAGCTATACTTCTTCAGAAAAGATGAGACGCATGGGCCGGAACTGTGGCAATACGATGGTCAATCGGCTACTTTACTGCAGGATGTTATTCCAGGTCAGGACGGTATGATGTACCCCCTTTTCTATGAGCATGAGGATGAGCTGTATTTTACCGCCCGCTTAACTGCTAGCCAAAAAACGCTGCGCCTGTATAAGTTCTCAGACAGCGCCAGTACCTTTCAACTACAAAGCTATGTAGACTCCAACGGCAACCAAATAAAGGATGCAGATGAGCCACTACTTACAAATGTGAAGTATAAGTTAGCTGGTGATGCGTTAACCGTTCTTCCTTCGGAGGGCAGCAGTACAATTACTCTGGAGGATGGCAGTTACACATTGGTTGCTAGCCCTGCGTCAGGCTGGGTTCCGGTGAACGGAGAGCAAAAGTATACCGTCAGCCTACCAGCGGACGACACGAAGGTGTACTCTTTTGGCTTTACCCCTACACAACCTACCACTAAGGTAGATGCTTCCCTCATGTCCGAGTTTTCCCGCTGCGGCTTTCCAACCTCGTACACCTTGCACTACAGCAACACTGGCTTTACAAGTACAACGGGCACCATCAAACTAAAGCCAGAGGCAACGTTTAGTTACGAATCGGCCTCCCCTGCCCCTACGGAGGTTAGCGGCGATACATTAATCTGGCAAATCAAGCATCTGCCAATTGGCCAAAAAGGCAGAATCATCATTAACTTCACCATGCCCGGTGTAGAACACATGGGCGATACATTGACATCAAGCCTGTACACGCGGTTTAGCTCAGACGTCAACTCCAGCACGCACACCGACACAACTACGCTACAGCAAATCCTGACCTGCTCCTATGACCCGAATGATATCCAGGCGAACCCGGCAGGCTTGGGAGAAAAGCACCTGACCCTCAAGAACCGGCCACTGGAGTACCTCATCCGCTTCCAGAACATGGGCACCGACAAAGCGTTTAATATTGTAGTCAAGAACGAGCTGCAGCCGGAGTTTGACATAAGCACTTTCAAAGTGATCGGCAGTAGCCACGACATGTATACCGTGGTAAAAGGCAACCAGCTAAGTTTCCATTTTGATAACATTCAGCTGCCAGATGATAAGGTCGATGAGCCGGGCAGCCATGGCTACATCCTCTACAGCATTAAGCCAAAAAGTGACCTTGCCGATAGCACACTCCTAAACAACCAGGCCTTTATATACTTCGACTATAATCCTGCCATAGAGACAAACGTAGCGTTCAACACCTTGGTCACAAGGCTTCCTGCTCCGGAGTCTGTTCTGGCTGTAGGTGATGCGCTAGAGGCTGAGGAGATGAAGGTGTACCCTAACCCTGCAGAGGATGCCATCCATGTTGCCTGGCCTGCTGCGCATCAGCCTCAAACAGCCTATCAGCTCCTGAACGCGAAAGGCCAGCAGGTACAGCAGTTGCACGTGCGCAGTGGTACTGTTCACCAAATTGATGTATCTGCGTTGCCTCCCGGTTTATACTTCCTGAAAGCGGTTAAGGCCAACAAGACGTTTGCCCGGAAAATAATAATCAGGTAAATCAGCATAGAAAAAGCCCCGGCATCTTAATCAGGTGCCGGGGCTTTTCACTTATAACGAAGTAATACTAGCTAGGCCTTCGCTAGGCAGCATGCCTGAAGCAGAAGCTGCCTTTTACCGAACCGGCTTTCTGCCCCATCCTCGCTATCTGTCGGCAGTATACTTATGATCATGGTATCGCTTCTCCTCGGCGTGGTAAGCATTCTTTTCTCCTTCAGCTTTCTGACAAAACGCCCGGAGGCACCGTTGCTCTATACATCTCCGCTAGTGCCTTTAACTTCTGCAAATGCGTTAGGAAGGCACAGCCACGCGTTCTCCCGAAGGCAGGGCTATTTCTACAGGCTATACTTTACCTCCATCTGCGTCAGTTTGGGACCCAGCAGCATATTCCATCCGGTACATATCGTAGCCGGGAGCCCAGTAGTCCTTCACCACTTCTAAAAGTTTGAAGCCGAGCTTTTCGTAGAACCGGTACACCAGCTGCGATGTACGGACAGAAATTGCCTGGATGTGGGCTAGTTCTCGGAGCCTGGCAACTCTAAAGTTCAGCAGTTTGCTCCCGAGGCCCTTGCCCTGGTAGTCCGGGTGTAGAATATCCCAGCTTATAATCCCCACAGACTTATCCTTAGAGAAGTTAAAGCCGCCGCACCCAACTACGGCACCGTTGTACGACACAACGTAGTAGTGCTCGATTTCGTGGGCAAGGTAGTGGCGCAAATCCGCTTCTTCTTCAGGGGCAAAATAGCGGGGCGTGTTGCGCCTCAGCAAATCAAGCACGGCCGGTTTATCACTCTCCCGGTATGCTCTGATTACTACTTCTTCATTCATTTGCAAGCAAGTTTAGGTGTATCAGTTCATCAACGGGAACAGTTGCCTGCTCTACCCTTATTTCCTATTAAAGAAAATCCTGTCGTAGCCAATCAAGAGGTCGGCGCGGGACCCGGGTGGGCGATAGTAAACAAGGATGTCGTAAATGTTGTCCGTTTCAAAATGGCTGCCCTCAAAGTAGCTATCGTCGGGCACGGGAGCTGCTGATTTTAAAGTATAATAGTAGTTATAGTAGCCTTGCTTCAGCAGCATGCGGCCGGAGTATACATCGCGCTCGATGTCATAAACCAATTTGGCCTCCTCTATCTGCCGCCAGTTTGTAAGCTCCCCCTGCAGGTACACATCGCCGGGCACCTTCTCCGACACTTTTAGCTCAAAGTCTACCCAGGTGTAGTCGCCGTTCACGTCGCCGTTGCCGTACTGCCTGTTGCCGAAGATACGCTTGCCGTTGATGTCCGGGTCCTGGCTGTAAGCCAGCCCACTGCGGTTGATATCAAGGTTCAGGTTTACCTCCACCGGGCTCTCCTGCAGGTTTATACTTTGCACGCCAATGCCATTAAAGTTCAGGCTGCGCGTGTCAAAAGCGCGGAACTCGCTGTACCCTTTAAAGAGGTCTTTCGGCTCGAAGAACACATACTCCAGGCGGCGCTGGGCATCATGTATATAAGTAGGGCGCGTGATGTACTTGGCATTATCCCAGCGGAAGTTCTGGCGCATAACCGCCTTGACCTCGGCCGCCGGGTTTACCAGCTCATAGTCGGCATAGAAAATATTAAACTCTACCGGTTGCCGTGTTTCACGACCCTGCGGCCCCAAGGGCGCGCCCAGTTTGCTTGCCACCGTTACCAGCTCCTGGTACACCATCATGCGCTGCGAGAGCAGCGGTTTGCCACCCTCCTCCTGCACCACCAACAAGTAGTTTCCGCTTATCTTTACACGGGGCACCCTGAACCTGTAATGCACGTAGGGCACGCGCGTGTTCACCGAGTTTTGTGCAACGGTGATAAAGAATTCATTAAAGTCATAGAGGAACTGGGTGTCGCTCAGGGTGGAAGGCCTCCAGTTGGCATCGCAGTGCACGAGCTTCGCCACCAGGCGCAGCGGGGCAGCGTTCAGGCGGTCGAACTCCAGTATAACCGGCTCTGTCTGGCTGAGCGGCACCACCGGCGCTTCCAGCACCTCCTCCTCAAAGCCAGTGGCCACATAGGCCTGCACCGACTGCACACTCTCGTCGTACACGTAGTCTTCGTAACGCAGCTGTACTTGGGCACTGCTGCTCTGCACCTGCTGCTCCACAGGCACACAGGCGACAGTGCCTGTGGCCAGCAATGCAGCCAGCAGGTAAGTATAGGTAGTTTTTCTTAGCATCTTGTATTGTTCAGGGGCAGGGCTTGGGCACCGCCACATCGTTGTCTGAACGAATATAGCTAAAAAGTACATGCCTGCCTTAAAAACTGTAGCCAGACCTCTTGCTTCGCGGGAACTCCTACCCTGCTACAACACGTGCAAAAGAGGCTGCCAGTTGGACAAAGCGCTCCTGGCAGGGCAGCACGCAACCAGCGCCAACACATCAGGAAACACCGGCCACAGCCAGATCGGGCACTAATCCTCTACCAGCTCCGTCTCTACCACCATTCCTGCCTGCAGTGTTTTCTGCACCGGGCATTTGCTGGAGATCACCATCAGGCGCTGGCGCTGCTCGGGTGTCAGGTTCCCGACCAGGCGCAGCTTCTTGGTTACCTGGCTTAGCCTGGCCGCCACATCACCGCAGTGCTCGCAGTCGTCGGCATGGATGCGCTCATGGCGCAGCCTCACGATGGCCTGCTCCAGCGGCCAGCCTTTGCGCCGGGCGTACATGTGCAGCGTGATAACGGTGCAGGACCCCAACGCCCCCAGAATGTAATCATAAGGGTCCGCACCTGTTTTCATACCTTGTGCAACACCCGACTCATCAATAACCATCACATCGGCACCAGCCTTTATCCTGGCCACCATCGGTGCGCTGCTGTCTGCGCTTACCGTTACATAGCCCTCTGTCTCTGTTACGCTCATATCCTATAAATTTGAAGCCGCGCTGCGGCGCTTATAAGTATAAGCCGAAAGCAGCCAAAAGGTTGTACCGCCTACAGCACAGCTACAGCTGAATGTTCCGCTGCTTCAGAAACTCGAGGAAGCGCTGGCGATAAGTTTCTCCCACAGGAATGGCCTTCTCGCCATACTTTACCTTCTGCCGGTGCAGCACATCCACCTGCTCCACATTAATGATGAAGGAGTTATGCACGCGAACGAAACTACAGGCCGGCAGCTGCTCCTCCAGCTGTTTCAGCCGCTGCAGGCTCACCACCCGCCCCTGGCTGCGCGTGTGGATGCTCACATAGTCTTTCAGGCCCTCCACAAACAGGATATCACTCAGGGTGAGGCGAACAACCTTGGTTCCCTCCCGCAGAAAGATACTGTCCCGCTCCGGCTGGGCCGGTGCAACGCTGGCGGCAGGGGCTGTAACAGGGGCCGGTGCCTGCGCAGTGGCTTTGCTTACGGCCTTTAGAAAGCGGTCGAAGGTGATGGGCTTCAGGAGATAGTCTGCTGCATCGAGTTCAAAACCCTGCACCGCATACTCGGAGAAGGCCGTGGTAAAGACAACTTTCGGCGGGTGCGCAAGGGTGCGCAACAGGCTGATACCGCTTACCTCAGGCATGTTGATATCCAGAAAAAGCAAGTCTATGGGTACTTCCCGCAGCCGCTGCAGGGCCTCCAGAGCACTGGCGCAGGTAGCGTGCAGCTGCAGAAAAGGCACCTTCTGAACATATTCCTGTAGCAGCTGGCGGGCCATGGGTTCGTCATCCACAATCAGGCAGCGGCAGGTTTGTTCCATCATCTTAATTTAGTTGTAGGTTGAGGTTAACTTCATAGGCTTCGGGGTTGTCGCGCAGCTGTAGCTCGTGCCGGTTCGGGTAACTTAGCTCCAGGCGGCGGCGCACGTTTTGAAGCCCCATTCCGCTGCTCTCCGAAAATTCGTTTTTGCGGGCGTTGCCTTTGCTGTTCCGCAGGGCAAAGTAACATACCCCCTGCCTTACCTGTAGCTGTAAAAGCACCCAATCTCCCTGCCCGTTGGGGTTTACCCCGTGCTTAAAGGCATTTTCCAGAAAGGTCATGAACAGGAACGGGGCCACCTGCACTCCCTCCACCACACCGCAGACATCAAACTGAATGTGGACCTGCTGCGTGAGGCGCATTTTCTCCAGGTCTATGTAATGCTGCATGTACCTGATCTCGTGCTCCAGCGGCACCAGCTTGTGGTTCGCCTCGTAAATCATGTAGCGCATCATCTGCGAAAGGCGGTCAATTACCTCCGGTGCCTGGTCCGATTTGGTATAGGCCAGGTAATAGAGGCTGTTGAGGGTGTTAAACAGGAAGTGCGGGTTTACCTGGGCACGCAAAAACTTAAGCTCGGCGGCCATCTGCTGGTTTTCCAGCTCCCGCCGCCTTCCCTCCAGCACCAGCCACTCCGTGGTGAACCGCAGCAGGGCGATAAAAGCGAGCATAAACAGCATGCCCATTGCCACCTGCACCACCCGCGCCACGGTAACCAGGTACGGCATATCCGTCGGCAAGCTGCCGTACATCTGCTTTTCGACCAGCACACGCGCCGCCACCACCAACGCCAGGGCGGGCACAAGCCGCAGCAGGTAAGGTAAAAGCCGGCGCTGGCGCATAAAGCGGGGCAGCAGCTGAAAATAGTTGTAGTAGCAGATAACGACATGAAACACCGCAGTGACACCCGTGTAGAGGAGCGCCCGGCCAAAGCTGTTGTACTGCACCACGTTAAAGATGCTGAAGAAAAGGTACACCGCCCAGAAAGAGAGGTGAAGCAAAACAATCAGGTGGCGCTGCCAAAAGGATTTCATGCCAGATTTTTAAGGCCAGTATAGCCAAAGATAAAGTTTCGGACACAAATCAGGCACAGGCACTCCATCTTTTCGACAGATACCGGCTTTTACTCCACCACCGCCCATAGCTGCACAGCAGCCGCCGTTCGTCTAAAAGCTGAGCCGGTAAATGGCAGCGGCTGGCAATTGGCCGAAAGGCATGGCACGGCAAAGGTTTTATACTTGTCTTTGCACCCGCACAAAATAAAACGATGAAAAGTAAGCCCGGCTGGCGCTTGCCTTGTCCTGCGCCAGCCACTTTACCCTTGCCGGTTCTTAGTCTGGCGCTGGCGCCAAAAAGGGCGTGGTGTGAGATACTGCCACCGTTGCCGCACAGGACTCCTTTCACCACTTCTCTCCTAATAAAAAGCAGCTAGAACCGCAGAACAAAGGTGGTGCCCTGCCCCAGTTCCGACTGAACCGAAATAGTACCCTTGTGCAGTCGCATCATCTGGCGGGAAAGGCTGAGGCCAATGCCGGAACCGGATTTCTTAGTGCTGTAAAACGGGATAAATATCTTACCCATGGCCTCATCCGTCATACCGGGTCCGTTGTCGCTCACCAGGATGCAGACGCGGCTCCGCTCATCCAGGGCCGCACGCAGCACAACCTGCCCGTCCGGCTGCTCCTGCACGGCTTCCATCGCATTCTTTACCAGGTTAATCAACACCTGCTCTATCATACTTCGGTCTGCCTCCAGCAGCATGTTCTCCCGCGGCGCACAGACCTGGAGGTGCACCTGCTGGTGGGCCAGTTGCTGGCGCAGCAGCGTTTTGATCTCGTTTAGCAGCTCTGCCACATGGAAGCGGCTCATCTGAGGCACTGCTATGGTCGTCAGGTTGCGGAACTCGCTCACGAAGCGGATCAGGCCCTCCGAACGGCGGCTGATCGTGTGCAGGCACTGCCCCACATCCTCCAGCTCCTCGCGCAGCAGCGTGATCTCCTCGGCTTCGGTATCGGTATAGCTGCTGATCTCGTCGTAGGCGCTGGCAGAAAGCGAGGAAATGGGCGTCACGGAGTTCATAATTTCGTGGGTGAGTACCCGGATCAGGTTGTTCCAGGCCTCCATCTCCTTCTCCTCCAGTTCCCGCTGTATGTTCTGCAGCGAGGCCAGGCGCACCCGGTCGCCCAGCAACGAAAACTCGGTAACGTGTACAGACAGGTTCGCCTGCTCCCCCCCGTGCCTCACCGGCACCAGTACCTTGTCGCCGCTCGCCAGCTGCTGCAGCCCCAATGCCAGCTCGGGGCTTACCGCGCTCAGGTCCTGCACTTGCCGCAACTGCCCTACCTGCAGCAACTTTTTAGCGGTGTTGTTAAGCAACAGGATACTGCCATCGGACCTGTAGGTGATAATCCCGATGCCAATGTGCTGCACGATCACCTCGAAGTAATGCAGGTGCGCCTCTTTCTCGGCCCGCACCTGCCGGAACTTCTCCGTCACTTCATTCAGCCGCAGGGCCAGCTCCCCTTGTGTTTTCCCTGCGCCTGCCCCATGGAACTGCTCGGTGAAGTCATCATACTTAATGGAGTCGAGGAAGCGCAGATAGAGCCTGTTTGTTCGCTCCATGTAGCGCATCAGCCCCCAGGCCTGCAGCAGCGCCAGCAGCCCTAACCCGATAATCGTGCTGCGGTAGGCCGCGCTGAACTCCAGCCGCGCCAGGAGGAAAACAGTGATGCTCAGCAGCAGAATTCGCAACAGCAGCTGCAGTCGGTGATGCCTAAAGCTCATACTTCTCCAGTCTTCGGTACAGCGCCCCCCTGGACAGGCCCAGCTCTTTTGCGGCTTTGGATATGTTGCCCTCATGCTTCTGCAAGGCCCGCTGCACAGCCTCACGCTCCAGTTCATCCAGGTCCAGGCTCTGGGCGGAGACTGCGGAAGCCTCTACTGCCTCCTCCTCAGCCAGAAAGAAAAAATCGTCCGGCTGCAGCTCGCGGTTATCGCTCATGATGGAGGCACGCTCCAGCGCATGCTGCAGTTCCCGCACGTTGCCGGGCCAGCTGTAGCTCTTCAGGCGTGCCAGGGCGGCATCACTCAGCCGCTTCACGGGCTGTTTATACTTTACGGCATATACTTGCAGAAAATGCGCGGCAAAGAGCGGCAGGTCATCCTGGCGGCTGCGCAGAGGCGGCAGCTGCAGCTCCACGGTGTTGATGCGGTAGAGCAGGTCCTGCCGAAACTCCCCCCGCTGCACCATCTCCTTCAGCGGCATGTTTGTGGCGCAGATTAGGCGCACATTCACCGGCACAGGCTTGTTTGTGCCGACCTTGATTATCTCCCGGCGCTGCAGCACCGTGAGCAGTTTGGCTTGCATGGCCGGCGACAGGTTCCCGATCTCATCCAGAAACAAAGTACCGCCGTTGGCTGCCTCAATCCTTCCCACGCGGTCCTCCTTCGCATCGGTAAAGGCGCCCTTTTTATGGCCGAACAACTCGCTCTCGAAAAGCGACTCTGTGATGGCACCCATGTCTACGGTTACAAAAACCTTGTCGGCACGGGAAGAGCGCTCATGCAGCGCACGGGCGATCACTTCTTTCCCTGTCCCGTTCTCGCCCAGCAACAGAATGTCGGCGTCGGTCTTCGCCACTTTATCTATAATAGAGAACAGGTGGCGCATAGCCTTGCTTTCCCCCTGGATGATGTCCTTGCCGCTGTGGAGCTGCGTGCTGAGGGTGCGGTTAGCCTCCCGCAGGCGACTCACCTCCTGGTAAGAGTGGCGTAACCTGGCCGCGGCCGACAGTGTGGCCAAGAGCTTTTCGTTCTGCCAGGGCTTTAGTACGAAGTCGGTGGCTCCTTCTTTCAGCGCCTTCACCGCCATCTCCACATCGCCGTAGGCTGTAATCATCACTACCACCGCCGATGGGTCATACTTCAGCACCTCCTTAAGCCAGTAAAAGCCCTCCTGCCCACTCGTGATATCCTGGCTAAAGTTCATGTCGAGCAGAATGAGGTCGAAGTCCTCGTTCGAAAGCAGGAAAGGGATCTTCTTCGGATTCTTCTCCATCACGACTTCCCTGGCATGCTTGCGCAGGAGCATCTTTGCGGAGAACAGCACGTCCTCGTTATCATCGATCACCAGGATGCGACCCAGGTTTTGTTCTTCCATAGTTATAGGCTTTGGGGATAAGTATAGAAATATTGTGCCAGTAATATCTTTCTGTAATTTAAGGGAAAGAAGGATTATTTGGAAGGATACTTTGTCCGGCAATGGACAAAATGTGTCCGGCAGTGGACAGCCCTAACAGCACAGAGGCACATTTACAGTACCTTAAAAGCGGTTTTGCGATCTGGCACAGCTATGGCAAAGGTGTTTCGGGGGCCAAGCAAGAAGGCGCTGGCTCACGCGTACCTTAACCTTCTACACCTGATAGCCAAAACTATGATCAAGATGTACTTCCTTACGGCTTTTCGTTCGCTGGTTCGCAACAAAAGCTACAGCTTGCTTAACATTGCCGGGCTGGCGCTGGGCATCACCTGCAGCATTTTGCTTTTCCTCGTTATTCAGTACCAGCTCAGCTACGATGATTTTCATCAGAAAGCAGACAGGATCTACCGCCTGAATGTCGATTTTGTAGGCAGGGACTTTCATACGCCTGCCTCTCACTACCCCCTCCCCGCGTACATGCGCACCAACGACCGCCTCGGGTTTGACGCGGTCACGCAGATACAGGGGACAGCGGGCGCACAAATAAATGTACCGGCCGATGGCACAAGACCCGCCAGAAAGTTTCTGGAAGATAGCAGTGTCGGTTTTGTCGATGCTGAATTCTTTGAGGTGTTTGATTTCAACACCGGCCCTTTGGATCTACGCGCGTACTTTAAGGAGCCCAATGTCGTCGTGCTTGAACAAGCAACGGCTGATAAGTTCTTTCCCGGAGAGAACGCTGTCGGAAAAGTAATCCGGTACAACAACATGTACAACCTGAGGGTAGTATCAGTTATGCCGGATATGCCCGGCAATACAGAGTTCCCGTTTTCGATGCTGATCTCCTACCCCACCATCCAAAACAGCCTGCCAGACGACTGGGGCAACCTGTCAAGCGATCACCAAACGTTTGTCGTGCTACCTGAGCATATGTCGGCTGGCACTGCCGCAGAGGCTGTAAACAGCTTTGTGGCACAGCAGGTGGAAGACGAGAACCCTAACAGGCAGGCAGTTTACTCTCTTCAGCCTTTGCGCGACATCCACTACAACACTGACTATTTCGGAGCTTACGCACAAACACCCATCACCAAAGAAATGATTATGGCAATGGCCGCCGTAGCCGTGATCATACTGCTAACCGCCTGCATCAACTTTATAAACCTTGCCACCGCGCAAGCCACAAAACGTGCGAAAGAAGTTGGCGTACGCAAGGTGCTGGGCAGCAGCCAGTGGCAGTTGGTGCTGCAGTTTCTGTGCGAAACACTGTTTTTGGTGATGTTTGCCACTTTCATATCCGTTATACTTGTAGAGCTGGCACTGCCTTACCTGAACGAACTGCTGGAGCTGGAAATAGCCTTTAGCTTATTACAGGACCCGCTCATGCTGCTGTTCCTATTTTTACAAGTGCTGCTGGTTACCCTCTTTGCAGGCTTTTACCCAGCTTTTGTGCTTTCTAACTTTAAGCCTATCACTGCGCTCAAGAGCCGCATGAGCGTGCAGCGCCTGGGAGGTGTCTCGCTACGGCAGGTACTGGTGGTACTGCAGTTTACCATTTGCCAGGTGCTCATTATCTGTACTTTCCTGGTAAGTGAGCAGATGGCATTCTTCAGAAGCAAGCCCTTAGGCTTTAACAAAGAAGCCGTAGTGGTGGTTAAGCTGCCGCAGCAGACAAACCAGAGAATACAGCCGTTGCGCCAGGAGCTGCTAAACAACCCTGCCGTAAAAAACGTCAGCTTTGCCTCCGACGCCCCCTCCTCTGGAAATATGAGCTATGGCAATTTCTACTTTAACCATGCAGCTGAAGACGAAGATTTCCAGACGCATAAAAAATATGCAGATGCGCAGTACTTTGACCTGTTTGACCTGAAGTTTGTGGCGGGCAAGCCCTACACCAACGACTCGCTTCAGTACATGGTTATCAACGATACCATGCGCCGCAGGCTTGGCCTTAAAACTCCCGAGGAAGCAATCGGAAAGCATATTTCGTTTGGGGGAGACGGCCAGTTTGCGGGCGCTATCGCGGGTGTGGTAGCCGATTTTCACCAGGCCTCGCTGGCCTTACCCATAGAGCCCCTTTTAATCACGAAATACCCGCAAGGCTACGGCACGCTCTCTGCTAAAATAGACATGAACCAAAAGCAGGAGGCACTGCAGCACCTGGAGAAAGTATGGGAAAAGGCCTATCCGAACGATGTGTTCAGTTACTATTTTTTTGATGAAAGTATAGCTGAGTTTTATAAAGATGAGGCACGGCAGAACGTGCTGTTCAAAGTGTTCTCGCTGATAACGATACTGATCGGGTGCCTTGGCCTCTACGGCCTGGTAGCCTTTATGGCGGCGCAGCGCACCAAAGAGGTAGGCATTCGCAAGGTTATGGGTGCCTCCATTTTTA
The DNA here is from genome assembly GCF_003585765.1 of Pontibacter actiniarum. Classification (NCBI taxonomy): domain Bacteria; kingdom Pseudomonadati; phylum Bacteroidota; class Cytophagia; order Cytophagales; family Hymenobacteraceae; genus Pontibacter; species Pontibacter actiniarum. The sequence goes on from NZ_CP021235.1 coordinate 1,748,769, forward strand.
ACATTGCGGTGCTGTTCTCAAAGGAGTTCATAAAACTGGTGCTGCTCGCCTTTGTGCTGGCTGCCCCGATTGCCTACTATATCATCAGCCACTGGTTAGAGGACTACACCTACCGTATAAGCATTGGCTATTGGCCGTTTATACTTGCCGGCCTGGCCACCTTGACGATCGCTTTGGTCACCATGGGCTCGAAGGCTGTGCAGGCCGCTCTCTCCAACCCGGTGCTTTCTCTGAAGAGCGAGTAGCAGCACTGCCTGCTTTTCCTGCCCTGACACAGCAAAGGCCGCCTTATAAAGGGCGGCCTTTGCTGTGTCAGGAGTAAAGACAAATTTATATCCTGGTTAGTAATTGGCTTCTGTGGCTGGCACGTCCACCAGTATGAAAGTAGCGTTGGCAGCGCCGTGCAGGCTCACCACGTCTTTCTGCTCCAGCCGCACCTGGTCATGCCGGTCCACCTCCACATTGTTGACCAGCAGGCTACCGCTGAGCACGTACACCAGCGTCTTCCTTATTTTAAAGGTCTTAAAATCGATTTCCTGCCCCTGGGTGACCTGTCCAAAGTAAACCGTAGAGTTGGAGTTCAGGAAAGGAACGTTGTCGAGCACCTTTTGGCCTGTTACCAGCGGAACGAGCTTATCGTGTACGTCTAAGAAGTCCAGGGACATGTTCTCGTAGGATGGCGCAAGCCCCCGCTTGTTTGGCAAAAACCACAGTTGCAGCAGCTCGGCGGTGTTGTCCGTATCGTTGGCCTCCGCGTGGCTAACTCCCGTGCCGGCCGTTATCCGCTGCACGTCCCCCGCCTTCAGGGTCACCTCGTTTCCGATGCTGTCTTTATGGGTAAGCTCCCCATCGAGCACGATCGTAACCACCTCCATCTCCGCGTGTGGGTGGGACGGGAAACCATTGTGCCCTGCAACCACATCATGGTTAAACACGCGCAAAGGCCCGAACTGCACGTTGGCAGGGTCGTAGTAATCGGCGAAGGAGAAAAGGTAGTGCGATTGCAACCAGTCTCCTACCTGGGCTTCGTGGCGTTCGGAGGCAGATATCAGTTTTATCATAGTTTCTTTTTGCTGTAGTGCATGGTACAAATAAAGGGCACAGGCAGTGCCACATTCTGCTATGGCTTTACGGATATGGCAATTTCTTGTTAACCAAAGCGCCTCAACGGCAAGTACAGGCACAAAAAAGCCTGGCGCCGTAGGTTTATACAGCGCCAGGCTTTACAGGAGTTTCCTTTCTCTAGTCTACCTTCTTTAGCTTCTGCACCTCTTTCTGCAGGTCCAGCACAATGCTGGACAGCTTGTCGAGCGACAGGTCCGCTATCGGGAAAGTAGAGCTGATGTACGACTTTGCCTCCCAGATCTCGAGCACGTCCTCCACATGCACCTCGTACGGTGAGTACACCGGGTTATCGGAGTGCAGGCGCAACATGGAAGCGTCTTTCACCTTGTTGAAGATGCGCTTGAACACCACCCCTTCTTTCTGGCTTACCACAATACAGGGAGTGCCGTCTTTAATCTGGCTCCAGTCCTCAACAAAGCGCCCGACAATAACGGTGCCCGAGGCGATCGGCAGCATGGAGTCGCCGCTTATCTCGAAGGCCCGGAAGGTGCCGGTGGTTCCCAGCATGGGCAGCTTGAAGCGCGGAAGCTCTTCTATAAACTCCGCGTCAGCGTAGCCGTTGAGGTAACCGGCACTCGCCTTGTAAGGCACCAGCTCGATATTTTCCTTTTCGTCCTGGTCTACCGTAATGGCTAGCACGCGCAGGTTGCCACCACTCGACCTGTCAGCCCCGCCTGCGGCACCCTCGCGCTGCAGATCCCGGGTCACCAGGTCATCCAGGGAAACACTAAACAGCTTCGCAACATTAACTAAGGTGCTCAGCTTAGGCTCTGCTCTCCCCTCCTCATAAGCGCCCACCAAAGAGCGCTTTATTTCCAGCTTCTCGGCCAACTGTGCCTGCGTAAAACCGGCATGCTTGCGCAAATGCCTGATGTTAGATGTTACCAACTGCATATCTGCTTCTTTAGGTTTTCTGATGCTGCAGCCACAGTATAGCTGCACGCCTGTAAAACTAATTAAACTTTAGCTTTTATACTAATATTATTAGCAATATTTTAAAACCACAGTATATTCCTATATCACTTAGACGGTAGTAAAATTTAACCCTTCCAATAAAATTCAATATTCTTTATTAAGTACAACATTATACTTGCACAACACCGAACCTTTTCTTGCATTTATGCTCACATAAGCACACTTTTACGCCATACTACTTTAACGAATACGAATATATGCAAAACAGCTACACTCTCCTTTAATTTCACTATCTGGCATTTTGTGCAATTACAGACGTTTTTCCTCCGGATTACAGGGGAAAAGTATGCCCTACAGCTTACAAAGCCTGTGGTTTGTACATTTCACAGTCGAAGCGCCAAAATTTTTGAAAATAAGCAGGTGCGTGTGAACCTTTTGAATAAGCACCCGGTTACGTATTCTTTAAGAAAAAGTTACGCGATACACTAAAAACTTTAAACCCCCTAAAATTAATTTCAGCTATGGCGACTTCACGCGCATTTAAGCAAGCAGTGTCTATGATGGCACTGGCTACAGCGATCACCCTGACGGGCTGTCAGAAAGAGGAACTGATGGAGAACCAGTTTAACGAGCCGCAGGCTGTTCTGTCGCCGCTAAACGGACAGGCCATAGAAGGCCAGTACATCGTTGTTCTTAAGAATGGCAACACCAGCATCAGCTCTAACAGCACCAGCCAAAACTTCACCACAAGCAAGGTAGCTGCGGCCAGAATGCGCGACAATGCAATCAGAACATCAGGGGTAAAACAACAAGACGTTGAGCAGCTTTTTGAAGGAGTGGTAAACGGCTTTGCAGCTCGCCTGAGCCAGGAGCAGCTTGCCTCGCTTCGCCAAAACCCAGAGGTGGCCTACATTGAGCAGGACCGAATCATCAGCCTCGGCAACAACGGTAAAGGCAGTGGCAAAACCTCCCCTTCAGAGACGACTACAAAAGGCGGCGGCAAAAAAGGCACGCTACCACAGCCAGAGCCTACGGAGCCTACACCTACGGAACCAACGCCGACAGAGCCGACTCCAACAGAACCAACTCCTACGGAGCCAACACCAACAGAACCGGCTCCAGCTTATACCTCTGTAACGCCGCTTGCCGGCGAAATTGTGCCTTGGAACGTTGAGCGCGTAGGCTACGGCGACGGCACTGGCAAAACCGTGTGGATCATCGATTCAGGTGTTGACACAGACCACCCAGACCTGAACGTGGACCTAGAAAGAAGCTTCTCCCTTATCTATGGCAACCCTTCTGTTGAGGACGGCTTTGGCCACGGCACAAAGGTAGCGGGCATTATTGCAGCGAAGAACAACGGCACAGGCATGTTAGGCGTGGCCTCTAACGCTACGGTGGTGGCACTGCGCGTATTTGACGACGCCGGTGGCGGTACGGTATCCAGAGCTATCTCTGCGGTAAACCACGTCATCAACAATGCAAAGCCAGGTGATGTGGTAAACATGAGCCTTGGTAGCGGCATTTCTTCTACCCTCGACAACGCCGTTACAACAGCAGCAGCAAAAGGCATTCTTTTCTCGGTGGCTGCCGGTAACAGTGCCGTAGATTGCTCAGGCTCCTCTCCTGCCCGCGTGAATGTGCAGGGAGTGTTCACCGTCTCTGCCATGGACAACTACAACAGGCTGTGGGACTACTCTAACTTCGGTTTAGGGGTTGACTTTTCTGCACCTGGTGTAAACGTAACGACTACCAACAAAGGCGGCGGTTTGACCACAGGCCCGTCCGGAACATCTTTTGCAGCGCCACACGTGGCCGGTATCCTGCTTCTTCGCGGCGAGGTGCTGTCTGCAGGTGTCATCACAGGCGATAAAGATACCACGCCAGACCCGATTGCATCTCTGAAGTAACAGGGGTTCCGTCATCATAAAAAGAAAAGGGCTGCTCGGTTTGGGCAGCCCTTTTCTTTTTATGATGACGGAGTTCTTTACCAGGTGTTCTCCTTCTTAAAAATGGAAACGGAGAGGCGGATCTTGTAGTACTCATACTGCTCCTCCAGCGCCTCGAACAAATCCTTCAGCTTGGCATCGGCCCCTAGCTTTGCGATGGCTTTTGAAATGACCTTATACTCTGCTTTGCTCACATAGCGTTGTACATCCACCGCGTAGCCTTGCTCGTAAAGGGTGGCCAGGTGAGAGAATATCGTCACCGGGTTCAGGTTGCGCAGCTGCGCCACGTCCTCTATACTTAGGCCTTTCTTCAGCAGCTCAAAAGTGGCCAGGTGGGTGGCACCTTTCATCTTAGTCCCCTTGTTCTGCTCCTCGTTTATAAAATCGATGATCTCGGTGATAAAGGCATCGCCGTAGCGCTCAAACTTCTGCGCGCCAACACCCGATATGGCCAGCATGGCAATTTTGTTCGTAGGTCGCTCCGCCGCCATCTCCTGCAGGGTGGTGTCAGTAAAGATCACGTAAGGCGGCACGCCGTACTCGTCTGCCAGGCTCTTGCGCAGCGCGCGCAGCTTCTCGAAAAGCGCGTCTTTTATCAGCTCGCGCTTCGGCCTTGCCTTTACGGCGGCCTCTTCCTGCTTCACCTCCTCGAACTTCACCAGCTGCACTTTACGGTCTGAGAAGAGCACCTCCTTACTTTGCTCCGTCAGCTTTAAAGTATAGCCCTGGTCATAGGCCATCTCAATAAGCCCCTCGTTTAGCATTTGGTGCAGGTAGCGGTTCCAGTCCAGCGGGCTCACGTCGCGCCCGGCACCGTAGGTCTTCACTTTGTCGAAGCCTGCCTGCAGCACCTGGGCATTCCGGGCGCCCCGCAGCACATCCACCAGCAAGCTCATGTTGGCGCGCTCCTGCGTGCGTGCTATGGCTGAAAGCGCTTTTTGGGCGATCACGGTGCCATCAAAGCGCGTGGGCGGGTTGCGGCAGATGTCGCAGTTGCCGCAGTTCTTTTGCATCGTCTCGCCGAAGTACTGCAGCAGGATTCGGCGGCGGCAGGCGGCGGCCTCCGCAAACTGCTGCATGCGCTCCAGCTTCACCAGTTGCAGCTCCGTTTGGGCCTCGTTCTGGTTATCCTGCAGCATATTGCGCAGGTTCATCACGTCTGCATAGCTGTAAAAGAGCAGCGCATCCGACTGGGCTCCGTCGCGGCCGGCTCGCCCTATCTCCTGGTAATACCCTTCCACATTCTTGGGCAGGTTGTAGTGGATCACCCAGCGCACGTTAGACTTGTCGATTCCCATGCCGAAGGCAATAGTGGCGCAAACGATCTGCGTGTCGTCGTTCAGGAAGTCCTCCTGTGCCTTTGCCCGTTGGTTAGGCGACATGCCCGCGTGGTAGTAGGAGGCGTTAAAGCCGTTGCGCTTCAGCTTATCGGCCAGCGACTCGGTGGCTTTGCGGCTAAGGCAGTAGATGATGCCCGGCTGCTTCTGCCGGCGCATCAGGAAGTCCGTGATCTTGTTAAACCTGTCCTTGCCGGGCTTTACCATCAGGTTGATGTTGGGCCTGTCGAAGGAGGCGACAAACACCTGCGGGTTGCGCAAATAGAGCTGCTCCTGAATGTCTTTCTGCGTCAGTTTATCGGCAGTGGCTGTTAAGGCAATAACGGGCGTGGTGGGGAACTGCTGCTTCAGCGCCTTCAGCTGCGTGTACTCCGGCCTGAAGTCGTGGCCCCAGGAGGAGATACAGTGGGCCTCATCCACGGCAAAAAGCGAAATATTGATACGGCGCAGGAAGGCCATGAAACCCGACGAGAGCAGCTTCTCCGGTGACACGTACAGCAGCTTCAGCTTTCCGTCCAGGCACTGGTTCTCGATTTGGTACTGCTGCTCGGCGCTCTGGGAGCTGTTGATGTAGGCCGCCGGGATACCGTTCGCCAGCAGCGCCTCCACCTGGTCTTTCATCAGGGCAATTAGCGGCGACACCACCACGCACATACCCGGCTGCACGACCGCCGGCACCTGGTAGCACACGGACTTGCCCCCGCCTGTCGGCATCAGTACCACCACATCCTGCCCCTGCAGCACCCCCTCTATGATCTGCTCCTGCATGGGGCGGAACTGCTCATAACCAAAGTATAATTTCAGGGCTTCTCTCGCCTCCCGTATCGTTGCCATACTTACTGTTTCTAACTGCAGGCGAACCTGCGTATCTGCTTCACTTTCTGTTCCACAAAGATACCCATAATGCCGTTCAAATACGAGTTAGTTCCGCTGCCTTTGCCCCTTCCGGTAACTATGCCTGCCTGCAGCCGTACCTAAAGGCATCATTAAGAGAATAAAATTTAAAACTATGAAATCTGAAATAACAAACAACCTGGAACACGTACTGATCAAATGCATGACCGCCTGCGAAACCTGCGCCACACTTTGCCTGCAGGAAGACGATGTAAAGAAAATGGCAGACTGCATTATGATTGACCGTGACTGTGCGGACATATGCGTGGTGACTGCCCGCTTTGTAGCCCGCAACTCGGCTCACGCCAAGCATGTGATGAAAGAGTGCATTGAAATCTGCCGCAAATGCGAGGCAGAGTGCCGCAAGTATGACATGGACCACTGCCAGAAGTGCGCTGACGCCTGCAAAGAGTGCGCGGATGCCTGCGAAGAGTGGATGCAGAAGAAATAACCTACCGGATATAAGTATAAAAGAGAGGGCCAGCAGTAAAAACTGCTGGCCCTCTCTTTTATTTCTCACTCGCCCTAAACGGCTACACGATCGCGTCTATAATGGCTGTGATGATGGACAGCACCAAACTGAACAGAAGCGCCCACAGAAAGCCATCAACAAGAAAGCCGGGCACAATGGCGCTCGCCAAAAGTATGATCAGCGCATTGATGACCAGCAGGAACAAGCCCAGGGTTAGGATCGTCACCGGTATGGTGAGGATAACCAAAACAGGCTTCACAACGGCGTTAAGCAACGCCAGCACCAAGGCTAGTATCACAGCGGCGACAAAGCCAGAAATATGCACCCCTGGCAGAATGTAGGAAGAAAGCAGCGCAGCGGCTCCAACAATCAAAAGTCTAATAATAAATCCCATGTGTATCTCTTTGAACGTATATAGTTTTTATACTTTGTTTTGTATGCATACGGCCGCCACCCGATAAAAGGTAGACTTTGGATGTAGCACTGACACAAAAAGCCTCACAGGCACAAGGCTTGTGAGGCTTTTTCTCTTTTATTGCAAAAAACCGGGCTCGGCTGCGGCTTACAGCTGCGCCTCCAGGCGCTTTTGCGATACAGCCATCCAGTTGCACAGCTTCATCAGCATGCGGGCGCCAACGTTGCCGTTCCACTCGCTGTCGCCGGGAGCTACCTCGCACAAATCGAAGCCAATGATCTCGCGGCCAGACTTCACCAGCTGCTTCATCAGATACACCGCCTGCTCAAACTCCAGGCCGCCCGGTACCGGCGTGCCAGTGGCAGGGCACAGTTTCGGGTCCAGTCCGTCTATGTCAAAGCTGATGTATACCTTTTGCGGGAGCTGTGCAATGATTTTCTTGCACTCCTTCTTCCAGCTGTCCCCGGCATACATGTTTTCCTTCAAGGTGGCATCGTAGAAGATGGTCACACGGCCGTTCGACTGCTCCGCGAGCTCTGCTTCTGCCTGGCACAAATCGCGAATGCCTACCTGCACTAGCTTCTTCACCTGTGGCAGCTTTAGGGCGTTGAACATGATGGAAGCATGGGAGTATTCAAAACCTTCGTAGGCGTCGCGCAGGTCAGCGTGGGCATCGACCTGCAAAATGCCGTACTCTTCGTGCTTCTCGGCCAGTGCATGCATCAGGCCCAGCGGTGTGCTGTGGTCACCGCCCAGCACTCCTACCAGCTTCCCTTGCTCCAGGTGCGCCAGCGCCTTTTGCTTCAGCCACTGCAGCAGCTCCTCGCCCTTCGCAGTTACCTCGGCTGGCAGGTTCTCGAACTCAGCCCTTCCAATCTCGGGACTGCCGGCCTCCAGCCAGTTAATGTACGCCTCGGCTTTTTGGCGCAGCGCCTCGCTGGTGGCGGCCCACTCCTCAGAGATGTCCTCCATAGCGACGCCTAGTTTCCAGGCGTCTTTGATCCCCGGCTCAAACAGGTCGAGCTGCGGAGAGGCGTCTTTGATTGCCTGCGGCCCCTGTGCGGTTCCGGCGCTGTAAGACACCGTAACCTCCCAGGGCATCGGGATGATCACCACCTCCGACTCCTCTACGGTAAAGGGAAGGCCGAACAGGCCTCCGCTAATATCGCCTACACCGTTCGGGTCGAAGTTCTGTATTTTCTGTTCTTTGCTATTCATCAGTTGGTTCTGCTGATTATGCGTTGATTGCTTGCTGCGAGCCGTTGCTCAAAAGCTCCTTCACGAAGTTTGGCAGGGCAAATGCGGCAGTGTGCACATCCTCGTTATAGTACTTCAGGCCCTGCTCTTTAGAGAACTTCGCCGCTGCCTCACGGTCGAACTGCAGTGGCTGCGAGTTGCCTTTTGAGGAGTACGAGAAGCTCCAGGTGCCAGTTGGGTACGTCGGGATAGCTGCCAGGTAGCAATGCACCTTATCCTGGCCAAAGATCTGCTTGTAGGTTTCGTAAATCTCCACAAACACGCCACTGTTAAAGCGCGGCGACTCCGACTGCGTAATCATCACGCCGTCCGGGGTAAGGCAACGGTACACCTGGCTGTAGAACTCAGCGGTGAACAGGCCTTCGCCTGGGCCAACAGGGTCAGCAGAGTCAACAATGATCAGGTCATAGCGCCCGTCTTCACAGTCGTTGATGTACTTGATGCCGTCCTCTACCAGGAGGTTCAGGCGCGGGTTGCCAAACGCCACGGCCGTTTCCGGCAGGTGCAGCTTGCAAGCCTCAATCACCAGTTCGTCAATCTCCACCAGCGTTACCTCCTCCAGTTGCTCATGGCGCAGCAGCTCGCGCACGGTACCACCGTCGCCGCCGCCGATCACCAGCGCGCGCTTGGCCTTGGTGTGGCTGAACATCGGCACGTGAGTGATCATCTCGTGGTACACATACTCATCTTTCTGCGTGCACATCACCATGCCGTCCAGCGTCAGCATGTTGCCGTAGGCCAGTGTTTCGAACACCTCCACGCGCTGGTACGGCGAGTCTTTCTTGTAAAGCTGGTTGCCGGAGTGCTTCAGCGACAGCGCGATGTTCTCGTCGCGCTCCGTAAACCACACATCACGCGTGATAGTGCCGTCTGCCTCTATAGACTTAGGCGCCACATCGCGCAGGGCATCCAGGTTAAAGTCGTTGCGCTTCAGCAGGCTGAGCTGGCCGCGGCGCAGCTCCATGGAAGAACCGTGGCCGGACTGGAAGGCGTCTTTCAGATAAGTGTAAGAGACCCATGGATCTACGGAATCGCCGCAGGTAAAAAGGTCCACGGCAGCGTAACCGTACTCTGGCCAGGTGTGGATCGCCAAATGGCTCTCCTGGATTACCACCACACCGGAAACACCGTAAGGCGAGAAGTGGTGGAAGGTGCTGTTGATGACGGTGGCACCGGCGGTTTCGGCGGCGGCTACCATGCTGTTCTCTATGTGAACAACATCATTCATCAGCTCAGGGGAGCAATCGTAAAATTCAACAAGAATGTGTCTACCTAAAGCGTTCATCAATGGGTATAGAAGGTTAAAAATCAATAAGAGAACAAAAAAACGAAATCTGCCGCTATTATCAAAAGTATAACTGCAGCACACCTGTATACTCCATTGGGAGCCAACGCGTTAATAATTTATACCTATTGTTGCGAAATCGCCCCCTGTGCCCTCTCTCCTACTGGCGCACCAGTTCCTGCCGCACAATGTGCTCTACCTTGTACTCTTCCACCATGTCCTCAAACACGTCGAAGGCGTTGTCGATGGCGCTGAACTCCTGCAGCAGGCTGAACTGCGCCACATGGTAAATCAGGAACAGCTCTGCCTGGGTAAAGTTAGCCTTGGTGATAAAACTGTAGTATTCGCCCTGGTCCTGGGCCTCCGTCCTGTACTTCTGGATAAGCTTGAAGAGCACGCTCAGGTTTTTGAGGTAAGGGTTGAGCGAGTTTTGGTAGAAGGTGAAGTGGTAGGTAAAGTAGTCCTGGAAGATGTGGTGCAGCTCGGCCGCGGTTTTCTCGTGCGGCTCCAGGCTCCGTACTTTCTGCACAAAGGAGGTAAGCACCTTCTCCTGAAAGAACACAAAGAAGTTGGACCCGCGCCAGGCGCTCTCGTTGATGTCGTAGGCGGTAAGGGCGTCGATGATGTCATTGTGCTTCTGAATGAAGCTGATGTAGAGCGTGGAGAAGTTCTGCTGCTGGAAGATCTTCTGGGTTTTGTGCAGCTCAAAGCGCTGCAGCTCAAACTCGCGCTTCTGATAGGTAAGGGTGGCGAAGAAGAGAAACACCCCCGCCAGCGCCCACAGCGACCCGACAATGCCGCCGATAAACTCTCCGTACTGCCCAAAAACGCCTTCGCGGTCAGCGGGGTCCAGGTAGAGCTCTTTCACTAAGTCAAATTTGATCGTTCCCCAAACAAGTACCACGGCCCCCATCACAATTAAAATGTAGCCGGTAAGTTCGTACTTGCTGAGTTTCTGCTTGGGTTCAGACATGTGGTTCGTAATGCGCTAGTATGTATTGCGTGCAGGCGGTGGCTGCACCTGCAGCTCGCCACCCCGTTGCTCAAATACGCTACATTACTGTGTTTTGGCTCAGTCGGTTTCCATCAGGTTGTTTTTGCCCAGGTCAAAGGTGCGGATAATATCCAGTATCTTCAGGAACGTCTTGCTATCAAAGAAGAGCAGCAGCGGCAGCTCCACGCTTTTAGAGTTGTGCGTAAAGCGGGTGATTACGGTAAACACAAGCGGCTGAAACAGCGGGTGCTGCACCAGGATATCCTTCAGCGAGTCGGCTATGTGGTTTTTGGGAGCCTTTGGCGGGGAGCCGTAAATATTGGCCTTGAGGATGTTGGCCAGCTGTGTCACCATGGCGCCCGTAATGATGTTGCTGATCTCCAGCAGCAGCGACTCCTGCATCACCGACAGCTCCCCCGGCTGCACGTCCAGCATGCCCAGGCACACTTCGGAGAGGCGCACAATATGCTCGTCGGAGAAGAGCATGAGCGTGGCGCCGTTAAAGTCTCCTTTCACATCGGACTGAATGATGGCGTGGGTATCCTCATACTTTGCCACCAGCTTCAGAAGCTCCTTCACCTCGATCAGCTGGATGTCGGGCACTTTCAGCAGTACCTTATCCTGGGCAATGGCCGCGAAAGAATCCGCCGCTCTTGCCAGACCGATGTTGAGTATCTCCTTGATAATATCTCTCTCTAACTCCGTTATCTGAGGTTCCATCATCATTGTTGTTGCGTTTGTGTTGCTTCCCATCGCCTCATGCCTGCCTTTTGCTCATAAAGTAGCGTGTTACTGCCGGTACATCCAGCACCAGGCACACTTTGCCCGTGCCCAGCAGCGTAACGCCCCCATAAATATCAATCTGCTCCAGCGGTTTGCTCAGTGGCTTTACCACAATGTCCTGCTGCCGGTACAGCTTATCTACAATTAACCCCAGCTTCCTGTTGTTGTACGACACGATGATGATATTCTGCACCTGTCCGTTCAGCCGGGTCTTGTCTCCGAGTTTCATACTTGCCTCCGGGGCATTCAGGAGCTCGTTCAGGTACACTACCGTTACGGTCTCCCCCTTCAGGTTGGCGATGAGCACATCCCCCACCTCATGCAGCTCATCCTTGTCCAGGGCCACCACCTGGTCGGTGTGTATGAGCGGAATGGCGTAGTAGTTCTCATCCACCTCAAACAGCAGGGCCCCTTTTACGGCAATAGACGTCGGCAGCTGCAGTATGAAGGTGGTCCCGGCGCCTTTCTCTGAGTCTACGGAGATTCGCCCGCCTATGGAGTCAATCGCGTTCTTCACCACGTCCAGCCCCACACCACGGCCCGAGTACTCGGTAACCTCTTTTGCGGTGGAGAAGCCCGGCTCAAACAGGAATGAGAGCAGCTCATTATCTGCCAGCCCCTTGGCGACGTCTGCCGATACCAGCTGCCGCTCCACGGCGGTTTTCTTCACCTTCCGCAGGTCGATGCCCTTGCCGTCGTCCTGCAGCCTGATCACCACGTTATCGCGGTCGCTTTGGGCGCTGAGCGTCAGGTTGCCCACCGGCTCCTTGCCCTTCTTTTTCCGGTCTTCCGGCGTCTCCAGGCCATGGGTGATCGCGTTCCGCACCAGGTGCAGCAGCGAATCAGTGATGATCTGGAGGATGTTCCGGTCAATCTGAATGTCCTGCCCCGTCAGTTTCAGGTCCACATCCTTTTTCTCGGCGGTGGCAATGTCGCGCACAATACGCGGAAATTTATTGAACAGCGAGCCGATGTTTACCAGGCGGGCATCCATCACACTGTACTGCAGGTCCTCTGTAATACGGTACAGGTGCGAACTCACGCTCTTCAGCTCGTCGTTGTTCAGGTCGCGGCTGATGGAGAGGATGCGGTCGCGGTCGATCATCAGCTCCCCCACCAGGTTCATCATGTGGTCCAGCTTTTTAATCTGGATGTAGATCAGCTCCGAGAGCGACAGGTTTTTGGACGTGTTGTACTTCTGTACCTTGGCCAGCTCAATTGTGCTGTCGGAGAGGTTCTCTACAATGATGTCGAGGTTGCGCAGCAACACCGGGTCAGGCTCCCCATAGTTCGGGTTGTCCACGTTGTGGATGAGCTCCCCCAGCATGTCGATGCCGTCGAACAGCACCGTTACGACCTCCTCGCTAAAAGCTAGCTCCTTGTTGCGGATCAGGCTGAAGGCGGTCTCCAGCTTGTGCGACACATCCGAGATCTGCAGGTAACCGATCGCCTTAGAGTTTGCCTTCAGGTTATGCAGCAAGCGAAAGATCTCGGCCAGCGTCTGCTCGTCTTCCGGCTCCTTCTCCAACGTGCTGATATGCCTGTTGAGTGCATCAAAGTACTCCAGGGCCTCGGCGATGAATATTTCTTTATACTCCTGTTCTCTCGATTTCATAGTCACTGTCAGTTGCACTGACCTGCTGCTGCCCTGCCACATACCTGTTCAGGAACTGCGGTATCTCCTGCAAGGGCAGCACTTTATTTATGTATCCGCTTTGGATGGCAGATCTGGCCATGCCAAAAATGACTGATGTCGCCTCGTCCTGCGCCACCATAAAACCACCCTGCTCCCGCATGTATGATGCTCCCAGCGTGCCGTCCTTGCCCATGCCTGTCAGCACCACACCTACCATGTTCCGCACTGCGCATTGCGCCACGGAGCGGAGCAGCAAATCAAGGGAAGGCTGATCAAAAAGCGGCGTCGGTTCGTCTGTAAAGCCCACTTTTAGGTTGGCGGGGTCACCCATAAAAGGCTCCACCACCATGTTTTTACCACCGGGTGCTACAATCACTTTCCCTGTCCTGAGCAACGACCCCGCACGGCCCTCCACCACTTTTAGTGGGGTGAGGCGCTGCAGCCGTTTGGCATAGGACCGGGTAAACTTCTCCGGCAGGTGCAGCACAACCAGCACCGCAGCCTGCAGCTCCGGCGATAACCGGCTGACGATGCTTTCCACCGCCTGGGTGCCGCCTGTTGAGGCTCCGATCACGATGATAGTGTCTACAGGGCTGCTTTTGCGCTTCACTGGCCGCTCGGCCAGCAGCACCATCTCCTGCTGCAGGTACTCCAGCCGGCGCTGCACGTTGTACAGCTCTGTTTCGCTTACCGCGCGTACTTTGCGCAAAAACTCAGCGGCTATACTTCTGTAGTTGGCATAACGCCCCCGGCCGGGTTTCAGCACGATGCCGTACACCCCCAGCTCCACCGCCTGCTTCAGCAGATCCAGCGTCAGCTGCTCCTGCGTTATCAGCAGCAGTACCGGCTTGGGCACCTCGCTGAAGATGCGCTTCAGCACCAGCAGGTTTTCGTTCCCGGGCAAGTCACAGTCCAGGATCACCAGATCGGCTTCATCCGCCCCCAGCAGGCCCAGCAGCTCGTCTGCATCCGCTGCCACTCCCGTGGCTTGCATATCCTGCTCCGAGTCAACGATATCCTGCAGCACCAGCCGTACATAGCTGGATTTATCTGCTATCAGTACCCGTAATTCCCTACTCTTCTCCTGCACTGCTTTGCTTCTGCTTTCTTATCCTTCGGGAAATAGAACCGGCTACTCGGCCAGCACCTTGCTCACCACCTCCAGCACCTTCTCCTCAGAGAACGGCTTCACGATGTATGACTTGGCACCGTTTTCCATCGCCTCGTTTACAATCACTTCCTGGCCCACCGCGCTTACGATCACCACTTTCTGCTCCGGGTTATCCTTGCGGATGCCCTTTAGCACATCAAGACCAGTGTTGTCGGGCAGAATCACGTCCAGGGTAATCAGGTCGGGCTTGGTTTCCTTGGCTAGCTCCAGTGCCGTCTGCCCGTTTGGTGCCTCACCCACGATTTCGTAACCGGCATCGGTGAGCATGTTTTTCAACATGGTGCGCATGTAGAAGGAATCATCTACGATTAGTATTCTTTTCATACTTTTAAAGTACAGTTTCTAGGTTTATGTGTTCGACAGCTGGTTTATCTCATCCTGCGTCAGGACCTTGTGCATGTCCAGCACGATGATGAGCCGGTTATCGGTTTTGGCAATGCCCTCAATAAAGTTCTCGCTCACGCTCACATCCTGCAAAAAGGAAGGGGCCCTGTCGATTTTGGCTACAGGCAGGTTCAGAGACTGCGGCATTTCCTTCACCTCTACCCCTATGCTGTATTCTTTTGCCTCGATCACCAGTGTGTAGGAGACGTTCGGGGCCAGCCCAGCCGGCAACTCCGCCGGCCTGATCTGGAAACGCCGCTCCATATCCATGATGGCAATAATATCGCCACGGATGTTGGCTACTCCCTTTACAAATTCCGGCGTGCGCGGCATGCGGGTAACACTCGGCGTAATGGTTACTTCCTTTACCTGGTCGATTTTGATCGCATACTCCTCCGTACCCAGCTTAAACACGATCAGGTGCACCATCTCAGCCGACACCTGCTCTTTGGCCGCCTTGGCAGTAGAGGCTTCGCTGGCATCCGGCTTCACTTCCGGCGCTGCCACCTGGGCTTTCTCTTCAGGGGCGGCTGCCTCTGGTTTGCTCTTCGCTTCTTTTCCCATAACTACGCCTTGCTACCGTCTTTTTTCGCAGAACCGTTTTTAGCCAGCGATGAGCGGGTTGCCTGCCTGGTGTTGCCTGTCTGGCTTCTTTCATACCGGCTGTTGGCCGGAACAGAGGTCATCAGGTTTTTTCTGTTGATGAATACCAGGTTGCCGTCAATAAGTTTGAAGGCGGAGATACTCACCTGCAGGTCAGCGGCAATGTCGTTCAGGTTTTGAGAGGATGACGTCAGCTCCTGCATCGAACCGGAAAGCTGCTTGGCGGTGCTTGCCACCTGCTGCGTTCCGGAGGCCGTTTGCTCGGCGATGGCCACCACTTCCTCCACATACTTCACTACATCCCCGATGGAGGATTTCTGTATCTCTGTTGCCGTCAGGATGTCCTGCGCGGTACGCAGCGTTTCACCGCTCGAAGAGGCAATGTTCTTAAAGGCTCCGGACGCCTCGAAGGTGGCGTTCTTTCCTTTCATTACACGGCCCTCCATGGTGGAGATAGCTGTTGCAGCAGAGGCGGTGTCTTTCTTCACGTCGTCCACCAGCGTCGAAATCTCACTGGCGGATTTGCGAGAGCCTTCTGCCAGCTTCCTGATTTCCTCGGCTACCACCGCGAAACCACGGCCAGCCTCACCGGCACGGGCCGCCTCAATGGCCGCGTTCAGGGCCAGCAAGTTGGTCTGTGCGGCAATGTCGGTAATCACGCCAAGCGACTTGGATATTTCCTGCGAGCGTGTGCTCAGTACTTCAATTGTGCGGGCTGTCTGGGCGGCAGAGCTGGAGATCTCCTCCATGTTTTTCACCACCTCGGCCACTGTTTTCAGACCATGCTGCGAGGTTTCCTCACCTACCTTGGCTGATTTGTTTACTACCTCTGCCCGGTTAGCGGTTTCTTTGGTCGCCTTCATGATCTCCTCGATCAGTTTAAAGGCTTGGTCTGTCTTGAGGGCCTGGTTCTGCGCGCCCTCCGCCATTTGCTGCATGGCCAGGGCCACATCCAGCGTTATTTTGTTCATTTCCAACCCTTTGGAAGCCATCTCTTCTGAAGAGGTTCCCACTACAAGAGAGGAGTCGTTTATTTCGCCGAGCAGCGCATTCAGGTTGTCCACGGCAAGGTTCAGTGCATTGGCCATGTCCAGAATGTCTCCGGCAGTCTGTGCTTCCACTTTCTGCGTCAGGTCACCCTCCGAAATAGCACGCACCACTCTGGATACATCCAGCACCGGCGTCACGATGGACTCCAGCAGGTCGTTGAGGGTGTCCACCAGTTCTTTCCAGCTTCCGCCAACGCCTTGCAGCGCCGCACGCTCCGTCAGTTTTCCTTCCACACCGGCTACCCTGGCCACACGGCTTACCTCACCGGCTAGCCGGTTCAGGTCCACCACCATGTTATTGATGGTATCAGCCAGTTCAGCCACTTCGCCTTTGGCTTCCAGCGTCAGTTTCTGGGTCAGGTCACCTTTGGATACAGCGGTTACTACTTTCACAATGCCGCGCACCTGGGTTGTCAGGTTAGAGGCCATGGTATTTACGTTGTCCGTCAGGTCTTTCCAAACACCGGCTACGTTCGGCACGTTGGCCTGGCCGCCGAGTTTACCCTCGGTACCTACTTCCAGCGCCACACGCGTTACCTCACCGGCGAAGATGTTGAGCGAGTCCACCATGCGGTTAATGTTCTCTTTCAGCTCTCCTAGTTCGCCCTTCACATCCACGGATACTTTCTGAGTCAGGTCGCCTTTGGCAACGGCTGTCGATACTTTGGCGATGTCGCGCACCTGCAGTGTCAGGTTGCTGGCCATGGTGTTCACGTTGTCGGTGAGCTCCTTCCAGGTACCGCGCACCTTCGGCACGTTGGCCTGGCCGCCCAGTTTACCTTCGGTACCCACCTCACGGGCCACACGCGTTACCTCATCGGCAAATACGTTCAGTGAGTCCACCATCTGGTTTAGGTTCTCCTTCAGGTCCAAGATCTCTCCGCGTGCCTCTACCGACACTTTCTGGGTCAGGTCGCCTTTTGCCACGGCAGTCGCTACTTTGGCGATGTCGCGTACTTGGCTGGTCAGGTTAGAGGCCATGGAGTTTACGTTGTCGGTCAGGTCCTTCCAGGTGCCGCCAACGTTTGGCACGTTGGCCTGGCCGCCCAGTTTACCCTCGGTACCCACTTCGCGTGCCACGCGCGTTACCTCATCACCAAATATATTAAGCGAGTCCACCATGAAGTTGATGTTCTCTTTCAGCTCTGCAATTTCGCCACGGGCCTCTACCGTGATCTTCTGCGTCAGGTCTCCTTTCGCTACACCCGTCGCTACCTTGGCGATACCCCGCACCTGGGTTGTCAGGTTAGAGGCCATGGTGTTCACGTTGTCGGTCAGGTCCTTCCATACACCGGCTACGTTCGGCACGTTGGCCTGGCCGCCCAGGCGTCCTTCCGTACCTACTTCCAGCGCCACACGCGTTACCTCGCCGGCGAAGATGTTCAGGTAGTCTACCAACTGGTTGATGTTCTCCTTCAGCTCCCCTAGTTCGCCTTTCACATCCACGGACACCTTCTGGGCCAAATCTCCTTTGGCCACGGCGGTTGCCACGTTGGCAATGTCGCGCACCTGGCTGGTCAGGTTGCTGGCCATGGTGTTCACGTTGTCTGTCAGCTCTTTCCAAACCCCGCCTACGTTCGGCACCGTTGCCTGGCCGCCCAGTTTACCCTCGGTACCCACCTCGCGGGCCACGCGCGTTACCTCATCGGCGAAGATGTTGAGCGAGTCCACCATCTGGTTGATGTTCACCTTCAGCTCAGCAATCTCCCCTTTCACGTTTACCGTTACTTTCTGGCTCAGGTCGCCCTTCGCCACGGCGGTTGCCACGTTGGCGATGTCGCGCACCTGGCTGGTCAGGTTGCTGGCCATGTAGTTTACATTGTCCGTCAACTCTTTCCAGATACCGGCCACGTTCGGCACGTTGGCCTGCCCGCCTAGTATACCTTCGGTGCCTACCTCCCGTGCCACACGCGTTACTTCCGCGCCGAACACATTCAGTCGGTCCACCATTTCATTTAAGATATCCTTCAGTTCGGCAATCTCCCCTTTCACATCCACCGTGATCTTCTGGCTCAGGTCGCCCTTCGCCACAGCGGTCGCCACGTTGGCGATGTCGCGCATCTGGCTGGTCAGGTTGCTGGCCATGGTGTTCACATTGTCGGTCAGCTCTTTCCAGGTACCCTCCACGCGCGGCACGTTGGCCTGCGCGCCCAGTTTACCCTCGGTACCCACTTCGCGTGCCACACGCGTTACCTCACCGGCGAAGATGTTCAGGGAAACCACCATCTGGTTGATGATGTCTTTCAGGTCGGCTATTTCGCCTTTCACGTTTACCGTTACCTTCTGGGTCAGGTCGCCCTTCGCCACGGCGGTCGCCACGTTGGCGATGTCGCGCACCTGGCTGGTCAGGTTGCTGGCCATGGTGTTCACGTTGTCGGTCAGGTCCTTCCAAACCCCGCCTACGTTCGGCACCCGGGCCTGGCCGCCGAGTTTGCCCTCGGTACCCACCTCGCGGGCCACGCGCGTCACCTCATCGGCGAAGATGTTGAGCGAGTCCACCATCTGGTTCACGTTGTCCTTCAGCTGGGCAAACTCTCCGCGCACATCCACCGATACTTTCTGGGTCAGGTCACCCTTCGCCACGGCGGTCGCCACGTTGGCGATGTCGCGCATCTGGCTGGTCAGGTTGCTGGCCATGGTGTTCACGTTGTCGGTCAGGTCCTTCCAAATACCGGCCACGTTCGGCACCGATGCCTGGCCACCGAGTTTACCCTCAGTACCCACCTCCAGCGCCACACGCGTTACCTCACCGGCAAACAGGTTCAGGTTGTCGATGGTGCGGTTAATGGTTTCGGCCATTACTTTGAAGTCACCGGACACCGGGATCTGGAATGTTTCATCCAGGTTACCGCGCGAAATGTTCTTCAACACCTTGCCTACTTCCAGTACCGGCACCGCAATGGAGTCCACCAGGCCGTTGATGTTGTTGATCATGTCCTTCCAGAAACCGGAGGCGCTTTCGGCAGAGGCACGGGCTTTCAGGTTTCCCTCTACTCCAGCCACTTTGGAGATACGCGACACTTCACCGCCTACCCCGCCGATCATCTCCACCATGGAGTTATAGGCTTCGGCGATATCGGCAAAGATGTCGTCGTTCTGCTTCGTCAGGCGCACCGACACGTCGCCTTTTTTAAAGGCGTCCAGGGCATAGAGCACCCTGTTCAGCTGGTCGCTGATATAGTCGGGGTTGCTCGGAAGCTTCCCTTGTCTTTTCTTTTTTATGTCGGGAGGGTTACCGGCTGGTTTGGCAGGTGCCGCTGCTCCTGCCACCTGTTCCTTGGCAGCCGGGGCATCTGCTTTAACTGGTGCGTCAGGCACGGCTGTGGTAGAATCGCCTTTATCGGCCTTCGCACTGGAGGCGCCTTTTTGCTCTTCTTTGGCTTCTACATCACTGATGAGCTTGTCTTTGCTCAACTTCAAGTTTTTACCTAAGGCCATAGTTTCTTTGGTTGGAATAGGGTGTCTTCAAACCTTCTGCCAGGCCGGCCATGCCCATAAGCGTACGGCGCAGGTTGCTGCAATAGGTTTCAAACAAGTGCAATTTACGCAAAATTGATACAAGTATAAAATTAAGCCTTCAGTGGCTTTAAAAGACGCATTCTAGGATTCCAGGTACTCTTCTGCCAGTGCCCTGTAGTCTTTGGCACCGTTGGAGGAGCCATCGTAGTCGAGTACGCTCCGGCCGAAAGACGGGGCCTCGGCCAGCTTTACGTTCATGCGGATCTGGCTGCGGAAAATCTTCTCCCGCACGTTTTCCTGCAGGTACTCCAGCACCTCCAGGCTTAGCTTCCGACGCACATCAAACATCACCACTACGACTCCTTTTACTTTTAGTTGCGGGTTAAATGTTTTCTGCACCTTTTTTATGGTGTTCATGATCTGGTCCAGGCCCTGTAGCGTAAGCACCTCCATCTGCAGGGGGATCAGCACCTCCTGCGCCGCTGTCAGCGCATTCAGGGTGAGCACAGAGAGCGAAGGAGGGCAGTCTATCAGTATAAAGTCAAAGCCTTTCACCTCTGCCAGTATAGACTTGAGGAATTTCTCCCGCTCCGGCTGCGTTACCAGAGAGATTTCGATATCCACCAGCTCGTTGGAGCCGGGCACAACCCACAGGCCGTCGCGCTCCACCAGCACGTCGTTTATACTTTTCTCTCCCTGAAAAACATCTGCCAGTGTGGCTGCAGGGGTAGTAACCGCCAGGGAGTAGGACAGGTTGCTTTGTGGGTCCAGGTCAAGCAGCAGAACCTTTTTACCGAGTTTACTCAAGGCGCTGCCCAGGTTTATGGTTGTAGTTGTTTTACCAGTGCCGCCTTTTTGGTTGATCACGGCCACTACATTCGTCTTCATACGTTGATGTTAAATTGCATCGCGGCAGGTGCAATACCTGCCCTGCCCCTAAGCTAGGGAAATAAAGTAGAACCTGAAAATAATACTTGCGGAGGGCGCGGCTACAGCACCGACTCGAAATTGTGGGCTAGCAGCACGCCAGTGGTCACATGGATGTCCTGCCAGTGCTCCAGCTCCAGGGCGACGGCCACCACGCTGGCGGGCTCCAGGTAACCGAGTTGCTGCTGTTCCGTTAACTCACGTGCCAGCCGTGTGATGCCGGGGTTATGGGCAACCAGCAGCACCTGCTTCACGTGGTCGGGCAACTCACCGAGGCTGTTCATCAGTTTTGACTCGCGGGCGTTGTAGAGGTCGGGGTTATAGGAAATATTTTCTTCGCCAAAGTATAGGCGACTGGCAATAACGCGGGCCGTGGAGTTGGCTCTCACGGCGGGACTTGCCAAAAGAGCATCCAATTTTAAAAATTTTTCGCGCAGCCACTTTCCGGTGTTTCGTGCCTGCTGCTGGCCCGCTGGCGTGAGTTCACGCTCGAAGTCGGGCTGTAGTGGATAAGGGTCGAAAGTCTCGGCATGACGGCAGAGGAGTACAATTCTTTGCATAAAGTCTTTTACTGGCCGTATAGTTTGTAGTACCAGCCTGTCTTACAGAACCGGTGGTTTTTGTATGGTATTAAACCTATGTTATACGAATCAGGTTGTAATTGTTGAAAAAAAAATTTGAACTTTGGGCAAAATTTGGCCTGTTTCGCCTGTCAAAGATAAAGGATGATAAAAAACTTAGTCATAGTAGAGTCGCCTGCAAAGGCAAAGACAATTGAAGGATACTTAGGGAAAGACTTTGTTGTAAAGTCTAGCTTCGGCCATGTGCGCGACTTGCCCAAGGGTAACAACGCCATCGATGTGGAGCACGGCTTTAAGCCGACTTACGTTGTATCCAGCGACAAGAAAGAGGTGGTGGCACAGCTGCGAAAACTGGCAAAGGAAGCCGAGATGGTATGGCTTGCATCGGACGACGACCGCGAGGGAGAAGCGATCTCGTGGCACCTGACCGAGGCCCTGGACCTGAACGACGCCAAAACACGCCGCATTGTTTTCCGCGAGATCACCAAAAACGCCATCCTCAACGCCATCAGCACACCGCGCGGCATTGACATGGACCTGGTGAACGCGCAGCAGGCACGCCGCATACTGGACCGCCTGGTGGGCTTCGAGCTGTCGCCGGTGCTCTGGAAGAAAATCAAGACAGGCCTTTCGGCAGGCCGCGTGCAGTCGGTGGCGGTTCGCCTGGTGGTGGAGCGCGAGCGCGAGATAGAGCGTTTCAAGGCAGAGGCCACGTTCCGTGTCACGGCATCCTTTGATGTGCAGGGCCGGACACTGGAGGCCGAACTTCCCCACAAGTTCAAGACAGAAGAAGAGGCCCAGGCCTTTCTGCAGGCCTGTGTTGGCGCAGAGTACAAAATCGAGAACCTGGAGAAAAAGCCGCTCAAGCGTAGCCCGGCACCTCCGTTCACGACCTCTACCCTGCAGCAGGAGGCCAGCCGCAAGCTGTACTTCTCTGTGGCCCAGACCATGACCGTGGCGCAGCGCCTGTACGAATCGGGTAAGATATCCTACATGCGTACAGACTCCGTGAACCTATCGGACGAGGCCATACAGGGCGCTACCCGCGAAATAACAAGCTCCTTTGGGGAGAACTTCGTGAAGACGCGTCGCTTTAAAACCAAGTCGGCTTCGGCACAGGAGGCGCACGAAGCCATCCGCCCGACCGATTTCTCGCAGATGGTGGCCAGCTCCGACCGCAACGAGCAGCGCCTGTACGAGCTGATCTGGAAACGCGCCATTGCCTCGCAGATGGCTGACGCGGAGATAGAGAAAACCACCGTGACCATCGGCATCTCTACCCAGCCAGACCAGAAACTGCAGGCAACCGGGGAGGTAATCAAGTTCGAGGGCTTCCTGAAAGTATATATTGAGTCGAAGGACGATGAAGAGGACGGAGCAGATGACGATGTAAAGGGCATGCTGCCGCCGCTGAGCATTGGCCAAGGCATAAGTCTGCGCCAGATGCTGGCCACCCAGCGCTTTACCCGCCCTGCCGCCCGCTACACAGAGGCCAGCCTCGTGAAGAAGCTGGAGGAAATGGGCATCGGGCGTCCGTCTACCTACGCGCCGACCATCTCCACCATTCAGAAGCGCGGGTACGTGGAGAAAGACACCCGTGAGGGCAAGGAGCGCAACTACCAGGTGCTCACGCTGAAGGGGAGCGACATCACTACGCAAACCAAAACGGAGATTACCGGTGCCGAGAAAGCCAAACTCTTCCCTACCGACACAGCCATGGTGGTGAACGACTTCCTGGTGGAGCACTTCCCGAACGTGATCGATTACTCGTTCACGGCACGTGTGGAGGCTGAGTTCGACGAAATTGCGCAAGGCCAGAAAGAGTGGGAAAACATGCTGGATCAGTTCTACCAGAAGTTCCACAAGCGCATCGAGTCGAGCGAGAACATCTCCAGGGCCGACGTATCCGGGGCCCGCGAGCTGGGCACCGACCCGGTGACAGGCAAGACCATTGTGGCAAAGCTAGGCCGCTTCGGCCCTTACGTACAGCTGGGCGAGGAGAACGAGGAGACGGGAGAGAAGCCCGTGTACGCCAGCCTGCGCAAAGGCCAGTTTATCGAGAGCCTGGCGCTGGAGGATGCACTAGAGCTGTTTAAGCTGCCGCGCATAGTGGGCACCTACGAGGACAAGGACATGACGGCTGCCATTGGCCGCTTTGGCCCATATATTCGCCACAACAGCAAGTTCTACTCGCTGCCCAAAACGCTGGACCCGCTGAAGGTAACGGCTGAGGAAGCCGTTGCACTGATTGAGGCCAAGCGCAAGGCCGATGCCGAAAAGCTGATCAAATCCTTCCCGGAGAACCCGGACATCCAGGTGCTGAACGGACGCTACGGCCCGTACATTGTGGCCGGCAAGAAAAACGTGAAAATCCCGAAGGACAAAGAGCCGAGCGAGCTGACGCTGGAGGAGTGCATTGCTTTAGCAGAAGCCACACCTGAGAAAAAAGGCCGGGGCGGCTTTAAGAAAAAGGCAGACGCAGAAAAACCGGCCGCCGAGAAGAAGACGGCGACCAAAGCAAAAAGCACCACCAAAAAAGCCGCAGCCAAAAAGCCAGCGGCTAAGAAGCCGGCAGCCAAGAAAAAAGCCTAGTTATCGGCACATAGCCTGAGGTACAAAGTTTACGAAAGGCTATCTTCATAAATCAAGTATAAGAGCCACCCCTTACCAAGGGTGGCTCTTATGTTTTTACAACCAGCACCTCACGGATGTTGGTGGTATAGCAGGGTGATGCAAACTCCCTCTTCAGCATCCAGGGTGGTTTCTCCGCTTCGTTCTCAAAGGTGTCGCCCTCGTTCCTGGCCCCCTGTACCCCATACTTCAGGGCATGGTGCCCGAAGCGCTGCCGCAGAGAGTCGAGCGTCGCCATCAGCTTGCCCTGCTTCTCCTCGTTGCGAGCCGTAAACAGGTCGAGCTGTACTTCAGAAGCCGGAATCAGTTCGTGTAGCATGATGCCGACTTTTACATAGCGCCTGCCGGCGCGGAAGATATCCTCCAAGAGAGCGTTAGCGTGGCGCAGCAGCTCGAGCTCGCTGCTGGTGGGTCTGGCCAGCTGTATGGTGCGGCTGCTGTAGTAGTCGTGTTCGGTTACGGCAAAGCGGTTGGTCATGAGGAACACTGTAAGGCTGGAGGCGCAGCTGCCTTGCCCGCGCAGCTTGGTGGCGCAGCGCACCGTGTGGGTGGAGAGGGCTTCTTTAACATGCCCCAGCTCTGCCACGGGCCTGCCAAAGGAGCGCGAGGTACAGATGTTTTTCCGGGCGGGGGATGCCAGCTCCAGGTCCTGGCAGGGCTCCCCCCTCAGCTCCAGTAAAGTCCGAAGCCCGGTAACAGCCATGTTTTTCCTGACCCAGCCTTCCGGCAGATTGCGGAGGCCCCAGGCGGTGTGCACCTCCATTTGCCGCAGGCGTTTGGCATGCTGGCGGCCAATACCCCACACATCCCCTATCTCCGTTTGCCGCAGCGCCTGCTCTACCTCCTGTTGGTTTGCCAGCACCAGCACGCCGGCCTCCTTCCCGGTCTGCTTCTTAGCCAGCCTGTTGGCCACTTTGGCCAGGGTTTTGGTGCAGGCCGCGCCTACGGATACCGGTATACCTGTCCACTGCCTCACAGTTTCCCTCACCTTCTTCCCGTAGGCCTTTACCTCCTCTGGCGCCAGGTGGCTCAGATCCAGAAAGCATTCGTCGATGGAGTAGATCTCCAGGTGAGGCGTAAACTGCGCCAGCGTGCTGACTACGCGCCGCGACATATCGCCGTACAGCTCGTAGTTGGAGCTGAAGACCTTTACCTGCTCCTGCCCTGCCACCTCCTTCATCTGAAAGTATGGCGTACCCATTTTAATGCCTAAGGCCTTGGCTTCATCAGAGCGGGCAATCACACAGCCGTCGTTGTTGCTGAGCACCACCACCGGCCTGCCGTTCAGCTCCGGCTGAAACACACGGTGGCACGACACATAAAAGCTGTTGCAGTCTACCAGGGCAAATCGGCTTGTGTTCATCGGCAGCTATACTTTCTTTACCACGCCTACCACTACGCCCCAGATCAGGCCCATGTCCGGCTCGCTCACTTTTATACTTTTATACTTGCTGTTCTCTGGCTCCAGGTACGCTCCGTCGGGCTTCAGCATGAACCGCTTAATGGTGAACTCACCGGCAATAAAAGCCAGCACAATGCGGCCGCTGCCTGGCCTCAAAGACCGGTCTATCACCACCAGGTCTCCCGACTCAATATGGGCCCCTATCATAGAGTCGCCCTCCACGCGGGCCAGAAAGGTGGATGTTGGGTTTTGGGTGAGGTATGTGTTTAAATCAATAGGGTCGGCCTGGTAATCTGTTGCCGGACTCGGAAAGCCTGCACGAACCGCCGACGCAAACAACAACAACAACTTATGTGCAGGCGAAGCATGCAGCGGCACGCCCTCCTCACACAACTTCATAGGTATAACTCTTGCTTCCATACCGCTAGTTTACGAACAATATTAGCAAAATCTATATAGAAATACTAATTATTTTAGCACATCAAGCTTACGACTTGGCCTTCAGAGCTTATAAAAACTACGGAGCGAGGGCGAGGCGGCGGCAAACTAACAGGCAGTCAGCCTCTCGTGCAGGATTATCCGCATCATAGCTCATAATATTTCGACGCACTTTCATTTCATATCCAACTAATCTCCTACTTTTACACACCTTAAATCCTCATAACCGAAAATATGAAAAAGCTACAGTTACTGGCGCTGCTGTTCGTTGCGCTCTTCTCACTCACCTTAACAAGCTGCGACAAAGACGATGACGAGGATGCTGCTCCTACAGAGGAGCTGCTAACAACCGGCGTATGGAAAGGCAATGCCCTTAAAGTAGGCGAAGAGCTGGTAACCCGGGACAAGTTGTTCAGGGAAAGTATGGGCCAGCTCGACCTTGCCACCTGGACATTGCGCTTTAACGCAGACGGGACCGGCACGATGTCCGTGTTCGGAGAGTCCAGCTCGGGCAAGTGGGAATACGCCGATGGCAAGAAGACGATCGTATTCGACAAAGGAAGCACCGATGAGTCCAGCGCGAAGGTGCTGAAGCTAACGGCTTCCGAGCTACACCTGGAGTTTGAGGACGAAGAGCTTGAGGAGGAGCTTGGCAGCAGCAAAATCCAAATACACTACATACACTAATAACAGCTCACAGCCATGAACAGCGAAGGCTCCCAGTTTTGGGAGCCTTCGCTGTTTTGCAAGCGGCCCAGGCCCTGGCTGTGCTAAGAGCCCCTATTCCTTCCCGGGAGCAACTAATTCGCTTTCTTATAAGTAAGTTCTTTAAACAGCCCCTTTAACAGCATTAGTCACATTTAACCCCCGGCATATGAAAAAACACACGCTACTCTACTTTCTGTTTCTCACACTGTGCTGCGCAGCCTTTACAAGTTGCGGCGACGACGATGATGACGATGTTTCTCCCAACGTTTCGCTGCTCACCAACGGCGAGTGGACCGGAAGTGCTATCTACTACATGGGGCAGAACGTAACGGATGACATCTTAGCAGAGGATGGATTTGACTTCAGCAAGTATACGTCGAACTTTGAGCGCGACGGCACTTACATTGACCATTATGATGACGCACCCGTGGTTGATGGCACCTGGGAGTACGCCAACAACGAGCGCGTAATCCTCTTCGATGAAGGCACTCGTGGAGAACACCAAGTTGTTATCTCCTTGCTCAATGAAAACGAGCTGCACTACGTGCAGGACGGGTTGGAGTACAGGTTTGAAAGGAACTGAGTTTTCTCAGGCCAGTATTCAGTCCCCGCTTAACGTATAAAAAGCAGCAAGGCCTCTCCAGTTGGAGAGGCCTTGCTGCTTTTTATACGTGTTGCTCTTTAGGCTATTTCAGCACTGCCAGCGTAGCACCGTCGCCACCGCGCTCCTCGGCTTCGTTCTCTACGCTCGCCACCTCGCGCACCGAGTACAGGTAATCGCGCACGACCTGGCGCAGCACGCCGTTGCCACGGCCGTGTATGATCTTGATCTCCGGGATGCCCAGCATCAGTGCCTCGTCCGTGAAGTTCATCACTTTGTTCAGGGCATCCTCGGCATACTCGCCCCGGATGTCCAGGGTGTTGGTAAAGTCGGCCATACGCTGCGTCATGTTCATGCCGCGGCTGAAGCTGCCGGAGCCCTCCATTTTAGACTTCTTCGGTTTGGCTATCTGCCCCTCTACCCGCTCCAGGTTATCCACCTTCACAATGGTTTTAAGGCCGCCAAACAGCACCTCTGCCGTTTTACCTTTAATGCTGACCACCTGGCCCACAGAGTCCTGCCCTACCAGGGCCACGTTATCGCCTTCCTCTATGCGCCCGTTGGCGATGCGCTTGTGCGCAGGGCGCGGCTCCTCTTTGCGTACCTCCTGGGCAAACTCCTCCAGCCCCCGGCGCGCCTCCTTGGTTTTCTCCTTCTCGGCCTGGCTCTGCTTTATCTGCTGGATAGTAGCTTCGATCTTCTGGTTGGCGTCTTTCAGCAACAGCTTGGCTTTGCCTTTGGCCTCACGCATCACATCCTGCTTGCTCTCCTCCAGGAAGTTTCGCAGCTCGTTATACTCCTTCACCGACTTGGCAAGCTTCTGCTCCAGCTTCGCGGCCTCACGCACCTTTTGCTCCAGCTCCTGCTTCTCTGTTTCCAGCTCCTCCAGCAGGCGGTCGTAGCGGATCTTGTCTTTCCCCACCAGCTTGCTGGCCCTGTCGATGATGTGCTTCGGAAGGCCGATCTTCTGGGCGATCTCAATGGCAAAAGAAGAGCCGGGCTTGCCTATCTCCAGCTGGTAAAGCGGCTGCAGGTGCTTGTGGTCGTAGCGCATGGCCCCGTTCACAATGCCCGGCGTGCGCTCCGCATAGTTTTTCAGGTTGGTGTAGTGCGTCGTGATCACGCCGTACACCCGGCTTTCGTTCAGGTTCTGCAGCACGGCCTCGGCAATGGCCCCGCCCAATATGGGCTCCGTGCCCGTACCAAACTCATCTATCAGCACCAGGCTTCGCTTATCGGCCACCGTCACAAACTTTTTCATGTTGGTGAGGTGCGAGCTATACGTACTCAGGTCGTTTTCGATGGATTGCTCATCCCCGATATCGATAAAGATATCATGGAAGATGCCCGCCCCTGAGCCGTCCTCAGCCGGGATAAGCAGGCCGCACTGCAGCATATACTGCACCAGCCCCACCGTTTTTAAGCTCACCGACTTACCGCCGGCATTGGGGCCGGAGATAAGCAACAGGCGCTGCTCCTGGTTCAGCTCCAGGTCCATGGGCACCACCGGTTTGCCCACCTGCCTATGCGCCAGGTATAGCAGCGGGTGGTAGGCCTGCTTCCAGTTAATGAGCGGGTACTTGTGCAGGGTTGGCTTGCTGGCCTCTATGCGGCGCGCCAAAGCAGCCTTGGCCCGGATAAAGTCGAGTAGCCCCAGGTACTGGTACGCCTTGCGCAGCTCCGGTATGTGGTGGCGCAGCGTGTTGGTAAGGCCTACAAGGATGCGGATCAGCTCACGGTGGTACGCGTTGTCCAGGTCCTTGATATCGTTGTTGAGTTCGAAGATAGACTCCGGCTCAATGTACACCGTCTGCCCCGTGTTCGACTCGTCGTGTATCAGGCCCTTGATGCGGCGCTTGTGCTCGGCGATCACCGGAATCACCAAACGGCCGCCGCGGATGGTCGGCTCCACGTCAGACGGGGTCCAGCCCTGCGTTTTGGCGTGGCGGATGATAGACGAGATAGTCTTGCGCAGCACGGCCTGCTGGGCGATCAGGTCCCGCTTCAGGCGCTGCAGCTCGGGCGAGGCGTCGTCGCGCACGGCGCCGGCATCGTCCACCACCTTATCTAAAGCAGCCAGCAGCGAGCGCTCCACGCTTACGTTAGCGCCCAGGGCCTTCAGCGCTTCATATTGCCCCTCCTCTGCCTCTGAGATAAAGCGCAGCGAGTCGCGGATGGTGCGCAGCGACATCTTTATCTCGAAGAACTGCACCACATCCAGGTACGTGCCTTCGATGGCCGCACGGTCGAGGTAGGCCGTGGGGTCGTAGTAGTGCTGCAGCGGAATCTCAGCGTCCGACTCCAGCAATTGTTTAAATTCCTCAGTTTGTTGCAACAGCCTCTCCACCAGGTCGTGGCGGTTCAGAAAAGCCATGCGGTTTACGAAGTGGCGGCCCAGCGGGCTCAGGCAAAGCTCTGAGAGCATCTCGCGCACCTGGGCAAACCCTATTTTTATTTCAAAGTTTTCTGGATAGATCAACGGTTATCTTTTAATTTACTGCAAAATTAGCAATATCTATAACAAGTATACAGGGCTGTTTTGTTCGATTTACGAGACAGATGTTGCGATACAGGCAGCACGCACCCGGACATACGGCCTTATACTTTAAAAAGCAGTTTAAAACCACACCTCGGTACCGCTAGTTCATAATTTCTAATTCATACTTCTTAATTGAAAAGACATGGTTCTCGACAAACTTGCCAACGCTTCGCGCTATACTTCTATGCACCCGCTTTTTGAACTGGCTTTCCAGTACCTGCAAGAGACAGACCTGATGGCCGTACCTACGGGCGTGCACGAAGTGAAAGGCAAAGACTTGTTCGCTATTGTATCCGAAGCGAAAGGCAGCCCGAAGGAGGAGGCTAAGCTGGAGGTACACCGCAAGTACATCGACATACAGTACGTGATCTCGGGCACCGACCACATGGGCTGGAAAGACCTGGCCCTCTGCAGCGAACCAAACGACCCTTACACCGAAGAGCGCGACGCCGCTTTCTTCCCCGACAAAACAGGCAACTGGTTCGATGTGCCCGCGGGCTCCTTCACGATTTTTTACCCCGACGATGCGCACGCGGCGATGGTTACGGAGGAGGTCGTACGGAAGGTGGTGCTAAAAATTGCGGTAAAGTAGCAGCGAACCATCTAAATTGACAGCCATGGTACCAATCATAAAACCACACGCATTACTTTCGCTCGGGCAAAAGCAAAACCTGGTTCTGGTGGACGTCAGAACAGGGCCGGACGCGAGGCTAAAGTATAACGCGGCGCATTTAAAAGGGGCGCTCTATGTGGATTTGGAACAGGATCTGGCCAATAAGAACGCAAGCCCTGCTGACGGCGGCAGGCACCCGCTACCTGGCATCAACCGCTTCTCGAGCCTACTGGGGCAGTTAGGCATTGCGCCGGAGAGCCATGTGGTGGTGTATGACGACAAGTATGGCGCCAACGCCGCCGCACGCTTCTGGTGGATGCTAAGAGCGGCCGGACACACGCAGGTGCAGGTAATGGACGGCGGTTACCAGGCAGCCGTCGCGGTGGGGGTGCCAACAGGTGCAGCAGCCGAAACCCCGGCAGCACGTGCGCCTTACCCCTTTGAAGCCTGGCACCTGCCTACCGCTGATATAAACCAGACCGCAAACGCTGCCCGGGCGGCCGCCTCTCTTGTAATTGATGTGCGTGCCCCGGAGCGCTTCAGAGGCGAGAAAGAACCTATTGACCTGGTGGCGGGCCACATACCGGGTGCCGTTAACATCCCCTTCACTACAAACCTCGATGCAAGTGGCTTTTTTGTACCTCCCGGCCAGCTTTATACCAGGTACAGGAAGGCCCTCTGCAACCGAAAGGCGGAAGACGTGGTAGTACATTGCGGCTCCGGCGTTACAGCCTGCCACACGATGCTGGCAATGGATTATGCCGGTTTGGGCATACCGCAACTTTACGTAGGGTCCTGGAGTGAATGGTCAAGAAACGAACGGCCCGTAGCTACAGGCATAGAAGTGCCATAAAGCGCAGGTGCTAACCAGGTGATGCAGGAAAAAAATTAGCACATATTTTGCACGCAAGAAGATATCATAACTAATGATCAACCAAACCTTGAAAACCATCAACACAAACATACTCGCAGCAACACTACTCACCCTGAGCACCTTAGCGGGATGCGGAGACGACAGGGAAAAAGCAACAACCGTTGTCAGCAACGACACGATATACGGCCCGGCCCCGGCTGAGATAAACTACGGCGTGGCCAAAGCTTACCCCCACGACACCAACGCCTTTACAGAGGGCCTGCTGGTGCACGAGGGAAAACTGTACGAAAGCACGGGCTCGCCGTCTGATTTGCCACAGACCAGGTCGCTGGTGGGCGTGGTGGATTTAAACACAGGCGAAATAGACACGAAGGTTGAACTGGACCGGGACAAGTACTTTGGAGAAGGCATCGTAATCCTGAACGACAAGCTTTACCAACTTACCTACCAGGCTAAAAAAGGCTTTGTGTATGACCTCAACACCTTTGAGAAGCTGGATGAGTTTACCTTCCCGAGCAAGGAAGGCTGGGGCATGACCACAGACAGCACCCACCTGATTATGAGCGACGGCACCAGCCAGCTAACCTACCTGGACCCCGAGACCCTGAAGAAGGCAAAGGCGCTGGGCGTCTACGACAACAACGGCCCTCTGAAGAATCTCAACGAGCTGGAGTACATCAACGGCTATATTTACGCGAATGTGTACACCACCAATACCATCGTGAAAATTGACCCTAAAAGCGGGCAGGTCGTGGGCAAGCTTTACCTGACAAGCCTGGCCCAGGATGCGAAAACCAAGAACCCGGCGTCGCTGGAGTTAAACGGCATCGCGTACGACCCGGCGACAGACAAGATTTACGTGACAGGTAAAATGTGGCCGAACATTTACGAAATCGAGTTCAACCACTAAGGAAGTGCGTATAGCGAAGCGCCAGACAGAGGAGTCTGGCGCTTCGTACTCATGGCTAGGCCAAAAGCCTTTGCAACAGCCCGGGCATAAGCCGTGAACCTCCGCAGCAAACTCGCCCGGAGCAGGCGCGGCAAAACGAAGTATGACTAAAGCGGGGAAGCTTGCGCCTGGATTAGTCCGAGGCAGCGGAAGTTAATCAGCAGAATCGTCAGCCGGTCTCCCTCCTGTTCCCGTAGTTACCTGAGCAAACACCAAACCGCTTATTCGCTACCTTGCCCTATGCCCAAGCTACAAGATTTTCCGCAACTCGTTTGGGCTGCCATAAAAGGCAAAGAGCAGGACTACACGATGCTTGGCATCAAGCACAGCATTATCCTGCTGGCGATACCCATGATCCTGGAGATGATGATGGAATCGCTGTTTGCCATCGTGGACATCTTTTTTGTCGGTAAGCTGGGGGCGAACGCCCTGGCCACCGTGGGGCTCACGGAATCGGTGCTGATGATCATCTATGCCGTGGGCATGGGCATCAGCATCGCGGCGACGGCCATGGTGTCGCGCCGGGTTGGGGAGAAGAACTACAGCGAGGCCGGAAGCATCACGTTTCAGCTGATCGTGACCGGGGTGGCGCTGGCCCTGCTGATGGGCGGCCTGGCCACTTTCTTCGCCGCGGAAACACTGGCCCTGCTGGGTGCCGCACCCGAGGTGATCGCCACGGGCGTGACCTATGCCCAAATCATTTTTGCCGGCAACGTTGCCATTATCCTGCTCTTCCTGATCAACGGCGCCTTTCGCGGAGCGGGGCAGCCGCACCTGGCCATGCGCGCGCTGTGGCTGGCAAACGGGGCCAACATCATCCTGGACCCGCTCCTGATCTTCGGGCTTGGCAGTATAGAGGGCCTGGGTCTGGCAGGTGCCGCCTGGGCCACCACCATCGGAAGAAGCATCGGCGTGCTCTACCAGCTTTACCACCTCTTTAACGGAAAGCACCTGCTAAAGCTCACGCGGGAGAACATGGTCCTGAGCGTTGGGGTTATCATCCGCATTTTAAAACTGGCCTCGGGCGGTGTGGGCCAGTACCTGATCGACTCCGCCAGCTGGATTTTCCTGACCAGGCTCATGGCCGAGTTTGGCAGCAGCGCATTGGCAGGCTATACCGTTGCCTTCCGCATCATCATGTTTACCCTGCTCCCGGCCTGGGGCCTGTCTTCGGCCGCGGCCACCCTGGTGGGCCAGAACCTGGGGGCCCAGAAAGCCAAAAGAGCAGAGCTGGCGGTGTGGCTGACGGCCCGCTACAACATGGTTTTTATGGCGGCTGTTACGCTGGTGTTCATACTTTTCGGCGAGCACCTGTCCGATTTTTTCACCGACGAGGCCGTAGTCATCAGCGTAGCGACTGAAGCGCTGCAGATCATCACGCTCGGCTATGTCTTCTTTGGCCTGGGCATGGTGATGGTGCAGGCTTTTAACGGGGCCGGCGACACTCGCACCCCTGCCGCCATCAATGTTGTTGTGCTGTGGCTCATAGAGATTCCGCTCGCTTACCTGCTGGCTTTATACTTTCACTTCGGGGCCACGGGCATATTCATCGCCATTGCCTTCTGCCACTCCTTTCACGCGCTCGTCAGCGGCTGGCTGTTCCGGCGCGGCACCTGGAAACGGATAAAAGTATAACCCCGTTCGCACCTTAGCAGCGGCAGCTGTGGCACACCGGGCGGATATTTAGCGGCAGTTTTGCAAATTCTTGCTTATACTTGCCCTGCGAAGCACAAGCTCACGTAACAGCAGCACCAGATGGCTACCCTTTCCAGAACTGATTCAGACAACCCGGACTTCCACGCACTGGTGGCACTGCTCGACCAGGACCTCCGGGAGAAGGACGGCGACGAGCACGCCTTCTTTGCCCAGTTTAACAAGCTCGACAAGATACACCATGTGGTGGTGGCCTATAAGGATGGCGCCGCTGTTGGCTGTGGGGCGATCAAAGCCTATACAACCGATACTGCCGAGGTCAAGCGCATGTTTGTGCGGGAGCAGCACCGGGGGCGGGGGATTGCCCGGCAGGCCCTGGCTGAGCTGGAAAAGTGGGCACTGGAGCTGGGCTATACTTCCTGCATCCTGGAAACGGGCGTAAAGCAGCAGGAGGCCATTGCACTGTATAAAACGTGCGGCTATACCCGCATCCCAAACTATGGGCAGTACGCGGGCGTGGAGAGCAGCGTTTGTATGCAGAAAGCGTTAGGCAAGGCGCAGCCTGCAAAGTAACCATAGGCCGCTAAATTAGTATTCTGATCTATGAAATATAACCCACCAGAGCTTCGGACCGTCGAGGTGACGCGCTACGTCACCCCCCTGCGCGAGGGCGGCTCCCTGCCCGCCCTTGTCGAGGCGGACGACGAGTTTCTGTACGTGCTCAAGTTTAGGGGCGCAGGCCAGGGCATCAAAGCCCTCATCGCCGAACTCATTTCCGGCGAGATCGCCCGCACGCTCGGCTTTAAAGTGCCGGAGCTGGTGTTTGCCACGCTCGACGAAGCCTTTGGCCGCACCGAACCCGACGAGGAGATTCAGGACCTGCTCCGGGCCAGCGAGGGCCTGAACCTGGCGCTGCACTACCTGTCGGGCGCCATCACCTTCGATGCCCTGGTTACGACTGTAGACGCAACGCTTGCCTCGCAGATCGTCTGGCTCGATTGCCTTGTGACGAACGTGGACCGCACGCCCCGCAACACCAACATGCTGATGTGGCACAAGGAACTCTGGCTGATAGACCACGGCGCGTCGCTTTACTTTCACCATGCCGGGTACAACTGGGAAGAGCAGGCCAAGCGCCCCTTTGTGCAGGTAAAAGACCACGTGCTGCTGCCGCAGGCCACCGAGCTGGAAGCCGTGGACGCTGCGTTTCGCAGCATCCTAACGCCGGAGCGCATCCAGGCCATTGTCGCCCTTATTCCGGATGAGTGGCTGCAGACCATCGACTCACCGTTTGAGTCGGTGAGCGAACACCGCGAGGTTTACACCAAGTTTCTGGAGACACGCCTCGCCCATACAGATGTATTTATAAAAGAAGCACAGCATGCAAGAAAAGCACTTATTTGAGTACGCCGTTATTCGCGTGGTGCCGTGCGTGGAGCGGGAGGAGTTTATCAACGTGGGCGTGATACTGTATTGCGCCGCCCAGGGATTTCTTAAAACGGTATATGCGCTGAACGAGCAGCGGCTGTGTTCTTTTTCCGATAAAGTGGATATGGGGGAACTGCAGGAGCGGCTCCGCGCCTTCGAGCGCATTTGTGCGGGCCGCCGGGAAGGCGGCACGATTGGGAGTTTACCGGTAGCCTCACGCTTCCGCTGGCTCACCGCTACCCGTAGTACCGTGGTGCAGACCTCACCGGTTCACCCGGGCCTGTGCGCAGACCCACAGCAAACACTTGACAAACTATACCGGCAGCTGGTAGAGTAACAGCTGCTGCACTGCCAAACCCCATGCACACATGGCGCTAAAAGACGACATAGCAGATTTCCTGATCCGGGAGTTCCCGCAGACAAAGGTAACCGTGGAGGCCGTGGGCGACAAAGCGGCCACGGTGCGGCACAAGGTGGGCCATGCGGAGCTCAGGCCGGGCGGCACGGTGTCTGGCCCCGTGATGATGGCAGTGGCCGACGTGGCCCTATACGTGGCCATACTTGGTGAAATCGGTTTGGAGGCGCTCACCGTCACCACCAACCTTACCATGAACTTCCTGCGCAAGCCCTCCCCCACCCGCGACCTTATCGGCGCGTGCAGCCTGTTGAAAGTTGGCAAACGCTTGGTTGTGGGCGAAGTTACGATCTACTCAGACGGTGAGGAGGAACCTGTGGCGCATGCCGTGGGCACCTATTCCATCCCTCCGCGGGCGTAGCCTTTTCCTGTAACACTCGCTTTTATACTTCAGCGCTCCCCTTCACCGGCTTACCGGTGAGGGGGCGCAGCTATTTAGTGGGTTTTGCTGTGGCACGTACGTCTTATTTTTCTCTTTTCATTAGCCACGCTTTCTTATTGACAGGTTTGCCGGGCAAGTAAAGCTTATCATCTTCTATGAGGTAACGCTGCTCACCGTTCAGCAACAAATAGCCTCCTTCCTTTGCCCAGCTACCACCTTCGTCTTCGTCAAACGTTGCACATTCGCCCCCTTTGTACACATACCTATAGGTTTGGTCATCATACAATGTTAGACGCTCTTTCCCAACAGTAGCTGTTCCAGCTAAGTTATGCTACCAGCGCGTCAGGAGGTTTCCTGTTCTAGCGTGCCTTTCATACTTCTCCAGAACCCTTGGCTGTTCTTGGCCATAGGCTACGAAAGTAAAAGCAGCATAACCGTTATTATTCGTATTCTTTTCATCTCTAACTTTTTATGCACCAAAGTGGCAGGAGAACAGGACAAGTATAAACCTGCCATTGAGCGGCTCCTCCCCCTTTCTGCAGGCACTCTTTCGGCTGTCTGATGGAGCCTTTGTGCGTGGCTACGGCATGTAGCAGGGGCTGCAATAGCCTCTAGGTGTAAATACGGATGTATGCAGATAAATATATCCCCGTATATGCAACCTTATTTAAAGTTACCACTATAATACATTAATATTCCAATTAAATATAAACGAACGCATAGTATAACAACTGCTGCACCTGCTGTAGATGCCCCTGATGCGCATACCCCGCCAGCTTGAGGAAGAAGGGCTTAAGGTATGCCCGAGCATCGCGCAACACAGCCCTAGCCTGCATTAAAGAGCTATAAAAGCTTTACCAGTGATACATATTGTTTCAAACCTAATCTAACGGATTTATTATGAGAAACAGTTTTACCTTACTTGTTTTGCTATTGCAGGTATGCTGGGCCACGCGTGCCCTTGCCCAGGAAGACCTGGTGAGCGGCAAAGTGACAGGCGCAGCAGAAGGCATGGCCCTGCCTGGGGTGAGCGTTATTGTGAAAGGCACCACCACGGGCACCACCACCGACGCCAACGGCGATTACCAGATCAGGGTGCCGGACGATAATGCCACGCTTGTGTTCCGTTTTCTGGGCTACCAGTCGCGCGAGGTGCCGGTGGGCAGCCAGCGCGTGCTCAACGTGCAGCTAAGCACCGACTCACAGCAACTGGACGAGGTGGTGGTTACCGCCCTTGGTATTACCCGGGAGAAGAAAGCCATTGGCTACGCCTCACAGCAGGTAGAGACGGAGGAGCTGGTGCAAAACCGCCAGCCCAACGTGCTTAACGCGATGCAGGGAAAAGTGGCGGGTGTGACCATTTCAAGTACAGGCGGCGCACCGGGCCAGGGCACCAGCATACAGATCAGGGGGATCAACTCCATCGACCCTACCCGGCCCAACCAGCCCCTCTTTGTTATTGACGGCATCCTGATGGACAACTCCACCTCCACTTTCGGCCAGGGAACTGAGCTAAGGGGCATGAGCAACCGCCTGGCCGACTTAAACCCGAACGACATTGAGAGTATAAACATCCTCAGAGGTGGTGCGGCTACTGCCCTTTACGGCTTGCAGGGCGTCAACGGCGTCGTGGTAATCACCACCAAATCCGGGCGGCAGGGCGAGATGCGGGTAAACTTTACCTCCACCGCCGGCATAGAGGAGGTAAACAAGTTTCCGGACATACAGGACACCTACACGCAAGGATACGCCGGGGAGTACGACCCCACCAGCTTCTGGCCCTCCTGGGGCCCTACCGTGGCGGAGGCGCGCCAGCTGGACCCCACGCACCCCGATGAGCTGTACAACCACATCGAGGACGCTTACGAGCGAGGCCACCAGTTCCGGAACACGATCTCCTTCTCCGGCGGCGGAGAGGCCCTTAGCTTTTTCACCTCCCTCTCCCACCTGACCCACGAAGGCGTGCTGCCTTTTACCGATTACCAGAACGTGTCTGCCCGCCTCAACGCAGAAGCAAGAGTAAGCGACAAGATAAAGATTGGCGGCAACTTCAACTACATTAACTCCGGCGGCAACCGCTACAACGCCGACCGCTTTAACGAGATGCTTAGCTATTGGTCGCCGCGCTGGGACGTTACCGACTACGTGAAGCCCGACGGCACGATGAACACCTACGGCAACGACAACCCGATATACGCGGCGGCAACCAACCAGCTGGAGGATGAGGTAAACCGCTTTATTGGCGGCCTTACCTTCGGCTATACCCCCACCGACTGGCTAACCTTCTCCTACCGCATCGGCCTGGATACCTACAGCGACGACCGCACCCGGACCGCTCCCGGACCACGTGGCTTGCCAGACGAACAGGTACTGGAGGACAATGACCTTGGCTTCGTGCACGAGTACACCACCCGGTTCAGGGCAATCAACTCTACCTTTATCGCCACCCTAAACAAAGACTTTGGAGAAGACTTCTCAGGTACGCTGCGGCTGGGCCACGACCTCTACGACAGGCAGGCGAAAAGCTTCGGTGTGGTAGGCGAAGAACTGGCCGTGTTCGACTACTTCAGGCTCTCCAACGCCAGGTTCCTTTCTACTGAGGAAGAAGAAATAGAGTACCGCCTGATGGGTATCTTCGCAGAGGCCTCACTCGACTACAAGGATTTCCTGTTTTTGACCCTGACCGGCAGAAACGACATCACCTCCTCCCTGGCGAGCTCCAACAGGTCTTTCTTCTATCCTTCGGCAAGTATAAGCTACCTGTTCTCAGAGCACCTGGAGCTGCCCGCGTTCATTAACCAGAGCAAGCTGCGCTTGTCCTACGCACAAATGGGTAAAGACGCCCAGCCCTACTCCATCTCATCCGGCTTTGCTCCTTACCCCACGCTGCCGACAGGCTATACGGGTGTAACCAGGGATGAGCTGCTGGGCAACCCCGGACTAAAGCCGGAATACACCAACACCTTTGAGGCAGGGCTTGAGATGGCCTTTCTGGATAACCGCATCGGCTTCGATGTTACCTATTACTACTCCATCAGCAAAGACCAGATCCTGAACATTAACGTTGCCAACACCACAGGCTATATACTATCAGCGATAAACGCCGGCGAAATGCGCAACAAAGGCATAGAGCTCGTTTTAAACGCCACACCCGTGCGCACGAACAACTTTACCTGGGATACCAAGCTCATCTTCTCAGCCAACGACAACAAGATACTGGAGATACCCGAAGGGCTCGATGAGATTGTGTACGCCTCGCAGTTTGGCTACGTAGGCTCCACAGTAACCCTGAAGCTGGTAGAGGGGCAGCCCTACGGCAACATTTACGGCACGCACTGGAAACGCTACTACGGCCCCGGCGAGGAGGAGGACCCGCGCTTTGTGGATGAGTCGCGGCCAATCGTTATCGGCGAAAACGGGTTTCCGGTACGGGCCCCTCTGGCCAGCCAAAAGATTCTCGGCAACTCACAGCCCGACTGGATCGGCGGCTTCACGAACACCTTCACCTACAAGAACCTTAGCCTGACCGCTTTGCTGGATGCCCGCGTGGGCCAGGAGAAGTATAACCAGATGGATAACTTCTTTGCCGCCTTTGGCATTGCGGAGTACACCGAGAACCGCAACCAGACGGTCGTGTTCCCCGGGGTGCTGGAAGACGGCACACCAAACACAAAAGAAGTATGGCTGGGCCAGGGTGTAGGGCCCGACGGCGTGGACTACGGAAACGGCTACTACCGAAACTACTACCGTGGCGTGTCGGAGAACTTTGTGGAGGATGCTTCCTGGGTGCGCCTGCGCTCGCTCACCCTCAACTACAGCCTGCCGCAAAAGTGGTTTGAGAGCATCTTTATCAGGAATGCCTCTGTTTCGCTCACCGGCAACAACCTGTGGCTCTCCACGGACTACAAGGGCTACGACCCTGAAACCAGCTTCTCCCCCAGCGGAAGCAACGTAGACGGCTTCTCCGGCTTTACCTACCCGGCGGTCAGAAGCTACCTGTTCACCCTTAATGTTGGATTTTAAACTACAGCGGTATGAAAAAGATTCTTCAATACATGTTCGCCCTGATGATGGTTGGGGCAGTGAGTGGCCTGCAGAGCTGTGAGGATTATTTTGACCTGGAGGATAACCCCAACCTGGTCACTGACCCGCCTCTGCGCACCCTGCTCTCCACCACCACGCACAAAACAGCCATGAACAGCTACCGCGTGGCCTCCATCACCTCGTACTTTGCGCAGTACCTGGCCAGCTCTACCCAGGGAAGCGCTACAGACACCTACGAGATAGCCGACTACACCACCACATGGGACCAGCTGTACCTGGCGATGGCCGATATTTACGACATGCGCCAAAAAGCCGTAGCGGAGGGGGCCTCTGATTACGTGGGGGTAGCCGACATTCTGCTGGCCTACCACCTCAGCCTGGTAGCGGACCTGTGGGGAGACGCCCCTTACTCAGAGGCTTTCATAAACACGACCCTCACCCCTTCCTTCGACTCGGCAGAGGAGCTGCACCAGGAATCACTGCGGCTGCTGGACGAAGCTGTTGCAGAGCTGAGCAAGACCGAGTCCAGCGTGATACTGGACCCGGTCAGCGACCTGATACACGGCGGCAGCAAGGACAACTGGGTTAAAACCGCCTATGCCCTGAAGGCACGGCAGCTGAACAAGCTCACCGGAACGGCAGCCTACGACCCGCAGGCTGTGCTCGCTGCCGTAGAGAACTCCTACACCTCCAACGCCGACAATGCCGACATGGCTGTTTTTGCCACACGAAACCCCTGGGCTCAGGTTGCCCTGGATAACGAGAACCTGTTGCTGGGCGGCTGGCTCTCAGAGCAGCTGATAGAGCACCTCGACGGCACCACCTATGGCTTTGTAGACCCGCGCCTGACGCAAATCACCGACCCGACTGTGAACGGAGACTTCGTGGGCACCCCTAACGGCGCTGGCAACGTGCCGCCGGGCAGCAGCACCGTGCAGGATGAAAACTACATCTCCCGCAACTCCCCCCTAACCGGCGACGAGTCTCCTTTGATCATCGTATCGTACCCCGAGGTGAAAATGATTGAGGCGGAAGCCGCTTTGCGGGCAGGGCAAACAGAAAGAGCGTACGAGGCGTACCTGGAGGGCATAAGGGCAAGTATGGAGCTGCTTGAGGTAGACCCGGCCGAGGTGCAGGAGTACCTTACAAACCCTGCCGTGGCTGTGGGTGCCGCCAACCTGACGCTTGCCGATATCTTCCGGGAGAAGTATGTTATCACCTACTTGAACCCGGAAGCCTGGAACGACGCCCGCCGCTTCGACTACCAATACGCAGGCTTTACACTTCCTGAAAACGCCGCCCTGCCAACCTTTATCCGCCGGGTAGCCTACCCTACCGGGGAAACCTCCAAAAACCCGAACACGCCGGAGATAACTGATCTGGCAGACCCGCTCTGGTGGGACCAGTAAGCAAGTACAACGTATAAAACACAGAAGAGCCGCTGCCATGGCAGCGGCTCTTCTGTGTTTACAAGTATGGTGCGAACCTAGGCTCTGATCTGACCTTTTCCTTTCACCACCCACTTATAGCTCGTCAGCTCGTCCAGGGCCATGGGGCCGCGGGCGTGCAGCTTTTGCGTGCTGATGCCGATTTCGGCTCCCAATCCGAACTGCGCCCCATCCGTAAAGGCAGTGGACGTGTTGGCGTAAACAGCGGCGGCATCCACAGCCTTAAGGAAGTGGTCCACGTGCGCCTCGTTTTCCGAAATAATCGCCTCGCTGTGCTGCGAAGTGTTGGCGTTGATATGCGCTATCGCCTCCTCCAGGCCACCCACTGTTTTCACGGCAAGCTTCAGCGACAGGAACTCCGTACCGAAATGCTCCTCTGTTGCCTCCTGAAGCTTTTCGCTTGGGTAGGTATCTTTTAAAGCAGCATAGGCCGGAGCATCAGCAAACAGCTCCACCCCTTTCTCGGCCAGGCCTTTGCCGATCTCGGCTAAATCCGGCAGGCGGTCCTCATGTATCACGAGGCAATCCAGCGCGTTGCAAACACTCACGCGGCGCGTCTTGGCGTTCACCACAATGTCTTTCCCGCTGGCGAGGTCTGCAAACTCATCAAAGTACGTATGCACGATGCCGGCACCGGTTTCAATGACAGGCACCTTGGAGTTTTCGCGCACATAGTTGATGAGCCCCTGGCTTCCGCGCGGGATGATAATATCTACATAGCCCACCGCGTGCAGCATCTCCTGCGTCGAAGAGCGGTCCGGTGGCAGCAGCTGCACAATGTTCTTATCCACGCCGTTTTGCTCCAGCACCTCATGGATCAGCTGCACGATGGCAGCGTTGGAGTCTTTGGCATCGCTGCCGCCTTTCAGCAGCAGGGCATTGCCGGAGCGCAGGCACAGGCTAAACACATCGAAGGTAACGTTTGGCCGCGCCTCATAGATGATGCCGATAACGCCAAGCGGCACCGACACCTTCTTCATCTCCAGCCCGTTGTCCAGGTGGCGCTCCGAGAGCACCTTGCCCAGCGGCGAAGGAAGGCTGGCCACGTTGCGGATATCGGCGGCAATGCCTTCTATGCGCTCTTCGGTCAGTTTCAGCCGGTCATACTTGGGGTCGCTGGTTTCCATCCGGTCCAGGTCCTGCTGGTTTGCCGCCAGGATGGTGCCTGTAGCCGCAACGGCTTTGGCAGCCAGGTCCTCCAGCACCTGCTTCACTTTATCTTCTGACAGTAAGTTTAGTTTTCTGCTTGCTTGTTTTACACTGTTAAAAACCTGTTGCAAAGCCATAGTTTATAGGGTATGGTATTTAAATAAGTACAAATAATTATAATGGATGATCGGCTTCTGGTTGCTCAGCCCGATGCGGTCTGTGGCTTTCTTGGAGCCGTACTCAGCCTTGCCGAGGCCCAGTTTCTCACCGTTTTCATCCTTGATGCGGATAATGTCGCCTTTCGAGAAGTTGCCTGTGATGCCCACCACACCAACCGGCAGCAGACTGGCGGCCTCATCGGCATGCAGCGCCTCTTTGGCACCTTCGTTCACGATAACCTCTCCCTTGGTGTAGTTATCGCTGTGCGCCACCCACTTCTTAGGGTTCGGCTTCGAGGACTCCGGCTCAAAATAGGTCGCCTTCAGCTGCCCGTTATAAAAGTCCAGGAGCACATTGTCGCGGTTACCGTTGGCGATATACACGTGTATGCCCAGGTAAGCCGCTTTTTTGGCCATTTTCATTTTACTGCCCATGCCGCCGCGCCCAAAGGTAGATTTGGAGGTAGCGATATAGCGGCTCACGCCGGACGCCCGGCGGCCAACGCGCTCGATCAGCTGGGAACCGGGGTCGCTCGGGTGGCCTTTGTAGATGCCGTCCACGTTGGTGAGCAGGAGCAGTGTGTCTGCGTCAATCATGGCGGCAGTCATACTTGCCAGCTCGTCGTTATCGGTAAACATCAGCTCGGTTACGGCCACGGCGTCATTCTCGTTAATGATCGGGATAATGCCGTGGTTGAGCAGGCCGAGCAGGCAGTCTTTGATGTTGAGGTAGTGGCGGCGCGAGAGAAAATCCTGCGGCGTTACCACGATCTGGGCAATCTGATGCCCCTCCTCCTGAAACAGCTCCTTATAGGACTGTACAATATCTATTTGCCCTACGGAGGCGAGAATCTGCTTTCTGACCACAGACTCTGTTTTGTCTTCTATCTTTACGTTGTTTCTTGCAAAGGCCACTGCCCCCGACGAAACCAGCACCACCTGGATGCCCTGCTCCTTCAGAAAAGCCATTTGTTTGACAAGAGAAGCCATGCGTTGTCTGTCCGGCGAGCCATCCTCCTGGGTTAGCACGTTGGAGCCGATTTTTACGACAACTAGCTGTGGCTGATAATTCATACTGTTTTGGGTTTGTTAAACAATCGTTTAGCAGCGGCGGCAGCCTGTGCTGCCGCGCTGTAATGGCAATGCTCCTTTTTAGGCGGGTAAACGCTGCGCACACTGCCCGTTGGGAGGAACACAGCAAACGCCTGCGCCACGTGGTAGGCACAAAAAAAGATGCTGTTCTGCGGCAGTCTTCACCGGAGAGCCATGTCTCCGAGCCTGCCACAGAACAGCATTCCTTTTTATCTCCCGTATTACACGGACTCTTTCTCGCGCTGCTCCTTCAGGTCGAGGATTCTTTTGTAAGACCCCACCAGGCCCTTGATAACAGCAGAGCTCAGGCCCTGGTGCTCCATCTCGTTAAGGCCTGTAATGGTGCAGCCTTCCGGCGTGGTCACCTTGTCGATTTCCTGCTCCGGGTGCGATTTATTGATGGTGAGCAAGGTAGAGGCACCTTTGCTTACCTGCACGGCAATCTTCTGCGCATCTTCGGCATCCAGGCCAAGCTGAATACCACCCTGCGTTACGGCACGGATAAAGCGCATGTTAAAGGCGATGCCGCTGGAGCAAAGCACGGTGGCGCCGGCCATCAGCTCCTCCTCAATCACCAGAGTCTCCCCTACGCAGTTAAAGATCTCCTTCACCTGGTCTTCCACCAGGCTCGCTTTATCGTTAAAGGCAAGGCACGTCATGGACTGCTGCACGGCAATGGCCGTATTCGGCATGCTGCGAACTACGGCAAAGTCACCTACAATCTCTGTGATATAATCGATGGTAACACCGGCAATAACGCTCAGCAACACGTGCTTTTCAGGGTCCAGCACCGGCATGATTTCCTTTAGTACATTTTCGAGGTGCGCCGGCTGTACGCAGAGCAGCACAAAGCGTGCGTTTCTAACGGCAAATGTGTTGTCGCTAGTGACCTGCACCCCCTGATCTTTCAGGTGCTGTAATGACTTCGTGTTTCTCCTGGTGACATAGAGGTTTTCCGGCTCATACTGGCCATTTCTAAGTAGTCCTTCCGCAATTGATTTTCCGAGGTTTCCTGCTCCCAGGATAGCTACGTTATCTGTCTGCATTCTATCTGTTTCTATTGATATATTCAGTGGATACTGAGTTAAACAACTTGAGTTTCGAATACAAAAGTACAAAATTTAAACTGTCATTAAAAATCGCAACAATTTGAACTACATGATTTAAACGCCATTTACCCCTATTCAGGCCCGTTTCCAT
This sequence comes from Pontibacter actiniarum, assembly GCF_003585765.1. Taxonomy (NCBI): domain Bacteria; kingdom Pseudomonadati; phylum Bacteroidota; class Cytophagia; order Cytophagales; family Hymenobacteraceae; genus Pontibacter; species Pontibacter actiniarum. The sequence continues at coordinate 1,793,729 of NZ_CP021235.1, forward strand.
CACCCTTGCATAATCCTATTATTACACCCACAACGTTATGATATCGCACATAAAGTACAATGCCTGCCCACCTCAAAAGAACGCTGTAAAAAGGACCGGAAAAAAAGTTGAAATTAATCTCCGGCAAGGGTGAAAAACAGCCACAGCAGCAGCTGGCACGAGTGCTCCAGGCTGTGCTTTCAGCGGCAGAAAACACAGCGGATTCGTCTACAAAAAGACCAGCTAAATTAAAGGGCACGGCGAGCATAGCAGGAGCTGAGCGAGCAGCTAACACCAAGGCCGCGGCTACGTTTGAGTTGCATCTTAGCGTTTAAACAACCATGCCTGATTTTTAACTATGGCAAGGCGCCCGCTTTGCGTAAAGCCACGCCACGCCTCCGGCAGGTGAAGACAGCCAAGGCAAGGCTTACCGGCCACAGCACAGCCGCTGCACGCCAAGGTGCGCCAGCAGGAAGGCAAAAATATGAGCGAGAAGGGTTTCAAAAAGACGAACCTTTACATGCCGGCCCGCCTCCGCCACGTTACCGGAAGCTAGAACTTCTCCTCCACCCCTAAGCCGAACAACGCATAGTCATACTTCACAGGGTCAGCGGGGTCGAAGGTTCGCAGGTGCGCCGTAAGCTCTTCGGCCGTCTGCCAGTCCATCCCCGGTCTGGTGATCAGGCCAAGGCGGCGCGCCACCCGCTCCACATGCACATCGCAGGGGCAAACCAGGTCGCTCATCGGCAGCGCCTGCCAGATGCCGAAGTCAACACCACCGTTATCCCGGCGCACCATCCAGCGCAGGTACATGTTCAGGCGTTTGCAGGCAGATTTTCGGGCGGGCGTGGCCACGTGCTTGCGCGTGCGCTGAGGGGCATCCTCCAAGCTGAACACCAGGTTATGGAAATGCTCCAGCCGCTCCTTCTGCGTGCTTAACTGCTGACGCTCCCCCACAAAGGCCGTCTCCAGGCTCTCGTGCCGGGCGTAGTACCAACGGAAGAAGTGCAGGAGGTAAAGCAGGTCGGTTTCGTTAAAGGTGCGGTGCTTAAAGCCGAGGAAGCGCTGCAGGTCCTGCTCCCGGTGGTGAAGTATAAAGTCGTGCGGGGCGTTATCCATGAGGTCCATCAGTTTGAGGCAGTTGTTGATGATGGTCTTGCGCTGCCCCCAGGCAAGTATGGCCGCAAAAAAGCCGCTGATCTCGATGTCCTGCTTCTTTGTGAAACGGTGTGGTATCGACACCGGGTCATGGGGTATAAAGTCAGGCTGGTTGTACTTTTCTACCCGATCATCGAGCAGAGCTTTTACAGAGGCTAAATCAGGTTGTATCATGGTTGCAGTATACTGCTGCGCAGCAGATTTTGATTAAAACACTGCAAACCTAAAGTAAAAGCCGCTGATAAAAAGCCTTGGTAAGCATAATAGGTGTAACGGGCTGTGGCGGCATTGATAGTAGCAACATTTTAGTATCAGCTTACTTTGTTTTGCAGTGGTAGCTAATTTACTCCAAACCTTTGGCCCCGGATTTCTCCATCTCCTTTATGCTGCAGGTTGATTACTTAATGGAGCAATTAAAAAAACACCTATTTCATAGATGCATCTCTGCCAGGTTTTCCTGCGCCTATGGCATCCACCTGGCAGGTATCCTGCTGTTAGCTGGCGAAATCATAAACGTCAGGTGCTGGTTACACGACCAGAGGTTTACTACAGAACCGCAGCGCGAATACTGCACGGCAGTGAAATTTACCGGATGGCAAAAGTATTAACGGCCGCAGGCTGTGTACTCATAGGCATCAATATCCGGGATTTGGAGGGGCTGATTTATACCGTCTGCTGGAGAGCCTGTCCGTTTATACTTTCGGCACGGTGGCTCTGCTAGTGGCCATGGCCCCTTCTACGTTTAAACATGAAAAAACAGCGCCGCAACACAGGTGAAATGCACCAGCGCAACCTGGGCCAAAAATAACAGGTTAAACAGGTATAACTGAGCGGCTAATTGTTACGGGCAGGGGAAATCTGAGTGAGATTTTCAGCAGATTAACTAACTTTGGTTTGCAAGACAACAAAATCAAGCATAGTTTTACTCCCTTATTAAGGATACAAATAAGTTAATTGTATGGCAACCACTGCTGATATTAAAAACGGCGTTGTACTTGAATACAACAACGACCTTTACGTGGTAACTGATTTCCAGCACGTAAAACCAGGCAAAGGCCCTGCGTTTGTTAGAACAAAGCTGAAGAACGTAAGAACTGGCAAAGTGCTGGACAATACTTTCTCAGCAGGACACAAGATCACCACTGCCCGTGTGGAGCAGCGCCCGCACCAGTTCATATTCAAAGACGACTTAGGCTACCACTTTATGGACCTAAACACGTTTGAGCAGGTTTCTTTAGAGGATGCGATGGTGCCCTTTGCGGACCTGATGAAAGAAGGACAGGAAGTAACCATCCTTTTCCACGCCGAGACAGAGACGCCATTAACTTGCGAAATCCCTCCGTTTGTTGAACTGACCATTACGTATACTGAACCAGGCCTGAAAGGCGACACAGCCACGAACGCCTCTAAGCCAGCCATCGTGGAGACAGGCGCGACCATCCAGGTGCCGTTGTTCATTGGCCAGGACGAAAAAATTAAAGTAGACACTCGTACGTACTCATACGCAGAAAGAGTTAAATAAAACATGAAAGCGAAAGAAATCCAGGACCTCATCGACTTTATCGCCAAATCCGGCCTGAATAAAGTTAACATCGAAACAGAAGAATTTAAGATCTCGGTTAAGCGCGATCCGGACCAGAAGGTAACGTATGTGAAGGACTCCGGCGCTGCCCATGCAGCCGCCCCTGCTCCTGTTGCCGCGCCACAGGCTGCACCTGCGCCTGCTGCTGCCCCGGCTCCTGCCGCTGCGCCTGCCCCAGCCTCTGACGACAGCAAGTATGTTGCCATCAAGGCGCCGATGATCGGTACGTTCTACCGCGCCTCCAGCCCAGACACGCCTGTGTTTGTAAACGTAGGCGACGAAGTGAAAAAAGGCCAGGTAATCTGCATCATTGAGGCCATGAAGCTTTTCAATGAGATTGAGTCAGAAGTATCGGGCAAAATTGTGAAGGTGTTGGTAGACAATGCCTCTCCTGTGGAGTATGACCAGCCACTGTTCCTGGTAGATCCATCTTAATTAGAAGTTATAAATTAAAAATTAGTAGTAGAGGAAGCACCGGTACACGGCTTCCTCATACTTGCTATTTCTAATTCCTAACTCCTAATTTTTAATTCGACAAGCATGTTTAAAAAGATACTGATTGCCAACCGTGGTGAGATTGCCCTGCGCATTATCCGCACCTGTAAGGAGATGGGCATCAAAACGGTGGCCGTTTATTCTACTGCCGACAAGGAAAGCCTGCACGTGCGCTTTGCGGACGAAGCCGTTTGTATTGGCCCTGCCCCAAGTGCGCAGTCTTACCTCAACATCCCAAACATTATTGCGGCGGCAGAGATAACAAACGCTGACGCGATTCACCCTGGCTACGGCTTCCTTTCTGAGAACGCGGAGTTTTCGCGCATCTGTGCCGAGAACGGCATCAAGTTCATCGGCGCCTCTCCGGAGATGATCAACCAGATGGGCGACAAGGCATCTGCCAAGGACACCATGAAAAAAGCCGGTGTGCCAACCATCCCAGGCTCTGACGGACTCCTGAAGTCTGTGGAGGAAGGCCTGAAGATTGCCAGCAAGATTCAATACCCTGTTATACTGAAGGCAACTGCCGGTGGCGGTGGCCGTGGTATGCGTATCGTAAAGGATGCCTCTGAGTTTGAGAAGGCCTGGAATGACGCGCGTACCGAGTCTAAGGCAGCCTTTGGCAACGATGGCCTGTACCTGGAGAAATTCGTGGTAGAGCCGCGCCACATCGAGATTCAGCTGATCGGAGACCAGCACGGGCAGGTAGCGCACCTTTCAGAGCGTGACTGCTCTATCCAGCGCCGCCACCAGAAACTGGTGGAAGAGACACCTTCTCCGTTCATCACAGATGAGCTGCGCGAGAAAATGGGCCAGGCTGCCATTGCGGGTGCCAAAGCCATCAACTACGAAGGGGTAGGCACCATTGAGTTCCTCGTGGACAAGAACCGTGACTTCTACTTTATGGAGATGAACACGCGTATCCAGGTGGAGCACCCGATTACCGAAGAGGTGATTGACTACGACCTGATCAAAGAGCAAATCAAGGTAGCAGCAGGCCACAAAATCACGGGCAAGAACTATTACCCTAAGATGCACGCCATCGAGTGCCGCATCAACGCGGAGGACCCTAAAAACAACTTCCGCCCTAGCCCGGGTAAGATCACCACGCTGCACACGCCAGGTGGCCACGGTGTGCGTGTAGACTCACACGTGTACTCCGGCTACATCATTCCGCCGAACTACGATTCCATGATCGCCAAGCTGATCGTGAGCGCGCAGACGCGTGAGGAGGCTCTGGTGAAAATGAAGCGCGCCCTGAGCGAGTTCGTGATCGAAGGCATTAAAACAACTGTGCCTTTCCACCTGAAACTGATGGACGATCCGGGCTTTAAAGAAGGTAACTTCACGACAAAATACCTCGAAGACTTCGACTTCGGCGCTATTGAGTAGAACCAACACACCCACTCTTGAAAGGGCTTATGTCATTAATTGGCAGAAGCCCTTTTTTTATGGCCCGGCGATGGCATACATTATCCCATAATGCTAAAATCAAAGTATATTAGGGCCCTACAACTCCTAAAGGTACTCTACAGCGCATGATGAAAAAGTTGCTCCTCCCCATGGTTTACTGTGCCCTTGCTTTGGCACAGGTTGGTTGCACCAGTAACCTATATTTCGACACCACCATGGCGCCGGAGGTAAAGGTAAGCCCGGAGCAGTGGAAGGTAGCCGTGATCAATGGCTTTGACCCTGCCGCCCTCGACATAAACCGGCAAGGCAAGGCACAGGCCATCGCCGAGGGGGCTTACCATGCCTACGAAGGCGTGCTGCACGCCGTGGAGAATGATGATAGCTTTGTACTGGTGCACGAGGACAGCCTGTTCCAAGGCGTGACGGGTGATTTGCAGCCGCAGCATGTGCAGGACCTCTACATGCGCCACCCCCACCACCTGCTCCTGGTGTTGGAGAACTTTAACGTGAGCTTTGATAAGGAGGTGGAGCGGGTGCAGGACGAAAACCAGGAGGTAGAAAAAATCGCCCACTACACCCTGCAAACCACCGCAACCTGGGCTATGTTCGACAGCACCGGCCTGCTGCTAGACCGCAGCACCATCACCCGCCAGGAGCCGTATGACTCCCGCACCGTGATAAGCGGGCTACTGGCCATCGGCCCCTCTTACGCCAACGCCATCGAAACGGTAAACGCCCTGAGCCACCAGATCGGGGCTGCTTACTGGTCGCGCCTGTACCCGCGCTCCGGCACGTTTACCCGCACGCTCTACACCAACAGCGCCCTCTCGCCAGCCGTGCTGCTGATGCACCAGCGCCACTGGGATGAGGCAATCGAACATCTACAGCCCCTGACCACCTCTGAGAGTAAAAGCCTGAGCGGCAAGGCCGCACATAACCTGGCCGTGGCGTATGAACAGAAGGGCAAGTTGGAGGAAGCGAAGAAGTGGGCTGTTTTTGCAAAGGCCCGTGGCGCCAAACTTGCCAACCAGCTGCTGCTGATGTATAAATAACACCCGCACAAAGAAACAGCGAATAACTGTAGCAGGCATAACAGCAAAAAGAAGCCCCGGCAACGCATGCCGGGGCTTCTTTTTGACAGTCTCCGCTGGTTGGTTTATTTCGTGGAAATATGCACGACGCCGTTCCTGCCCTTCTCCCCGTACTTCTCTACCGCATCGGTGCTCTTAGACACCTCAATGGAGGTGATGGTTCCCGGGTCCACAGCGAGCATTTTCTGATAGCTGATTTCTTTGCCGTTCAGGAAGTACAGGGCATCCTTGCCTGCCTCAAAAAAACCGCTTACCCCGGAGGTGCTCTCAACCGAGACACTGGCAGAGCCACCCGCTCCTGTGTTAACCTTATTGATTTTTTCCTGCAGTGCTTTCGCTTCGGCTGAGTCTTTACCGCCCTTTGTGGTGATCACCACAACACCAGTTACGTCTCCACCTGCTACAAGCCGTTGCGCCTTTTCCCCTTTCAGCACATCCACCTTCTCAATCTGGTTAGGGTCCAGGCTCTTTACGCTGCCGGCATCCGTGCGCTTTCCGTCTACAAAGTAGACTAGCCCCTCCTGCAGCAGCCCAGTGGATGTGCCACTACCCTTACTTGCAGTTGTGCCGGCGGTTTGCGCGGCGCCACTACGGACAAGGCTTTGCGCTGCCTGCTCCACCTCGGCTTTCGAGGTAGTGGTGAGGAGCACCATTACCGCCACAGCCGGTGGCAACAGCAGGTACTTGAGTTTGTTCAGTGGGTTTGACTTTTCTTTGTTCATCATCATAATTCTGCTTTTTATATGGTTGAAACTGAAACACATGACCAGGTTGCTATCGGGAGGCAGCAAGCCTGCCCGCACCAGGCTGTATTGGTATGTTTTGGAAGGCACGCCCCGCTGCAACACCTGCTGGTCTGCGATAAACTCCAGGTTCTGGCGAATATCCTGCTGCAGGAGCCAGGCGGCCGGGTTGCACCAATAAACTGCTTTTGCCATTTGCCCCAGTAACACATCCAGCGTGTGCAGCTGCCGTGTGTGCGCCTGCTCATGGAGCAGCAGCGCCTCCAGCTCCTGCTCGGTGTGCAGTTGGGGGTTCAGGTAAACGGTGTGCCAGAAAGAGAAGGGACTAACCTGCCCCGACAACTGCCGGTAGGTTTGCCCCTGCCACACGCTGGGGGCTGCATGGCGGTGCAGACGCCACAGCGACGCCAGCTCAAGTATAAACTTGCCCAGCAGCACCAGCACCCCTGCCCCATAGCCCAGCAGCAGCCACTGCCAGTAATCATGCTCCTGTACCTGCGCTGTAGCAGCACTGGCAGCGGGCCAGTTGGGGAGTAGGATGAGTAGCTCTGCGCCCAACTGCGAAGGCTGCGCATAAAGCGGAGACAGGTCGAGCAGCGGAAACAAGGACGACAGCAGCAAGGCTGCCAGCAGGTAAATCCTGTTGTAGGTGTAGAAGGTGAGATGGCGTAGCAGCAACCTGTAAGCCACATAGAATAGCAGCAACGCCAGGTTAGCTTTGAGCAGGTAAAGAACAGCAGCCGGCATATCAGCCCCCCTTCCCTTTCTCGATCATCGCGATGATCTCTTTTAGCTCCTCAGCGCTGACCTTTTGCTCTTTGGCAAAGAAAGACACCACGTCTTTGTAGGAGTTTCGGAAGTAGCTGCCCACAAAACTGCGCATAAACTCTTTCCGGTAGTCCTCTGCCTTTACCAGTGGGGAGTACCGGTAAGAGTTCCCCAGCTTCTCGCCCTGCACATAGCCTTTGCGCTCCAGGTTCTTAACCGTGGAAGCCAGGGTGGTGTACGGCGGCTTCGGCTCGGGCAGCCTTTCCAGTATCTCTTTTGTGAAGCCACCATTTAGCTGCCAGAGCACCTGCATGGCTTCTTCTTCGGGTTGTGTTAATCGCTCCATTTGTTACGAACTTTTCGTAAGTATACGAAAAAGCCGTAACATGTTGTTTATCACACAAGAAAAAATATAATAAAAAAACTGCCGGCGGTGGGGCGGCAGTTTATAGAATGGTGCGAAAGCGGCGAAGTTTAGGCCAGAAGCCAGCTTAAGGCATCTTTGGGGTCAGTAAAATTCTTTACCTCGAATTTTGTCACACCCAATGCCTCGGCTCTGGTCACGACCGATTCAAGGGCAATTTTCGAGAAGATGGCAGAGGGTACTACCCTTGCCATCATTTTAAGTCCTGTTTGGGAGAGCAATTCATAGAAGGTGGAGGCCATCCAGTCTTTCGCGTCGGAGGGTAGTGCCGTGAGCACACGGGCGTCTGCCATGACCAGCGTTATGCCCGTTTCGCGCAAAATCTCGTACAGCTTCGTGCCGCCCTCAACCAGTTCGTCCTTATTTACCGTCCTCAGCCACTCGGCTCTCAGTAAATCCTGTGATTCGTCTACTGCAATCCGATAGAAACCGGAGTCATACTTCGTGTCAAACGGCATAAGCTGAAGGGTTAAAGCCCGCAGGGAGCTTGGTAAAAGTACGTTTTACTTCTCACTCTCCATCAGTTGCTCCAGCTCCTTGTACCAATCCTCCCCGTACTTCAGGATAAGCGGCTCTTTCAGGAATTGATATACGCGCACGCCCAGGTCCTGGCCAAAACTACAGGCGGAGCTGCAGATGCCCCAGCGGTCATAGTTCAGGGCTTCGAAGCCGTCATACTTGGTAATGCGGATAGGGTACAGATGGCAGGAGATCGGTTTCTTCCAGCTGATCTTCCCATCGTAGTAAGCCTGCTCAATGGCGCACTTCAGGCTGTTGTCCTCGTCATAGATGGCGTAGGCGCACTCCCGGTTGCCGATGGTAGGCGTAGAAAAGTCGCCTTCCCAATCCTTGATGTAGAGCCCCTGCTCTTCCACCGCCTTCAGCCCGGTTTCAGACATGTACGGCTTGATCTGCGCATAGCTTTCCTCCAGTATCGTCAGCTCTTCCTCTTCCAGAGGTGCTCCCAGGTCGCCTTCTACACAGCAGGCGCCTTTGCACTTCTCAATATTACACACAAAAAACTGGTCGCGCACATCGTCGCTGATTACGGTATTCTGAAGGACTATCATGTTTGGTTACGCTTAAGGTATAGCAGCCGCGCGCAAAGCCATGCTTTTACTGCCGCACAAGCTATAAGGGAGACAAAGGTAGACAGAAAATAGTTTAAAACGCAGAATGCCTTCGGTTGTCTGACGCCCGGCCATGCAGACCAGCAAAAAAAGAGGCGCTCCGGGGCGCCTCTTTTCTGTTTTATTTCAGTAGCCGCACTTACTGCTGCCTCCTGGGCGAGCCGGAAGCCAGTAGTATGTTCTGCACGTTTTCGTGCTTGGTATAGTCTATGGCGGCCTTGCCGGTGCTGTCTTTCAGGCTGGCATCGGCACCGGCCTGCAGCAGCGCAAGTATAATCTCGAAGTTGGCGTCAATCTCACAGGCCAGCATCAGCGGCGTTTTGCCAGCATTATTCTGAACATTTGGGTCGGCGCCGGCCTGAAGCAGCTTCTCCAGCTCCAGTATGCCAATATGCTGCCCGATGGTGGAGTGCAGGGCCTGCGCCAGCACGGTGTTGCCTTCGTTGTCCTTGATGTTTGGGTTGGCGCCATTCGCGATAAGGGTGTCAATCAGCTGAACCTGCTCCTGCTCGTAGAACTCTGTTTTTATGCGGGAGCTTCGCACAACGTAATGCAGTGCCGTCTGCCCGTTTAAATCCTGCGCATTCACGTCCGCCCCGTTAGCCAGGAGAAGGCTGGTAGTTTTCAGGCGCACCTCCGGCTCGTAAATTACCCCATAGCCCTCCAGCAGCATCGGCACATAAATCGCGTGCATGAGCGGCGTTCGCTTTTGCAGGTTCGCATCATACTCATTCGGCACAGCCTGCGTGTTAACATCGCCTCCGGCGGCTATGGCACGCTTGAGCATGTCGGGGTCACGGTTCACGGCGGCCACCACCACTTTCTGGTTTGGCGTCTCGTTTATGTAGCGCAGCTGCTCATAGGCGTTCACGCTTCCCTTGGCCACCGCCTGGCGGTAGAGCCTGCGGGCCTCATCAATTTTAATCTCGCCCAGCGTGCCTTCTTCGTGAAGCAGCGCCAAGGTATAAATCGCCTCCCGATCGCCGGCCGCAACGCCTTTATTCAGCCAGTAAACGGCCTTCTCCAGGTCTTTGCCCACTCCCTCCCCGTTCAGGTAGAGGTTGGCCAGGGACGTGTAGGAAACGGCATCATTGGCCTGCGCGGCACGGAACAGGTAATTATGGGCCAGGGCATAGTCCTGCAATTCCCCAAAGCCGGTATAGTACATGCTGCCCAGGATGCGGTTACAGAAGGCATCGCCCTCTACCGCCTTCTCCCGGATAACCATGGCTGCCGTGCGCATGTGCTGCAAAAAGCGCTGTTTATCGTCTTCCGTGTGCAGTGTCATCAGCTCGGCCATGCCCAGGTGCCCCAGTACGCTGCCGCTGTCCAGCGCCGTTTGGTAGTAGTAGCGGGCAGAGTCGCGGTTGGCGGCGAAGAACTTCTCGGCGTGCTGCACCTGTTGCAGGGTGTCTATCACCACCGAATCATACTTCAACTCGCGGTACTGCTGCATGCGGCCCAGAAAATAGTAAGCGTCGTGGTCGCCCTGACGGGCTGCCTCGTTAAACTTGTCCTGCGCCTTCTGGAAGTCCAGCGAGGTATAATAATACATGGCCTCATCCATGGCAGGTGTGCGCCACACCCGCCTGATAACGGGCGCCGGTGCCGGGGAAAGCTGCTTGGCGCTTGCCGTGGCCACCGGCTTTGCCTGGGGCGCGGCGGGCTTCTTCGCCGCCGGCTGCGCCTTCTGTGTCTTCGGCGCCGCTTTTTTGGCAGGGGCTGTCTGTGCCACTCCTACCTGGCTGATGCCGCCCAACAGGAGCAACAGCAGGAACTTCTTCATTTTCGGCACGTGGTATGATCTGGTATACTGCATCAGGGTTCGTCAAATAAAGCCTTGGTGAGGCTGCAAAGTAAAGCACTTCAACCTTTTTAATCAAAAATGCTACCAAAACGGCTCCGCAGCGCCAAGTTACGATAATTGTTATAGTTCTGCTGCCAACTAAACGCTTTGCCCGCCAAAGGTGTTCATCCTGAGGAGCGATTCTGCAGTGCGGGCGGTGCCCCTGGCGGAACTTAAAGCGGCTCCCGTTCTGAAAAAGGAATTGAATTCGTAAATTGCATAGATTTTTAAGCACGCGGAAGAGAAGAAATGGATTATATAAGCTTACTGAACGAGTCGCAGCGGGCGGCGGTACTGCACACCAACGGACCGGCCATGATTATTGCGGGCGCAGGATCGGGTAAAACAAGAGTACTTACCTATCGTATCGCCCACCTCATCAGCCAGGGTGTGGACCCGTTTAACATACTGGCCCTGACCTTTACCAACAAGGCGGCCAAAGAAATGCGCCACCGTATTGAGAAGGTGATCGGCAACGAGGCCAAGAACATCTGGATGGGAACCTTCCACTCGGTGTTCTCACGCATCCTCCGGGCCGAAGCCGACAAGATCGGCTACCCGAAGAGCTTCACCATCTACGACTCGGACGACTCCAAAACGCTCATTCGCAACATTGTGAAGGAGATGAACCTGGATGACAAGCTGTACAAGCCGAACGTGGTGCTCGGCCGCATCTCGTCTGCCAAAAACAAGCTGATCTCGGTAAAGCAGTACATCAACGACCCGGTAATACAGGCCGACGACGAAGCTGCCATGCGCCCTAAAATCGGCAAGATCTACGAGATGTACCAGAGCCGCTGCTTCCGTGCGGGCGCCATGGACTTTGACGACCTGCTGTTCAACACCAATGTGCTCTTCAAAGACCACCCGGACGCCCTGAACAAGTACCAGCACATCTTCCACTACGTGATGGTGGACGAGTACCAGGATACCAACTACTCCCAGTACCTGATCACCCGTAAACTGGCTGCCAAGAACCAGAACATCGTGGTGGTAGGCGACGACGCACAGTCGATCTACGCCTTCCGCGGCGCTGACATCCAGAACATCCTCAACTTTGAGCGCGACTACCCGGAGCTGCAAGTGTTTAAGCTGGAGCAGAACTACCGCTCTACCAAAAACATTGTGCACGCGGCCAACTCCGTGATCAAGCACAACCAGGCACAGCTGCGCAAAGAGGTCTTTACCGACAATGAGCAGGGCCCGCTGATCGAGGTGATCAAGGCCAACTCCGACAACGAGGAAGGCAAACTGGTGGCGACAACGATCTTCGAGGAGAAGATGAGCAACCACCTCTCCTACGACGACTTTGCCATACTTTACCGCACCAACGCGCAGTCGAGAGCCATGGAGGAGGCGCTGCGCCGCATGAACATCAAGTATAAGATCATCGGCGGCCTCTCCTTCTACCAACGCAAGGAGATCAAGGACCTGATAGCGTACCTGCGCCTGACGGTAAACCCGAACGATGAGCAGGCACTGCGCCGTGTGATCAATTACCCGAAGCGCGGCATTGGCGAGACAACGGAACAAAAGCTGTTTGTTACGGCCAACGAAACAAACCACTCCGTTTGGGAGGTAGTGCAGAACGCCGGCCAGTTTTTGGGCAACCGCGTGGGCACGGCCATAGAGAACTTCTCTATCATGATCAAGGATTTTGCCCGAATCGCGCAGAATTCGGATGCCTTTGATGTGGCCAAGCACATTGCCAAGCACTCCGGCATTGTGGACGAACTGCACCAGGATAAGACCGTGGAGGGGCTGGCCCGCTACGAAAACATACAGGAGCTCCTGAATGGTATCAAAGAGTATGTGGACGACCCGGAGAAGGACGACAAGAGCCTTGATGCCTTCCTGCAGGACATCGCCCTCATCACGGATGCCGACACCAAGGCCGATGACGATGGGGAGTTCGTTACCCTGATGACCATACACTCGGCCAAGGGCCTGGAGTTTAAGAACGTGTTTATCGTGGGGATGGAAGAGAACCTCTTCCCGAGCCAGATGATGCTCAACTCCCGGGCAGACCTGGAGGAGGAGCGCCGGCTGTTTTACGTGGCTATTACCCGTGCCGAGAAGAAACTGTACTTAACCTACGCCACCAGCCGCTACCAGTGGGGCAACCTGCGCGCCTGCGAGAAAAGCCGCTTCCTGGACGAGATAGACCCGAAGTTCATCAACTTCAAGTATGGGGAGAGCAACACCGGGGGGAACGTGTTTGACCGCGTACTGCAGCGCAAGAGCAACCTGGTAACACCGGCACCACGCAAGCAGGTAGCCAGCAACTACACCGCACCTGCCGACTTTAAACCAGACGACACCTCCACCCTGGCCGCTGGCATGAAGGTAGAGCATCCTAAGTTTGGCTTTGGCGTAGTCACAAAGATGGACACGCAGGGCAACAGCACCAAGGCCATTATCAACTTTGATGAGGTAGGCGAAAAAACACTGTTGCTGAGCTTTGCCAAGCTGCGTATACACAACTAACGATTAATTAGAAATTCTGAATTAAAAATTAGAAATTGAAGAGCGTTGTGCTCCGCTGCACGCATACTTTGCAGCTTTTATAGGGTAAAGCGAGGGCTTTATCATCTTTTAATATAGGGCTTACGTAATTTATAATTTCTAATCTCTAATTTTGACTACACTCAACAACGATAATGGAAGCTAGTACCTCTTTTAAACAAGACCTTCTGCTGCGCGAGTACGGCCGCAACGTGCAGGACCTGGTAAACTATATTACCAAACTGGAAGACCGTGATGAACGCACCAGGCTGTCGCAGCTGCTCATCAACCTGATGGCAAAGCTGAACCCCCAGCTGCGCGACACCCAGGATTACCAACAAAAGCTGTGGAACCACCTGTTTGTAATGGCTGGCTCCAACCTGGACGTTGATGCGCCCTACAAGCTTAGCGCCATGGAGTACCTGAACGACAAGCCGCAGAAAATGGAGTACCCGCTGGATACGCCGAACTTTAAGCATTACGGCAAAAATGTGGAGCTGCTGGTGCAGCGCGCCACTGAGCTGGAAGACGAGAAAGAGCGCGAGGCGGCGATTATCTCTATCGGCAAGCTCATGAAAACGCTCTACAAGTCGTACAACAAAGAGAACATTACGGACGATGTGATCCTGGGGGATATCCGCCAGATCTCCAACGGCCAGCTGGACATGGACCTGCACTACATCGAGAGCAACAACCTGTTTGAGTCTAACCCGGGCAGGCAGCAGGACAACAACAGCTTCCAGCGCTCTCAGCAGAACCAAAGCCCGCGCAACAAGAAAAATAATAATCGTTCTTCTAATCAAAGAAATAAGTAATACATGGCTTCTTTTGAAGTAATAGGCGGCAACAAGCTGAAGGGTGAGATATATCCGCAGGGGGCAAAAAACGAAGCCCTGCAGATTCTGTGCGCTGTGCTGCTAACCGCTGAACCTGTCACGATCTCCAATGTACCAGACATTCGGGATGTAAATAAATTGATCGAGCTGCTTGGGGATATGGGCGTAAAGGTGAGCCGCACGGCCCCGGACACCTATGTTTTTCAGGCAGACGATGTTAACCTTGAGTACCTGCAAACCGAAAAGTTTGTGGAGCAGGGCCGCGCTATCCGTGGCTCCGTGATGATTGTAGGACCGCTGCTGGCACGCTTTGGCGAAGCTAAAATGCCAAAGCCGGGTGGCGATAAGATTGGCCGCCGCCGGCTGGACACGCACTTTATCGGTCTGGAAAAGCTCGGCGCCAAGTTTAACTATGACACGCCGGATATTTTCTACAGCGCCACTGCAGAGCGGCTGAAAGGCGCTTATATGCTGCTGGACGAAGCCTCAGTAACCGGAACGGCCAATATCCTGATGGCTGCCGTGCTGGCCGAGGGGGTTACCACCATCTACAATGCCGCCTGCGAGCCTTATGTGCAGCAGCTTTGCCGCATGCTCATTCGCATGGGTGCCAAAATCAGCGGCACAGGCTCTAACCTGCTGGTAATTGAGGGCGTGGAGAAGCTCGGAGGCACTGAGCACCGCATGCTGCCAGACATGATTGAGATCGGCTCCTTCATAGGTTTAGCCGCCATGACGGGCTCCGAAATCACCATCAAGAACTGCCAGATACCTGAGCTTGGCCTGATTCCGGATACGTTTCAGCGCCTGGGCATTAAAATGGAGTTCCGCGGCGATGACATCTTTATTCCCGAGCAGGACCGCTATGAGGTTGACACCTATATCGACGGCAGCATCCTGAACATATCGGACCATACCTGGCCGGGGCTAACCCCGGACCTGCTGAGTGTGGCGCTGGTGGTTGCCACGCAGGCCAAAGGCACCGTGCTCATCCACCAAAAGATGTTTGAAAGCCGCCTGTTCTTTGTTGATAAGCTCATTGACATGGGCGCCCAAATCATACTTTGTGACCCGCACCGCGCTACTGTGATCGGCCTAAACAAGCAGATCCCACTGCGTGGCATCCGCATGACCTCTCCCGACATCCGTGCCGGTGTAGCGCTACTCATCGCCGCCTTATCAGCCGAAGGGAAGAGCATCATCGACAACGTAGAGCAGATTGATCGGGGCTATCAGAACATTGACGGCCGCTTAAACGCTCTTGGCGCACAGATCAGAAGGCTTTAGTCTTTTCTTAGCGGCATAAAACAGCAGCGGGAGCATCCACAAAAGGTGCTCCCGCTGCTGTTTTATATTGGCTTCCCTTTAGAGACATCTCTCACTGGCTGTTTTGAAATATTAAGTTTTTTACATACCTTCTATTAATTAAACAAGCACTTAAGCTTGTAGCTCCGACCTCCACACATTAGGCAGATAACCGGAAGAGTTCCTTTTATACAGTGATTATCCAATATTTAAATGAAAAATTTCAACGCAATTATTCTACTGTTTTCGATGATAACAGGTAGCTGTACATCATCGACCCCAACCGAAGATATAAAAATAGACTTGCAAGGAAGTTGGAGCGGCTCTTACATTGAAGAACGCGAAATAAAGATTCAACAAGAAGCAACAGCCAACGAAGATTTAGCAACAGCTTTAACGAAAAATAAAATCAAAGAAACCGTTGATTCCATAAGGTTTGATTTTCAAGGAGAGCAGTTAAATGTTTATAAAGGGGTTGAGCGGTTCTATAGTCTCAATCTACTGACAAGCGATAATGAAAATAAAGAGCTAAGTTTCATTAATGTATCGGAGCCAAAATATCTGAAGTCATTTGTGATAGAAAAAATCTCACCTGACTCTTTGATTATTAAGGAAAAGAATAATATTATCTACTTCAAAGACGGTCTTACTACTTCAGAACCAGATACAGTGGTATTGGCCCAATATTACAATTTGAAAAAAATCAAATAAAAACATTGGCTAACACTGTGTAAACATCATGCTTCGGCCGACGGCCTAGCACGTTGTTTACACGAGACCGTTGATCCATATTACATAACTTCAGCCGACTAAAAGCTTATCTTATACAATGAGTTAAAGTTTTTACCGAACCATACAGTTTATATAAAAATGAAAAAGACCTTAATCACGCCAATGATACTGCTGGTTCTTTTTATTTCTCTGTCTGCACAGCAGCACCCTCCAACTCTCATTGGTTCATGGAAACTAACAAAGAGTGAGGCTCTGGAAAAAATCAGGAATTCATCAAATTATGCAACCATGTCCGAGAAGGACAGGATAGCTTTTGATGCCCAAGCGGATTTAATGATGCAAGTGAATAAGTATGATTTTATGCCAGGCCATAAGCTCGTCTACATGGATGTGGAGCGATCCTTTATTGGTATTTCGCTTCCCGTGGAGCGGAAGGCAATTTGGGAGCTGAACGATAGTGTCATAACGATTAAGGAAACTGAAAGGCCTGTACAGAGGCAGATGAAAATCGTTACTTTAACTGACAGCACATTAGTTGTAAATCTCATCGTTGATGGTGTTGTTTCTGATGGTAAAGTATTTTTTAGATCAATTATCTAAAATTTTGCCTCCAAAAGGCTACTAGCTAAACGAGACAAAAAGTAAACTTTTTCATCCCTTTAGCATAGCTACGCCACTACAAATCGCAGCACGTTAGGCTCTACGGAAACAACCTTTACAGCAAAGTATGAAACAACTTATACTGCTAGCCTTCTTTCTAATTTCGCACATCACCTATTCACAAGGGAAAATTGAAAGCATTATAGATGCGGAATATGAAGCAGGAAGATTCAACGGTGCTCTTTTGGCTATAAAGGATGGAAGAGTTGTTTCTAAAATAAACAAAGGAAGTGCAAACATGCAGTTTGCTGTTCCCATAACAGGTCAGACGCGCATTCCCATTGCCTCCATGACGAAGACATTTACAGCCGTACTCGCGCTGCAGATGTATGAAAAATCACTTCTAAAGCTTGAAGACAGAATCTCAACCTATTTGCCTGACTTACCTCCTGATTGCCAGAACATAACAATACTAGATCTACTTACCCATCATTCAGGTTTGAAGAATGAACCACTGCAGGCGTACACCTCTCAAGCCTCTACAGAAGATTATCTAAAAAAGTATGTAACAAGGAAAGACGCAGGAACAGTTTCGTCTTTCAATTACAACAACGTTGACTATATCGTTTTGTCACGAATCTTGGAAATCGTGTCTCAAAGGCCCTTTGCCGAACTGTTGAGGTCAAATATTCTGGAGCCATTACGAATGGGAAACACTGGCGTAATAGTGGAGTCCGAAGTTATCCCAAACCTAGCTTATGGCTACCACAACTATACCTTTGGCTCAGGCAGCAAGAAAGACACACTTTATAATGATCCGTTGATTTACTTATCAAATTATACTGGCGCTGGAGCGGTGTACTCCACAACAGATGATTTGTACAGATTCGTGCAAGGGTTAAAAACAAACAAACTGCTCTCCGCTAAAACTACAGCCTCTTTTCTTACTAAACCTCAGACAGGTGCGTTCATCGAGTATGCCAGAGGCTATCCAACAATAGGATTCTACTTGAACAATAAAACATTCTCCAAACCAGTCTTGGAACGACGAGGCAGTATCAACGGATTCAATTCACTTTTGCTAATGGATAATGAATTTAAAAATGGTGTGATAATTTTAACTAATACTGACACAGGAGATTTAGAGAAGATGGGTGACCATGTTTTTCGAGAGATAGAACTACTACGCCCAACAGACCGATAGTGCGATGTAAACGCACTGTAGCAAAAATCATTGAATATTGTTATACTTATGAAAAAGGAGGTTAAATGGCAGCCGCGCTTTTGTTTTTGGTGATTCAACTTCCGTTTTTACTCCTTGGCTTCCTGATATGGCACCTGATACTTGTTTACAGAAGCGTAAACGTTAACCCTTACAAGTTTTTGAGCTTCACCATGTTGTTAGGAACAATTATTCATATAAGTATAATCTACTGTTTCCTGAAGGATGTGTTCTCTAAAGTTCAACTAGGCCAGACAGTAAATCAGGCAGTCCTTGTATTATACTTTCCATTAATTACACTGGCCTCCGTAGCTGGAGGATACATGCTGTCAAAAATCAGGTTCTCACCAGGAGACGAGGTATAGTAACGCTTAGTCTTGTTACACACAGCAAAATGGACTTTATTTTTGGATGGCTGTATTTAAGTAGTATCTCCATTGCAATGGCTCTCGTTTGCTCTTGCCTAATAAGAATCTATCACCGTTTGCTACATAGAAGAAACATCTTGTTTCTGGGGTTTGTAGTTTTTTGTGCTGCAGGAGTTACTTTTTTCGTGAACTACTACCATAACCCTTTCTTTCTCTATTGTGCGTTTTTCATGTTGTATTACCACTCCTACACCAATTTCAACTTAGGCAGGAGAAAGGCTCCCTCCTATACTTTTCTATGGTGTGTTGCCTTCTCCTTCGCGTTTACGCCAGTGTTACTGTTTGCTATAGCACATGACTTGAAGTTTTATTTCCCTCTTTGGCAATTTGCAGTTGCTCTGAGCTTTTTAGCTGTTCTATGTACTCATCTTTCCGTGGAATTTATTTATCCCAAGTGGCTTCAGGAAAACTGGTGAAGTCACAGCCTGCATAAGTTCGCAACATGTATCTAACTGCTAAGGCATTAACTATTCTAAAAGCCTAAAGCTCATTTGCGCACTCTTTAGCAAAAACGTTCACAGCAATGTGAAAGGGGAAATTAGAAAATGTTAACCCTTTACTGGACCAAGAAGATAAACTAGTGAAAGTAGCAGCTAATCACCACCCTTCGGCCAATGGTTTCACCCATTGGTTGTACTAGCCGTTTGCCGTTAAGAAAATGAAAATACTTTCATTGCACAGCTACCTTTAGGCACAGCACCCAAAAGGGTTTAATTCAAAATAAAATGTTTAGTAAGCCGTAGAATATGAAGAGATTACTTTCACTTGGACTTGTTGCTTTTATACTTAGCTCCTGCAGTACAACGAAGAACTTACATTCAGAGGAGTTTGTGCAAACCCAAAATGAGTTAACGGAAAAGTTGACTCAGATAAGTAAAACAGCAAGTTTTAACGGCTTTGGCGTAGCTTTAGTAAACGACGAAGAAGTGCTGTACCAAAACGGATTCGGGGTTACGAATAGCAACACAAACGCCAAGTACACAGAAAACACCGTTCAAAATGTTGCCTCTGTCTCTAAGACCGTCCTTGGTCTTGCCATTCTCAAAGCGCAGGAACTAGGCAAACTCACCTTAGATGATCCGGTCAATACCTTTCTCTCCTTCAACGTAAGCAATCCAGAATACCCAGACGTACCCATCACCATCCGGCACCTGGTCACGCATACGTCTTCTATTGTAGATACAGAAGATTACCTTTCCAGAAACGTGGTCCTGAAAGACACCGTAAACCTGGCTCGCAATCTTAACATCGATATTTCGCCAACAAGGTTTAACCCTCCATCAGCTAAAACCTCCTTAGAAGACTTCCTGAAACACCTGCTTGCTACCGATGGAGACTGGTACGCCAGAGAAGGGTTCTCCAACAGTAAACCCGGGAGCTTGTATGCGTACTCAAATGTTGGGACCTCACTCGCCGCATTGGTCTTGGAGAAAGCGACAGGTATGACTTATGATGCCTTTACGACACAGTACATCTTACGCCCTTTGGAGATGCATTCATCGGGCTGGAGTTTCAAGGCCATTGATTTCTCTTCCTACTCCCCCACTTATCAGAACAAAACAACCCCCTACCCCTACTACTCTCTTATTGGTTACCCTGACGGCGGATTGCTAACCACGGGTTCAGACATGAGCAAGTACGTTCTGGAACTCCTGAAAGGGTACTTTGGCAAGGGAACCATCCTTTCCCGGCAGAGCTACAAAGAGTACTTTACACCACAGCTTGCGGCAGAGAACTTCATTGACAGGAGTACCAGTGAGTACAGTGACGAGTACAACATGGGCATTACGATGGGCTTCGGTTCTACAGGAAACTTCGGGCACACCGGCGGCGACCCAGGCATGTTCTCTGTGATTTGGTTTTTCAAAGACAGAAGAATGGGCCGATACTTTATAGTAAACACCGATTGGGATACTAAATTCTCTGGCAAAGACCAGAAGGCGATCTATGATTTGCTCGACGAGTATTATATAAAGCTAAACAGCCTGAGCAAAGCGAAAAAGTAGTGCCTGCAAGTACAGCTACGAAACATTTACCCTTGGCACGCTCCATCTACTTGGTTTAAGCAATGCTCCGCCCAGCCCTCGCTTTACTGCGGGCTTCGGCGAAACAAACAGGCCACCAAACAAGAGGCACAGCCGTCTTAAAACAAGATTGAAACCTTACTTCTCCCCTCCTTTGCGGCTGCCCCTGTATAGTTCATACTTCAGCAAACGGCACTCAATAGAGCCATTGTAAAGCGGCACACGGCGCGAGGTGCGCAGGCCCACATTTTTGGCGGCCTCCAGGTTGCCTGTAAACACAAAGGCATCGTACCCCTGGTAGTTCTGCTTAAGCGTATCGCCTATGTTTTTGTAAAGCAGGTTGATATCGTCGGATTGTATACGCTCGTTGTAAGGCGGGTTCATCACCACAACGCCCTGCTCTGAAGGAGAGCTGGTCTGGAAAAAGTTAGCCTGCTCCAGTTTGATGATGTTTTGCAGGCCGGCGTTTTCAATGTTTCCGCGGGCTGCTTCTATGTAATCCGCATCCAGGTCATACCCGATAATCTCGGCCTGTGCTACAGTTTTCGCCTTGGCCTCGGCCGTGGTCCAAACCATTTCGAAAAGGGCCTCATTGTAGTCTTTCCACTTCTCAAAGCCATAGGGGTCGCGGCGGAAAAGGCCGGGGGCCATGTTCTGCGCCATCAGCGCCGCCTCGATCAGGAAAGTACCGGAGCCGCACATCGGGTCGATAAACGTGGACTTGCGGTCCCAGCCCGAAAGCGCGATGATACCGGCAGCCAACACCTCGTTCAGGGGTGCTACGTTCGTCTGCAGGCGGTAACCGCGCCGGTGCAGCGAGTCGCCGGAGGAGTCCAGCGACAGCGTAACCATGTTCTCGTGCATGTGCAGGTTCAGGCGCACGTCAGGCCGAACACGGTCCACGGAGGGGCGCTCGCCCGTTTTCTTGCGGAACTGGTCCACGATGGCATCCTTAGCAAGCTGCGACACATACAGCGAGTGCTCGAAAGTAGAATGGCTCACCACCGCATCGATGGCGAAGGTCATGCCCAGGTCCATGATCTCGGTCCAGTCTGTTTTTTGCACCTGCTCGTAAAGATCTTTCTCATCGCGGGCCTTAAAGTTGCGGATGGGCTTGAGCACGCGGATCGCGGTGCGGCACCAGAGGTTTGCCTCGTAAAGCTGACGCAGGTTGCCGGAGCAGGAAACAGCGCGGTTCCCCACCTTGATAAACTCCATATCCAGCGCTTGCAGCTCCTCTGCCAGCACCTCCTCTAAACCAGCCAGTGTGGTAACCGTGATGTTAAAGTTCTCTTTCGAAATGTTCTTCGCCATACTTTCTACTTTCTAAAGCCACAAAGTTAGCATTTCGTGCGGTATGGCACAGGGCTTTCTTTCAGCTGCCGCCCAAACTATTTTTATTTCATCGTGATAACTTTGACCATTCACTTTCAACTATATCGAGCTTTTCTTATTTTGTGCGCCTTTAGCAGGCTGTGTTAAGTAGCGGCCCGCAAAATATTCACCCTTAAAACACTCTCATGCACCTCGACCTGATTGACTGGATCGTGATGGGCGCTTTCGCCCTCATTACCCTTGTAATTGGTATTAGCTACACAGGCAAGGCCAGTGGCAGTATGGCCAACTTCTTCCTTGGCGGCCGTAACCTGCCCTGGTGGATTGCCGGCACCTCCATGGTGGCCACCACTTTTGCCGCCGACACCCCGCTTGCCGTAACAGAGCTTGTAGCGCAAAGCGGTATCTCCGGCAACTGGCTTTGGTGGAACATGCTGCTCGGCGGCCTGCTTACCACGTTCTTTTTTGCCCGCCTCTGGCGCCGTGCCGGTATCATTACCGACCTGGAGTTTATTGAGCTGCGCTACTCCGGCAAGCCCGCTTCGTTTTTGCGCGGCTTTCGCTCCATTTACCTGGGCATATTCATGAACAGCCTCATCATTGGCTGGGTAAACGTGGCCCTGATGTCTATTATTGAGGTGTTTTTTGAAGTACCAAAGGGAGAGCAGCTGATCTACGTTGGCATTGCCATGGTTATCGTAGTGGCCTACTCCTCTATGTCCGGTTTGCTGGGCGTGGCGATAACTGACGTTATCCAGTTTGTGATCGCTATTGTAGGCTGTATCATCCTGGCGTACCTGGTTATAGATTCTGAGCAGATCGGCGGCATAGCCGGCCTGAAGGAAAAACTCCCGCCTGCCACCCTGGACTACTTCCCGAACGTAGGCTCCGGCAGTGAGATAGGGCAAACGCTTACCCTCTCGCTGGGGGCTTTCCTGGCCTTCACGACGGCACAGTGGTGGGCCAGCTGGTACCCGGGCAACGAGCCTGGCGGCGGCGGTTATATCGCGCAGCGAATGATGAGTACGAAAAACGAGAAGCATGCCCTGTACGCCACGCTGTTCTTCCAGATCGGCCACTACTGCATCCGCCCTTGGCCATGGATTTTGGTGGCGCTGGCTGCTGTCGTGCTTTACCCTAACCTGGGGCCCGGAAACGAAAAGCTGGGCTATGTTATGGCCATGAAAGACTTTCTCCCTCCGGGGCTGAAAGGGCTGCTGCTGGTGGCGTTCTTTGCCGCCTACATGAGCACCATCTCCACACAGCTTAACTGGGGAGCCAGCTATATTATCAACGACTTCTACGCCCGCTTTATTAAGCCGGATGCCGGCCAGAAAGAGCTGGTAACCGCTTCCCGTATCACAACGCTGCTGCTTATGATCGTGTCGCTGGCTGTAACCACGCAGATTACCTCTATTGCCGCCGTCTGGAAGTTTATCATGGAGGCGGGTGCCGGTCTTGGCCTCGTGCTTATCCTGCGCTGGTACTGGTGGCGCATCAACGCCTGGAGCGAAATTGCCGCCACCATTGCCCCTTTCATCGGCTACGGTGTGGCAAAGTACGTGATCGGTTGGGAGTTCCCGGACAGCTTCTTCCTGACGGTGGGCTTTACCACGGTTGCCTGGATTGTGGCCACATACGTGACGCGCCCGACGCCGAAGGAGAAACTGCAGGCATTTTATGAGAAGATTCAGCCGGACGGTGCCTGGGCGCCTGTTCGCAAATCGCTGGGGCTACCCAAGCCGAAGACCAAAGTATACCACCTGCTGGTAGCCTGGATTGCCGCCGTGGTAATGGTTTACTCAACGCTTTTCCTTATCGGCGACCTTATCTTCCAGAACTACCCGCGCTTTGCCATGTGGCTTGTTTCAGCCGTGGTGGCGTTGGTGGTGATGATCGTGATGTCGAAGCGTGTGAAATTCTTCGATGACTAAGGCCCCCGAAACATATCTTAAAAAGAGAAATCCCCTCCAAGAGGGGATTTCTCTTTTTAGGGGTACAGCTAAAGGGTTTGTAGAAAAATCAGCGCATCTCCGTTGCAGCACTGCGAGCATCATTCGGAACTCGAAACGCAAAAGCCTATCTTTGCAGCAAAACACCCGCTTATGAAACTGCAGACAAATATCTCTCTAAAGCCCTTCAACACCTTTGGCATGGACGCAAAAGCAAAGTTCTTCGCCCGCTTCGAGACGGTGCAGGAACTGCAGGAGCTGCTGCAAATGCCGGAGCTACAGCAGGAGCCAAAGCTTATACTTGGCGGCGGCAGCAATTTGCTCCTGACCAAAGACTATGAGGGCGTGGTACTGCAGAACGGCATCAAAGGCATTGTGAAGCAGCGCGAGGATGAGGACTTTGTGTACCTGCAGGCTGGCGGCGGCGAAGTATGGCACGACTTTGTTCTGCACACGTTGCGCCTGAACCTGGGCGGCATCGAAAACCTGTCGCTGATACCGGGCACTGTCGGCGCTGCGCCCCTGCAGAACATCGGCGCCTATGGAGTGGAACTGAAGGATGTATTTGAAGAACTGGAGGCCGTGCACATCGAAACAGGTGAGGTACGGCTTTTTGACACCAGTGCCTGCCGTTTCGGCTACCGCGAGAGCGTCTTTAAGAATGACCTAAAAGGGCAGTTTATCGTTACCCACGTCACGTTTAAGCTGCACAAGCACCACAAGCCGAACACCTCCTACGGCGCTATTTCAAGTACGCTGGAGGAAATGCAGGTGCAACAACCCAGCATCCAGGACATCAGCGCGGCAGTGTGCCACATCCGCCAGAGCAAGCTCCCGGACCCAAAGCAAATCGGCAACGCCGGAAGCTTTTTCAAAAACCCGGAAATACAGCTCACCCAGTACCAGGCGCTGCAAAAGCAGTACCCTGCCATGCCCTCCTACCCTGTTTCCGACACCACAGTAAAAGTGCCGGCCGGGTGGCTGATCGAGCAGTGCGGCTGGAAAGGAAAAGTAATCGGGAACTACGGCGTGCATAAAAACCAGGCACTGGTACTGGTAAACTACGGTGGGGCCAGGGGCGCAGACATTCAGCAACTGGCTTTCGACGTCATCCAGTCCGTGGAAGACAAGTTCGGCATCAGGCTGCACCCCGAAGTGAACATAATATAGCAACCCGCGGGCACCAGGGCAAAAATGTTTCCGAATGCCTAAACCATTTTGCTGTTGCTGCGCTATACCTGCTATACTTAAAACTTATCAATCCCATGCATCTGAGAAAATACCTCCTGTACTTTTCACTCTTATTGAGCGTGAACCTGCTCGTATCCTGCGATGATGACGACGATGAAGACACTACACCCAACAAAACAGACATGCTTGTGTCGGGCGAGTGGAGGGGAGACCAAATTAGGCTGAATGGCACCAACCCGGCTAACATACCCGGTATCGGCAACAACGCCAACGCGTTCCAGACGCTGGTCCTGGACTTTGAGGAAGACAACACCTACACAGCCAATTTCACAGCGGGCGGCCAGCCCCAAAGCTTTGACGGCACCTGGGAGCTTAACAGCGACCAGAGCAAAATCACGCTTGACACCTTTGGCGAGCTGGACGTTGAAACACTGACAGAAGAGGACCTGGAGGTTACCACCACCCTCGAAACAAGCGAGATCGCCATTCTGGCGGAGATCTTCGGGGTTGACCCGGCACTGATCCAGCTTTTTACAGGCGGCAACGCAATCGATACCGAAATGCAGTTTGTGAAGCAGTAACCGCTGCCTGCGCAAAAACTATAAAAGCCGCAGCCCTGCCCCCGTGCAGCGCTGCGGCTTTTCGTTTTATACTTCCTACAGGCCCGGCAGCTCTACCTGCTGCTGCACCGAAACCAAACATAGCTGCTGTAGCCTACCCTTCCTTCTCTACCTCATGCGTCTCTACTTTCACGGCATTGTCCTGCGGCTGGATGCCCCGGTCGTGCTCCCTTGAGAAAACCTGGGTAAACTCAGCCCCCAGCAGGAAAATAATAGAGGCATAGTACACCCAGACCAGGATCAGCACCAGGGAGCCAGCGGCCCCGTAGGTATCGGCAAGCGGGTTGTGCTGGAAGTAGATGTTGAGGACGTACTTGCCCAGCACAAACAGCACAGCCGTTACCGTAGCCCCCACCCACACGTTGGGCCACCTGATCTTGGCATCGGGCAGCACTTTGAAGATAGCGGCAAATATCGCGATGCTGATGAGTACCGACACCACCACGTTTCCTGCTGTGATCAGGTATACCGCCACGCCCGAAAACTGCTCCCGGAGGTAATCGTTTATCAGCCCCATCACCACATCCACAGCCAGCGACACCAACAGCAAAAAGCCCAGGCTAACCACCATGGCAAGCGACAGCACCCGCTCAACAACCAGCTTTACCCAGCCCCGCTCCGGCTTTGCCTTTACTTCCCATATCTTGTTCAGGGAGTCCTGCAGCGCCACGAAAACCGTGGTGGCCGTAAAAATCATGGTGCTCACGCCTATGATGGTGCCGACCGTTGTGGCAGAAGACTGGTCGGCGTTTTCGACAATGCTCTGGATCTGCTGCGCGCTGCTTCGGCCTATGATGCCGCCAATCTGTTTCGCCAGCTCCCCCCGCACGGCCTCTTCTCCGAAGGCGGCCCCGGCAATGCGGATGGTGATAATGAGCACAGCCGGGAGGGAGAAGATGGTATAAAAGCCGATAATGGCGGCATAGTCCAGGGGTGCGTCGTCTACGAACTCCTTAAAGGTTCGCTTGGTCAGGTTCCAGGTGAGTTTTACTTTCGGGTTCATGGCTTTGATGTTCTGCTTTAGCTGCAGCCAAAACTGCAGGTATACAGAGTACTCTTACGGCACATGAAAAACAACGATACCTTAAAGCTACGGCAACGCCAGGCGCGCCAGGAAATTGCCGGCCTCCCCCTCCAGCAACAGCTCAAAAGTATACCCGTGCAGCCCGGCGTAATCCTCCAGTATGGCAGGATCAATGAAAAGCCAGTTAAACCAGCCGCTCTGCTGCTCTTTGTACACCATGTTATACTTCACCTCGCCATAGTAACCGGCATTCAGGTCCAACAGCACCGAGCCGTCCTCATCCTCATACATGTACAGTATGTCAGATGACTCCAGCAAAATCTGCCCGCCCGGTTTCAGGAGCGTTTTGGCATGCTCCAGGAAGCACTCCAGCCCCTGCAGGTTGCCCGCAATGCCGATACCGTTCATGAGCATCAGCAGCGTATCGTACTGCTGCCCCTCCAGCGTAAACACATCCTGGTGCAGCACCTGCTGCACGCCTTGCTGCCGCATTGCCTCCACAGCGCCAGCAGAGATATCGAGGGCCGCCACGGCCACCCCGCGCTGCTGCAGCGCCAGTGTGTGGCAGCCGGCGCCGGCGCCTACGTCCAACACTGCGCCCCGGCACTGCTCCAGGGCAAGCACCTCCAGTTCCGGCATCTCCTCCTCCGTACGGAAAAGGTAGTGTACCGGCATCTCATCATCCTCTGCCAGGCTGTTCTCTACCGTGATCTTGGCATTTTCGGCACCTGCGAGGTAATCCAGCACAGCCGCGCCTATAGGGTCATTGTTCATCTACACGAAAGTTAAGGCTGCAATTTCGGCACAAAAGGCTAATGTTGAAACCTGAATTTATACTTATACCATTTTAATTTAAGCAGGCAAACACACATAAAACACAGCACCAGCCGTTTATAAAAAAACCAGATATCAGCCATATTGTATATATGCCAAAGTTGCGTAGATTTAGGTATTGACGAAGAGGCCAAAACACATGACACAGAGCGTTTATAGTCTGAACATTCTTATGAACCCACAACTGGAAAACAAATACCTCCGCCTGGAAGCGTCTCGCAACCGCCTGCTGGACGAGCTGGAGGCACTGGACGAGCAACAGCTGAACACGGCCCCGGCGGAAGGGAAATGGAGTATAAACCAGCATGTGGCGCACCTGGTGCTGGTAGACGAGCAAACGCTGAGCTACATACAGCACAAGCTGCAACAGCAGGACACACTGGAGCCTTCTACCTTTTCCTGTGCCGTTAAAGCTTTTATACTGAAGCTGGCGCTCATATCGGGCCGCAAGTATAAGGCACCGGCCCCTGTTGCCACTGTACCGGACTACGCCCAGCTACAGCACCTCCGCCAGCAGTGGGATGCGGTCCGCTTTAACCTGGAAGACGTGCTGACGGAGCTGCCGCCCAACCTGGTGGACAAATGCCTCTTTAAGCACCCTTATGTGGGTCCGCTCAACATGTTGCAAACCCTCTCCTTTCTGCAGGACCACTTCGACCACCATCAGCGCGCCATGCAGGCACAGGCAGAGGCTCTGGTAAGATAAACACAGCCTCTGAGGGTTCAGGTAAAAGACCACTGCCAGCACGCCTACTTTTTACTGCACTTGCCTTTGAAGCTGTCGCGCCTTAAGTTTGCTTTTATCAGGCAGAAAGGGTGCAGTGCCAGTTCTCCAACCGGCCTTCTGCAGCGAGAGGGCCGCCGATGTTATTTCTACACCAGATGCTTTCTCAACGCCACGAGATATTTTTTGAAGTAGCCCGCCTGCTCAGCTTTACCAAAGCCAGCCAGGCACTTTTCATCAGCCAGTCGGCCATAAGCAAACACGTAAAGGCGCTGGAGGAGTACTATAAGGTCGGGCTTTTTAACCGGCACGGCAACCACGTGAGCCTGACGCCTGCCGGTACGCTGCTGTACCGCAAGCTGCTGCTGGCCCGGCAACTGCAGCACGAGCTGTATGAGGAGCTTAAGAGCGTAAGCACGGACTTTTCCCCCCAGGTACGCATGGTTATTGGCTCCAGCACCACCATCTCGCTTTATATATTGCCGCCGGTGCTCTCCGCCTACCTGGCGCAGAACCCCAATGTGCAGATCACGCTGAAGAACAGGAACTCGGAGAACATCCTCAAGGCCCTTGTAGACCATGAGATTGACCTAGGGATCATTGAGGGCATAAACAAAGTCAGCAATGTTACCTACACCCCTTTCATGAAGGATGAGGTGATACCGGTATGTTCCGCCGGCAACCCGCTGCGCCACCAACAGCTGCACCAACAGGACCTGTACAACATCCCGCTGGCCCTGCGCGAGTACGGTTCCGGCACGCTCGCCGTGCTGGAGGAGGCGCTGCTGCAGAAGGGAATCCGCCTCAACGACATCCCCGTAAAAATACGGCTGGGGGGCACAGAGGCACTCAAGAACTTTGTTCGTGCCGATAACACCTGCCTCTCCTTCCTCCCGCGCCCCGCTGTGCTAAAGGAGCTGGTTTCGGGTGAGCTTGTGGAGCTGCAGGTGAAGGACCTGCAGGTTGGGCGCACCTTCTACTTTATCCAGCGCAAGGGCAGCGAAAACGATCTGCTGTTTAAGAACTTTATGCGCTTCACCAAAATGCACTATTCCAAAACAGAATAGCCTATTCCGAAATACCATTTGATATATTCATAGTTAAGCGGCTATTTGGCGTAAACAACCTTAACTATGGAGACACTAACTGAAAGCACCAGCCGCATGGTGCACCTTAGCTGCTCAAACTGCGGCAGCACCCACTCTGCCCACACCAAGCAAACCTTTTCGCCCTGCTGCCAGCTGCCGCTAGCAGCCCAATACGACCTGCAAACGCCTTTTCCGAAAGAAGTGCTTGCCAAGCGGGCGGCGACCATGTGGCGCTACCGCGAACTGCTGCCTGTGCAGCATGAAGAAAACATTGTGAGCCTGGGGGAGGGCTTTACCCCTATCCTGGCGCTGCAGAACCTTGCCCGCAAGTATAACCTCAGCAACCTGCTCTTAAAGGATGAGGGACAAAACCCAACCGGCTCCTTTAAGGCGCGCGGCTTAAGCATGGCCATCTCCATGGCAAAAGAACTAGGTGCGGAGGGATGCATTGTGCCTACCGCTGGCAACGCGGGAGTAGCGATGGCGGCTTACTGTGCCAAAGCAGGCATGAAGGCCGTTGTGGTGATGCCACGCCACACACCGGAGGCATTTAGAGAAGAATGTTACTGGTATGGTGCAGAGGTAGTACTGGTGGATGGCCTGATAAACGATTGTGCCGCCAAGGCCAAAGAGCTGAATGCAGCCGGCAACCTCCTGGATGTATCAACGCTGAAAGAGCCGTACCGCCTGGAGGGCAAGAAAACAATGGGGTATGAGCTAGCGGAACAACTCAACTGGCAGTTGCCCGACGTGATCCTGTACCCGGCAGGCGGCGGAACCGGCTTGATCGGCATCTGGAAAGCCTTTAAAGAGCTACAGGAGCTGGGTTGGCTGGAGGAGGATGTGAAGCTGCCGCGCATGGTAGCTGTGCAGGCCGCCAACTGCCAACCCCTGGTGGCTACCTACCTGGGGCACCAGGCAAACGCGCAGCAATATGTGGGCAAGCCTACCATTGCCAACGGACTGGCGGTACCCCGCCCTATTGGGGAGCAGATGATGCTGCAGGTGTTGCGCGAATCGGGGGGCACGGCAGTAAGTATTACAGAAGAAGACATGCTGCACGGTTTACGGGAGTTGGGCAGCCACGAAGGGCTCTTTGTGGCACCCGAGGGAGCCGCCGTATGGATGGCTGCGAGGCAACTGCTAAGCACAGGTGTCCTTGCCCCGCAGGAAACGATCCTGCTCCTGAACACGGGCTCCGGGCAGAAGTATATGAGCAACATAGCTGGCCAGGCCAAGGCTTAACTATACCGGAAGACACAGGCCGCTAGGGCAGCAAAACGGCATGTAAAGACAAGTCATCACCTGCTTTTAACCGGTGTAAGGGCATTGCTAAAAATGGCACTGCCCTTACGCCGGTTGCTCTCAAGCTTAGTCAGCCAACATTTAAAAATTAACATTTTAGCGGCAACGAAGAAATACGTATTTTGCAGCCAACCTTTCGCTGTTTATGCTTACATCCTTTACCCGCTGCACCCTTAAACTTTTGGCTGCCGCTACCCTGTTTACGGCTTGCGACCCGGCGCAGCCTACCGCCACAAACGTTGCCTCCGCTGCCCCTGAACCACTGGTTGATTCAGCGGCGGTGTTACCATCCGATACAGTTACAGCTGCCAGCCCTGTTCAGGAAACCGCACTGGCCCCACAGGCTATAAATCTAGCAGCCGATGCTGCCGCCATACTAGCCCGGCCCGAAGTACCCATCCTCTGCTACCATCAGATCCGCGACTGGACAGCCACAGACTCTGAGTTAGCAAAGACGTACATTGTGCCGGAGGAACGCTTCCGGGAGCAGATCAAAATGCTCGCCGACAGCGGCTACCACACCGTCTCTCCCGATGAGCTAATGGCCTACCTAACGACCGGGGCCTATTTGCCTGAAAAGCCCATCATGCTCACGTTCGACGACACAAACCTCACTCAGTATGAGGTTGCTGCACCTGAACTAGAAAAGTATGGCTTTAAGGGTGTTTTCTTTGTTATGACGGTTTCGTTGGGCAGGCCGCGCTACATGAGTAGCGCTCAGGTTAGGGAGCTGGCCGACCGCGGGCACACCATAGGCAGCCACACCTGGGATCATCACAACGTAAAAAATTACGAAGGGCAGGATTGGGTAACACAGGTAGAAAAGCCTAAAAAGAAACTCGAAGAAATCGTGGGGCAGCCTGTTACCTACTTTGCCTATCCGTTCGGCCTCTGGAACCCGCAGGCTATTCCGGAGCTTAAAAGCAGGGGCACGACGGCCGCCTTCCAGCTTGCAGCAGCCCAGGACAGGCAGGAACCTCTTCATTCTATCCGGCGCATTATTGCCAGCGGCTACTGGAGCCCCGCATCCCTCCACCGGAACATGGCCGGGAGCTTTAACAAGAACTAAGCGGGGAGCGCTAGCTGCTCCACCACGACGGCTGGCCCGCCTGCTTTCAGTGCAGCGATGCTTCCGTTTGCATCAACCGTAAGATACACCTCCAGCTGGCTAGGCGACGGCGGCTGCATAAGATAGCCCTGGTGGATCAGAAACTCTGTTTTATTGTATTGCAGCGCGTCGCGGAGATAGCAAGCCAGCGGGCCGGCGGCCATTCCGGTGGCTGACTCTTCAGGTATGCCATAGCGTGGTGCGAACATTCGCGTAGTGGCATCGGCAGCGCCTGTGGCCGTAGTGAAGACGTAGTAGCCCACCAGATCCAAGGCCTCCGAAACCCGGGCCAGCATCTCCTGAACAGGCTCCAACTGCCTCAGCACCCCCTCATCCCGCACCTGCACCAGTAAAAACCACACGCCCGTATGGGCCAGCACAGGTTCCACCAGTAACTCCTGCCCCGACTCCAGACCCAGCGAGGCCGCCACATCCGCTACGGAAACACTGGTCTCGGACAAAGCCTTGTACCGAGGCGCCAGTTGCGCCTGGTACACCTTTCCTTCTTTCAGTTCAATGTTACGCGGCCCCTCCACCGACTCCTTTACCGCAGCGGGGCCATTCACCAGCCCTTTTTGAGATAACAGGCCAAAAGTCGCCACCGTAGCGTGTCCGCAGTGCGGTATCTGGCGGTTTGGCGTAAAGAACTCCACCTTCGCATCCCCTATGTCAGAGTTAGACACGAAGGCTGTTTCAGAGAGCCCCAGGCTGGCAGCAATTCGCTGTTTCTCGTGCTGAGCCAGTGAGTCTGCATAAAGAACCACTCCAGCGGCGTTTCCGCCGGCAGGTGTCTGCGTGAAGGCTTTCACTAGGTATAATTCGGGCTGTACGGGCATTGTTGCTGTATCATTAGTAGGTAAGCGGCAAATTAGCTGAAAAGAAGTATAAAAACGTATGAACCCAGTAACACTTTCAACAACTGCTAAAAACAGAAAGGCACTATGGATGACACGCATATGGGGATAGACTTTGGCGCCAAGCTGGCGGGCACCACGGCGGTGGCAATGGTACGCGACGGTGCACTGCGCCTGTGGCAAAGCGAAAAGGGGAAGGACGCGGACAGCTGGCTGCTTTACTTGATTGCCGAACTACAGCCAAAGGTCATCTTCCTGGATGCGCCGCTCTCCTTACCGAAGGTCTATGCCCGGGAGGCTTTTACCACCGCCTCTGACTTCTTCTACCGCCAGGCAGACCGTGAGGTACAGGCTATGTCGCCGATGTTTATCGGGGGGCTTACCGCTCGTGCCATAAAGCTGCGCACCCAGCTCGCTGCGCAAGGCATTGCCGTGCTGGAAACCTATCCTTCGCAGGCCAACAGGCTCTTGTTTCCGCACCTGCAGGGCTACAAAAAAAGCCTTGCAGCACTCCCCACCTATGCGGGTGCGCTGCAAGGCCTTCTTAGCTGTCCTTTACCCATCCCTCCGGCAAACTGGCACCAAGTGGATGCAATACTAGCATGGAATTCAAGCTATAGGCATCTTCACCATCAAGCTATACTTTATGGTGATCCGAAGGAGGGTGTGGTGATCGTTTAGTTATTATCGGTGACATCAGCAGCTGTCTCCAGCGTGCGGAACTCCATCTGCAGTGCCTTGATCTTGACTTCCGTATCGGTCGGAATGTCTCCGTTGATCTCGCTCTTGCGCTGGTTCAGCTCCTCTAGCACCCGCTTCGCCATTTCCCAATCCTGGTCGTTCCAGCTGTCGCTTTTGGCCCGCACATTCTCCATAAAGGTGATATAGGCCTCGCGCACGTTGCTTTCGTTGATGGTGGCGAAATCCGCCCAGCGGTCCAGCAGGCCCCGCTCCCATTCCGCCAACCCAGGCTCATCCAGGTTACGCTGAAACTCCTCGTCGGCTGATTGGAACTCCTGCTTCAGGTTCTGATAGTCCTGCTTGAGCTCTTGTGAAAACTGGTCTTCCTTCTGGTCCAGTTCCTGCGTGCGCATCTTAAAATCGGCACGGGCACGCTCCCAGTCTTCCTCAGTACGGTCGGCTATATTTGAAGTCGTGTTACTGACCCACGTTCTGAAATCTGCCAGTTCGTCCTCCAGTTGCTGCTCTTTTGTGGCAGAGCAACTGCTGGCCAGAAAGCAAAGGCACAATAGCATAGCCGCTACTATTTCAGTTGTTTTTCTCATAGTGATTGTTAGTTTTTGATACATCAGCTCCTAGATACGGAACGGGTGCCAATAAGATATTTCGCGTGTATCACCGCAGAAAGCAAACCTTAGATGCGCCTCCCTTACCCAAACATTAATCACCTGTACACAAACCACTTAACCTATGCTAACTAAATAAAAAGGCCACACGTACACAAAGTAACAGCAACACATGTTACTGTTATTTATTTGCATAGTTATACATACTGATGATTCAGTAACAAGATACGCCGCCGGAAGGCCAAAACTGCAGTAGCTTATACTTCGAGTATGCATTAACACCGCACAAGTGAAGTATAAGCTATTTTTTGGCACTTACGGAGCAGCCTCCAGCACCAGGTACTGCCCCTGCAACCGGCTTTGCTGCAACACCAGCTGGTCAGGAGTAAGCTCCTGAACCTGCCATCGGTACAGCATCATATGGGGCATAGGTCGCCCGTCCACCCGTGTTGTCTGCATCCCGATCAGGCCCCTCTCCGCCTCCAGCGTCCACGTCCCCTCTTCCACCGACGCTATCCCGTTCACCGCGTTTGGCACTTGGCTTATGCGGCTGAGCCGGTACGTTCCGTCTGCACGAAAGGCCAGCCGCATCTCTTCAACCGGCAGCACCGGCTCCAGCTTACCCTCCTGCTGCCGCAGTGTTTCGCGCAGCACCCAGGTCTTCGCAAGCAGCGAGGCTGAGTCGGCCTGCAGCAAGGCTGCTGAAGGTAAAATAGCGGTAACCTTTGGGGCTGGAACCGCAGTAAGAGTCAGAATCAAGAGTAGTGTGGACAACATAGCTGAAGTATCATTGAACCATAGCTATACTTTACGCATATTCAACTATTTAGATATTTATCTTGCAAGAAACAATGGAACCGCAAAAAGAGCAGCAGCAGGCGTTTATGAGGGAGGCCATCCGCCTTTCGCTAGAGAAAATGCAGGAGGGCCACGGAGGGCCTTTTGGCGCAGTGGTAGTCCGCGACGGAGAGGTGATAGCACGCGGCTTTAACAATGTGCTGGCCAGCCACGACCCCACCGCCCACGCCGAGGTGGACGCCATCCGGAAGGCCTCGCAGGTGCTTGGCACCCACGACCTGTCCAGCTGCTCCATCTACACCAGCTGTGAACCCTGCCCCATGTGCCTGGGGGCTATCTACTGGGCCCGGCTGCAGAAGATATACTATGGCAACACCCACCAGGATGCCGCCCGCATTGGCTTTGACGACGCCTTTATTTACGAAGAGCTGGAGAAACCCACAGAAGCGCGCCGGATTCCGGCAGAGCAACTACTCCCGCAGGAGGCGAAGAAAGCCTTTGACGCATGGGCCGCAAAAGAAAACAGAGGGCACTATTAAAGCTTTTTGCAACAGGTGGTATTGGTAAAAAAAGTACAATAATCTATATTGCACTGCTTTTACAGGTATCGGAGGCTTGGTTCATCCTTCGCCCCGGCTGTAAAGGTTTTCCCGCTTACACACTTCTATGAAGCTCGTTACCAAAATTTACCTGGCCTTTGGCTTTATCATGCTAGTCTTAACATTTGTCACGGCCTCTTTTATGCTTCAGTCCTCCATAGTAAAAGAGGATGTTACCCATGCCATAGATTCAGCCGAAATA
This sequence comes from Pontibacter actiniarum, assembly GCF_003585765.1. Lineage (NCBI taxonomy): Bacteria > Pseudomonadati > Bacteroidota > Cytophagia > Cytophagales > Hymenobacteraceae > Pontibacter > Pontibacter actiniarum. The sequence continues at coordinate 1,828,951 of NZ_CP021235.1, forward strand.
CTCCGCCTCTCCGAGGTGATTGAAAAGGCCATCATCGACGCAGAAACGGGTGTGCGGGGTTTCCAGATTTCAGATAACGAAGCTTTCCTGGAGCCATTCTACAAGGGGCAGCGTGACTATGAGGCAACCTATCCCCAACTCATGGCGCTCGTGCGGACCCAGACCCAAGTCGAAAGGCTGACAGCGATCGACACGACCTTCGACCACTGGCTCAACAGTTTTGCCTACCAGGCTATCGAGCTGCAGCGGCAAGCACTGCTGTCGCGGGAAGGAGATGCCGCTTATGAGGCTTTCCGTGTAAATGTGGTGCGGGCGGGCATCGGGCGGAAGATCATGGACAACGTACGGGAGCAAATAGCTACCTTTGAGAAACAGGAGACCTACCTGAAGGAAGCCCGGATGAAGGAAATGAACAGCTCGCTGCGCTTAACCGAGAACCTATCCATCGCCCTGACCGTCGTCTGCCTCATTGTGGGGTTCTTCATCATTCAGGTGCTGGTAAAGGCAATCCGGCAGCGCTTGCTGACGATGGCCAACATGGCATCTGAGATTTCTGAAGGGGACTTCAGCGTTAGAATCCAGGATGAGCGCAACGACGAGATCTCTATCGTTTCGAGCTCGCTGAACGTAATGGCGCAGCACCTGGAGACAAGCTTCAACAACCTAAAGAAGACAAACAGCGAACTGGACCAGTTTGCCTACGTGGTATCGCACGACCTGAAAGCGCCCCTGCGTGCCATCAACAGCCTGGCCGAGTGGATTGAGGAGGACCTGGGCACGGACCTGGAGCCTGACGTGCTGCGCAACCTGGAACTGATGCGCGGGCGCGTGCTCCGTATGGAAAACCTCATCAACGGCATCCTGGATTACTCCCGCATCGGGCGGCAGGAGTTGCCCAAGCAGCACTTCTCCACTTTCCAGCTGGTTTCGGAGCTGGTGGATTCGCTTGCCCCTGCCAGCCATGTGCAGGTCAACATTTCAGACTCGCTGCCAGCGCTCACGGCTGAGCACATCCTGCTGCAGCAGGTGTTCGCCAACCTGATCAGCAACGCCATTAAGTATAACGATAAGCCTCACCCGGAAGTAACCATCGGTGGCCGTGCCTTGGCTGACCGCTACGAGTTCTGGGTGGAGGATAACGGCCCCGGCATCGCGCGGGAGTATCACCAGAAGATCTTCGGCATCTTTCAGACCATGGAAGCCCGCGACACCAAAGAGAGCACAGGCGTTGGCCTGGCCATTGTAAAAAAGATCTTGGATGAGAAAGGCGGCAGTGTCCGGGTAGAGTCCGGGGAAGGGACAGGAAGCCGGTTTGTGTTTACCTGGCCAAAAGAAACCCAGCAGTTAAAGACCAAAGCCCCGCAGGCCTTGCCAGTTTAAAAGAACACCCTATTCATATGGAACACCAGCCCCTCTCCTGCCCTGAGCAGCTCGCACAGCTACAGAAAGAGTTTGACGAGTTTGCCTACATTGTCTCCCACGATCTAAAGGCCCCCGTACGCGCCATTTCTAACCTCTCCAGCTGGATTGAGGAGGACCTGGGCTCGGACCTGGCGCCGGATGTAAAACAGAACATTGACTTGCTGCGCAACCGCACCACCCGGATGGAGCGCATGATAGAGGCCCTGCTTCAGTACTCCCGCGTAACCCGCATGGAGCTGGAGGTGGTGGTAACGGACCTGACCCGCCTGCTACAGGAGCTGCAGGATGAGTTGCCGGCGCACGTGCAGCTCGAGCTTCCGACAAGCCTGCCGGTGCTGCTTACCTATAAGGCCAAACTGCGCCAGGTGCTACGCAGCCTGCTGCAAAACGCCGCCACCTTCACAGACAAGGACTACCCGACTATTGTGGTCCGTGTGCAGGAGCAGGCACAGCAGCTGGTGTTCGAGGTGGAGGACGACGGCTGCGGCATTCCGGAAGAGGCACTGGGCAGCGTGTTTAATCTCTTTTACACTGTCTCACCCAAAGATTCGGTAGATACTATTGGGGCAGGCTTAGCTATTTCGAAAAAAATCGTCCAATTTGCGGGCGGCACCATCAAAGCGGAGACAAACGCCCGTAAAGGCACCACCGTCCGCTTTACGTGGCCCAAAGTATCGGAACCGGACCAACAGGATTTACATTACCATGAATAATTATCATATGAGTGAAAAGCTAATCAACATCCTGCTCGTTGAGGACGATGAAGTAGATATTATGAACGTGCAGCGCGCCTTTAAGAAGAACACCATCACCAACCCCCTGTTTATTGCCCATAACGGGCAGGAGGCGCTGGAAATGCTGCGCGGTGGCCAGGTACCGTTTCCCCACATCATCATCCTGGACATTAACATGCCGAAAATGAACGGCATCGAGTTCCTGCGCGAGCTGCGGTCGGATGAGAAGTTCAAGAGCGCCAGTGTTTTTGTCATGACCACCTCTAACCAGGACAGCGACAAGATTAACGCCTACAACTTTAATGTGGCAGGCTATATATTAAAACCCCTCTCCTTCGAGAAGTTCATAGCCTCCGTCGCCACCCTGAACAATTACTGGAAGCTCTGCGAGCGGCCATAGCTTCACCGTACAAGTATACTTGTCTCTCTTTTACCCTTAGTGACCCTGAGCGCAGTGCAAACGTTTACCCAACTACAAGACGCCCTCCCGGAGCAATTAAGCATTCTGATCATCGACGATGACAAGGTAGATCAGATGGCCCTGATGCGATCGCTGCAGAAGTCCGGGCTAAGCACCCAGACCTACACCGCAAATACCGCGCAGGCCGGTTTAAGGCTGTTGCTGGCGCAAACCTTCGACTGCATCTTTATCGACTTCATGCTGCCCGACATGGACGGCCTGGAGCTGATGGAGCACATCAGTAAACTAGAGTTGAGTGCCCCTGTTTTGGTGGTTACCTCCCACGGGGATGAAAGAATAGCCGCCCAGGCCATGCGGTTGGGCGCCGCAGACTACCTGCCGAAAAGCATGCTGACGCCGCAGAACGTATCCCACAGCATACGCTCCGCCATCCGCCTCCGCAAAGCCGAACTAAAGCGCATGGAGTCGGAGCAGCGGCTGCGCGACACGCAGTACCAGCTCGACCTGATTATCTCTAACTCGCCGATGGCCTTCTACAGCACGAATGCTGCCGGAGAGGTGCTTTTTGCCCAAGGCCGTGCCTACGACCTGATCGGTGTAAAGCAGGAGGAGCTAATCGGGCGGCCCTACTATGAGCTGTTCCAGCACTACCCGCGCATCGTGAACCGCTTTAAGCGTGCGCTCAACGGGGAGACCATCCAGTCGGTAGACGAAACGAACGGCTACTTTCTGAAGGCCCACTACATACCGGTGTACGACGCGGCGGGCCGCATGATGGGCGTCACCGGCTTTGCCCTGGATATTACCGAACGAATCCAGAACGAGCGCGAGCTGACACAGGCAAAGGAGGTAGCCGAAAAGTCTGTGCGCGTGAAGGAGCAGTTCCTGGCCAACATGAGCCACGAGATACGCACGCCCATGAACGGCATCATCGGTTTGACGAATGTGCTGCAGAAAACGCAGCTCAATGACGAGCAGCATAAATTCCTGAAGGCGATACAGACATCGGCCAACAACCTGATGCAGATCATAAACGACCTGCTGGACTTCTCGAAGATCACCTCGCAGCAATTCACCTTTGAGCACATTGCCTTCTGCCTGCCCGAGCTGGTGCAGGACATCGTGCTGCTGATGGAAACGCGCGCCTCAGAGCGGGGCAACAGGCTCTCGACCTATCTGGATGCCAGCGTTCCGCAGCAGTTGATAGGCGACCCGCTCCGCCTGAAGCAGGTGCTGCTGAACCTGGTGGGCAATGCCATCAAGTTTACAGACCAGGGCGAGATAAAGCTGCTTATCCACTCAATTGGCCAGAAAGACGAAAAGCTCATGCTGGAGTTCACGGTTGAGGACACCGGCATCGGTATTGCGGAGGATAAGCTGCAGGTAATCTTCGAAAGCTTTAACCAAGGCAGCAACGACACGACCCGCAAGTATGGCGGCACCGGTCTGGGCCTCTCAATTTCGAAGCACCTGGTGGAGATGCAGGGCGGTACGATGGCCGTTCGGAGCCACCCGAAGGTGGGCAGCGCCTTCACCTTCTCCCTGCCCTTCGGCGTGCAGCAACCGCTTCCGGAACAGGCGCCGGAAAGCGAGGAGCAGCCTCTAAGCGAACCGGCAGGCGCTCTCGGGGAGCTGCGCATTCTGCTGGCCGAGGACAACGAGATTAACCAGCTGCTTATATATACAGTGCTGTCGGATTGGGGCGTTACCCTGGATACGGTGTTTAACGGGCTGGAGGCGCTCCAGCTTTTCGAGCAGCAGGAGTATGACCTCATCCTGATGGACATGCAAATGCCGGAGATGGACGGGTATGAGGCCACGCGCCGTATCCGGGAAATGGATGGCCCAAAGGCCCGCACGCCCATTATCGCTCTCACGGCCCACGCCACAACAGGCGAGATCGAAAAGTGCCTGGCAGCCGGGGCCGACGCCTACGTATCGAAGCCATTTGAGCCGGAGTATCTCTACGACACCATTTACAGGCTCACGCAGTGTAGCACAGCCATTGTTTTACCCTCAGATGCTGCCCCAGGTATAAACCTGGAGCCCCTGCTACGGCTGGTCAGCGACCGCAACGGCTTTCTGGCCGAACTCCTAACCCTTTGCCTGCACAACACCCTGCTGGCTGTGGAGCAGCTAAAGCACAGCCTCAAAAGCGGGGAGCTACAGCTGCTGCCCAACATTGTGGCAGACCTTTTTGACAGCGTGTCTGTTGTGGCCGCACAGCCGCTTCTGGGAAGGCTGAAAAGCCTGAAAGAAGCTATCAGCTGCCAGGATGCAGCACTGGTAGAAACCCTCGTGCTACAGGTTATCTCCGATTGCCAGGAAACGGTTGCGCTGCTGGAGAACGAGCGCATGCAGCTCTCGGCGCAGGTTTAAACGGCCCTCGCTCAACAACCTGCCGGTAAGGGCAAAAAAGGCGCGGGCCATACTTCATGGAAGTATGGCCCGCGCCTTTTAACGTATAGCCCGAAGTTTAGCGCTTCATCAGGTTGGCCATGTTGCTCAGGCCTCCGCGCTTACCGGCCATTTTGTTCATCGAGCGCATCATTTTGCGCATGTCGTTGAACTGCTTCATCAGATTGTTCACCTGCTGAATATCCGTTCCGCTTCCTTTGGCGATACGGGCACGGCGGCTTCCGCTGATCATGTCCGGGTTCTCGCGCTCTTCCTTCGTCATCGATTTAATAATCGCTTCGATAGGCTTAAAGGCGTTTTCATCGATCTCCACATCCTTCAGGGCCTTACCAACACCCGGTATCATACCTACCAGGTCTTTGATGTCACCCATTTTCTTGATCTGCTCCAGCTGCGTCAGGAAGTCATCGAAGTTAAACTGGTTCTTGCGAATCTTCTTGTTGATGCGTTTCGCCTCGTCCTCATCGAAGGCCTGCTGCGCGCGCTCCACCAGGGAGATCACGTCACCCATGCCGAGGATACGCTGCGCCATACGGTCTGGGTAGAACAGGTCGAGGGCCTCCATCTTCTCACCGGTAGAGATAAACTTGATAGGCTTCTCTACTACGGCACGGATGGAAAGGGCCGCACCACCGCGCGAGTCACCGTCGAGCTTCGTCAGCACCACGCCGTCGAAGTTGATGCGCTCGTTAAAGGTTTTGGCCGTGTTCACCGCATCCTGGCCTGTCATGGAGTCCACCACAAACAGGGTTTCGGTTGGGTTGATGGCCTTTTTTATCTCGGCGATCTCGTTCATCATCGCCTCATCCACAGCCAGACGACCGGCGGTGTCAATGATAACGACTTTCTTATGTGTTTTCTTGGCGTGCTCAATTGCGTTCAGGGCAATCTGCACCGGATTTTTGTTCTCCAGTTCGGTATAGGCCTCTACCCCTACCTGCTCGGCCAGCACCTGCAGCTGGTTGATCGCCGCCGGGCGGTACACGTCGCAGGCGGCCACCATTACAGAACGGCCCTGCTTTTTAATGTAGTTGGCCAGTTTGCCGGTAAAGGTTGTCTTACCAGAACCCTGAAGACCGGAAATAAGGATGACAGCCGGATCACCTTTCAGGTTAACGTCCTTTTTCTCGCCGCCCATCAGTTCGGTCAGCTCCTCGTGCATGATCTTCACCATCAGCTGGCCCGGCGACACCGCGATCAGTACATCACGGCCCAGCGCCTTCTCTTTGATGTTATCGGTGACAGATTTGGCAACTTTATAGTTTACGTCGGCATCTACCAGGGCGCGTCGCACCTCTTTGATGGTTGTGGCTACGTTTATCTCGGTAATGTTTCCCTGGCCTTTCAGCGTTTTGAAGGCTCGGTCTAACTTGTTACTTAAATTATCGAACATCTCTTTTTCTGGATTTACCTACAAAAATACGGATTATCAGCAAACTTACTACTCAAATGTACGACATAAACAGGATTGGTATTGGTTCCGGGCAAAGTATAATACAACAGCAGCCACTTTGCCCCGTAAATCCTCTATTGAAATCAATTATTCGCTATATTTGAGAACGAACGCTTATTGCCAATCGCTTTGAAAGAAACAGACCTGACCGATTTACTTTATATATCTTATTACTGGCCGCCTTCCGGGGGGCCGGGTGTTCAGCGTGGGCTGAAGTTCTGCAAGTACCTCCCGCAGTTTGGCGTGCAGCCCACCGTGCTCACCGTTGATGAAAAGCAAGCCTCCTACCCGCTTCTGGACGAGACCTTCGTGCAGGAGGTGCCGGAAGGGCTGCCGGTGCACCGCACCGCCACCTCGGAGCCGTTTGAGTACTATAAAAAGCTCTCCGGCAAAAAGGAGATCCCCTACAGCGGTTTTGCCAACCAGCAAACAAAGGACAACCTGGTGGACAAGCTGTTTAAGTTCGTGCGCGGCAACCTGTTTATACCCGATGCCCGCGTAGGCTGGAACAAGCATGCGCTGCGGAAGGCGGACGAGCTGCTGCAGAGCGGCAAGTATAAAGCCATTGTCACCACCAGCCCGCCACACTCTACGCAGCTCATTGGCCTCAAGTTAAAGAAGAAGTACAACCTGCCCTGGATTGCGGACCTGCGCGACCCCTGGACGAACATCCACTACTACGACCAGCTGTACCACACCGCGCTGGCCAAACGCCTCGACGAAAAGTACGAGCGGCAGGTGCTGGAGCAGGCCGACGCCATTATCGTGACAAGCGAGGACACCAAGCGCCTCTTCCTGAACAAGCCGGCAAGTATAGCGGTGGACAAAATCCACGTGATCCCGAACGGGTATGACGCGGCGGACTTTACCTTCCAGAGCAAGCCGCCGAAGGATGAGTTTCTTATTACGTACACCGGCACGATAACCGAGAACTATAACATTGATGTCTTCCTGAAGGTACTGGCGCACCTGCTATCGCTGCACAGCGAGATCAACTATAAGCTGCGGTTTGTGGGCAAGGTATCGGAGGGCATGAAAAAGCGCATCGAGAAGGCGGGGGTGCTGGGCATTACCGAGTTTGTGCCGTATGTGCCGCACCAGGAATCTATTAAGTATATGATGGAGAGCACGGTGCTCTTCCTGGCTATCGCCGATGTGGAGAATGTGTACGCCAACGTACCGGGTAAGCTGTTTGAGTACCTGGCCTCCAACAAGCCGATCGTCGCCCTCGGGCCGGTTCACTCAGACATGGACCGCATTATAGATGAGTGCGGAGCCGGCCGGCTGTTTCACTACACCGCCTATGACCTGATGCTGGACCACATGAACCAGTGGAGCAAAGCATGGAAGATTAACCCGAACCTGGACCTGCCGTATATCAACCACTCCCGCTTCTCCCGGGAGGCGCTCACGCAGGAACTGGCCGCAATTGTAAAGCAACTGGTGCGCTAACTTACGGCACGCCATAGCACATACTTGGCAGGCCGCGCTTTACTGCACCCGCAGTAGCGCTGCCTGCCTTCTTTTTTACGGCACCTCCCGCCCCGGCTTGGCCGACTTCGCTTTGAAATCGTAAAAAGGCGCAAATCACCCCTTCCGTTACCTTTTGACTGTTAGCGGCTAGCACGGATGCCTGCCCCTCGCAAAGGGGCCAGCTCAAAAGTTTGAAGTCGTAGGGCTTCCTTTGTCTCCGTGGAGTGATTTGCATATTGTTTCAACATTTACGGTTTATAACGACAGTACCTAAATGATGAATACGCTTTCCTATAGCCACGGCGTCAGCACCACGCCTCTCCGTGGCGAAACCATTGGCCAGAGCCTGCGAAACACAGTTGAAAAGCACGGAGCCCGTGAAGCGCTCGTGATGGTGACGCAAAACTACCGCGCCACTTACCAGGAGCTTTGGGAGCAGGTAGAGCAGGTGGCGAAAAGCCTCCTCGCCTACGGCATCCAGAAGGGCGACCGTGTCGGCATCTGGTCCCCGAACCGCTATGAGTGGGTGCTGGTCCAGTTCGCCACCGCCCGTGTGGGCGCCATCCTCGTGAACATCAACCCGGCCTACAAAACACAGGACCTGCAGTACGCCCTGCGCCAGAGCCAGATAAAGCTGCTTATTGCCGCCCCCAACTTCCGCCACACCAATTATGTGGAGATGCTGGACCAGGTGCGCCCGCACTGCGAGTACCCGGAGCAGACGGTTATCCTGGAGCGCGACTGGGAGGCTTTTCTCCGTGCAGGCCACAGCATTAGAACCGCAGATCTGGAAGAGCGGGAGCAAACGCTGCAGTTCGACGACCCGATCAACATCCAATACACCTCCGGCACTACCGGCTTTCCGAAGGGCGCCACGCTCTCGCACCACAACATCCTGAACAACGGCTTTTTTATCGGGCAAATCCTGAGGTACACCGAACAGGACAAGGTATGCATCCCGGTGCCTTTTTACCATTGCTTCGGCATGGTGATCGGCAATTTAGCCTGTATCACACACGGCGCCTGCATGGTGATAACCGGCGAGAGCTTCGACCCTGAGGTTGTGATGCAAACCGTGCAGGATGAAAAATGCACCTCCCTGTATGGCGTGCCCACCATGTTCATTGCGGAGCTGGACCACCCGGGCTTCCACAAGTATGATTTCTCCACACTGCGCACCGGCGTGATGGCCGGATCGAACTGCCCGATAGATACCATGAAAAAAGTGCAGCAGAAAATGAACATGCGCGAGGTGACGGTGTGCTACGGCATGACCGAAACGAGCCCTGTATCGCTCCAAAGCCGCACAGACGACCCGCTGGAGAAACGTGTCGCTACCGTCGGCACCGTGCACCCGCACCTCGAGGTAAAAATCGTAGACCCGGAAACGGACCAAGTAGTGCCGCGTGGGCAGCGCGGAGAACTCTGCACCCGTGGCTACTCCGTCATGCTGGGTTACTGGGACATGCCCGAGGCCACTGCCCGTGCCATTCGCAACGGCTGGATGCACACCGGCGATCTGGCGGTAATGGATGAAGAGGGCTACGTGCAGATTGTGGGCCGCATAAAGGACCTGATCATCAGGGGAGGCGAAAACATAGCGCCGCGCGAGATAGAAGAGTTTTTGATGACGCACAGGGCCATCGTAGATGTACAGGTAATTGGAGTGCCGGATGCCAAGTATGGCGAAGAAGTAATGGCCTGGGTTAAGCTGCGGGACGGGCACAGTCCTTTACCGGAAGAAATCCGTGAGTATTGCAAAGGCAAAATTGCCACCTTCAAGATCCCGAAATACTGGAAATTTGTGGATGAGTTCCCTATGACTGTTACTGGTAAGGTCAGGCAGATAGAAATGCGGGAGATCTCGGCCAAGGAGCTGGGGCTGTAGCGGCCGGCAGCAAGTATAAATACCATCATACAAAGGCAGTCTATATACAGGCTGCCTTTATTTGTTGCTGCGCGCAACTCAGCTAAAACGCCCCGTGCACCCTTACGTTAAAATAAGTATCTTGCAGCACGATTGGGTGACTATTTTGTGCCCGGCGTATAAAGCAAAAAATTAAGAAATGGCATTAGACCTTAACAACAAGGCTATACTGGTTACGGGCGGCACAGGCTCTTTTGGGAAAAAGTTTGTGGAGATGGTATACGAGCGGTTCCCAAATGTGAAGCGCCTGGTTATCTACTCCCGCGATGAGCTGAAGCAGTTTGAGATGTCGCAGGTTTTCCCGCACAGCAAGTATAACTCTGTCAGATATTTTATTGGTGATGTACGTGATGGAGAGCGCTTTAAACGTGCCTGCGAAGGCATTGATATTATAGTGCATGCTGCAGCGCTGAAGCAGGTGCCTGCAGCAGAGTACAACCCCATGGAGTGTATCAAGACTAACGTACTAGGAGCTGAGAATGTGATTAATGCTGCGTTGGACTGTGGTGTGAAGGATGTGGTGGCGCTTTCTACCGACAAGGCCGCTGCCCCTATCAACCTTTATGGTGCCACTAAACTATGCTCTGATAAATTGTTTGTAGCGGCCAACAACATGCGTGGCAAGCGTGACATCAGGTTTTCAGTGGTGCGCTACGGTAACGTGATCGGCTCCAGAGGCTCTGTGGTACCATTCTTTATGAAGAAGCGTGCCGATGGCGTTCTGCCTATCACACACCCTGACATGACTCGTTTTAACATCTCTTTAGAGGAAGGTGTAGAACTGGTGTTTCATGCGCTGGAGAACCATTGGGGCGGTGAGATTTTTGTGCCGAAGATCCCGTCTTACCGCATCACAGATGTAGCCGAAGCTATTGGCCCAAAGTGTGAGCAAGAGATTGTAGGTATTCGCCCGGGCGAAAAACTGCACGAGGAGATGATTACCGAAACTGACTCACTAAATACAGTGGAGCTGGAGAAAAACTATGTTATACTTCCATCTACCCCAACCTGGAACACAGATGAGTTTCTGAAGGCACACAATGGCCGTATGGTAGAAATGGGCTTTAAGTATAACTCCGGCACCAATACCGATTGGCTATCTGTGGAGCAGCTGCGCGAGCAGATTCGGCAGCACGTTGACCCTAGTTTTACTGTTTAGGCAGACATAAGTATCAAGACACAAGATTTTATAACTCGTGACTCAGAATTCAGAACTCAAAACTAACAAACCGATCCCCTACGGTCGCCAGAACATCACCGAAGATGATATTGCGGCTGTGGTAGAAACGCTGCAGTCAGACTATCTGACGCAGGGACCCAAGGTGGCAGAGTTTGAAAATGCCTTTGCAAAGTATGTTGGAGCAAAGTATGCAGTTGCTGTAAGCAACGGAACGGCTGCCTTGCACCTTTGTACGATGGCACTGGGTGTGAATGAGGAGTCGCGGGTAATAACTACTCCTATTACTTTTGTAGCCTCTGCTAACTGCGTGCGCTACTGTGGTGGTACTGTAGAGTTTGCTGACATAGATCTAAACACCGCCTTGCTTAGTGTGGAGAAGGTGCGGGAGTTGATTGAGAGCAAACCAAAAGGGTACTACAGCGGCATCATTCCAGTAGATTTTGCCGGCAACCCGGTTAACCTGGAGGAGTTCAGAAAGTTGGCTGATGCGCACGGGCTTTGGATTATAGAGGATGCTGCGCACTCTCCCGGCGGCTACTTCATCGACAGCAAAGGCCAAAAGCAGCTTTGCGGCAACGGCCAGTTCGCAGATCTTGCCATCTTCTCTTTCCATCCTGTTAAACACATCGCTACTGGCGAGGGCGGCATGGTGACGACGAATGACGAAGCGCTGTACAAAAAGCTTCTGCTCTACCGCACCCATGGCATCACGCGCGATCCGGAGCTATTGGAAGAGAACCACGGAGGCTGGTACATGGAGATGCAGGAACTGGGCTATAACTACCGCATTCCGGACATGCTTTGCGCGCTGGGTATTTCTCAACTGCAGCGTGCGGATGCTGGGATGGCCAGAAGAAGAGGCATTGCCAAAGTGTATGATAAAGCTTTCGCCGAAGTGGCAGGCATAGAGACCTTGCAGACAACTCCTGCCGCGCTACATGATGACGAAACTGGCCATGCCTATCACCTCTACGTGATCAAGGTGCAAGACCGCAAAGGCCTGTACGACTTCCTGCGTGGGCACAACATCTTTGCACAGGTGCACTACATTCCGGCACACACCATGCCTTATTATCGTAATCTCGGCTACCAGAAAGGAGACTTTCCTGCAGCCGAGCAGTATTACAGCGAGTGCTTGAGCCTGCCCATGTACCCTACCCTGACTCATGAAGAGCAAGAGTTTGTAATTGAAAAGGTGAAGGAGTTTGTGCAGAAGTGAGCAGCATAGCCATCATACCAGCTCGCGGGGGTAGCAAGCGCATCCCCAGAAAAAACATCAAAAGCTTTCTGGGCGAACCTATTATCACCTATTCTATCAAGGCAGCACTTATGTCAGGCCTTTTTGATGAGGTGATGGTCTCTACAGATGATGAGGAAATTGCCCAAGTGGCTAGAGACAGTGGGGCAACTGTCCCATTCTTGCGTAGCGCTGCCGCCTCCGACGACTTTGCATCGACGGCCCAAGTGCTTGAGGAGGTGTTAACAAGCTATAAAAACCAAGGCAGAACTTTTGATCAGGGCTGCTGCATCTACCCTACCGCTCCCTTTGTTACTGCTCAGCTGTTGGACTTGGCGCACGCCAGGCTCAGTGAGGGAGACTTCGACACGGTATTTCCGGTGCTGCGCTACAGCTATCCGATCTGGCGCAGTCTAAAAGTAGAAGAAGGAAAAGCGCTGATGAATTGGCCAGAGCACCTGCAGAGCCGCTCTCAGGACCTGCCGCATGCTTTTCACGATGCAGGCCAGTTTTATTGGTTCAGGGTGGAGAGTTTTCTAAAGAAGCGTGTTCTGTTTACCGACAACTCTGGTGTAGTAGAGCTCTCGGAGCTGGAGGCGCAGGACATCGACAGCGAAACGGATTGGAAACTGGCTGAGCTAAAGTATAAACTGCTATATAACCTTGACTGACACAGGAATTAAACGAAAGCCACGCATCATCTTCAGAGCTGACGGAGGCGCCAGTATAGGACTTGGGCACGTAGTGCGTACTCTCGCACTTGCCCAAATGTTATCAAGCGACTTCGAGTGTATCTTTGCTATACAGCAGCCCAGCAAAGAACTGCAGCAGCAGATAAGTGAAGTATGTGACGGACTCATCAGTCTTCCGGCATGTACCCCAGAGGAAGAGCGCTTTGTGCATGAGCTCGATGCTTATATATCTGAAGAGGAAATCGTAGTATTAGACGGCTACAGCTTTGGCACTGCATATCAGAAAAGTATCAAGGCTAAAGGAGCCACACTGGTATGTATAGATGACATACATCACTACCCATTTGTGGCAGATGCAGTCATCAACCACGGTACTTTAGACCCTGCTCCCTACCAGGTAGCTTATTTTACGAAGCTTCTACTCGGGCTTAAGTATGCGCTGCTTCGTCCGCCCTTTTTGGCTAAGGACAATAAAGTTAAAACTGGCAAGGGTATATTTCTTTGTTTTGGAGGCTCAGATCCTCAAAATTTAACGCAGCGCTACCTCTCCTTCATTATAGATGCTGGAATAAAAGCTCCGGTACAAGTGGTTGTTGGCAGCGCCTATACTTACTTCGACGAGCTGCAGGCCTATGTGAGGCAGCAAAGAAAAGATATAAAAATCACCCTTCACCAGAACGTGTCAGCCCAGGAGTTGGCACAGGTGATTGGCTCATGTAAAATAGCTGTAGTGCCCGGAAGCAGTATAGCTTTAGAGTGTGCAGGTTTAGGGCTTCACCTCGTTTGCGGGTACTATGTAGACAACCAGAAAGGAATCCTAAAGATGCTGACAGATGCTGGTGTCGCTGTGAATCTTGGAAACCTACAGGAAGCTAGCAGTGACATGTTTTCAGAAGCGCTTCTTCAGGCTCAGCAGCAAGGGAAGGAAGTTACTGGGCAACTTTTTGCAGGCAACAGTCCTGCCCATAACCTCCTAAAGGAATTTAAAAAACTCAGTACAGCTGCCCAGCTGCAAATAAGAGAGGCACAAGAAGCTGATGTTGAGCTATACTTTAACTGGGCTAACGACCCCGAGACAAGGGCAAACGCTATTAACCAGGACCCTATACTTTACAACAGCCATGTGCAGTGGTACAATGGCAAAATCAAATCAGCACAAAGTTACCTGTACCTGCTTAGCCTGCAGGATGCACCAGTAGGTCAGGTAAGGTTTGATGCCGAGGGAGATGCCTTTTTAATCGACTATTCAGTTGCTCCAGAGCATCGCGGGCTTGGGCTGGGCAGGTCGGGATTAATCAAGGCTATCGAGCAATTAAAGAAAGCTGAAAGTGCGGCTCCACTACTGCTGAAGGCATTGGTAAAAGACACCAACGTGGCTTCCAAAGCTGTTTTTGAAAGTTTGCATTTCAAGCGGACTGGCCATGAAAGTATAAATCAAGAGGATTATACGCAGTACGAATTAAGGATTGCCTAAAGAGCAGTATAAGCTACTTGTCTGCTGGGTAAAACGAAGACTATAATCATGAAGAAAATACCTTTAAGTGATTCATCTTATTTTATAGGAGAGTCACTCACGATCGGAGAGAATTTTGAGGTCGGAAATAATACAGTTATCAGGGCGACCAACTGTGTCATTGGTGATAATGTCAGGATTGGTTCTGATAATAAATTTCTGATCGGTGAAAGCCTCTCCATAGGGTCTAACTCTATCATCGGAAACGCAAATGACTTTACGGCAATTACCTGTGAATTTGGCGAGTACCTTTTCCTGGACTCACATGTGCTTGTAGGCCACGGTGGTAAGTTCAGTTATGATTCACGGCTAAGTGTGGGGCCATACTGTATGATATGTGCCTATACTAAAATCAACGTAAACTATAGTGTTAAAATTGGTGCCGGAGTGGGTCTGGGTGAGTATGTGGATATTTGGACTCATGGTTCATACCCTCCTGTCTTAGAAGGCTTCCCTGCTCAGTTTGGCCCTGTTGTTTTAGGAGATAATGTATGGCTGCCAGCCAAAAGCACTGTGCTGCCTAACGTTACCATAGGTGATCATGTGGTGATCGGTGTTAACTCCGTCATCAACAAAAGCTTGCCCTCTGGTTGCCTTGCCGGTGGAATCCCGGCAAAGGTTCTAAGAGAAAATTTGTACCCTTCGGTTGACGCTGAAAGAAACAGAAAGCTTGTCTATGAGATTATTGAGGAGTACGGTAGGCTGTCTGCCTTCAAAGGGTTTGAGGCAAAAATCGAATTTGATCCACAGCAAATGACGATACAATTTGATGAAGCTCTGTTTGCTTTGGAAAACAAGGAGCTTACCGGGACTATAAATGAGAAAGTGGAAGACTTTAGGGACTTCCTGAGAAGAAGAGGAATCAAATTTTACACAGGGCAGCCTTTTAAATCAATTCTTCCTCCATGTTATGCAAAGCTGTTGAATTATGAAGCATAGTATTAAAATAGGAAACAGAACCATCAGCAGCACAAGTCCTTGCTTTATTATTGCGGAGCTATCATGCAACCACCAGCAAGACTATGACCTTGCTGTGCAGACAGTACACGCCATGAAGGAAGCAGGAGCCGACTGTGTGAAACTACAGACTGTGCAGCCAGGCTCCATCACCATCCAATCCGATAAGAAAGATTTTAGAATTGGAGGGGGTACGCTCTGGGACGGCAAAACCCTCTTTGATCTTTACTCAGAGGTTTACACTCCCTGGGAATGGCACGAGCCGCTAAAAAAACTTACCGAAGATCTGGGTATGGTGTTTTTCAGCTCTCCTTTCGACCCTGAAGCAGTTGACTTTTTGGATTCCCTGGAAGTACCTGCCTACAAGATAGCTTCCTTCGAAATTACCGACATCCCGCTTATCAAACATGTAGCTGCAAAAGGCAAACCTGTCATCATATCGACTGGTATAGCCCGCGAAGAAGATATAGACGATGCTGTTGCTGCCTGTAAGGAGGCCGGTAACGAGCAGGTCATTCTGCTTAAGTGCACTTCGGCTTATCCTACTCCTATGGAAGAAGTAAACCTGAGAGGGATCAACACCTTACGTGCTAAGTATGATTGTGTGGTTGGTCTGTCAGACCATACCGAAGGAAGCCTTATACCTGTAGGCGCCGTAGCGCTTGGGGCTAAAGTGGTAGAGAAACACTTTATACTTGACAGGGCCCTTGGCGGCCCGGATGCTGCTTTCTCTATGGAGCCTCAGGAGTTCAAAGAAATGGTTGACAGCATCCGCAACCTGGAGACAGCCATGGGTACAGAACAGCTTGTGATCTCAGAACGTGTAGCGAAAAACAGGCAGTTTGCCAGGTCCTTGTATGTCGTGCAGGATGTTAAAAAAGGAGATACCTTTACAAAACAAAATATTCGCTCTATCAGGCCCGGGCACGGCATGAAGCCAAAGTACCTGCCTACCATTATAGGCAAGACCGCCGCAACCGACATAGAGAGAGGCACTCCCCTTTCTGAAGACTTGATTTCATAATAATGCTGGATTTCTTAAAGAACAAGAGGATAATGGTGGTGGTGGCCCATCCGGACGACGAGTTGCTTGGACTGGGAGCCACCATGCATAAGCTGATAAACCTGTGTCAGGTTAAGACGCATGTGGTTATACTTGGCGAGGGCATTACTTCCAGGGCTGACCAACGCGACGCCACCTTATGGGAGCAAGAACTGGCCACACACAGGCAAAACATTAAGAGCGCTCAAGAGGCCATAGGCTACCACAGCGTGCAAGCGTATGACTTCCCGGACAACAGGTTTGACTCTGTTGCACTTTTAGATATCATAAAAGTTGTAGAGCGGGAAAAGCAACAGTTCAAGCCTGACGTGATTTTCACGCACCATGGCGGCGATGTGAACGTTGACCATCAGCGAACGTTTGAAGCGATCATAACAGCCTGTCGCCCTATGGAGCACGAGCAGGTTTCTACAATAATCACCTTCGAAACACCTTCCGGCACAGAATGGCGAGCGCCCTCAGACCCAAGGCATTTTCTACCTAACCTCTTTTTTGAAGTGGCTAAAGAAGATGTTGAGGCTAAGATAAAGGGAATGGAGAGCTATGAATTTGAAAAAAGGCCCTACCCCCACCCTCGCTCACCAGAAGCGTTAACCATACAGGCACAACGTTGGGGCGTAGCTGTAGGTGCAGCCTATGCAGAGGCCTTCATGCTGATCAGGCACATTGCCAAAGGCTAATTCCCTAGCCTTTGCTGAATTAAAGTAGACATGCGTAACGGGTACAGTATCTATAGCAGTATTTTACATACATTTTTCTCTGAGCAATTTCTGCGTTTACCGGAAAGTGTAAAGCAAAATGTATCGCCTGCAAAACCATGGATGCGCCTGTTTAGAATGGCAGGCTATACGATACTGCGCCTGTTCGGCAATCTGTTTCGTTCATCAGAAAACAGCAAAAAATTAAAAGGGAAAGTATGGCTGTATGTTGTCAGCCAAAATAATTACGACAGCCTGAAGTTTTTAGAAGATAGCCTTCCTTATAGCATATTCGTAGCAGGCCAGGGTAAGAAGCTCGGCAAGTATAAAAATGATGCGCAGCGTGTTTCTTTACGCCGCAAAGTGTTTTACTACTACAAATATATTCCGCTTCTCATCCAGTTTCTAAAGTATAAACCAGAAAGTACCAAACGCTTTTTTGATATACTATACGATGCTGTAGGTTTTTATGAGGTCTACAGGTACAAGCTGCGAAAGTATAAGCCTAGTGCCATTGTGTTTGCCAACGATCATAATGCAGACGCCCGTGCCATGCTTTTAGCAGCCAAAAGCCTTGGAATAAAAACCATTTATATTCAGCATGCCAGTGTAAGTTCTTTCTTCCCGCCGCTGCAGTTCGACCTCAGCTTACTGGAGGGCCAGGACTCACTGGATAAGTATAAGCTTTGCGGGCCTGTAGCAGGTCGTGTAGAATTGGTGGGAATGCCGAAAGCCGATAAATACCTGACTAATCGAAACAGCCGCCAGCACATCCATACAGTAGGAATAGGCTGCAATCTTCTTGATAACCCTCAGAAGATTAAGAGCTTGCTACAGGTATTAAGCAATGCTTTTCCTGACATACATTTCATACTGCGCCCCCACCCGAGGGATAGCAGAGATTTAGCTGCTCTTGCTGGCGGGGCAAAAAACATCATCCTTTCTGACAGTAGCAAAGAGCCTGTATTCGAGTACCTGCAACAGTTGGATGTGCAGATAAGCGGGAATTCCGGCATTCACCTGGAGGCAGTTTTGCTTAATGTCTGGAGTATCTACTACGATTTTAACCCTGCGCAGCAACTGAATGATTACTATGGGTTTGTGCAAAATGGATTAGTAGATGTGGCTAATTCTTCAGAAGAGCTTATAAAGCTTATCAACTCAAACCTCCATTCAAAGCCTGATGTTGTAACCCGTGCACAATACCACAACGCTACAGTTGGCACCAAACAAGAAGGTAATAGCGCAGAAATATCCACTCAATACATAAAGCATTTCCTAGAATCTTAATTTTGCTAGATATTAGGATTTTTGTACCTCTTTTATTTACAACTTAACCCTAAATGCGTAGCCCCTATCAAAGAGTCCTGCTGTTTTTCCTATCTGTTGCCATTTTACCGTTGTGTATTTTTTCACAGGGCTCTTAAAACGCTTTGTAACTAGATGGCATTAATGATAACGTTGAACTTGGCACAAATAACAGAGGAATTACTAACCAAGTAAGTGTTGAGGTTTGGATTAAAACAAGGTTTTGGGCCAGCATCAGTAAGGTATGAAAAACGCATCGCAGCAGCTTAAACTGCTAAAATTTTCACCTTTCACAACCCTCTGCATTTACTACCTTTGTAGTTCAACTCAAGTATAAATGAGCAGAACACTACAGCGCGAGGGCATCTGGAACACGGCAATTTCTTATGCCGGCATTCTAATCGGGTACGTCAACACGATTCTGCTCTTCCCTAACATCCTGGATGAGTCACAGGTGGGCCTGACACGCCTGCTGCTGTCTATTTCGGTGATGTACGCGCAGTTCTCGGCACTAGGCTTCGTGAACATGAGCGTGCGCTACTTTCCGTATTTTCGTGATAAGGACAAGGCGCACAATGGCTTTCTGTTTCTGCTGCTCTCGGTTCCGCTGCTCGGGTTTATACTTAGCACTGCGGTTTTCCTGCTGTTCAAACCTGCCGTGGTCGATTATTACATCGAGAACTCCCCCCTCATCATCGACTACTACTATTACCTGATACCGCTGGCGCTGTTTACGCTGCTGTTTAACATGTTTACAGCCTACCTGCGCTCACTGTACAAAACCATAGTGTCTTCCTTTGTGCAGGATTTTCTGTTGCGCATACTTACCACTGTGCTGGTGCTGGTATACGCGCTGGATGTGATGAGTTTTCAGACCTTTGTGCTGCTGTATATTATCGTAAACTCGGTGGGGGCCCTGGTGCTGGTAACATACATTATCTGGCTCAAGCAACTCTTTATCAGGCCATCGGTAGCGGTTTTGAGCATCATCCCAATAAGAGAGGTGTTCTACTACGGCTTCTTCACCTTCCTGGGCAATATCTCTACTACCATCATCACAACGGTAGACCAGGTTATGATTTCCTCCTACAGCCTGGCCCAAAACGGTATTTACACCACGGCCTTTTTCATGACAAGCGCCATACTGGTGCCGGGCAAATCCATCCTTAAAATTGCACAGCCGCAGGTGGCTGAGTTCTGGAAGGAGAGTGATATGATCGGGATGAAAAAGCTCTACCAGAACGTCACGATGATCAACCTTATTGTGGGGCTGCTGTTGTTCGTTGGCATCTGGGCTAACATTGATAACCTCTACGACTTCATGCCGGAGAGCTACCGCAGCGGAAAGTATGTGGTGCTGTTTTTAGCAATTGCAAGGTTAGTCGATCTGGCAACGAGCTTGAACGGAGCCATACTTGCCACCTCCGAGAAGTATAAATGGGACCTGGGGTTTAATGTTATACTTGCTGGCCTCACCATCTGGACCAACTGGTACTTTATTCCCCGTTATGGCATAGAAGGAGCAGCGCTGGCCTCTATGATCTCACTCGTAGCCATGAACCTGGCGCGCCTGTTCTTCGTGCAGATCATGTTTAGCATACAGCCATTCACCTGGAACGCCCTGGCCATTACGGCTGTCGGCGCAGCAGCTTTGGGAGCGTCTTACCTGCTCCCCTACCTTGGCAATGTATACCTGGATATAATCATTCGCTCGCTGCTGATTACCACCATTTACGCCACACTCGCCCTTAACCTGAACATCTACCCCGAGATGAACGCCTGGCTACGCAAGGTGATCTACGGTATTACTGGTTGGAGGCTTTAAGCCCATTTGCACACCTTGCCTTTCCCTTTGCAGGAAGTATACATCACGACCTATACTTAACATAATTCAGCACATGCTGACAAATGTAGGCCAGCTGATCCTCCTTCAGCTCAGAGTGCAGCGGCAGGGAAAGCGTGCTCTGGCTTAGCAGCTCGGCCACCGGGAAATCGCCGGGGTTATAGCCTAAGGAGGAACTGAACGCTGCCTGCAGGTGGAGCGGCTGCGGATAATACACCATGCTTGGGATGTAGTTTTCGTACAGGTGCTGGCGCAGGCCGTCGCGCAAGGCGGCCGGTACCGTAATGGTATACTGTTGGTACACATGGGTGCTGTAGGGGGCACGGTGCGGCACCTGTACAAGTGTCCCGGCAAAAGCCTCATCATAGTAGCCCGCTACTTTCTGCCGGGCGGCGTTGTAGGTATCCACGTACTTCAGCTTTACCTCCAGCATGGCGGCATCCAGCGAAGGCAAGGCAGGAATCGCCTCCGTACTGCCCCTCTCTTGCAAAACCTGCTGCACCCGCTCCACCAAGTCCGGATGGCTGGTAGCCACAGCGCCCCCCTCTCCTTCCTCCAGCAGCGGTTTAGAAGGGAAAAAAGAAACAATGCCGATATGCCCGATGCCACCTGCTTTACGATTTCCGGCAACGGCATCAGGAACCACAGCCCCAAGCGCCTGCGAAGCGTCCTCCACCACCCACAGGCCATATCGTGCCGCCAGCGGCATCAGTTCCGGCATCTGGGCGCATTGGCCAAACAAGTGCACCGGCACCACAGCGGCGGTAGCCTCGGTTACGGCCCGCGCAGCAGCAGCCGGCGAAAGGGTGAAGGTTGCTGCATCCACATCTGCGAAAACCGGTTTCAGGCCCTCCTCCAGCACTATTCGGGCCAGTCCGGCATCACCGAAGGCTGGCAGTATAACCTCCGCACCGGCCTTTACCTGCAGTGCCCGCAAAGCCATTCTGAAGGCAGCGCCTCCCTTTGCACAGGGGAAAGCCCGCGCTACCTCAAGGTAGGCTTTTAGCGCATGCGTGAGTTGCCCCACCCAGGGACCGCCCTCAAAGTCCATACTGTTCATAACGGCACTGAAAGCAGCGTCAAGCTCCGGCTTTAGCTTGGCGTAAGGTGCCTTAGAGGCGTTCATTTTGATGTCTTCCATACACTTGATGTTAAGTTCAGAGGCGGTCAGCAAATATAGGCAAAAGTAAAAGAGGCTTCCAGCAGGCTGTAGCTAAAGCTCCTGTCGCGGCGCGTAACCCCTTCTAAATGTGCCGCGTTAACAGAACTCTAGATATAAGAATAAAACTATGCTTAAGACAAAAAACATACTTTGGGCCCTGTGCCTCCCGTTCTTTCTGGCAGCCTGCAACGGTAACTCAGAGGCAGATGCCGAGCGCGACCGTGCCGTGGCCGACTACCGAACCTTTGTAACCGAATTTGAACAAGACAGCCTTAGCGAGGTGGAGCTGCGGGCTTTGCACCAGTCAAACGAGGACGACTCCCGCTGGGAAACGGAAAAAGCCAACCTGCAGGAGATGTACGATGAGAAACGCGAGGTAATAGAAACAAACCTGGAAGAGCTCGACGAAAACCAGCGTGCGGAAGTGGAAGAACTGGACCAGCGCTATAACAACGCCATGCAACAGCGCGAGCAACAGTATGCCGATGCCAGCCGCCGCTACACCTTACGCCAAGAGCTGCTTGGCCTCGAAATTAAGGATGATGACATGAGCGATGTGACCGCCGAAAACATTGCCGGGGTGTTTGACCGCTTCGTTTCCACCATGGCAGGCAACACAGCGCAGTACGAGGCACGCGACTGGAACCTGATCGAAGGCTGGTGGAGTTCGCTCAACAGCCGTTACCGAAGCCTGGAGAACCAATTGCCCGCCGCCGTTAAAAACGACATACAGCAGGCGCAGAATCGCTACCGGGAGATGCGGGAAGAGGCCAACATTGGCAACGTCTGATCAGGAAGCCTGGTAGCCGCTGATCAGGCTAAACTCCTGCACATTGGAGTCCAGCACGTGCCCTTTTTCGCACTTCAGCACGCGGCGCGGGTAACGGTTGATGATCTCGTAGTTGTGGGTGGCCATTAAAACAGCCGTTCCCTGGTTGTTGATCTCCTGGAAGAGCTGCATAATTTCATCCGCCACGAGCGGGTCCAGGTTACCGGTGGGCTCATCGGCGAACAGAATCACAGGCTCGTTCAGCAAAGCCCTGGCCACTACCACACGCTGCTGCTCACCACCCGAAAGCTGGTGTGGCATCTTGTTGGCTGCCGCGTCCAGGCCTACCCGCATCAGCACCTCCGAAATGCGCTGCTTGCGCTTCGACTTGTCCCGCCAGCCGGTGGCCCTAAGTACAAACGCCAGGTTTTCGGCTACAGACCTGTCGAACAGTAACTGGAAGTCCTGAAAGATAATGCCTACTTTCCGGCGCAGGTAAGGCACCTGCTTGCGGGGCAGTTTGCCCAGGTTAAACTCAGCCACAGCGCCCTGGCCCACCAACAAAGGCAGGTCTCCGTAGAGCGTTTTGAGGAGGGAGCTTTTTCCGCTTCCGGTACGGCCCACCAGGTAAACAAACTCACCTTTCTCAATATCGAAATTCACACTGCTGAGAACGGTGTTCACGTCTTGGTAAATGGCCACGTCACGAAGCGACACCACCGGTGAAGAGGAAAAATTCATAGGTACTTATAATTCTAATTTCTGAAGTTTGCCGAACTCAAGTGAGTCAATTAGCGCGGCAAGCGCGTCTTCTTTACCCTCCAAACCATAGCGGTCGAGGTTTTTGAGCGGGCGGTCTGCCCGGAAATAGGCGATCAGCACGAAATTTTCATCCCGGAGCTGTATGTAATCCGGAATTTTGGCCTTGCCCTTAACCTTGATTATGTACATTATCTGGAATTATGAATTAGAAAATACGAATTATGAATTACAATGAGAAGTTTGATGCTCCCATTCATAATTCATAATTCGCCATTCATAATTATGCTTACTTGTTGCCTTTGGCGTGGTCAGCCAGGAACTTCTCAAGGCCGCTGTCTGTCAGCGGGTGCTTCAGCAGGCCTGTGATCACGTTCAGCGGGCAGGTAACCACATCGGCTCCCACCTCAGCGCACTGCACCAGGTGCATGACGTGGCGCACGGAAGCCGCCAGTACTTGCGTTTGGTAGCCATAGTTGCCGTAGATCTGCACGATCTGCTCAATTAGCTGCATGCCATCCGTAGAGATATCATCCAGGCGGCCTACAAAAGGAGAAACGTACGTAGCTCCTGCCTTAGCCGCCAGAATAGCCTGCCCAGCCGAGAACACCAGCGTACAGTTGGTTTTGATGCCCTTCTCGCTGAAATAACGGATAGCTTTTACGCCGTCGCGGATCATCGGCACTTTCACCACGATGTTCGGGTGCAGCTCTGCCAGGAACTCGCCTTCGCGCACGATGCCTTCAAAATCAGTGGCAATAACTTCTGCACTGATGTCGCCATCCACTATCTCGCTTATTTTCTTATAGTGTGCAATTACATTGTCGTGGCCAAAAATACCCTCTTTCGCCATAAGCGACGGGTTTGTGGTTACGCCATCAAGCACGCCGAGGTCATGCGCCTCCTGAATTTCCTGCAGGTTTGCAGTATCAATAAAGAATTTCATAATGCTGGTGATCTAGTAGGTTTTCTCTACAAATCTAACGCATTAATCGGGAATCCGGAAAGAATGTGGTGAAATTTGAATGGCTGTGGAAGCCTTGGGGATAGGGCAAAAAAAAGTGGCAAACCGAACATCGCGCCGCTACAACCGCTTACCCTTGCTACCTTCCGGTCCTGGAGGAGTTCAGCGGGAGCTGGCCGTGCCGATTTGCCGTTACAAAAGTACGGACAAAATCTTTAATTACAAACTTTAGGCTAAATAAAAACTACACGATCGGCCTTCCGAGACCATTGCAACTCTGGGCCAGCAGGTTAGGCCAGAGAAAAAAATAAAACCTTTTCAAGCGGGGCGGTACACGCTGTACGTAAGGGCAGCTTCTCCCTTCTCCTCTTAGCTTTACGTCCGGGCCAGGCTATAAGAAAGCTCCCTTGCCCGGCAACCGCGAGTTCTCCTTAAATAAAATTGCCTTGTACCACCAAACTACCTTACCTTTGCGCATGCCAGAAAAAATTCTCATCCTCGATTTTGGTTCGCAGTATACCCAGCTTATTGCCAGAAGGGTTCGCGAACTTAACGTGTACTGCGAGATTTTCCCGTACAATAACGTGCCGGAACTCACAGACGAAGTAAAAGGCGTTATCCTTTCGGGCAGCCCCTGCTCTGTACGCGACGCTGAACACCCCAACATTGACCTGGACCAGTACCTAGGAAAGCTGCCTGTGCTGGCCGTGTGCTACGGCGCACAGCTGATCGCACATGAAAAAGGCGGTGAGGTTACCCCTTCTACCATTCGGGAGTACGGCCGTGCCCGCCTGAGCGTGCTGCACAACCACGACCGCCTGCTGAAGGAGCTCACGCTCGGTTCGGTGGTGTGGATGTCGCACGGAGACACGATCAGGGAGATACCGGACAACTTTGAGGTGATTGCCAGCACCGACAGCGTACGCGTGGCCGCATACAAACTCCGCGACCAGGATACCTACGGGATTCAGTTTCACCCGGAAGTAACGCACTCCGACGAGGGCAAGACCCTGTTGCGCAACTTTGTGGTGCATATCTGCGGATGCCTCCAGGACTGGACATCGGAGCAGTTTATAGATGCCACCGTTGCCGAGCTGAAAGAGCAGATCGGCAACGATAAAGTAGTACTGGGCCTTTCAGGCGGTGTGGACTCCAGCGTGGCCGCCATGCTCATCCACCAGGCGATCGGCAAAAACCTGTACTGCATATTTGTGGACAACGGCCTGCTGCGCAAAAACGAGTTCGAAACCGTGCTGGATTCTTACAAGCACATGGGGCTGAACGTAAAAGGCGTGGACGCCAAAGAAAAGTTCTACACTGCCCTGGCCGGGCTGACAGACCCGGAACAGAAGCGCAAGGCCATCGGCCGCGTATTTATAGAGGTATTTGACGACGAAGCGCACCAGATTGAGGATGTGAAGTGGCTGGCGCAGGGCACCATTTACCCGGACGTGATTGAGTCGATGAGTGTAAAAGGACCTTCTGCCACCATTAAGTCGCACCACAACGTAGGTGGCTTGCCAGACTTTATGAAGCTGAAAGTGGTGGAGCCGCTTAAAACACTTTTCAAAGACGAAGTGCGTTTAGTAGGCAGAACCATGGAGATCGACGAAACCATACTTGGCCGCCACCCCTTCCCGGGCCCGGGCCTTGCCATCCGTATTCTGGGAGACATCACACCAGAAAAAGTACAGGTGCTGCAGCAGGTGGACCATATCTTCATCAGCAACCTGAAAAAATCAGGGCTGTACGATGAGGTATGGCAGGCAGGCGCTATCCTGACCCCTGTGCAGTCTGTGGGGGTGATGGGCGATGAGCGCACCTACGAAAACGTAGTGGCGCTGCGCGCCGTGACCAGTATAGACGGCATGACGGCAGACTGGAGCCGTTTACCGTATGAGTTTCTGGCCGACGTGTCGAACGAGATCATCAACAAAGTAAAAGGCGTAAACCGCGTGGTGTACGATATCAGCTCGAAGCCACCTGCCACTATTGAGTGGGAATAACCATCATGAGTGAACTTGAATGAGTGACTGGGTGATTAAAAGAAATTCTAATTACGCAGTCGCTCATTTGCTCATTCAAAACGAGTCAACACATGAACAGAAGCATCCGGAAAAACATTGCTGGTGTAGCGCTTGCCGCAGCACTGGCACTACCTGCACTGGCGCAGACACAAGACCCTGCCACCACTTACAGCAACGGAAAGGTACTGCTGCAGCAGCAACGCTATGATTTAGCCATGGCAGAACTGCTGCCGCTCACAAACACTGGCAGCGCCTACGCGCCGGAGGCTTCTTACTTTTATGCGCTGGCAGCCCTGAAGAGCGGCAAAACAGACGAAGCCTACAAGATGCTGCTACAGCTGCAGAACCAGCACCCGAGCTGGGAAGGCATGGCTGACGCAGACTACTTACTGGCAAACGTGCTGTTTGAACAGGGAGAGTACGAGCGCGCCCTGAGCAAGCTGCAGGAGCTACAGGGCACCTCCCTCGCCAGCGATGCAGAAGGGCTTAAAAGGTACTACCTGATGCGGGTAAACGACAGAGGCCGCTATGAGCAGCTGATGCGCCGCTTCGGCTCAGACAAGACAGTAGCCCAGGTATACGCAGATAAATTAATCGCAGGATGGTACAGGCCGCAGGACCGCCAACTGCTGGAGAGCCTGGTGCAGGAGTTTAAGCTAGACCGTAACCGCTACCTGAGCAAAGCGGCCCTTAACAACAAAGGCTACGATGTGGCCCTGCTCCTACCCTTCCAGCTAAACCAACCGTACTCCCAGACTGCCCGTAAAAACCAGTTCGTGACCGACATGTACGCCGGTATGAAACTGGCCCAGGACTCGCTTATGCAGCAAGGCATAAACATCAACCTGTTCACCTACGACACCAGCGCGGACACTGTGGGTGTGAAGCGCGTGCTGGAACTGCCGGAGGTGCAGCAAATGGACCTGCTGATCGGGCCAATCTATAAGTCCACGGCAAAGGTGGCGGCACGCTATGCCGCCAAAAACAACATCAACGTCATCAACCCGCTGTCGCAGGACGTGGACATGGCCAAGGGGAACAACAACGTGTTTCTGTTTGAGTCTTCCATCGCAACGCAGGCCCGCCAGGCCGCTACCTTCGCGTACCAGAACTTCTCGCCCAAAACAGCCACAATCCTGTTTGAGAACGCCAAAGAGGACACGACCTTTGCCTACTTTTACCGCCAGCAGTTCCAGAAACTGGGTGGCAAGGTAAAGACCTACAAAAAGTTTAACCCTGCCGAGGCCACCGCCACGGCTACCGCGTTTAACAACCTGAAGCTGGAGGATATTGGCCACCTGGCTGTGTTCTCTGATAAAATGACGGCAGCAGTTAACGCCACCAGCACACTGCAGAGCAAAGCTCCAAAGCTGCCGCTGATCACTTACGACAAGTGGCTGGACATAAACCAGATCACGCTGCGCCAGCTCGATAACCTGGAGGCGTACTTCGTTAGCCCAAAGTACATAGACAAGCAAAAGCCGGAAAGCAAGTGGTTCCGGGAGAAGTACATCAGCAAGTATAACCTGACGCCGTCGCAGTACGCCTACGCCGGCTTTGAGATGCTGTACTACTTCGGGCAGCTGCTGCACCAGTACGGGCCGCAGTTCAACGGGCAGTTGGCAGCAACAGGTGTACACCCTGGCGTATTTTACAACGGCGTAGGCTACACTGACCGCAGCCAGAACAACCAACTGCAGACGGATAACCAGTTTGTGCCCATCACCAAGCTGGACAACCTGGAGCTAACCGTCGTAAACCCTGTTTTTTAATCAAGACCACCATTAAAGACCATTACACTGTATGATACAAGCACCAGTAAGCAACGAGCTGTTCCTTCGCGCGCAAAGCAGCATTCCCGGCGGAGTTAACTCCCCTGTCCGTGCATTTAGAGCCGTAGGAGGCAATCCGCGTTTCATGGTTTCGGCCAAAGGGCCTTATATGTTCGACGAAGACGGTAACCGCTACATCGACCTGATCAACTCCTGGGGCCCCATGATTCTGGGCCACGCAGCGGATGTGGTGAACGAGGCCGTAAAAGAGGCCATCCCGAACTCCCTCTCTTTCGGAGCGCCCACCCGCAAGGAAATTGAGATTGCCGAGCTGATTGTGAGCATGGTGCCAAGTATAGAGAAAGTGCGCATGGTAAACTCGGGCACAGAGGCTACCATGTCGGCTATTCGTGTGGCGCGTGGCTTTACCGGGCGCGATAAGATCATAAAGTTTGAAGGCTGCTACCATGGCCACGGCGACTCATTCCTGATCTCTGCCGGTAGCGGGGCCATTACGCTTGGCGTGCCCGACAGCCCCGGTGTAACCAAAGGCACCGCCAACGACACCCTCACCGCGCCTTTCAACAACCTGGATGCAGTACGCACACTGGTTGAGGCCAACAAAGGGCAGGTAGCCGCCATCATCCTGGAGCCTGTAGCGGGCAACATGGGCCTTGTAACGCCTGCGCATGGCTTCCTGCAAGGCCTCCGCGACCTATGCGACCAAGAAGGGATCATCCTTATTTTTGACGAGGTAATGACCGGCTTCAGGCTTTCAGCCGGTGGCGCGCAGCAGCTTTACGGTGTTACACCAGACATGAGCACCATGGGCAAGATCATTGGCGGCGGCATGCCGGTAGGCGCTTACGGCGGCAAGAAAGAGATCATGGACTTTGTGGCCCCTGCCGGCCCTGTTTACCAGGCAGGCACCCTGTCGGGCAACCCCATCGCCATGTCGGCGGGAATGGCCATGCTGACTTACCTGAAAGAGCACCCGGAGGTGTACACGCAGCTGGAGCAGACCACCGCCAGCATGGTGGCCGGCATGCAGCAGAACATGCAGAAGCTGGGCCTGAACTTCACGATCAACCGTGTAGGCTCCATGTTCAGCATCTTCTTTACAGAGCAGCCTGTTACTGATTTCGAGAGCGCCAAAACATCTGACACGGCTTTCTTTGGCCGCTACTTCAATGCCATGCTGCAGCGGGGCGTGTACCTGGCCCCATCGCAGTACGAAGCCCTGTTCGTGTCTACGGCCATCTCCGAGGAGCTGGTGGCGCAGTATGTACAGGCCAACTACGAGGCACTGCAGGAGGCACTGCAAGCCTAAGCAAGTATAAAAAGCAAAAGCGGCGACACCAGCAAAAGGTGCCGCCGCTTTTGCTTTTTATGTTTGATACATAGGCCGCTTCTCCTTACTTTTACATTCCTAAATACCCACCAACATGATTTTATCAGACAAACAGATACTGGAGGAGATTGAGAAGGGCACCATTCTGGTGGAGCCGTTTGATCGCTCCTGCCTTGGCACGAACTCCTACGATGTGCACCTGGGCCGCTACCTGGCTCAGTACACCGACGAAGTGCTGGACGCCCGCAAACACAATGAAATTGAAACGTTCGAGATACCGGAGGAGGGCTTTGTGCTGGAGCCAGGCAACCTGTACCTGGGCGTAACCCTGGAGTATACCGAAACCCATGCGCACGTGCCGTTCCTGGAGGGGAAATCCAGTGTGGGCCGCCTCGGGATCGATATCCACGCCACGGCCGGCAAAGGCGATGTTGGCTTCTGCAACACCTGGACTCTGGAGATTTCTGTGTCGCAGAAAGTACGCGTGTATTACGGCATGCCGATTGGCCAGCTGATCTACTTTGAGGTAAAAGGGGGCATAGAGAACTACTACAACACCAAGAAGAACGCCAAGTACAACCACCGCACCATCACACCAGTGGAGTCGATGATGTGGATGAACGAGTGGTAACACCATCCTTGTAAAAATATAAAAAAGCCCGTTTAATATTAGGTTAAACGGGCTTTTTGGCATAGTATATGCACTATATTAGGTAAACAAATTACTTGCGCCGGCTGGAATCTTTAGGGAAAAAGCCTCGTTGTAAGAAGTAAGTAAGCATTGAAAACAAAACTAAAAAGGAAGGATAAGTTATGAAAAAGGTACTGGTAATGATTTGCATGATGTTCGGGTGTACATTTGCTACAAAAGCAAACGGGGATAAGTCTTCGAAAGCGGTGGCAAATGCAAGGGCCAAGCACATTTCGGATCAAATGATCCGGGACCTGCGCCTGAATAACTACCAATCCAGAAAAATCAGGGAAATAAACCAGCAGGTAGCGGAGCAGATAACTGCAATTGAGCAGCAGTATGCCGGCGACCCTGCCAAGGTAGAGGAACTTTGCAAAAACGTGTGCGCTAGCCGCGACCTTTACCTGGAGAATGTGCTGAGCACCGTGCAGTACAACTCGTACTTCGGCGACCGTAAAGCATACAACCAGGAAGACAGGAAATTTGCCTCCAGCCTGCTTAACGGGCAGGAAGCCGGTGGCGGTATTGCCGCCGCAGAGGGGCAGACCGCTACAAACGGAACGGTTAGTATTAACTAAGCACCCCTGCAAACATACCTTTTACCTTGTATACTAAAACAGCAGCGCCGCCCCGAAACCGGGGCGGCGCTGCTGTTTTAGTATACCTGCAAGCAATTAGCCGTTCTTCTGGCGCTCCTCCTCCACATGGTCAGAGAGCTCTTTGCAAAGGGCTCTGATTTTGTCGGCCATTACCTGGTCGCTGGTGGCGGTGGCAATGCTTTGCGCCATGGCACCCATCGTATCGATGTAAAAATACTTCATTTCGTCCACCGGCATGTCCTTCGTCCAAAGGTCTATTTTCATGGTGCCGGCCTCGTCTCTGTCCCAGAGCGAGATGTTTATAGCCTTGGCAAAGTGGATCTTATCTCCTGCATCTGTTGCACGCCAGCTGATGGCTTCCGGTA
The DNA here is from genome assembly GCF_003585765.1 of Pontibacter actiniarum. Taxonomy (NCBI): domain Bacteria; kingdom Pseudomonadati; phylum Bacteroidota; class Cytophagia; order Cytophagales; family Hymenobacteraceae; genus Pontibacter; species Pontibacter actiniarum. The sequence continues at coordinate 1,859,749 of NZ_CP021235.1, forward strand.
CGCGGTTATCATCCAGGGCAATGCTAAAGTATATTTCTGACTTCTTCATGAGCTCAATGTTAAACTTTATAGTATAGATTTCTCGTAATATGCCTGTTAGTATATATAAGCACAAAGTTACACGATGCGCCACGGATTTAAAACCCTACTAGTTTTTTTTACCTTTTTCACCCTTATAGGTTGCTCCAGGCTTCCTGTAACGTCAAAAAAAGGAAAGCTCTACACTATCGCCTTCTACAATACAGAAACGCTCTATGACACCCAGGATGCCCCAGCTACGCCGGACGAAGCCTTTACACCCGAAGGGGAAATGCAGTGGACACAGGAGCGGTACCAGCAAAAACTGAAGAACGTAGCCAGTGTAATAGCTGGCATCGGCGGCAAAAACGGCCCGGCTATTATTGGCTTGGGCGAGATCGAAAACCGGCAGGTGCTGGATGACCTGCTCAACACCTCCCCTCTCAGCAAGATCGGTTACAAAGTTATCCATAGGGAGAGCAGCAGCCCGGACGGCCTGGACCTAGCCTTTCTGTACAAGCCGAACGTGTTCAAACCCACCTCCACAGAGTACCTCAACAGTGGCCTGAAAGACAAAGCCGCTGCGCAAGAAATCCTGCAGGTGAAGGGGGAGCTGCGCGGGGAGCTGGTCACGATCTACGTTAACCACTGGCCTGCGCCTACCCGTACGCGCCGCAGAAGGCAGGATGACAGCCGCCTGCGTGCTGCAGCCACAGCCCTGCGCCAGGAAATTGACAAGCAGCAGAAGGCAGACCCAAACACCAGGATCATTGTGATGGGTGATTTTAACGCCGAGCCAGACGCAGAGGTGCTGGAGAAAGCACTACAGGCCACGGGCAGACCCGATCCAGCCTATAATGAGGAACTGTTTAACACGCACTACCTTTCCTTTGTGAGCGGCCACGGCAGCTCGCTTAGAGAGGGCAGCCTGCAGATGCTGGACCAGATCATGGTCTCCAAATCGTTGGTAGATGAAAAGGGCCCGCTGGAGTACGTACGTGGCTCAGCGGGCATCTACGACCCTGTGAAGATCAAATACACCTTCGGCAAGTATAAAGAGGCCCCGCGCAGCACCTACAACGGCAGCTTATACTTAGGCGGCTATTCAAATCATTTTCCGGTGTACATACAGGTGCGCCGGCAGCGCTAACAGCTACGAGCAGGCGGGCAGCAGGATTCGGAAGGACGCCCCCTGCTGCTGCTCATTATCGATCTCGATCGTGCCCTGGTGCAGCTCTACCAGCTTCCTGGCGATGCTAAGGCCCAGCCCTACGGAGTGCTCTCCCCGAACGCCCTTGCGGCCAGCCTTTGAGAAGGGGCTAAACAGGTGAGGGCGCATCTCCGGTGGAACCCCCACGCCGTCATCGGAGATACACAGTAGCACCTGGCGCTGCTGTTGCGAGAGCTGGACCTGTATGTGCCCCTGCTCCTGGGTAAACTTCACGGCGTTTGAGATGAGGTTGTCGAGTACCCGGCGAAACCTCTCCTGATTAAGGTTTACCAGCAGCGGTGCGGCACTGCACTGTACCGATAGACTCCTGGACTCCTTTAGCTGGAGCTGCCACTCCTGCTGCACCGTATCCACAAAGGCTCGAAGATCGACGGGCACCAGCTCAAAAGGCTCTTCCTGTTCGAAGCGGGCCATGTCCAGCAAATCGTTTATGATGCCCTTGGAGCTTTGGCAACTCTTCAGGATCATGTCGTAAAACCGCGCCTGCTGCTCGGCAGGCAGGGTGTTCTTCTGGAGCATCTTCGCCATCATCTCTATGTTGCCAAACGGCCCACGCAGGTCGTGCGCCACGATACCCAGTATGTCTGTCTTCGCTTTGTTGAGGGCGTTCAGCTCCTCGTTCTTCGCCTCTATCAGCCGAAGCTGCATAAAGTGGTTCACCCGGAAGCTGTAGTTCAGCCTGCTAATCAGGAAAAAGAAAAGTATGAGGAAAAGAGAGCCGGTCTGGTTCATGATCACGCGCTCCAGGGGCAAATCCAGGAAGGCAACACCCACCACAAACGTAAGCTCCACCAGCGTCGCCAGCACCAGCACCTCCCGAAGTTCCAGCACAAAAAGCGTGGCTACCAGCGACAGCCCCAGCAGGTACATCGTCATGTTGTTTACCGGGCTCCCCTGTACTGCTACCGACATCAGCAAACACGTCACAGCGAATACAAACGCGTAGCCGAGGCACAGCAAACGGTACAGGCGATGGTTCTGCTCTGTCTCTTCCCCTCCCAGCCACCGGTCCAGAAACCACACGGCAGCCCCAGACACGGCATAGCTGTAGTACGCCACGCGGTAAAAGGCTGCCCCGCTATAGTGCGCAGCGTACTGAAAGACAAAATCGCTGGCCAGCACAAGAAGTGCGATAAGCAGCCACACGCGCGACAGCAGGCGCAAGGCTTTCAGGTTTTGGGGAAGATAGTAGCGTGAGAAAGCTTTCGTATAAGCCTCTGGTGCAGAGCGGTAAAAGTACAGTTTCATTGGCAAAAAGAAGAAAACGCGCCAATATAAGCTGTTATTTATAATTCACAATCGAAAAGTATAACTTTATTCTTTGCTATACCTTTTGTTACAGTGCAGATCACCTTTGATCCAAAGCATACTTGGATTAAAACAAAAAAGGCGGATCAAATGACCCGCCTTTCGTTTATTCTCAAGTATAAAGCTTATACGTAGTTGTTCAGCATCACCGGCATAACCAGCATCAGCACGTCTTCGGCCTCCTCGTTCACGATTGGCATAAGCAAGCCTGCACGGTTCGGGGTAGAAAGCTCAAACGTAATTTCATCAGAGTCGATGTTATTGAGCATCTCCATCAGGAACTTGGCGTTGAAGCCGATCTCCATGTCTTCCCCTTCGTACTGGCAAGCCAGGCGCTCGTTCGCTTCGTTTGAGAAATCAAGGTCTTCTGCAGATACCTGCAACTCTGACCCGGACAGTTTCAGGCGAATCTGGTGCGTAGTTTTGTTTGAGTAGATGGAGATACGCTTCACGGAGCTCTGCAGGTCCGCACGGTCGATCACCAGCTTGTTCGGGTTCTGCACCGGAATAACGTTCTCGTAGTCCGGGTAGCGCTCGTCGATCAGGCGGCAGATCATACGAATGTTGTCGAAGCTGAAGAACGCGTTGGACTGGTTGAACTCCATACGCACAGCCGTTGCCTCGCTCGGCAGCGTAGACTTAAGCAATGTAAACGCTTTGCGCGGCACAATGATAGAGGCTTCCTGGTCTGTTCCAACGTCCGTGCGGCGGTAGCGCAGCAGGCGGTGGCCGTCGGTGGCAACAAACGTTACGTCCTCAGAGCGCAGCTGCACAAAAATACCCGTCATGGCCGGGCGCAGTTCGTCGTTGCTAACGGCAAAGATAGTTTTGTTGATGGCTCGGCCCAGTACGTTCGATGGGATCTCGATGGCGTTGCCGCCCTGCACAGAAGGCACACGCGGGAAATCCGTCGCGTTCTCGCCAGACAGCTTGTAGCGGCCGTTGGAGGAGCTGATCTCGATTGTATACGTCTCTTCGTCGATGGTAAAGGTTACCGGCTGGTCCGGCAGGTTCTTCAGGGTCTCCAGCAGGATTTTAGCAGGAGCGGCAATACGGCCGTTCTCCTTTGCCTCCACCGGCAGCTGTGTGATCATGGATGTTTCCAGGTCGCTTGCTGTGATGGTAAGGGTGCTGTTGTTGATCTCGAACAAAAAGTTCTCAAGGATTGGTACAACAGGGTTGTTGGTTACCACTCCGTTTATGCTGGATAACTGCTTCAAAAGAGCAGAGGAAGAGACGATAAATTTCATTATGTATACCTATAATGTTATTTAGGCAAAGTTAAAAATATTTCGTTTTTCTCCTAAGCCTTTTACCACTCCTTTTTCGTGGCAGGCTGTGTTATAGGCAGATAATTTTAAAACCGCTCGTACCTGCGTTTGCGCAGGTAGTAACGCGCTACGCCAAACAGGCCCAACAGCACAATCGGGGCCACCAGGTTTAGCAGTTGCCAATAGGTTTTCTCCTCTTTCAGGCGCACCTTGTCCAGTGGCCGCAGCTCAATTTCCTTGCTGCGCACGTTGATGAGTCCCTCCGAGTCCAGCAGGTAGTGGATGGTGTTCATGGCCAGCTCTTTGTTGGCAAAGGTGATGTTGTTAAACCTGTCAAACCCCAGTTCATAGGCCTGCCCGGTTCGCGCGTTGATGTCGTTGCGCACCAGGTCGCCATCGGCAAAGACGGCAATCTTGGTAGGAACGCCCTTTTCCTGTACCGCTGCCTGCTGCACCCCGGCCGGAGCCTTGCGGTTGCGAAACAGCGAGGTAAACGGCCCCTCCAGCAGGTAGCCCACCGGCTGCTGGCCCGCCTGATACTGCTGCGGGTTCACCTCCAGGCGCGCCTCTTCCAGCGTGAGAGGCACCGGCGCATCCAGCACGCGGGAGTAAGCCGAAGTATAGACCAGCGGCGTCTTGCGGATACCGTCGGCCTTCACCGTATCCATGGTGCTCACAAACTTAGAGTACACCGCATCGAGGTTACGCGTGATCGGGTGGTCGCTGAAGTTGTTGAGCAAGGGGTAAAAGCGCCAGTTGATCATCTCCGTCTGCGGCCTGTCGCCCATGTAGCCGGTCACGATCGGGATAAAGCCGGAGTTCAGGTCCATGATCAGGTTTGGGTTCAGGCGCACCCCGTAGCGGAACAGCAGGTCGTCGAGGTTGAGGTTGTACGGGAGCGCAAAGGTCCCTCCTGCCGCTACGCTGTCCAGGTCGGCATACATCGGGTCCACAAAGAACACCGCCTTGCCGCCCTTCATGATAAACTGGTCTATTTTATACTTGTCGGCCTCTGTAAACGCTTGTGTTGGCTTGGCAACAATGATAAGGTCCAGGCCGTCTAAAGATGGAATCTGCGCCAGGTCGCCACGGGCGACGCGGTAATACTCCTGCAGGGAGCCCAGCAGGTCCGTTACCTGCTGCTGCTCCAGCTCTCCCTGGCCTGTTATGTACCCAATGATCTTATTGCCTTGAAACGCCACCTTCCGGATAGCAGTCGCCAGTTCGTACTCCACCCCTTCAACCGACTGGTTCAGCCGTTCATCGGGCGTAGCCGCCAGGTTGCCTTTCAGCAGGTTTACAGCCGCTTCTTTCCCCTTGTACCGGATAACAGCGCCCGGAAACACCAAGCGCTCCACCTGCTTGCCCTCTTCTGTTGCCCGCAGGTTTGTGGGGATGATGCCTTTCTGAGCCAGCGAAGTATAGAACTCGTTCCGCTGCTTCTCATCGGCTATGTCTGTGGGGTCGATGAAGTTGTAGCGCAGGTTGCCGTCCGCGTAGATACGGAACTCATCCAGCGTCTCGCGCACGGACTGCTGCAGCCGCTTGAATCCTGCCGGGAAATCTCCCTCCAGGTACACATCCACCACGATCTCATTCTCCAGGCCACCCAGCATTTGCTTCGTAACCGGTGCGATGGTGTAGCGCTTGTCCTCGGTCAGGTCCAGGCGGAAGAAGTAATTAGCAGCCACCACGTTTAGCAGCACAATACCTGCCACCCAGGCCAAAAATTTCAGTATATCGCTGCTGCGATTGCTCTTGTGCTGCTCCATTACCATTTTCTGCTTCTCAAAACTAGTTTAGTGGCTAAGATCATGATGGCGATAACGCTTAGGAAATACAGCACGTCGCGCGAGTCCACGAGGCCTTTGCTGATGGCTTCGTAGTGGTAAGAGATGCCCAGCTGGCTGATCAGGTAATCCACCCCGCCAAATACAGGCACGGAGGCAATAGAGTCGAAGCCGGTATAGATGATAAAACACAGGAACACGGCAATCACGAAAGAGATGATCTGGTTATCGGAAACGGCCGACGCAAACACGCCAATGGCGCAGAAAACACCCGCCAGAAAAACCAGCCCGAGGTACGAGCCAACCACGGCTGCAGAGTCCACGTTGCCCTGCGGGCTCCCCAGCTGGTAAACCGAGTAGTAGTAAAGCAGCGTGGGCAGCAGGGCAAACAGGGCCAGCAGCAGCGCTGCAAAGTACTTGCCAAGTATAAGCTGCAGGTCGGTGATGGGTTTGGTTAAGAGCAGCTCTATCGTGCCCTCACGCTTCTCCTCCGCAAAAGTGCGCATGGTAATGGCCGGGATCAGGAACAGGAAAACCCAGGGCGCCATGTTAAATAGCGTCTGCATATCGGCAAAGCCGTACTCCAGCACGCTGCTCTCCGGGAACACCCACATGAACATGCCGATGGCCACCAGAAAAACCGTGATCACGATATAGGCGATCAGGGAGTTCAAAAAGCCGTTAAATTCTTTCTTTAAGATTGCGAGCATCTATTTCTAACTAAAAATTATGAATTAGAAATTAGAAATTGAGAAAACACGTTACCTGCATTCCCCTTTTCACCATTTCTAATTTTTAATTTTGAATTTCTAATTCTTCGTGAGCTGTTGGAAGATCTGTTCGAGGGAGTTTTCTTCCTGGCGCAGGCCCACGAGCGGCCAATTACGCTCCGCCGCAATGCGGAACACGTTCGAGCGCACATCAGCGGCTTTGCTGGAGGTAATGCGATAGGTGTGGTTCTGTGCCAGCTCCACACGCAGTACCCCCGGTATAGCCTGCAGCGCGGCTGCTTCTATAGGGGCCTCAAACTCCACCAGTGTCACCTTCTCGTCGCGGCCAGCGGTCTGCAGGCTTGCCACATCGCTGTTCGCCACCAGTTTGCCCCGGTTAATGATCACCACCCGGTCGCAGATAGCGGCAACTTCCTGCATGATGTGCGTAGAGAAAATCACGGTCTTGTCCTGCCCGATGCGTTTGATAAGCGAGCGGATTTCCACAATCTGATTGGGGTCTAGCCCGGTGGTCGGCTCATCCAGGATCAGCACCTGCGGGTCGTGCACCAGCGCCTGGGCCAGCCCCACCCGCTGGCGGTAGCCCTTGGACAAGGCACCGATCTTCTTCCCCTGCTCCAGCGTGAGGCCGCACAGCTCCACCATCTCCTGAACGCGGGCCCTGGCAAACTTGCCCTTCAACCCATACACCGACGCTACAAACTGCAGGTACTCGTGCACATACATATCCAGGTAAAGCGGGTTGTGCTCCGGCAGATAACCCACGCTGCGGCGCACGGCAATGGGCTCCTGCACCACATCGTGGCCAGCCACCAGCACCGTTCCCGCGGAGGGAGGCAGGTAGCAGGTAGCCACCTTCATGGTCGTGGACTTGCCGGCTCCGTTAGGGCCCAGAAAGCCCAGAATCTGTCCTCGCTCCACCGTAAACGAAATATCGTCTACGGCACGCTGACCACCATATACTTTTGAAAGGTTCTTTACTTCGACAGACATCTATAGTATGATGCATAAAGAAGGGGCTATAAAGCAAGCTCCCCTCTCCATTGGTAATGTGATACCGCAAAGCTACAAAAGCCGCGCCACACTTGTAGCTACTTCCGGCGCCTGCCTTTTGGCATAAGGGGGCGAACTTCAATATCCACGTGGTGGTAGTTCGGGTGAGACTCCAGGGCGTGCAAAACGGTAGAGGCGATATCTTCGGGGCGCATCATGTTTTCATTCACCGTCACACTCTCTATGTTGTCGAAGAAGTTGGTTTGCACAGAGCCCGGGTAAATGCAGGTTACCTTCACCCCGTACTCGCGCACCTCCTTGTAAAGCGAGTGCGAAATACCGCGCACGGCGTGTTTGGTGCCACAGTAACCGGACATCTGCTCAATGCCTGTCGTGCCCGCAATAGAAGAAATGTTGATGATATGCCCTTCCTCCAGCTCTTTCATGCCGGGCAGTACCAGGCGGGTGCAGTAAAAGATACCGTTCACGTTGGTTTCAAACATGGTGTGCCAGTCGTCGAGGCTCATGTCCTCCAGCAAACCGGCTATCCCAAGCCCCGCATTGTTTACCAGGACCTGCACGTGGGTGCCCAGGCGGGAAATGGTTTGGTCAAACGCGCGTTGCACCGACTCGTTATGGCGCACATCGCATTCAAAGAAGTGGAAACGCTCGTGCTGCAGTTCCGGTGCCGTACGCCCCCAGCCCGCTACATGCGCCCCTTTTTCGAGGAGGCCCTTTACAGTGGCCAGGCCTATTCCTTTACTAACGCCGGTTACAACGGCTACTTTTCCTTCCAGATTCATAGTTTCTTAGGTTTATTTTGAATGAGTGGGTGCGTGAACGCCAGCTTGGCAACTGGCTTAACGCTGCCTGCATACCGGCTCCTGGCACAAAGTATAAAAGCTACGGTTGCGCTCGCTACACATCGCGTGGCATCGAACAACTTCACGCAGTTACACAGGCAGCATCCTTTCACCCCGTATTCTTAGGTCTTACAGGTCACCCAGCTGCGGCCGGATCAGCAGTTCCTCCACCACGCTGTTCTCTGATAAAGCGTAGGCGTTCCACACGGCCATGGCTACATCCTCGGCTTTTACAAAGCGCTCCGGAGGCAAGTCCACGCCCTCCCAGCTGGCTGTAAGGGTTGCCCCCGGAAGTATGGCTGTCACGCGCACGTTATGCTCCTTCAGCTCCTCGCGCAGCACCTTCGTCATCCCCAGCATCGCGTATTTGGAGATGCAGTAAGACCCGCCGTTAATATATGGCGTTATACTTGCCGTAGAGCACATGTTAAAGATATGGCCGGAGCGGCGGGCGATCATGCCGTGCACAAAGGCCTTGGTCATATAGTAGGCGCTGTAGAGGTTGGTGTTGATCATGAAAGGCAGCGCCTCGTCATCCTCCTCCGTTATTTTGCCCGGAATAAACAACCCGCTGTTGTTCACCAGCACGTCTACCTGCACGCCCAGGTCCTGCACATACTTACTGAAGCGCTGCAGCGAGCCGCGGTCGCTGAGGTCGGCCTCCTGGTAAAAAACCTTTGAGAAGGTATACTGCTGCTCAATGTCGAGCTTTAACTTTTGCAGATCTTTTTCGTTTCGGGAACAGGTGATAATATGGAAGCCTTCTTTGGCGAACTGTTCTATAACGGCCCGGCCAATTCCCTTTGTACCGCCTGTCACCAAAATATATCGTTGCATAGTAAGTGCAGTTTTATATGTTTTACAATTTTAGACGTAATATAGGTATTTAAGAGTATTTTTGTTTAGAAACGCGTTTATTCGCTTGTTTTAAATACCTGAGCACCGCAATATGTTGCAACATTTCGGAAAGTACCTGATTTTCATGAAGAGTCTTTTCACCCGGACTGAGTCTTCGAAAATAATCTTTAACCGCACCATCGACGAGGCAGTCCTGATCGGCATTAACTCCATCTTTATTGTTTCCATAGTATCTACCTTTATAGGCGCAGTTACCTCTGTACAGACGTCCTACAACCTGGTAAACGCCCTTATTCCACGCTCCACCATCGGTTTTATGGTGCGTGAGATGACCATACTCGAACTGGCGCCCACCATCACCTCCATCGTACTGGCAGGCAAGGTCGGCTCCAGTATAGCCGGCGGCCTGGGAACGATGCAGATAACCGAGCAGGTGGACGCCCTGGAGGTAATGGGCATTAACTCCGCCTCTTACCTGGTGCTGCCAAAAGTGCTGGCCGCCCTTCTTGTGTTCCCGATGCTGGTGATCATCTCCATGTTCCTAAGTATAGCAGGGGGATATTTCGCAGGCATTCTAACCGGCGAGGTAACGGCACAGGAGTACATCACGGGTATTCGGGGCGACTTTATACCCTACAACATTGTTTTTGCGCTGATCAAGGCTGAGGTATTCGCCTTTCTCATTGCTTCAATATCATCCTTCAGAGGCTATTTTACCTCAGGAGGAGCCCTGGAGGTAGGTGCCGCAAGCACCACGGCCGTAACCAACAGTGTCATAGCTGTGCTTATCGCGGACTTTATTTGTGCGCAGCTGTTGCTGTAGCGGCGCCTGCCACAAGTCTGCCCTCAGCGGCACGAACTCCTCCACCTCATTACCGAACAGAACCACATGATTGAAATACACAACATACACAAGAGCTTTGGCGACAAGAAAGTACTAGACGGCATTAGCGGCGTGTTTGAAACCGGCAAGACCAACTTACTGCTCGGGGCCAGCGGCACGGGCAAGAGCGTACTGCTGAAGTGCATTGTAGGCCTGATAAAGCCGGACATCGGCAGCGTAACCTTCGATGGCACGTACTTCACCAACAACAAGCTGGACATCCGGCAGGAGATTCGCCGGAAGATAGGCATGCTCTTCCAGAGCTCTGCTTTGTTCGACTCCATGTCGGTGGAGCAGAATGTGGAGTTCCCGCTCAAAATGCTCTCCGATATGCCCAAAGATGAGCGTATGGACCGCGTTAACTTTTGCCTGCAGCGCGTGGGGCTGGAGAACTCAAACAAAAAGATGCCCTCGGAGCTGAGTGGCGGTATGAAAAAGCGGGTTGGTATTGCGCGTGCCATCGCCCCGAACTGTACCTACCTCTTCTGCGATGAGCCGAACTCAGGGCTGGACCCGCTCACGGCCATTAAAATTGACGAGCTCATTGCCGAGATCACAGCGGAATACGGCATCACTACCATTGTGGTAACGCACGACATGAACTCCGTGATCGAAATCGGGGAAAAGATCATGTTCCTCTACGAGGGCAAAAAAATATGGGAAGGCACCCGCGATGACATTCTGGACACCGACGTACGGGAGCTGAACGACTTCATCTTTGCCAACCGCCTGATGCGCGACGCCAAGAAGATTGAAGAGGAGGAAGAGGAGGCGGAGCAAAACAGCCAGAACAAAGAATAGCTCTCCCTGTAAGCCCCATAACGCAAAAGGCCTCCCGCTTTCAGTAGCGGGAGGCCTTTTGCGTTTATAGCTAAACGAGGAGCTTTAGAGAGCGTAGAGCATGCCGGCTACCGTAGCCGTCATCATACACGCCAGCGAAGCGCCAAGCAGCGCCAGGAAGCCAAGTTTGGACAAGGTACCCTGCTGGTTGGGGGCCATGCTGCCAATACCGCCCACCTGAATCGCAATGGAGCTGAAGTTGGAGAAGCCGCAGAGTGCATACGTAGCCATGATCAGGGCTTTATCGCCCAGCGTACCGGCTGCCTTCATGTTGGCCAGGTCCAGGTAAGCCACAAACTCGTTTACAGCCGTTTTCTGGCCCAACAAGCTACCTACCTGTAGGGTATCCTGCCACGGCACCCCCATAATAAATGCGAAAATCCGGAAGATCTGCCCCAGGATGTACTGGAACGAGAAACCGTCGAACTGGCCATTCGTGCTGGCAACCACAAACTCGTTCATACCTGTAAGGCCGCCGATTTTAATCAGGATGTAGTTTAGCAGTGCAATAACAGCAATAAAGGCAAGCAGCATACCGCCTACGTTGGCAGCAAGCTTCAGGCCGTCTGCGGCACCGCGGCTCAGGGCATCAATCAGGTTCACCCCCAGCTGCTCCTCGTTTACCTCCAGCTCTGTGTGGATTTTCTCGGGCTCCGTTTCCGGCACCAGGATTTTAGCCAACACAATACCAGCCGGCGCGTTCATGATAGAGGCTGTCAGCAGGTGCGCGGCAAATACCGCCTGCTGGTTTATATCGCTACCGCCCAGAAAGGCCACATACGCTGCCAGCACGCCACCTGCCAGTGTCGCCATACCACCCGTCATCAGGCACATCAGCTCAGACTTGGTCATGCGCGAAATAAACGGACGCACGAGCAAAGGCGCCTCCGTTTGCCCCAGAAAGATGTTGCCGGCCGCCGACAAGCTTTCCGCCCCGGATAACCTCATCCCCTTAGACATAACCCAGGCGATACCGAACACGATCTTCTGCAGCACACCCAGGTAGTATAAACCCGCCGAAACAGTGGAAAAGAAAATGATAGTGGGCAACACCGAGAAGGCGAAGATAAACCCAAGCCCGCCGTTATTGGCCGGGTTGGCCAGGCTCCCGAAGAGGAACTCTGCCCCTGCCTGCGAAAAGCTCAGCAGCTTTACGAACAGTTTACTGACAAAGGCAAAAGCATCTGTCACGAAGGGCACCTGCGTGACCAGAACACCAAAAAGAATCTGGAGGAAAATACCAAAGCCGACCAGTTTCCAGTCGATGGCTTTTCTGTTTCTTGAGAACAAGATGGCGATGCCAATGAGCACAATCAGGCCACCGAGCCCTCTGAGGATATCGTACATTATAGGTTGGTTGAAAGACTAAATCCGTCAAAATTAAGCGGAAAATCTTATAAAACAAAAAGGTTCGGCACCACTTGGTGCCGAACCTTTTCAGATTCTATACTTGATGTTAAATCAGTTGCGCTTGTTCAACTCGTCGCGTATTTTGGCGGCCTTCTCATAGTCCTCTTTCTCAAGAGCTTCGTTCAGCATTTTGTTGAGCTCATCCACCGAAGTCTGATGCAGGGGCTCACTCTTGGCCCCGGAGCTAGTAGCGGAAGAGCTGCTTTTTATAGCCATGTCTTCGTTTTCCTCCTCCTCTTCTTCCAGGTCGCTAAGTATAATCCCAGCCTCCGACAGCACGCTCTCTACGGTATAGATAGGCACTCCGAAGCGCAGCCCGATAGCAATGGCGTCGGAGGGGCGTGCGTCTAGCTCAAACTCTTTGTTGCCGTTGGTGCAAACAATCTTGGAGTAGAACACCCCCTCTTTCAGGTCAGAGATCAGTATCTCTGTCACGCGTACGTCCATCTCCTCGGCAAACGACTTAAACAAGTCGTGCGTGAGCGGGCGGTTAGGGTTTATCTTTTCAATCTGGATAGCGATGGACTGCGCCTCAAACATACCGATAATGATGGGCAGCCGCCTGTTTCCTTCTCTCTCTCCCAGCACCAGTGCAAACGAGCCCGTTTGCGATTGGCTGGAGGAGAGCCCGAGTATCTCTAACTGAATTTTCTTCACAGTATCTTCTTCTAAAGTCTATTTGTCTAAAGCCTTGGCAGCTTCGATTAATTTAGGAACAACCTCAAACGCATCGCCCACAATACCGTAATCAGCGGCTTTGAAGAACGGCGCTTCAGGATCCTTATTAATAACGACAATCACTTTAGAAGAGTTAACCCCAGCCAGGTGCTGAATAGCCCCTGAGATACCTACGGCGATGTAAAGGTTAGGGCTCACGGTAATACCGGTCTGGCCAACGTGCTCATGGTGAGGTCTCCAGTCCATGTCAGACACGGGCTTGGAGCAGGCAGTGGCTGCGCCTAATTCTTTTGCAAGATCCTCGATCAGGTGCCAGTTTTCCGGGCCTTTCAAGCCACGGCCGCCTGACACAACGATCTCCGCCTCCGGCAGCAGTACGCCGCCGTTGGTATCCTGCATCACTGTCTCTTTCGGTGTAGCGGCAAAGTCTGCGTCCGTCAGGTCGGCAGAAATGCTCTCTACCGTGGCAGTGCCTTCACCAGAGGTGATATCGATAGAGTTTTTCTTGATGGCTACAATTTTCAGGTCAGAGGTAAGCGCCACATCGGCAAATGCCTTTCCTGAGAACACGCCGCGGGTTACCGTAAATGAGCCGCCATCTGTTTTAGGCAGCGAGGTAACGTTAGTTGCCAGGGAACCGTTCAGGCGCACGGCAAGCTTAGCGCCCACGGCAGCACCGATGTTTGAGTTAGAGAACACCAACACTGTCGCGTTCTCCTGCTCTACGGCCTTGGCAATCACTTTCACATAAGCGTCGGCCACGAACTGGTTCAGGCGGCTGTCAGAATCGTACAGCACCTTGCTAACGCCCTGCGCACCCAAACCGGCCAGTGCAGACTCCTGCACATCGCCGATGGCTACAGCCGTGGTTGTTGTACCGAGCTGCTGTGCGACCTGGCTTCCGTAAGTTGCCGCCTCTAGCGAGGACTTTTTGATCTCTCCGTTAAGACCTTCTACAAATACTAATACAGACATATCTTATAGTACTTTAGCTTCGTTTCTCAATAATGTAATCAATTCGCCGGCGTTCTCAGGGTCGATCATCTTCACCCCGCCTTTTTTCTCCGGCTTGCTGTAGTTTACGTACTCCGCCTTGGCTTCGGCGCTAACCGGCTCTCTTACGGCCAAAGGCTTGGTACGGGCCGTCATGATACCACGCATGTTCGGGATGCGTGGCTCCGACATTGGCTGCTGTGCGCTTGCCACAAACGGCAGCTTCACCTCCACCACTTCTTTGCCACCTTCGATCTCGCGCTCCAGGCGGGCCGTGCTATCGTCCACCATGTCCAGCTTAAAGGCAGGAACAACAGATGGGATGCCCAGCATTTCGCCCACCATGCTATGCACCTGCGAGCCGTTGTAGTCAATAGACTCTTTGCCCATCAGGATCATATCATAGTTGTTCTCTTTTGCCACGGCAGTAATCTGCTGCGCCACGAAGAACGCGTCAGTCGGGTTGGCGTTTACGCGGATGGCATCGTCTGCACCAATAGCCAGTGCCTTGCGGATGTTCGGCTCTGCGTCGGCCTCCCCTACGTTTAATACGGTTACGGTGCCACCTTTTGCCTCTTTCAGCTCAATGGCTCTTGTCAGCGCATACTCATCCCAAGGGTTAATTACAAACTGCACGCCGTTCTTGTCAAACGCCTTGCTGTCAGCCGTAAAGTTGATCTTGGAAGTGGTATCCGGTACGTTACTGATGCAAACTAATATTTTCATGGTTAGAAATGTTAGCTTTTTAAATTTAGATTTGTTGCGAAGTTAATTAAAATATAGCCAATTCGAAATGAACCAAAGCAGATTAGAACAGCTCTTTAAGTTCCTGGAAGAAGACCCGAACGATTCTTTTACACTATACGCCATTGCCACGGAATACCGTAAAGAAAACCCGCAAAAAGCGCTGGAGTTTTACGAAAGACTGTTGGCCGAGCACGAGAGTTATGTAGGCACGTACTACCACGCTGCCAAACTATACGAGGAGCTTGGCCAAAGCGATGTGGCAGAGCGCACCTACAAGAAAGGAATGCAGGTTAGCCGCCAGGAAGGCAACATGCACGCTTTCTCGGAGCTACAGCAGGCATACAACAAAATGATGGGCCTCGACTACGAGGATGACTAACCGGCTGCCAGTCCATCCCGAACTGCTTTCATCAAAAATAGTATGCATGCAGCATATTTGCAAATCTATATTTAAAACTGATGTCAGCTAAAAAAGTTGTTATTATTTTGGATGGGCAAGTACCGTGCGGCGGAAAGCGGTGCGGCGCATGGCAGATAAGTACAAAATAAAGCGGGGCTGCGCCTAAGGGCACAAACCCGCTTCTGCCTGCCAGCGCCTTCAGCAGGGCCGCGTAGTTTTTCTGGTAGCGTTAAAAGCCAAAGCGCGCAGCATTATAATGCTGCGCGCTTTGGCTTTTAAGGTCTTATACTTGCTTAGTCCGTTATATGGTCGAAGAGGCGGACCTTGGCGCTGTGCGGCACAAGCTTCACCCCTTTCGGCACCCCCTGGTGCGACTCGCGCATGTGGTTTTTGTACCAGGTATTGTAGCTTTCCTCGTCCGTCCAAAAGGTCATCATCCAAATTTCATTCGCATTGTCTTTAGGGCTCAGCACATCCAGCCGCACAAACCCGGGCGCGTCATTTACCAATTGTGGGCGGTTTACAAACGCCTCCTTCACCTCTGCCGCCATGTCGTTGGCAATCTCAAATGTACTTAAAGCTATAAACATGAAACTATCGAATTGTTGTAACCAGCATGGCGCACAGGGCAAGCCCTCCCCCATCCTGTTCAGATAAAACCATCTTAAAACGAAACAACAAGTCTAAAGTTTAATTTTAAAAAACCATAGCCCCAGGCCAAAACAATTGCTCGTCCGGCTCAAAAAAAGAGGCCACCGCCTCTACAAGCGGTGGCCTCGGCAAACAGTGTCGCCTGTTTTAGCTTAGCACCAGCACCAGGTCATCGGTATTTACCAACTCCCCTTCGGGCAGGTGTATGCTTACCACCTCGGCGTCTTCGGAGGCCGTGATGGTGGTTTCCATTTTCATGGCTTCGATCACGAAGAGCGGGGTGTTCTTCTTCACCTTCTGCTCCTTCTCTACCAGCACCTTGGAGAGCATGCCCTGCAGGGGCGCCCCGATCTGCTTCGGGTTGGTTTTATCGACTTTCTGATGCTCTACCCGCTCCACCTTCACTGAGCGGTCGCGCACATCGATGTTGCGGCTTTGCCCATTCAGCTTAAAGAACACGGTGCGCATACCGTCCTCGTTCACGTGCCCCACCGACTGGTACTTGACCACAATAGACTTACCGCGCGCAATGTCGATGATGGCCTCCTCGCCCGGCTGCAGCCCGTAGAAGAAGAGGCGCGTCGGAATTTTAGAGACATCGCCGTACAGCTCCAGGTGCTTGTTGTAATCGTCGTATACCTTCGGGTAGAGCTCATAAGAGAGGAAGTCGGTAAACTTTTTGTCTTTGCCATACTTCTGCTGGAACGCTTCGAACTCCTTATCGAAGTCCACAGGCGCCAGGTGTTCGTTCGGCCGGTCAGTAAAGGGCTTGTCCTCTTTCAGGATGATGTCCTGCAGCTTTTTCGGGAAGCCGCCCTCCGGCTGCCCCAGCTCCCCGCGGAAGAACGACTGCACCGATTCCGGGAAGGAAATCTGGTTGCCCCGCTCCAGCACGTCCACCGTCGTAAGGTCGTTAGACACCAGGTACAGCGCCATATCCCCCACCACTTTGGAGCTTGGCGTTACCTTCACCACATCCCCGAACAGCTGGTTCACCTCGGCATACGTCGCCTTAATCTGCTCCCATTTGGCACCTAGCCCCAGGGCATTGGCCTGCGGGCGCAGGTTGGAGTACTGCCCTCCCGGAATCTCATGCTGGTACACCCCGGCCGTGCCCGCCTTCAGACCAGACTCAAACGGGTAGTAGTACTCCCGTACCGTCTCCCAGTAAGCAGAGTGGTTGTTCAGGCTGGCCTGGTCAAACTCCCGGTGCCGCTCCTGGAAGCGCATCATCTCCACAACAGAGTTAAAGTTTGGCTGCGAGGTAAGGCCCGAGAGCGACCCCAGCGCCACGTCCACCACGTCAACACCTGCCTCTATAGCCTTCAGGTAAGTGGCAGACTGCACCGACGACGTGTCGTGGGTGTGGAGGTGGATTGGAATTTTAACCGTATCGCGCAGAGCGGTAATCAGCTCGGTTGCCGCATAAGGCTTCAACAGGCCGGCCATGTCTTTCACGGCCAGTATATGCGCACCCGCGTCCTCCAGTTGCTTTGCCAGCTGCAGGTAGTACGCCAGGTTATACTTTGTTTTTTTCGGGTTGAGGATGTCGCCGGTGTAGCAGATGGTTCCCTCGGCCAGGCCTTTGGTACGCTTGCGCACGAAGTTGATGCACGGCTCCATGCTCTTCATCCAGTTCAGCGAGTCGAAGATGCGGAAAATGTCCACGCCCGTCTCCCAGGCCTTCTCCACGAAAGCCTCGATCAGGTTGTCCGGGTAAGCTTTGTAGCCAACGCCGTTGGAGCCACGGAGCAGCATTTGCAGCAGTATGTTAGGCACTGATTTGCGTATCTCGGCTAGCCTATCCCACGGGTCTTCGTGCAGGAAGCGCAGGCACACATCAAAGGTAGCCCCGCCCCATACCTCCATACTAAAGGTCTGCGGATGGTCTTTGGCATAGGCCTCGGCAATCTTGAGCATATCAAAAGAGCGCATGCGCGTGGCCAGCAGCGACTGGTGCGCATCCCGGAAGGTGGTGTCGGTGTAGTGGATCTGCGGGTCGTTGCGCAGCCACTTGGAGAACTCCTCCGGCCCCAGCTCTGTCAGCAAATCTTTAGTGCCTTTTTCGTACGGCTTCGACAGGTTAAAACTATGGAAGTCAGGTTTTCGCAGCACCCTGTCTTGCTCCACCTTTTTCACATCCGGGTTGCCGTTCACAATCACATCCGCCAAAAAGGTGAGCAGTTTGGTGGCACGGTCCTTCCGCTGCTTAAACACAAAGAGCTCCGAGTGACTTTTCACAAAGTCCACCGTGGCATCGCCTGAAATAAACTTCGGATGGTTGATGATGTTCTGCAGGAACTGAATGTTCTGCTTTACGCCCCGGATACGGAACTCATCGAGCGTGCGCGCCATTTTGGTGGCGGCCAGCGCCAGGGTTGGCGCATGCGTGGAGACCTTCACCAGCAGCGAATCGAAGAACGGGCTTATCTTGGCACCGGTATACACACTGCCCTGGTCTACGCGAATGCCGAAGCCTCCGGCGCTGCGATACGCGATCACGGTGCCGTAGTCCGGCTTAAAGTCATTCTCCGGATCCTCGGTCGTGATACGGCACTGGATCGCCACGCCGTTTGCCCGCACAACGTGCTGCGGCCCCAGCAGCACCTCTTCATCATCCAGCCGGTAACCGGCAGCCACGTAAATCTGGGTCTTGATCAGGTCAATGCCGGTGATCATTTCCGTTACCGTGTGCTCTACCTGGATGCGCGGGTTCACCTCGATAAAGTAGATATTGTTGGAATGCGGCTCCACCAGAAACTCGACCGTGCCCACGTTGTTGTAGTTCACAGCCTTACAGATGCTTACCGCGTAGTCGTAGAGCTTGTGGCGCGTTTCCTCCTCCAGGCTGATGGCCGGGGCCACCTCCACCACCTTCTGGAAACGGCGCTGCACCGAACAGTCGCGCTCAAACAGGTGTGTGATGTTGCCATAGGTATCGGCCACGATCTGCACCTCGATATGCTTTGGGTTCTCGACGTACTTCTCCAGGAACAGCGTGTCGTCTCCAAAGGCCTTCAGGGCCTCGTTCTTTGCCTCAAAAAAGCCTTTCTCCAGCTGGTCATCGTCGCGGATAACGCGCATCCCCCTACCGCCACCGCCGGCGGCAGCCTTTAGCATAAGCGGGTACCCGATGCGGTGCGCCTCTTCCAGCGCTGTCTCAAAGCTATCGAGATCCTTGTTGTTGCTTTGGATGATTGGCACCTCGCAACTGATCGCTACTTTCTTGGCCGCTATCTTGTCTCCCAGCGAAGCCATCACCTCCGGCCTAGGGCCTATGAAGATGATGCCGTTATCGGCACACCTCTGCGAGAAGTGCTGGTTCTCCGACAGGAAGCCGTAGCCCGGGTGGATAGCGTCGACACCGTTCTCTTTCGCTATTTTAATGATACCCTCGATATCCAGGTAGGGCTGAAGCGGCTGGTTGTCCTTTCCGATCTGGTAGGCCTCATCCGCCTTGTAGCGGTGCAGCGAATACCGGTCCTCGTAAGTATAAATGGCTACCGTTTCGATGTTGAGTTCGGTACAGGCGCGTAAGACCCGAATCGCAATCTCGCCACGGTTGGCGACAAGTACTTTTTTGATTTTCATAGAAGGTGAGATGTTGTAAAAGGTTATTCATTTATGCATGTGGGCTGCAGGCCTAAAAAGGTATGCATGCAGACAATAAATCCTAATATACTTAATTCCTGTGGCACAAACTAATATTAGCAAGATTAAATATTGAGCCTCGGCTGCTGATAATACATGTTTTTTCACCAGAAGGTTATATACCGCACCTGCTGCACGCAAGGGCTGATTTTAAGGCTCCCCGGGTTCCGTTACTACCCGCGCCAAGCACCGGAAACAAAAGAAAGGCCTGCAGGTTAAGGTTAGGCGAGGCAACTGGAACAAACCTCTCCCATCACATGCCATTCAAAGACAAGAACATACTTATCGTAGGCGGCACTTCCGGCATCGGGCTGCAAACCGCCAGGCAGCTTCAGGAGAAAGGAGCCAACGTGCTGACCGCCTCCCGGAAGCAGTCGGCGGAAGCGGAAGCGCTTAACCTGCAGCACCTGCCACTGGATGCGCTGCAGGTTGATGCTGCGTTTATGGAGGAGATGCCTGACGTGCTGCACGGCCTGGTGTACTGCCCCGGCAGCATTAAGCTAAAGCCCTTTGAGCGCCTGCAAGTGGAGGACTTCCGCCACGACCTGGAGCTGAACGTGCTGGGGGCAGTGCAGGTGCTGCAGGCGGTGCTGCCGCTGCTAAAAAAGGCCGGGGGCGCCAGCGTTGTGCTGTTCAGTACGGTAGCAGCGCAGCTGGGCATGCCCTACCATACTTCCGTGGCCACCGCCAAAGCAGCGGTGCAGGGGCTTACCGTTTCCCTGGCCGCCGAATACGCCGCGGCCTCGGTCCGCTTTAACGCCATCGCCCCGTCGCTCACAGACACGGCGCTTGCCCAGCCCCTGCTCAGCACGCCGGAAAAAGCCGCCGCCGCAGCCCGGCGGCACCCGCTGGGCCGTGTGGGGCAGCCACAGGACATGGCCGCTGCCGCACTCTTCCTGCTCAGCGATGACTCCGGCTGGATGACGGGCCAGGTCCTGCACGTGGACGGCGGCATGAGCACAGTCAAGCTGCTTTAAAGGCTCAACAAGTATAAACTATCCCTAACCTCTACCCTAAACAGATGCTCCTTTTCTGGTTCCGGCGCGATCTGCGTCTGCACGACAACGCCGGCCTCTTCCATGCCCTCACGTCGGGCAAACTCGTGTTGCCTCTCTTCATATTAGACAGCGCCATCCTGGACAAGCTGGAGAATGGGAAAGACGCCCGGGTTACTTTTATATACAACACCCTTCTGGAGCTACACCGCAAACTGGAGGCACAGGGGAGCACGCTACTCGTGCGGCATGGAAAGCCGCTGGAAGTGTTTAAAGAGCTAATGCAGAAGTATAACGTGGAGGCCATCTATACCAACCGCGACTATGAGCCCTACGCCCGCCACCGGGACCAGGAAATCGCCAGGCTGGCGCAACAGCAGGGGGTAGCCTTCCAATCGTTTAAAGACCAGGTGATAATGGAGCCGGGGGAGATCATGACGCTGGGCGGTACACCTTATAAAGTATACACGCCGTTCAAAAATGCCTGGAAAAAAGCTTTTACGCCCACCTTGGCAGCCTCCTACCCGACCCACACGCATTTCGGCCACTTTTATCAGCATCCTAAAACTCCCATACCCGCACTGCAGGATGTGGGCTTTGCACTTTCTGACCTACTGGTGCCCAGGGCAGACTTCTCTGCCAACACCTTGCAAGCGTATGAGCAAACCAGAAACCTGCCTGCCAAAAACGCCACATCCCACCTGGGCCCGCACCTGCGCTTTGGCACCGTCAGTGTACGGGAGGCGGTGCGGGCGGCCCTGGAGCACAGCGATGTGTGGCTCCAGGAACTGATCTGGCGGGAGTTCTTTCTGCAACTGCTTTTTCATTTTCCCGAATCGGCGGCAGTGAGCTTTGCCCCTAAGTTCCGGCACATCGTATGGCGCAACAACGAAGAGGAGTTTGAAAAATGGTGCGAGGGCAAAACAGGCTTCCCTCTGGTAGATGCCGGCATGCGGGAGCTGAACGCGACTGGTTTTATGCACAACCGCGTGCGGATGGTGGTCGCCAGCTTCCTGGTAAAAGACCTGCTTATTGACTGGCGGTGGGGCGAAGCCTTTTTTGCCGAAAAGCTGCTGGACTACGACATGGCGAGCAACGTAGGCAATTGGCAGTGGGCCGCCGGCACCGGAGCCGATGCCCAGCCATACTTCCGCATCTTTAACCCGACGAGCCAGGCCGCAAAGTTTGACCCCGAACAAGCCTATATCAAACGGTGGGTTCCTGAATTCGGAACTGCTGCCTATCCTCAGCCCATGGTAGATCACAGCATGGCGCGCGACAGGGCTGTGGCCGCCTACAAAAAAGCTATCGCTCTCACGGAAGCATAGCGCACAGGCAACGCCATTGTTTTTGTAGATACAGCTTTAGGTACTGCTCCGACCACATCAAAACGGCTGCCTTGCCACGGCCTGCTGTTTACTCCTGACAAACCTCTTTTTATTTCGCCCCAGCTATACATAGAAACTAAATAACTTAGCAAAACCAATTATATTAGCACAAAGTATAGCTAGTATGAGCAAGGCAGAAGATTATTTGAAAGGCCGGGGAGCCCAGTACAACCCGCAGAACCCTTACCTGAAGCAGGAGTATGTTACAGCGCATGTGGAGGGGCTGGACGAGCCAATGCGCAGCAACTCGAAAACTGAATTTCTGCAGGAGCACCCGAAGAAGGTTGTCAATAAGGTGGATAGCCCCGATGTGGGACTGGGCTATTCGCTAAACCCTTACCAGGGCTGTGAGCACGGCTGCGTTTACTGCTACGCCCGCAACACGCACCAGTACTGGGGCTACGGAGCCGGCCTGGACTTTGAGCGCAAGATCATCGTGAAAGAGAATGCGGCCGAAGCCCTGGCCAGGCAACTGGAAAGCCCCAGCTGGCAGGTGATGCCGATCATGCTGGCCGGCAACACCGACTGCTACCAGCCTATTGAGTCTAAAAAGAAGCTGACGCGGCAGGTACTGGAGGTGCTGCTGCAGTACCGCCACCCGGTTAGCATCATCACCAAAAACAGCCTTATCCTGCGTGACCTGGACCTGCTGCAGGAGCTAAACAAGTATGATCTGGTGCATACCAACATAAGCATCACTACGCTGAACGAAGGACTCAGGCAAAAGCTGGAGCCCCGCACTGCCTCCGCCGCTAAACGCCTGCAAGTGGTACGCCAGCTGAGCGAAGCCGGTATTCCGGTAAATGTGATGACGGCGCCCATTATACCGGGCCTGAACGATTCCGAAATTCCCGCCCTTATCAAGGCAGCCGCAGATGCAGGCGCCTCCAACGCAGCCTATACCATCGTAAGGCTGAACGGCAGCATCGGACCTATCTTTGAGGACTGGATCAGGCAGGCCTTCCCCGAAAAAGCAGAAAAGGTGCTAAGCCAGATTGCCGACTGCCACGGGGGCAGCCTCAACGACAGCCGTTTTGGCGTGCGCATGGGGGGCGAGGGGAAATTTGCCGAGCTTATCTCGAAACTGTTCCGGGTGAGCAGGCAGAAATACATGGCTGACCGCAGCATGAAGCCTTACAATTACAGCCACTTTTGCCAGCGAAAAGGAAAACAGCTGGGCTTATTTTAGCCCCACCTTTACCCATGAAGTTGGGGTAATTGGCTAACTTGCCGGCAACACTCAAACAAATACGCTATGCCCTCAAAACTGCTGCGCACCCTTGCGCTCTGCTCCTTAATTTTTTCTTCCTGCCAAAGCAATACCGAAAAGCAAGAGGCAGAAGCCCCTGTTCAGGAGCAACAGCCCCTCACCTTCCGTTCTGAAACCGTTACCCGGCAATCCGGCCTTTGCGGCCAGAATGCGGACGGCTGCGCTACGGCGGAGGTCAAGGCGATAACAGCAGAAGGCGGCGCACAGTCCCTCCGCGACAGCCTGAACACCTTTATGGCACAACAGCTGCTCCAGATGCAAATGGGCCAGGACCCGGACCAGGAGGTACAGCAGTCGGGCAACCCGGCCGTTACGCTGGCCGAAACCTTTATCCGGGACCAGGAGGAGTACCTGGCCGACCTGGAGGGCGAGGTGCCCGCCACGGCCGCCTGGACGTTGAACGTAGCCGTAAATCCCATCTATCAGTCTGATAGGTTTGTAACGCTTCGCCAGGAGTACAGTAGCTACACCGGCGGCGCGCACGGCAACAGCTACTTTTCGCTGCAAACGTTTGACAGGCAGGGCAACAGGGTTCATCTAACCGAAATGGTGACGGATACGACACAGCTCCTGCAGTTGGCCGAGCGGGAGGTGCGGCGCAAGTATGATTTCCCGGAGGGCCAGTCGCTTACTGAGGCGGGACTGTTTGTAGAGGATGAAAAACTGCCCCTGCCGCAAGAGGCAGGCCTTACAGATAAAGGACTCTTGTTGCTTTACAACAGCTATGAGATCGGCCCCTATTCCATGGGCATGACGGAAGTGACGCTCCCCTACGCACAGATTGGCAACCTGCTCAAGCCAATCTATAAACCGGAGCAAGCGAAATAATAAAGGCCGACTTCTAAAGTCGGCCTTTATCAATTTATACTGTTAGCTCAGTTTGTTTTTCACTTTGTCTACCATGCCTCCGGCACCGCCCATCATCTGCTCTTTCTGAGCGTGGCCGCGCGGGTCTGGCGGGGAGAGTTTAGGCTCCTGACCATGCGGCGTGGCAGTAACGACCTTAAACTCGCCTTTTCCATCCATTGATTTGCCACTTCCCCAGCGTGCGTTCTTCATTTCTTCCGCTGCACCGTCCATGTCGTTCACTTTGGTAGAGACGAACGCGTAATTAAACTCCTGGTTCTCCTCCGCCTGCGGGAAAGAGTTCGGGATTGGATGCACCCCGTTCAGGCCACCCAGCTCCTCCAGCACCGCCAGCCACTGGTTCTGGTGCATTGTGTCGCGGGCAATCAGGAAAGCCAGCATGTCTTTCATGCCCGGGTCATCGGTAGCCTCCCAAAGGCGCGTTGCCAGCAGGCGCCCCGTAGACTCCGCCATCACATTGGCGTACATATCAGCCGCCAGGTTACCGCTACCCACGACCCAGGAGCCGTTAAACGGCACACCGTTACTGTCTACGGCCATGGCCGCTAACCCTGACGAAAGCACGTGCCGCGGGTTCATGCCTCCCATCACAGCGCCTATCACCTTATCCTGGGCCATCTCATCTTTCAGCGACATCGGAGCCCCCTCCAGGTTAAGGGCAACTGCCGTGGCAAGCATTTCAATATGGGCAATTTCTTCCGTTCCCGTTTCCATCAGCATGTCGCGGTACTTCTGCGGGCCTCTGGAGCCCCACGCCTGGAACAGGTACTGCAGGCATACCCGTATCTCCCCTTCTATACCGCCAATTGCCTGCTGTAACATTTTAGCAAAAGCGGGGTTTGGTTTGTCCACCTTTACCGTGTACTGAAGTTTGTTATCATGATAAAACATAGTGTTATGGATTAATGTAAAACATGCTTTCGTTTACGCCCTGCCCCTTACGCTGTTGTACAACAGGCGCATCATATTTACCTATCATTTCATAGGTATAGTCTATAACTATTTATAAATATTATTGAATATCACAATAAAATAACAGCCATTTTACCTGCCGAATGCCTAACTTAGCCCCTGCTGAAACCTACCGCTGCCGAATACGATATGCAGCTAGAGACACACCCTTGCCTATGGAACCCGGAAAAGACATTGTAGTGAACAGTTGGGCGGAGCTCCAGAGCGCCCTCTTCGACCACAGCTGGGATGAGAAGATAGAGCGCTTCAGGTCGTCGTATGTGTACCGGGGCACCTGGAGCAAATCCTTTGACCTGAGCACCAGCATCATGCGCATTGGCAGCAAGTACAGCGAGTTGGAGCCGCACCTCCTGCGCAACTTCCGGAAGTACGCCCACAGCAACTCGGCCCCCGGCGACTCCATTTGGAACTGGCTGGCTGTGGCGCAACACCATGGCCTGCCCACCCGCCTGCTCGACTGGACCTACTCGCCCTATGTAGCGCTACACTTTGCCACCGCCGACCTGGACCAGTACGACAAGGACGGCTGTGTGTGGTGCGTTAATTATGTTAAATCAAGAAGCTACCTGCCGGCCCCGCTAAAGAACACCCTGCAAGAGGAGGGCTCCAACGTGTTTACCCCAGAAATGCTTGGCCCGGTAGCCCCGTCCTTTAAGGCGCTCAAGAGTTTTCAGGAAGAGGACTATGTCGTGTTTCTGGAGCCGCCCTCGCTGGATGCACGGATCGTACACCAGTATGCCCTCTTCTCCATGATGTCTGACGTGAAGGCGGAGCTGAGTAAATGGCTGGACCAGCATCCGGATCTATACTTCCGGGTGATCATCCCGAAAGAAATGAAATGGGAGGTGCGCGACAAGCTGGACCAGGCAAACATTACAGAGCGCGTCCTGTTTCCGGGGCTACAGGGCCTGAGCGAGTGGCTGAAGCGGCACTACACCCATACCTGATTTTTTCACTAAATTTTGACTGCACGGGCAGGCGCGCTCCGGAAAATTTGCCTAACTTCAGCAACTCTAATGAATTAAAATACGAGTTGATGAATCTGCGCCGACTGCTACGTGATGCCATCCCATCGCGGAAGCAAAAAACACAAAATGAAAACGGCCCCAAGGCCTTCCACCCTTTTACCTCTTACACGTACGGCGCCGCCTTCTTCTGTGCGCTGCTGCTGAACACGGCCTGCCAGCAAGAGCAGGAAGCCAACAGCGCCACTGTGGCCACGCCCCCGCCAGCCCCTGCCGATACGGCTTTTACCGCAGAACCAGCCGCAGTTGCTGCTGACTCTGCCGCTGCCCCACAGGCAGAAGTCGTGCTGGCAAGCAGCAAAGCCGAGAAAACGGCCGCCTGGACGTACCCGGGGCCAGAGCCATTGCCTGGTGCCATACTGCCGCAAAAGCGCATCGTGGCATTTTACGGCAACCCCCTCTCCCGCCGCATGGGCATACTTGGCGAACTGCCACCAGAGGAAATGCTGGCCAAGCTGGACGAAGAAGTAGCCAACTGGACCGCCGCCGACTCCCTGACGCCGGTGCAACCTGCCCTGCATGTTATTGTGGTAACGGCCCAGGGGCAGCCGGGGCGTGCGGGCAAATACAGGCTCCGGATGACAAACAAGATGATCGACGATGTGCTGGCGATGGCCAAGCAGCGCGATGCCATCGTGTTCCTGGACGTGCAGGTGGGACAAAGCACCCTGCAGGAAGAGTTACCGCAGCTGGCTGACTACCTGAAGCTGCCGAATGTACACCTGGGCATTGACGCCGAGTTCTCGATGAAGGACGGCGGCATACCGGGCCGCAGCATCGGCACCTTTGATGCTGCCGACATTAACTATGCGACACAGTTTTTAGCTGACATGGCCAAAGAGCACCAGCTGCCGCCCAAGCTGCTCATCGTGCACCGCTTCACCCAGCGGATGATCACGAACTATGACCAGATTGAGCTGCGCCCTGAGGTACAGGTGGTGATGCACATGGACGGCTGGGGACATCCTGCCCTGAAGAAGGACACTTACCGTCGCTACATACAGAAAGAGCCGGTGCAGTTTACCGGGTTCAAGCTCTTTTACAAAAACGACCTCCGCAAGAGCCCACGCCTGATGGAGCCGGAGGAAATACTGGCCCTGCAGCCAACACCGCTGTACATTCAATATCAGTAAAACACGTAAGCCTATACAAAAAAGCCCGCTGCCGATAAAGCAGCGGGCTTTTTTGTATAGGCTTACTGTGCCATGGCTACTCGAGTGGAAAAAGCATTTTGCAGCATGAAAGGAGACGCTTTGCCCACTGCTTTTCAGAAAGCCTTAGATAGTAGCTGCACTTGACTTACCCCACTGGCTTCCCTCCTCTCTGGCCTCAGTGTGTGGGAAGGCAGCAGCAAGGCACAATTACAGGCGGCAAGGGCATGGAAGGAGGCAGCGCACAGCTGGCGCAAGTAGTAGAACTCTGGCAGGTTCGACACATGGTTAAATGTTAGATATGCCGGGAATCCAGAGGAACAGGTACCGCCCTTTGCTCTACGACCACCCTTGGCAAATAGGGCTAAGCTCTGGCTTTTGTGAGGCTTCCTGCAAGATGTGGAGAATGGTAATGGGCAAACGCAGCCTTCCCTTTTAACTTATAAATTTATCGGCAAACCGCCAATTTATTTCTGCTAAAAATATTCAAAAAAACCTTTGTTTTCAGGAGCAAAAAGGCCCAGAGTTTGCGTTAAGTATAAAGAGGGCTTTGTAGCTGTATAGCTATGAAGTTCCGAAGCGCCAAACCTCCTAAAGGCAAACCTATGACCCAGCTTATACATCACAACATCCTAAACTTCGCAGTGCGGTTCATACAGATCATCATTGTGTTCCCCATGGCTGTGCTGCTCAGTTTTTACCTGCCCCCGTACAACTCTATGAACTATGAGTGGCACTTTCTCCTGTGTCTCCTATTGGCTGCTGCCGTCTCCGTATTAGTAACCAAGTACAGCCGCAAACTCATTGTACTTATGTTCATAGGCATACTGGGTATGATGGCTTTTAACAGTACGTTTAAGAACCAGACCTTCGACGGCATTTACGATGACTACAACGCCATGCTGGTAAATGTAACCAGCAACCCGCATAAGGTTTCTTACTTTAAGCCGGTGCGTGGCACATATTTCCAGAACCAGCGCGTAAAAAGCGCCATGCAGGCCACACATCCCAAAGTACGCGCTTTCGCGGTAGAGAACTCTACCCGCTACTTTCACGATGAGTACTACCGCAAGTTCGGCAAGCTCACCCGCTACTTTTCACTTTTTAAGCATATCCGCCTTAACTGGAAGTACGTGAACGACCCACTGGGCATGGACTACTACTCTCCGCCAATTGAAAGTATGCAGCTACTGGCCGGCGACTGCGACGACTATGCAATCCTGATGGCCTCCTCCGTTATGGCTATAGGAGGCGAGGCACGTGTTGTGATCTCACCGACCCACATGTACACCGAAGTAAAAATTGGGCATGTGGATGACCTGGATAAAATCAGCTATGCCGTGCGCACCCTCTTCCCGGATGAAGTGGCCGGGGACAAGATTCACTTCCACGAAACCGGCGACGACCTTTGGATAAACTTTGACTATACGGCCCCTCACCCGGGCGGCCCGTTTCTGGAGCCAGAGCTCTACAGCGTTATTTCGTTCGAGAAGTAAAAATTATTATATTGTAAATCAGCTATTTTCACAGCATGCATCATTTTTTATTACGCAGGGTATTGCGAAACCAAAATCACCCGCTATATTTGCATCGTCAATCAGGGAAATGAGCGACAAACCATCACCAAATTGGCCCGTTCGTCTAGGGGTTAGGACGCCAGATTTTCATTCTGGTAACAGGGGTTCGATTCCCCTACGGGCTACTAAAGCCGCTTCAGGTAAAACTGGAGCGGCTTTTTTGGTTCGATAAAACCAAGATTTCCCCTTTTGTTTTACTGCCTCCCTAACTGCAATTTCTAACGCATATGGTTAGAACACTCCAAACATAGGCTACATATCCACGCTTTGCAGCAGCATTAGTACCAGTTGCTTTCTACCAATACAGCGAAAAAGTAGCATCCACAGAAAGTCACCGCAGCCATATACCCCCTCAGCCACCCGCTCCGCAAGGACCTCCAGCGCAACACCAGTAAAACTACGGTGGCCAAGGTAAAGAAAGCGAAGAGGCATCTCCCAATCGTCCACAAGTATGTAAGCCCCTCGATAGGCACTCCTGCCGTGACACGGTCTGTGAATTGGGGAATAGTCCAAATGCTCAACAGCAGGCCAAGTGTAACCAAAACCGGTGAGAGCCGCAGAAGGAACACGTTTAGTACTATTTTCCGCTTTAGCAGCAGGAGCACGACTGAGATAGCTCCGATCATAACAGAGCTTACCATGATAAGCAGGCAAAGGAGCAGTAAAACAACCGGTGCCCAAGCCTCGAAGGCGCTAACCTTCTCATAGTACATGGTGTCCTCCACTATCACCGGCCGGTTCTCCCTGTCCCGAAGGAGCATAATCCTGGGGTCCTTCGCCCACTCATTTGTGAACAGCAGGCTGCTGCTGCCAGCAGCTTTCCAGTTCATCGAGCCACCGAGTATATAGTTGGCCAGCAACCCGTCCTGCTGCTGCTCCAGCTTAAAGGTCGTTAGCAGGCCCTGAAAGTAGCCAGTGTAAAGATCAGAGCTGCTGCTGAGATGATAATACCCCAGAAATGGGTCAACGGCAGCCGCCTGCAGTGGGTAGGCAGACGGTGCCTTTGGCTCGTCCAGGTGCCGGGTCAGGAACCGTCCGATCAGGTCTGTTGCGTAGCGGTGGAACCCAGGGTTGAAGGTGTTAATGCTGAAGGCAAAACCGAGGCCCAGCTCCCGGTTGTACAGGAAATTCGACAGGTAGCCCGCAACCGAACCTGAATGGCCCCTGAAGACCCTCCCATTCACCTCCCTGCTCTCATTCCCAAAGGCGTAGGTGCTGTGAAGCCCTGCCTGGGCAGACAGGTAGGTGCGCGGCGCTTCAGAATCATGCAGCATCTCCGTAGTCAGGAACTGTCCCTTAGGCGTTTGCCAGTCATGCAGGTAAGCCTGGAGAGCATGCGCCATGTCCACAGCGCTGGCGTTGAGGGAGCCGTAGCCGGGATTGTACTGCGGCCTGTGCGGCACGAGCTGAAACCGGCCATCTCTCCAGACATAGCCACTGCTGTAAGTTCCCGGCGCATCACCTGCCAGGCTCACGTTCGCATAGGGCATACCCAGACGTGAAAAGACTTTCTCCCGCATGTATTCCTCGAAAGGCATGCCCGACACTTTCTCGATCACATAGGCGAGTATGGCGTAGTTGACGGCCGAGTAGGAAAACCGCTCCCCCGGCCTCCACCTCGACTCCATCTGATCCTGAAACACCTTTAGAGTCTCTAAACCACCTAGCTTCTCTCGTTCGAAGTTGAATTCTTCCAGCGGTGACTTATCATAAAACCCCGTGCTGTGCTCCATGAGATGCGCCATGGTGATGGGATCCGTATCCTCCCATTCATTGTGGATGGGGACTTCGGGGGCCACATCCTTAAGCTTGGTGTAAACGGTTAGCTTGCCTTCATCCACCAAGCTGAGAATGCCAAGAGCGGTAAACAGCTTGGCAATGGATGCCTGCCGGAAGAGGTGCCGGTCAGTCACAGGCACTTTCTGTTCCACATCGGCGTAACCCAGCCCCCCTGCATAAAGCACAGAATCACGGGTAACAAGGGTTAGCATCATGCCCGCCACGTGCTGCCTTTCCATCTCGTTTTCCAGCAGGAACTTCAGCTCGTTCAAGTCTTGGGGCGTTGGTGCCTCCTGGCTAAAGGCGTTGGAGCTAGAGAGACAGCTGATTAGGTAAAGTAGTAGAAACAGGTTTTTTCTGCAGGTCGTCATATTTCGCATTTGCTTTGAATATTTTGACCTAAAGATGGCGAGTTGCTGCTACGTATGCGTTCGGGTGCATCCAAGCGAACAGATTTTAGGCATTTTTCGCCTGCTGCCGTGGCCGCGCCTGTTTCCCATACTCCGTCGGGGATAGACCCGTATGCTTTTTGAATGCCGTGTTGAAAGTAGTTTTTGAGTTGAAGCCCGCCTGATAAGCAATTCCGAGCATGTTAAGCTTGTCGGCTTCAGGGGAAGACAGCAGGCGCTTGGCCTCCTCCACCCGATGCCTGTTCACGAAGGCGTAGAAATTCTCACCGTACACCTGGTTGATTAGGTAAGAGAGTTCATGTGCCGACACACCGACCTTCTGCGCGAGTACGGGTAAACTAAGCTCGTTCTCCAGAAACGCCTTCTCATACTGCATCTCCTGCTCCAGCCTTAACTGCAGCGACTGCATCATGCTTTCGGAGAGCCTTTTCTGCTTCTCGTCCCTTTCACTAACGGGCTCAATCACCGGTTTAAGTTCTGCAAGCTGTGCCGGGGCAAAGGCGAATATCTCCTTTTGACGCAGCGAGAAAAAGGCCAGGGAGTAAAGCCCTGTTAAGTACAAGAAGGGCGTAAGGCTGAACAGCTGCTTAAAGTTGAAGAAGGCCAGGTTGAACCACACCAGCACCACGACAACCAGGGCAAGCAGAAAGTGCCTGAGCCAGGAAAGGTCAACGGCCTCGGTGGCGGAGGCCACCTTCTCGATGTTAAGCCGGTGCTGCCGCAGCCTTCTAAAGCAGAGGACCAGGTAAGCCACCGTCTGAAATGGAACACTGAGCCTAACAACACTCAGAAAAGCATTTTGTAATAACTCACTTTCAAACCGCAGGTTCTCCCCTCTCCAAACATTGGCCAACTGAAACAACAGCCATAAAGCAAAAGGGGCAAAGTGCCAAAGCTCCCTTGCCCTAAACTTTTTAGTAGGCGTGGTAAAGACGAGGATGCTTAGGTAAAGCGTGGGGGCGGACAGGAACCGGACAGCTTCTATGAAAGCAAAAGCCGCTGGGTACAGGACATGAAGACTCAGGTTGTGCAGGAACACCTCAAGCATGGCGCAGGCAAAGGTCGCCACGAAAAAGCCGAGCCATCTGTTGGCAGCGGTGTTGCTCCTGCTTGGGTGGTTGAATAGCAGGAAGGCAAGCAGGAAAGCGCCGCCGCAGGTTACTCCGATTAGCAAAGGGTTATCCATGCTTGATATAGTCTGTTTCTTTCGCGGAACCAGCACGATGCCTTTGACCGAGGCATTGTGCTTGCGCCTGTAGCTCAATATACAAACAATTCATCAGCAGGTGGCAGCCTTAACTTTTTTGAAACCTTACAGTTTTAGCAGCACTTCTAAAATCTCAGTAACGCTGCCACAGTACTCAAACAAGGTTGGAATTCAGCCCTTCTGACAGCCCCACATTCTGCCATACCCCAAAAAGGCAGAAAAGTGTTCATGCGGGAGAATAGATTCTTCACGAATCACTTCCCCTTTCTAAGGCTCATCCTCAAAAAGCGCCAGGTGCTGGATAACGGTTTTGCTTTCCATACCTCCCGCCAGGGCACCGGTTGTAACGCCGACGGTGCTGATGAAAGCAGCCAAGCGCAACTTGATTGTCCAGTCTATTACCGGCTGGTCCAGCAGCGTCGGCCAGGTTTTCATCAGCCCTTCGGGGAAAATATAGACTTCAATGAGAAACATCAGCGCTCCCACCAGAAAGAACAACCCGATACAGGCCAGCAGCACGCTCAGGAAGATCACCACGTTGGCAACTGCCAAATGCTCCGTCAGCACCCGCTTCTCTTTGCGCGGGAGGAAAAGCGACTGCACCCGCACCAGGTAAAAGCTCGCCGCCAGTATGCTGACAAGGGCATAAATTATCACTGTCTGGTTCTGCATGTTTAGGCCTACGTCCCAAATCTCTGCCGTAAAGACCAGCAGGAAAGAAGGAGCTACCGCTGCTGTGGCCAAGCCTGGTAAGGAAAGGGGAAGCAAAAAAGCCCAGTTCCGCAGCAGTGGTTTCAGCACATCCTTCGGATGCCGCAGCGCCATCAGTACATGAAAGATAAGCGCTTCCAGCATCGTGCCGCCGCGCAACTCCCGCTCCGGCAGGTGCTCTGTCCGCTCCTGCAACACCTTTCTTTCCTTCTTACCAAAGTGCTGCGCTCGCCCCCTCTCCTCCCGAAACTCAAAGGGAGCCATTAGCTTACTTTCTCTCACATTTCTGTGTGACAACCCGATGACATGGCCAAGCAGATGAAGGAGAAGCGTTACGCCATTCCAACGTACAGCCTCCGAGGTGAGGCTTCGGGCAGGGCTGCCCCTGCGTGTGGAGGTAAGCCTGCGGGTGGAGATCACCAGAACCCTGCACACTGTGGAAGCAAGACCGGCTTCCGCCCTCTTCTTGCGTGACATCAAAGCAACATCAGTAACCACGACAACCATGTCATAGGGTCCCTCCGCCATGCGCAGACTAGCGTAATCCAGAAAATCAGCAGGCTGCCTGGGTTCATCAGAGGCAAGGCCTTCCGGCTCGGCCAGGTGAAAGAACCACTCCTGCCCGGTGGCGGCCGCCATCTCTTCTTTGGCATCGTCAATAAGGTGTGCTGTAAAGGCCACTAGCGCCTCCCTGTCAGCAGACGGGCTGGCGGCCAGCATCACACCGACATTCATTTCCGCAGTTGGCTTTGGCCCCTGTGCCTCCTTCACCTCCTTAACAAAGCGGTTTGTGGAGGTAAGCGCCCTGACAAACCGGGTAGTGGAGGCCACTCTGCTTACCTGCAGCACCCGAATTGCCCGCAGCAGGCGGAATGCCCTAAAGGCCGGGATGATGAGTGCTAGCAGCGTGAGCCAGTTTTGTTTGATATACTGCCCCTTGCGGGGAGCCAGAAAGAACTTCAGCAAGAACTCCACGATGAACATCACCCAGATAGCAATTACCAGGCGCTCTTGTGTTGGTGTAAGTCCTTGTGTGAGTTCCAGGATAAAAAAGATAAGCCACAGTATGGAGAGAAGGAACATGGGTGCTTCCAGTCCTGCCTCCAGTTTGTAGAGCAACCGGAAGTGTTTGCGCTTTTTCTGGCTCTTCTCTTTTAGCATAGGCTTACTTTTGTCATACTTGCTGTTCCTCCTCATACGATGACAAAGAATGAAGTTTACGAAAGAGCCCTCTCCCTATATGCACTGCTGCGGATAAGGCAACAGTGAGCTTATGTAGCCCGAGGTTGGGTGAGTTTGCAACACCACCGTTACCTCGTCCTTCAGATTACATATAGGATGTTCTGTATCCAGGAGTGCAGCCCCGGCCAATCTACTGTCAGCGTTTTTTAACCTTGAACAGAGCTTCAGGACCCAATTGAGCAGACTGCAAAACAGCTAAAACTTCTGAGGTTTTTAAACGAATAACGCCCTGCCCTTTTCTTCCGTAGCTTCTAAGGGTGCTGCAGGAACCTTGTTTTGAACCCGGCTTTGTAGTTTTATATCCCCCGCAAAGCTGGAGGAACGCTATGGCAGCTTCTTAAACTTTTACATTCTATGGAAACACAGGCGCTTGATTTTCCTCTTTGGCTTCGGGTTACCCATTTCTTTAACTTTCTTTTTATGACCCTGCTGGTTCGCAGTGGAATAGAGATAATTGGTGCCCACCCGATGTTTTACTGGAACAACGACTGCGAGCCCGGAAGCGAATGGCTTAATTTCCTGAACAAGAAAGTCGAGAGAAACACGCTGTGGACAGCTGAAGATGAGATTCGGCCGCTCAGCCCGTGGCTGGCTTTGCCGGGCAGAAACAACCTGGGGCTGGGGCGACACTGGCACCTCTGGTCCGTGGTTGGCTGGCTTCTGTCAGGCATACTGTACATGACGTTACTCTTTCTGACTCCGCACTGGCAGCGCCTGGTGCCCACCTCCTGGAGCATATTCCCGGAGGCCTGGCAGGCATTTAAGACCTACCTGTCGCTGGAACTACCGGCAGCAGGCAACCCTTACAATCCCCTGCAACAGCTTACCTATTTCCTGCTCGTTTTTGCCCTTACTCCGCTGGTGATCCTGACTGGTATCCTGATGGCCCCTGCCATCAGTGCCCGCTACCCTAAACTCACAGCGTTTCTGGGAGGCAGGCAGGTGGCCAGAAGTATCCACTTGCTAGGGTTAGTAGCTTACGTCTTCTTTTTCCTGATTCACCTTTTTATGGTAGTGGCGCATGGCCTGGAGCACAAACTGGCGAACATGGTTCTGAACAACGAGTATGATACCAACCATTTAGCCCTTGCCATAGGTTTCGCTGCCATCGCCCTGGTCATTGGCCTGAACATCTTCGCCACCAAAGTCTCACTAAAGCACCCCTTCCAAACAAAGAAGGCGCTGGAGGTCGGGATAGACTCGTTACGCAGGTTCTTCTTCCATCACCAGCATTCTGTTCAGGATCACCAGAAAATATCCCCCACCCCCAGAGCCAATGGCCAGCCGCCCAGAAACACCGCCTACACCCGGCACCTTGCAGAGGAGTTTAAAAATTTTACCTTTGAGGTGAGAGGCTTAGTGGAAAAGCCGCTGGACCTGAGGCTGGATCAGCTAAAGGCCCTGCCAAAGCAGGAGCAGTCTACGCTGCATGTATGTGTACAGGGCTGGTCTTATTATGCCACTTGGGGAGGCGTGCGTATAGAAAACCTGCTGGCGCTTTGCAAGCCTTTGCCAGACGCAAAGTACCTTGTTTTTCATACTCTGGACGAGAAATGGGAAAAGCCGGAGGTCGATGGGTACTACTACGAAGTGATTGACATGGAGCTGGCACGGAAGCCGCAAACTATCCTGGCCTATGAAATGAACGGTGCGCCTTTACCTATTGCCCACGGAGCTCCTTTGCGGCTGCGCCTGGAGAGCCAGCTGGGCTATAAAATGGCAAAGTATGTCTGTGGTGTAGAACTGGTGGAGGACTTTAGCCATATCGGCAAAGGGCAGGGCGGCTGGCGTGATGATGTGCTGAATTACTACGTTAAAACGGCAGGCATATAACCGCCCGGAGGTTCAACAGGCTTCTGTGGCAACTTATCTGGCGAGAAACGCAAACATATCATAGAGAAATAGCATAGCAACCATACCCTTTGAGAACTATAAAATTCGATAAAACCAGGTGCGGTGTAGAGGTCTTGCTTCGGGTAGGTTCTGGAGAGGAAATAAAGTATGCCTATACCGAAACAGAAGCTTACAACACCGACTACTTCGAAGTTCTGATTTTCAGAAAAGCGAAAGGGCACGTTGTGTTGAACCAGCAAAAGGTTAGCCTGAGCGATAACAGCATTGTTTTTTTTCTCCGTTCCAGAAGCGGCAATGTCAGCTGGACCCGGGCCACCTGGATTTTACTTTTCTTATCTTCCAGGAAGACTTTCTCAACGACTTTTTTGCTGATAGGCTGTTCACGTACCGGCTGTTATACTTTTACCAGCTGGACTACCCGCTAAGTATGAATGTGTCGGCCGAATACATCCAGAAAGCCTGCAGCACCCTGACCGAAATACACATTGAACTGAAAGAGGCAAACCCGGACAGCGAGCACCTCATCCGCTCCCTACTCTATTACCAGTTGCTGAAATTCAACAGAGATTACGCGCAGCACAACCACCTGCCACTCGATAAGCCCGAAAACAACTATGCTTACCAGTTTAAGAAGCTGCTGGAGCTGCACTTTAGGGAGAAGCAACGGATCAGCGAGTATACTTCGCTATTAAGTATAAGCAGGATTACGCTCAACAAAGCTGTGCAGGCTCAGTTTAATGTAACCGCCACACATTTGTTAAAGCAGCGGCTGCTCTTCGAAACCAAGAACTACCTGATCCACTCTGATTTAACGGTGGCCGACATAGCGCATGAACTCAATTTCTCGGGGCCTAACCACCTGATGCGCTTTTTCAAAACACAAACCGGGCAAACCACCTCCGCTTTCCTGCTGGATTATCAAAATGGTAGCAAGGCAGAAAGCTTTGGTAGCTAAGCCCAATCAACAGCTGCTTAACTTTGTTGTACTGAAGTAAGAACTTAAAAATCAATACAGAATGGCAACAAATACAAGTATACAGTTAATCAGAAATGCAACTCTGCTCATCAACTATGCAGGGCAGAAAATATTGGTAGACCCAATGCTAATGCCAAAGGATACCATTGATCCGTTGGCAGGCAAGGCCAGAAACCCAATGGTAGAGTTACCCATGCCTATCGAGGAGATTGTGAAGGATGTAGACCTGGTGCTGGTCACGCATACACATCCTGACCATTTTGATCCGGTGGCTGCTGAAACGCTGGACAAGTCGATAAAACTGATCAACCAGCCAGCCGATAAGGAGTTTTTTCAGCAAGCAATCTTCACCAACGCTGAAACGGTACAGGACAGCACTGTATGGAACGGCATCACCATTCACAGAACAGGTGGTGAGCACGGCAGCGGGGAGATTTTGAAGCGGATGGGCACTGTGTCTGGCTTTGTGCTGCAGGCAGATAACCAACCGACCATTTACATTGTAGCCGACAGCATCTGGATAGACGAGATTGAGCAGAGTATACAAAAGTATACGCCTGACTACATCGTGGTAAATTCGGGCGGTGCTGCTTTCCCTGGTTTTGAAGCAACGCCTATACTTATGAACGAGGAGCAGACGATGGCGCTGATCAAAAAAAGCGGGGACGCCAAGGTTATAGCCGTACACATGGATGCGCTGGACCACTGCCTCACCACAAGGGCTTCCCTTCGCCAGCAAGCCCAGAAGGCAGCTGTGGAAGAAGGCAAGCTGCTGATTCCGCAGGATGGCGAAGAGGTACAACTATAGCTCGGCACCTTCGCTTAAATTCTAGCATGTTACTCCAAAGCAGCGAAACACCTGTACAGGAAGTTTGCTAACCCGACCTTTACTCTAAAAAGCCTCTTAGTTAACGATGGAAGGCTTTTACATGACTTTAGCGTACTTCTGAAAGATCAAACAGACACCCGCAAAGCTCACTGCTGCCGCTGCCAAGACGCTAGTTATTAGTCGCCAGCGCCAGCAGCGCTGCTTTAGAGAGGGACCTAAAAAAGTCGTCTCCCGTACCAACCAGATCGGAGGCCAGCTGCGCTTTATTCTGCTGCAGCTGCAGAATCTTTTCCTCCACTGTGTCCGGGCAAATAAGCCGCACGGCGATAACGTTGTTTTTCTGCCCGATCCTGTAGCTGCGGTCGATGGCCTGATTTTCCACGGCTGGGTTCCACCACGGGTCTACGAGAAACACATAGTCTGCCGCCGTCAGGTTCAGCCCCGTTCCACCCGCCTTCAGACTTATCAGGAAAACCCGCGTCGCCTCATCCTCCTGAAAACGGTTCACTACTTCGCCCCTGTCCCTGGTGCTGCCTGTCAGAAGTGCATAGCCTAGCCCCTCCTTTTCCAGCTCTTTCCTGATCAGGTCCAGCATCGACACGAACTGAGAGAAGACCAGCACTTTATGGTGGCGCGAGATATGCCGTATTTGCTCCAGCAGTATCGCAATCTTCGAGGAGGCAACCTTATCCTCCCCGATCAGCTGCGGAGCGTTGCATAGCTGGCGCAGCCTAGTGATGCCCCGGAGCACATGCATGGCGTTCTTCTGTATTTCATCCTCTCCCCTGGCCGCTATGTAGTCACGGAACTCCCTTTCATAGGCCTCGTAGACTGTTCGCTGTTCAGACCCCATCTCACAATGCAGCACAACCTCCGTTTTCTCTGGGAGCTCTGTTGCCACTTCTTTTTTGGTGCGCCTAAGTATAAACGGGCTGATTTTGTCCTGTAAAGCCCTGGCGCTTCGTTTGTTCTTAAATTTATCTATGGGAATGGCGTAGGTGTTTCTGAAGAACTGCTTTGTTCCTAACAGGCCGGGGCAGGCAAAAGAAAGCTGGGCGTACAGGTCGAAAGTGCTGTTCTCGAGGGGAGTGCCAGATATTGCCACCCTGTTACGAGCTTTGAGCAGGCGCGCCGCCTTGTAGCGCTGCGAGAGCGGGTTCTTGATGTTCTGGGACTCATCCAGAAAGACATAGCTGAACTGATACTCTTTCAGGTAGGCAATGTCTGCAACCAGGGTGCCATACGTGGTGATGACCACGTCGTAACCGGCAAAGTGCGCTGTACTTTTCGGCCGGCCGCTTCCCTGAAGTATGAGCAGGCTGAGGGAAGGCGCGAACTTCTGCATCTCCGCTACCCAGTTAGGGATAAGCGACGTCGGGACCAGCAGCAGGTGCGCGTTTTGCGCTGATTTTGCTTTTAAATGAAGTATGAAGGCAATGATCTGGATTGATTTGCCCAGGCCCATATCATCCGCCAGGCAACCTCCGAAGTTCAGGCTGTCAAGAAAGCTGAGCCAGCTGAGCCCCTGCAGCTGGTACGGGCGCAACTCGGCATGGAGACCTGCGGGCACCGAAACTGGCTTGATAGCAGCAAGGTCCGACAGCTGTACCTGGTACCGGTTCAGCTCCTCCCGCACCTCTTCTGCCAGCATGTGCGCCTCAAAAAGCTCAGAGAGTGCCGCATAGCTTACCTTCGGAATACGCAGTGTGGTTTCGTCTGCCACTTCACCGGCCCTAAAATAGCGCTCCAGTTTTTGCAGCCACTCCTCCGGCAGTATGCCCTTCGTTCCGTCGCCTAGCTGCACATACCTGCTCTTGTCCTTCACAGACCGGTACAGCTGCTGGAGAGAAGCCTCCTGCCTGCCGAACCGAACATGCACCTGGGCATTAAACCAGTTGACACCGCTTAACACCTGGATGGATATGACAGCTTTGTGCTGGTTCAGCCTGTTGCCTTGTAAGTCATTGAACCCAAGCACAGTGATCTGCTGGCTCTGCCATACTTCAAAGGCGCACAGGAACCAGTCCTCATCCAGAAAGCGGTTTTTGTGCAGGTAAAAGTACAGAAGCGGCGTCTCCAGCTGCTCCTCAAAATCCGGGTGTTGCCTTAGCAGTAAGGCCGTAAAAGCATCCTCGGCTTCCCCGTCTCTGGCTACCCCAATTAACTTCCCTGCCTTATCCTGCGCGTAGATCTGCCGCCTCGACAGCACGGGAATTTCGGTTTCCCCGTACTTCATCACCGGGGTGAGCTTAACATAAGAGCCGGACTCCGAAAGGTAGAGCCGTTTTTCGGGTGCATGGCCAAAGCCACCGGTCGCCAGTTGAGCCGGGGTGGCGGCTTTCAGGTATGTATGCGCCACATGTACATGGTCTTCCATTTCCGCCAGCACCTCTTTTCTGAACTGCAGGAAAGCGGCCCGGGGCAGTGTAACGCTGTTGCCGTGCCTTTTAAAGTATGCGATAGCCTGCAACAGGTGCGGGTTCGCGCACAGGTACCAGTCGGTGTCGAGCACCACAAACTGATCATACTGCACACTGATGCGGCTTAAGGGGCAGTAGGCGCCATCAATAGAGAGCTCCATACTTGTGGTGTACAGCAATCCTTTCTGGCTAACGTGAATACTACCGTCTGTTGCCGCTTGGCTTACCTGAACAGGAGAAATAGAACGTGGGCTTATTTTTTCCGTGATGTTGCTATCGTGCAGATAAAACGGGTACTGAAAGGGATTGCGGATCAGCGCCTTCAGGACCGCTGTATCAGTGCCCGAAGCCTCGTAGAAGCCCTGCAGTTTACTGATGGCAGCGTAAAACTTCAGTTCCTCCGGCTGCTGCGTACTCCAGACAAGATCAAGGGTGTTCAGCACCGTAAATGGGCTTTTCAGCTCGCCTGTACTGCTGCGCGGGCAGGTTACAAGCTGCGCCGTAAACAGGTTGTAGTACCTGTGCTTGCCAATAACAATGATGGTTTCCTTTTCCGGAGACGTGGAAGAAAGTGTCTCCTCGGCATTCGCCCCAAGGCTCCCGTTGATGGGCAGCACCTCGTGCACTGTTGCTGCCTTAAACGGCTCAAAATCCTGTTTCTCCTGTATCATCCTGTTTATAAACCACCTGCACGTATCGGCACTACCCTAAGGTGCAAAGGTACGCGAACTAATTAACCTGCCGCCTTCCCTTCCGGGTCTTTCGCAGAGAAGGAGAAGATACGAAGTAGAGCACAAAGCCGGACAGAACCGTAAAAAGGCCGAAGAAGGAAAAGGCCCGGAGCAGTATGTTACCAAAGTTATCGCGGCCTTCATAGTCCATGGTGTGCAGCATCCACAGAAAGTCGAACACGCGCCATTGGTTGTGCCGGATTGCCTGAAAAGTGCCCAGCTCAGCGGCTACGTACACGGTGCAGTTGTCGGGCTGGCTAAACGTGATTGCCCAGGCCGGCAAAGGCTTTTCACGGTACTCGTGGTGTGGCCCCACCTCCGTCAGGTAAGCCACCTCCTCAACCTTAACCGGGTCCGCTAACTGTCTTTTGGCTACAGCCACGGCCTCCTCTTCGGACAGGGGAGAAATAAATTGCCCGGTTGCGGCATTTGCCAGCTGCACGTGCACCGGAGCAGAATGGCCCGCCGTATGAGAGCCTGCATCCTGTACCGTTGGCGCCGTGGCCCCTGAGAAGTACCGCAGCTGGTAGGTAGGCACACCCACTATCTCGATCAGCTGAACAGACAGCACCGAGTCGACCTGCGCCGTGGCTTTCAGGCTGTCAAGTACCAGCTGTGGCGACACCATGCGCAGGGAAGCCGGATAGTTGCGCTTCTCCTTTCGGAGATGGTCCCCGTGCACCTCATCCAGGTCATTCCAACTGAAGTACAGCCCACCAAGGGTCCAGAAAAGGAACTGCACGCCAAGTATAAGCCCCAGGTAGCGGTGCGACTTACGGATGTAGTAGTTCTTACTTCTTAGCTTCATGAGACTAAGATAACACTTATACCGCAGCGCCACCTACTCCGGCACCGGCTATACTTCGTTTTTAGTACGGTAGATGAAAAAGCCACCGCCTGAGCCGAAAACTCTTCGGGCTTAACTTTACAGCTTTGTTTTAACTTTTGAAAAGCTACCACTACGATGCGAATGCACGGACACGAACAAAAACACGCCCCAAGTATAACTGAGCTTATACTTGGGGCGTGTGGTTTATGGAGGTACGCTACTGATGCACAAATAATGCGCCAGCGGGAAGAGCGGATTTACGGCACGATGACGATTTTACCGGTGGTGTGCGTCGTTTGGATTTGCTTCATTGCCTCAGCAGTTTCGTCTAGCGCGTAGGTGCCACTCACGAATACCTTTAGCTGCCCCGCGTCAGCCAGTTCCTGAAGGTGCTGCAGCTGCCGGGCATTCGGCTCCACAAACACATACTGAAAGTCGATGCCGGCATCCAGCCCCTCCCCTTGGTTGAGGATAGAGACCAGCTTTCCGGACGGCTTCAAGGCCAAAAGGCTCTGCTGTAACGTCTCACCGCTCGCGCAGTCAAAGATCAAATCCACACCGTCCGGCGCCACGGCCTTAACCGCCTCTCCCACATTGTTATTCCTGTAGTCAATGGTTTCGTCAGCACCGAGCTCCTTCATAAAGGCATGGTTCTTTTCACTGGCTACCCCTATCACGCGCGCGCCTTTTACCTTGGCTAGCTGTATCCCCAGGCTTCCCACGCCACCGGATGCCCCCAGTATCAGCACGGTCTGCCCTTCCAGCAGCTGGCCCGCGTCGTACAGCGACTGATACGCCGTCAGGCCAACAAGCGGTATGCCGGCGGCCTCTTCCCAGGAAATTCGCTGCGGCCTCGCGGCCAGGTAGCTTTCGGGAATCACAATATACTCTGCAAAGGTACCGTGCTGCACTACAGGGCGGCGGGCATAGGCGTATACTTCGTCGCCCACGTTAAACCGCCTGGCACTAAACCCTCTTTCCTCTACCACACCTGCCACGTCCCAACCGGGGATGACCGGAAACTGGTAAGGCAGCGCGTCCTTTAAGTAGCCCTCCCGCACCACATAATCCACCGGGTTTACGCCGGCAGCCTTTATACGCACAAGCACTTCTCCCTCTTTCACCTCCGGCACAGCAACTTCACGGATTTGTATTTTCTCGGGTCCGCCAAATTCATCATAAACGGCTGCTTTCATTTTTTCTTCCATAGCTTGGTTCCAGGTTATACGTTCAATCTTTTTGCTTTTATACTTAATTTATACCTACAACCCCTAACCCAGGTTCTTGTTTGGATTCCGGATGAAGCCACCAGGCATCCTCAGCTACTCCTAACACTGGCTTTTTAAGCTAAGCGTAAGCCTGGCCAGCCACTAACATGCACAGGCAGAAGCATTATAGCTTATACTTCTGCTTCATGGCGTGCACCAGTGCCTGCTCTTTAGAAATATCAAATTCGTGGGCTGCAAAGTACTTCCAGACCCCATCGATGTGCACCAGCAACAGCTCTGCCTCTAAGGCCGGATTTTCGTAGTGCAGCTCCTGAAAACACTCCGTTAGCCTCAGCAGGCACGGGCGCATAAAGTGATCATGGTACCGGGAGGAAATCGGGTTTAAAGGCATGATTTTATACTGCATGCGCCAGAAATCGGGGTTAGACTTTGTCAGAATAATGGGCAGCTCAATCATGTTGGCAACGTACTCCCGCGCCGACTGCCCCACCAGGTAAGGGCTGGTTGTTCTGGCCGCGGCCTGATACCCTTTCTTGATGATCTCTTCCAGCAGATTATCCTTTGAGCCAAAGTGCTTAAAGATCAAGCCCTCCGAGGTATCTGCCTCTATTGCAATGGATTTGGTAGATGTCGCACGCGCCCCGTTTTCTGTGAAAAGCT
The DNA here is from genome assembly GCF_003585765.1 of Pontibacter actiniarum. NCBI lineage: Bacteria > Pseudomonadati > Bacteroidota > Cytophagia > Cytophagales > Hymenobacteraceae > Pontibacter > Pontibacter actiniarum. Next base: position 1,903,187 of record NZ_CP021235.1, read on the forward strand.
TTGAAGCAGCGTCAAGTATGTCTTGTTTCTTACTCATCTGTTTTGCGTTTATGCTGCAGCGCTAAAAGTAGCTGTACTTGCTTCGGTATAGCCGGCGTGCTGCCGCAGCTGCGGACACGAGCTAAAAGGTACCGACAGCAATGTACAGCTGTACTTCCTTAGCGCCTCTCCCGACACGATGTACGTTGCTGCCGTGGTGCCGTTTAAAACGGAGGCCTTGCCCCGCCACCAGGTTTGGCTTTACGGCCGATGCTCTTTTCCTGCAAGGCAACGGCTCAAAACTCTGTCTGCACACGTTACTGTCCTTGCTTAGCTGGAGCAATAAATGCATCCAAGTGAGCAGGCAAAACAGCACAGAGGGTACAATTTTACAGCCAACCAGCATCTTTCTGCTCACGCTGTAGCCTTTCTGTAATACCCGTTTTGCACTCTGTTTTCCCCCTTATACCAAGAAATCTGTAACGGTGCCCCTATGCTGCCGTAGGTTTAGGGAGACCTGTCTCTAAGGCTGCTAGCTATTAAGTGCTTCACACACTGATACCGAGATGGGCAGGTAAAAGGGCCATACGCAAGAGCCGGAAGTGGCTACCGAAGCTTATATGAACATGAGCGTGCCCTTTGCTTATTCGGATGAGACGGAGCGACAGACGGTTTAACCGGCTCCCGGCAGATGCGTTGGACGCGGGCATAGATGGCAGCAACACAGCCAGCACCATAAATAGCTGTCAATCAATACATACGCATCGTATGCAAGCTCATTTCGTACTTATATAGAACAACATATATTAATCTAAATCAATAACTATGAAAAAGAGAACAACTTACATCGGCAAAATAACAGGTTGCGGGCTGAGCATGCTACTGCTAACCGGCATGGTTGCCTGCGATAGCAATACAGAAGTAGCAGACACGGAGGTGGCGACATCCGAGGCCCCTATTGCGGAGGAGCTAAGTGAAGACGTGGGCAGGGACAATATAGACCTGAACCAATTTAACTCTGATTTTGCCTCTACCAACTACTACGAGGAGTGGGATGAGAATGACGACAACCTACTTGACGAGAATGAGTACAGAGGCGGCATGTACAGCACCTGGGACGTTAACAATGACAACCAGCTGGACGAGAACGAATTCACGACGGCTTCCAACGACTGGGGGCTGGAGAACGAGAGCTGGGCAGACTGGGACACGAGCGGCGACGGCATCCTGGACGAGAACGAGTTTAACACAGGCTTTGCCGACAACGGCTGGTTCGACGACTGGGACGCAGACAACGATAACATGCTGGCAGAGCGCGAATACTCAGAAGGTGTTTTCGGAGTTTGGGATGAAAACGATGACAACCTGCTCGGCAGCGACGAGTACGGCTACTATAACACCTACTATGGTGCCTAACACCATAGTTTAAGCAATTAAAACAGGGCACCGCTTTTAAGGTGCCCTTTCCACGCACACTCAATAACAACGAACTATGAAACAAGCAACAAAACCTGTGCACCTGCTGCTGGGGCTGTGCTTTCTGCTGCTGGCAGGCTGCGCCCCCTCTGTTCAGGTAGCCACAGACTATGACCGATCGGCTAATTTCAGCCAGTACCAGACCTTCAGTTTTTACCAGGACCGGCCCTCACAACCCCGTGATGCATCCGTTAACTTTAACGCATCGCTGGACCAGTACCTGCGCAATGCCATTCGCCAGTCGCTGGGCAACCAGGGCCTGCGCTTTGACACCTCCAACCCTGACCTGAAAGTGGCCTACGACGTGGCCGTGAACACTGAAACGGAGGTGAACACCAACTATGCGTACCCTACGGGGTTCGGCTATGGCTATAGCTACTGGTACGGTTACCGCTACAACTACGGCTTTAACCGCTTCCCTACCACCTACCGCACCATCAACCAATACAAAGAGGGAACCGTGGTGGTGGACCTGATCAACCCCGACACCAACGAGCTGGTGTGGCGCGGCATTGGCGAGGCAGCCGTGGACATGTCGGGCGGCATAGACCAGGAGCGTGTCAACAAGATCGTATCGGAGATTCTGCAAAAGTACCCGCCTGGCAGCAACATGTAAAACGCAGCCGAGCACTGAAAACAGTCGCTAAAGCTTGCTGCTAAATAAAAAAGGCCTCTGCATTTCTGCAGAGGCCTTTTTTACTATAAGCGTTTGTTACGCCTACTCCCTTCCTACAGGGTAGTAAGCCTTTAGCCCATCCGGATACACACCCTCCAAGTACACCACATCATCGTTTAAGTTGCGCAGGTAGCGCTCTGCATCCGCTGGTGTTTTTACCTCGTACCTGTCTACGCGCGTAATGATAAAGCCATCTTTTATACCTGTATTGCGGAAGGCGCTTTTAGCTACCCCAGAGACTTTCGCACCGCCAGCTATACCCAGCTTGCTCATTTCCTGCTTGCTAACGGGCTCAAACGTGGCACCTCCAAACGTAACGGAGCTAGCCTTACTGTGCCGCACGACTTCTGTGCCGTTATTCAGGTTCTTTAAAGTGACATTCGCCGTTTTTGCGTCGTTATCGCGCAGGTAGCTCACTTTAACTTTATCGCCGGGGCGGTAGCGGGCAACCTGCTCCAGCAACTGCGAAGACTTGGCCACCGGAACACCGTTCACAGCCGTCACAACATCGCCTTCCCGCAACCCGGCCTCCTGGGCCCCGCTGCCTTCGGCTACACCGGCAATGTACACGCCGTTCAGCGTCCTGATATTATTTTCTTTGGCAAAAGCGGCGTCTATCTCCTGGATACGGGCACCAAGTAATGCACGCTGTACTTCTCCGTACTTCATCAGGTCGTCAACCACCTTACTCACGATAGAAGAAGGCACGGCAAACGAATAGCCTGTAAAGGAGCCCGTCTGCGAGGCAATGGCCGTATTAATGCCAACTAGGTCGCCGTTCAAGTTCACCAGTGCGCCACCCGAGTTGCCCGGGTTAACAGCCGCATCCGTCTGGATAAAAGACTCCACGCTATACTGCTGGCTTGGGTTATTAGAACGGAGAATATCGATGCTGCGGCCTTTGGCACTCACGATACCAGCCGTAACGGTTGAGGTAAGGTTCATGGGGTTACCTACGGCCAATACCCACTCGCCCACCTGCAGGTCGTCGGAGTTTCCGTAGCGCACTGTTGGCAGCCCGTCTGCCTCCACTTTCAGCAGGGCTATATCCGTAGTAGGGTCTGTGCCGACCAGCGTGGCCGTGAGTCTGCGCTTGTCGTTAAAAACAACCTCTATTTTATCCGCCTTGTCAATTACGTGATTATTGGTGACGATATACCCGTTTGTGGCAATAATCACCCCGGAGCCCGAGGCTTTCTGCGGCCCGCGCGGCTGCTGCCGCTCTCCAAACGAATCACCAAAGAAGTCGCGCAGGCGTGGGTCCATCTGGCTCCCGCCCCTACTTGATGCAGAAGCACCGTTATACTCCGTCATGATGTGCACGACAGCCGGGGTGGCAGCTTCTGAGGCTTTCATAAAATTCAGCCCTTCCGGTACGATAGGGGTGCTGCTGCGCATCTCGCTTGTGTAACGTACCTCCGGGGTGCCGACTTTCGCCTGCAGGTAGTCTAAGGTATCACTTTCCATTAACCTGTACCCTCCCACAGCTACGCCTCCACCCAAAATAGCCGAAAGCGTTAAGCCAGCAAATAACTGTTTAGTCTTCATATAGTCTAGTAGCAAATATTTTAAAAATCTAATAGTAAGCGCGTTAAATCATCAAAACCCGCCCTTAGCCTATTTCCAAATACTGTACCAAACTTTATGCTATTTCATGATGCTGCCTTTGGCCCGGCACTTATGAAGCCTGCGGCACACCTGTTGAGTTTACAGAAGCATGTTTAAGCGGAACCTCTTTTCTGATGGCCGGCAAAGCAAAGGGAGCAACGTTCGCTGCTCCCTTTGCTTTGCCGATGTGTATGCTCCTGTAGCTTACACACCATAGTACGTGTCGTAAAGGCCATACTCATTCGTATCGAGCAGGCTGTCGTCGTTTTCGTCCCAAACCCCGAAAACACCGTCGGTGTACTCGCGCTCTGCCAGCATGTTATCATTATCAGCGTCCCAGTCGTCGAACCAGCCGTTGTCGGCAAAGCCTGTGTTAAACTCGTTCTCGTCCAGGATGCCGTCGCCGCTCGTGTCCCAGTCTGCCCAGCTCTCGTTCTCCAGCCCCCAGTCGTTGGAAGCCGTCGTGAACTCGTTCTCATCCAGCTGGTTGTCGTTGTTTGCATCCCACGTGTCGAAGAAGCCGCCCATAAACTCGTTGTCGTCAAGCAGGTTATCATCGTTCTCGTCCCACTCCTCGTAGTAGTTGGTAGAGGCAAAATCAGAGTTAAACTCATCCGAATCCCAGCCATCATCCTGTGTGGCTCCTGCTGTTTCCGTACCAGCCACAATCTCCGGGTCGTTCACAGCCGTGTCTCCCACCTCTCCTGCGCAGGCGGACAGGCTTATGAGCAGGTATAAGCACAGGCCAGCCTTTACCATGAACTGTAAGTGAGTGTTAATCTTTTTCATAGCTTTTTGATTTAGTGCAACATACAACCTGAAAAAGTGTACGAAGCGCTGCTAAAGAAGTAGCTTAAAGTTGGTGAACTGCACCATGCGAAGGATTACCTTGCTTTAAAGTATGGCAAGAGCCCTGCGAGGGAATACAACAAACTATACAAACCATCCTATAAAGCAACAAAGCCTCTATACATGTATAGAGGCTTTGCTTTTGATGTGTTTTTGTTTAGAATCTACTTTAAGGGGCTCAGGCGCAGAATCTTTCCGTCAGGCTGGTCCGTCAGCACGTACACTGAACCGTCCGGCGCCTGCTCAACATCGCGCACGCGTGTTGCCAAGGGGATGCGTTCTACTTCCTCTGCCTGCTCTCCGTTTACCTGCACCCGCACAATGCCGCTGCTTGTTAGCCCCCCGATAAGGGTACTCCCCTGCCACGCCGGAAACATAGCGCCCGTGTAGAAAACCATACCGGACGGGGAAATAGTAGGCGTCCACTGTATGACGGCGTCAGCAAACGCTGGGTGGGTAGGCGGATCGGGAATATCGGTGCCGTCATAGTTTTTGCCCCAGCTTACCACAGGCCACCCGTAGTTTTTGCCGGCCGCGGGCTGGTTGAACTCGTCGCCGCCCAGAGGGCCCATTTCGGCGACCCAGAGCTTGTTAGTTTTGGGGTCTATGGCTGCGCTCTCGATGTTGCGGTGGCCGTAAGACCAGATTGCGTCCTCAGCATTCGCCTGCCCCACAAAAGGATTATCCTGCGGCACTGTCCCATCCTGGTTAATGCGCACAATCGCACCCAGGTGGTTAGACAGGTTTTGGGCGGGCTCAAACTTAAACCGCTCGCCCAGGGTTAGCAGCACCTGCCCCTCCGGGGTGAACACGATGCGGCCCCCGAAGTGGTTGGGGCCTTCTACCTTAGGCTCCTGCCGAAAAATCACCTCAAAGTCCTGAATCTCGTTGCCGACCAGTTTGCCCCGGCCAAGCGCCGTAGAGGCGGTGTTGCTTTCTCCCGGCTCTGCAAATGAAAGGTACACCAACTGGTTCTGCTGGAAGTTCGGGTCCAGCGCGACGTCCAGAAGTCCGCCCTGTCCTTTGTCGAACACGCGCGGGGTGCCCGCAAGTGGTTCCGATAGCTTGTTGTTGGTGTCAAGTATCCTTAGTTTTCCCGTACGCTCTGTCACCAATAGCCGCTTATCCGGCAGAAAGGCCATGCCCCAGGGGTGGGTAAGGTCTTTTGCCAGGGTTTCTACCTTTACAGTGCCAGCCTCGGTTTGCACCGTCGATTTTTGCCCGAAAGCACATTCGGCTAGCAGCATAAGCGCCAGCACTCCTGTTACGCCGCGGAGCAAGCGTGACAGCTGTGTTGTTCCTGTTGTTTTCATAGTTTTCTTTTACTTCTTACAATCGCTTTCTAGTCTGATAACGCAGCACAAAGCCCGATGTTCAGATTTTACAGCCGCAGCAGCAACTATAACATCTTTATGTTCAACACAAAATAACCCACAGCTCTCCCCGGCCTGCCGCCGTGCCAGGCCGTAACCGAACTCCCTGAGCCTTTCTTAGATTTTATACTTGCCTATACTTCCGAAGGCGCTAGGCAGGGCTACTTTTAAAGCAGCAGTCTGGAAAACTAAGCTGGCAAAAGCGTACTTTTGCCCTTTATCATTACAAGCCTTTGCTGCACAACGACAGTACCGGCTGCTTTTACATTAAAAGATCACCCGAAATGCACCGACATTTTATCATTCATAAACCGTTTGGCTACCTGAGCCAGTTTGTTTGCGATAAGAAGAAAAAGAAGCTGCTCGGCGAGCTGCACGACTTCCCGGAGGGCACCATGGCCATTGGGCGTTTGGATGAAGGCAGCGAAGGGCTGCTGCTGCTGACCACCGACGGCAAAATGAGCGAATACGTCCGCAGCAAGACGGTAGAGAAAGAATACTATGCCCAGGTAGACGGGCTGCTAACCGAGGAGGCACTGCGGAAGCTGCAACAGGGGGTAACCATTACTGTAGAGGGCACCCCCTACACCACGAAACCTTGCGCGGCTTTTAAGCTTGATCCGGCCCCGGACTTCCCGGAGCGGAGCCGCAGAATACGGGACGACCGCCACGGCCCAACCAGCTGGGTTTCCATTACACTTACAGAAGGCAAGAACCGTCAGGTCCGGAAGATGACGGCAGCCGTTGGGTTTCCAACGCTGCGGCTGATCAGGGTACGCGTGGGAAACTTTCACCTTCGGCAATTGCCATCAGGCGCAGTAGAAGAGGTAAATGATTTCGCGATGGGTGAGTTTGTACCTGAGGGGGCACAGCATCCCTAAGCTTGACACACGTAAAACAAAGGCCGCCTTCTTGTGCCCGTGACATAAGAAGGCGGCCTTTTTCTTTCCCCCCGCTGGCGGCAGTGCCTACATGCCACGGTTACACTACCATACCCGTGAGCCGGGAACATCCACCTCCAGACCTGCCTAAGCACACAATCCCCCTACTTTAGCGTATGATTAAACAATGCCACTGATAAACTGTTTAACTAAGAGCACTAAATAGCACTCATATTTGTTTTATCCTAAAGGAGAAGCTTATGATCACGGTATCCGAAAAAGCGAAAGCATACATCAGCAACCAGCTCGAAAAAGAACAGCGGAGTGCCGATACGCTCATACGTGTCGGTGTAAAGAGCGGCGGATGCTCCGGTCTGGAGTATCAGCTGGCATTCGACACTGAACGAAGGGAAGAAGATGAAGTATTTGAAAGCAATGGACTTACCATTGTAACCGATAAAATGAGCCTGTTTTACCTGCTAGGCACCGAGTTAGATTACTCGGGCGGCCTGAACGGGAAAGGGCTGTATTTCAATAATCCAAACGCATCCAGAACATGCAGTTGCGGAGAAAGTTTTGCAGTATAACGCTACACTGCAAACTATTAGTATAATACAATTATGGCAAAGACAATAGATAGTAACGAGTTAATCAACGAAATTGCCACCAAAGAGTACGAGTACGGCTTTGTGACGGACATTGAGATGGACGTTGCCCCAGCCGGTCTTAACGCGGAGGTGATTCGCTTTATCTCGGAGAAGAAGAACGAACCGGAGTGGCTATTGCAATGGCGGTTAAAGGGCTACAAAGCTTTTTTGAATGAAAAGATGCCCTCCTGGCAAAACTTTGAAATGCCAGCCATAGATTTCCAGGCTATTTCCTACTACGCAGCCCCTAAAAACAAGAAGAAGTACGAAAGCCTGGACGAGGTAGACCCGGAGCTGCTGGCCACGTTTGAGAAGCTGGGCATACCGCTCAACGAGCAGAAAGTACTGGCCGGTGTAGCCGTGGATGCCGTTTTCGATAGTATTTCGGTTGCCACTACTTACAAGGAGAAGCTCAAAGAACTGGGCATTATTTTCTGCTCCATCGGGGAGGCCGTACAGGAGCACCCGGAACTGGTGCAGAAGTACCTGGGCTCGGTCGTGCCGCACTCAGACAACATTTTTGCGGCCCTCAACACCGCTGCCTTCTCTGACGGCTCCTTCGTGTACATCCCCAAAGGGGTACGCTGCCCGATGGAGCTTTCGACGTACTTCAGGATAAACACCCAGGGAACGGGGCAGTTTGAGCGCACCCTTATTATCGCCGACGAGGGCAGCTACGTTAGCTACCTGGAGGGCTGTACCGCACCGATGCGCGATGAGAACCAGCTGCATGCCGCGGTAGTGGAACTGATTGCCCTGGATAACGCCGAGATAAAGTACTCCACGGTACAGAACTGGTACCCGGGCGATAAAGAGGGCAAAGGCGGTATTTACAACTTCGTGACCAAGCGGGGGGCCTGCCGCGGTGTCAACTCCAAAATCTCCTGGACACAGGTAGAGACCGGCTCTGCCATTACCTGGAAGTACCCCAGCGTGATCCTGCAGGGCGATAACTCCAGTGGTGAGTTTTACTCTGTGGCTGTAACCGGCAACAGGCAGATTGCCGACACCGGCACCAAAATGTATCACCTGGGCCGCAACACCAAGAGCCGTATTATTTCGAAAGGTATTTCGGCCGGCCGCAGCAATAACAGCTATCGCGGCCTGGTGCACGTAGGCGCCAAGGCAGACAATGCCCGGAACTTTACCCAGTGCGACTCGCTGTTGATCGGAGACAGGTGCGGGGCACATACCTTCCCGTACATCGAAACCAAGAACAGCACAGCCATGGTAGAGCACGAGGCGACCACCTCCAAGATCGGTGAGGACCAGATCTTCTACCTAAACCAACGGGGCATAGACTCTGAGAAGGCGGTGGCCCTGATCGTGAACGGCTATGCCAAGGAAGTGCTCAACCAGCTCCCGATGGAGTTTGCGGTGGAGGCACAGAAGCTATTATCAATCACGCTGGAAGGAAGCGTAGGTTAATATTTTAAAGAGAGAGAAAATGCTAAGTATAAAAAATCTGCACGCCGATGTAGAGGGCAAAAAGATTCTGAAAGGTATAAACCTGGAGATTAAACCGGGTGAAGTACACGCGATCATGGGCCCCAACGGCTCCGGCAAGAGCACATTGTCGGCTGTTTTGGCTGGCCGCGAGAACTATAACGTAACAGCGGGCGAGGTACTGTTCGAAGGCAAGGACCTGCTGGAGATGGCACCGGAAATACGCGCCCGCGAAGGCCTGTTTCTGGCCTTCCAGTACCCGATAGAAATCCCCGGCGTATCCAACATCAATTTTCTGCGCACGGCCCTGAACGAGATAAGGGACTACAAAGGCCTGCCGCCGATGGAGGCGAAGGAGTTTCTGCGCCTGACGAAGGAGAAGCAGAAACTGGTGGAGTTTGACGCCAAGCTCATTAACCGCTCCCTGAACGAAGGCTTTTCGGGTGGCGAGAAGAAGCGCAACGAAATCCTGCAGCTGGCCATGCTGGAGCCCAAGCTCTCCATCCTCGACGAAACCGACTCCGGGCTCGACATTGACGCGCTGCGTATCGTGTCGAACGGCGTAAACAAGCTGCGCAGCCAGCACAATGCCTTTGCCATCATAACGCACTACCAGCGCCTGCTCGAGTACATCGTGCCGGATTTTGTGCACGTGCTCTACGACGGCCGCATTGTGAAGTCGGGCACTAAAGAACTGGCCCTCGAGCTGGAAGAGAAAGGCTACGACTGGCTCAAAGAATCTTATCCTGAAACTGAAAACGCACAATCATAAATGGCAAACCAGGTATCCATACCTTTGTATCAGGAACTGCTGGATGAGTTTGGCGGGAAGTTCGCCGTAGACCAACAGGCAGAACCCGATCTGCTACTGCAACTAAGGCAGAAAGCCTTCAACAGCTTTGAAAGAGAAGGCTTTCCGACCACCAAAGTGGAAGACTGGAAGTATACCAACGTCGTCCCTTTTCTTAAAGAAGGCTATGCACTGGACGTAAGAGCAGCCGGCGCTGCCATGGCACACGCAGCAGGCAAGGCTACGATTGAAGGCCTGGACTGCTACACACTGGTGCTCCTGAACGGGCAGCTGCAAACGCCCCTTGCCCAGGAGGCGCTCCCTCCCTTCCTGACGGTGCGCCCTATGGCTGAGGCCAAGCAGGACCCGGCAACGCTGCAGTACTTCGGTAAGATAGCAGACACGGCGCAGCACCACTTTGCCGCTCTGAACACGGCACTCTTTTCTGACGGCCTTTTTATTGAGATCAAGGCAAACGCACAGTTGGATAAGCCGCTGCACATTATTCATACCTATTCGGCCCTCGAAAACCTGTTTGTGCAGCCAAGGCACCTGGTTGTGGCGCACCGCAGCGCCTCGCTTAGCCTTGTCGAATCGGTTGTGTCTGAAGGCAGTGCCGCCAAGGTTTTCGTCAATAGCCTCTCAGAGGTAGTGGTGGAAGAGAATGCCCACCTTACCCATTACATGCTGCAAACGGCAGAAGCGGGGCTGCGCCACCTACAGCACACGGAGGTCAGCCAAAAGCGCGACAGCGTGTACACCAACTATACCTTCTCGCTTCCGGCGGCCGAGCTGCTGCGCAATAACCTGCATGTAAACCTGGACGATGAGCACACCGAGAGCCACCTCTACGGCCTGTACTTAGGCAGCGATCACCAGCTCGTGGACAACCATACGTTTATGAACCACCGCCTGGCGCACTGCAACAGCAACGAGATTTACAAAGGCGTACTGCTGGACAAGGCGGTGGGCGTATTTAACGGGAAAGTGTACGTGCACCAGGATGCGCAAAAAACAAATGCCTTTCAGCAGAACAACAACCTGCTGCTCAGCCCCAAGGCCGTCATCAACTCCAAGCCGCAGCTGGAGATCTATGCCGATGACGTAAAATGCAGCCACGGCTCCACCATCGGGCAGCTGAGCCAGGAGGCCATGTTCTACCTGCAGTCGCGGGGCATAAGCGAAGATACGGCCAGAGCCATGCTCGTAACGGCGTTCGCCTTTGATGTCACCGAGAAGATCAACCTGCCGGAGCTGGAGACACACCTGAATAAACTCATCAACCAGCATATACCTGCCAAGCAGGAGCTGCTAAATGTATAACGCATGCCTGGAAACTCAACCATATCAACGGCCAGAAAACTGGATATTGCACAGCTGAGAAGTGATTTCCCGATCCTGCAGACACAGGTCTACGGAAAGCCGCTGGTGTACCTGGACAATGCCGCCACCACGCAAAAGCCCTCGGCCGTTATCCAGGCCATGAACGACTATTACACCCAGTACAACAGCAACATTCACCGGGGCGTGCATTACCTGAGCCAGAAAGCTACCGCCGAGTATGAGCTGGTGCGCAAGAAAGTACAAGGCTTTATCAATGCCGAGCACCTGCACGAGGTGATCTTTACCAAAGGCACCACCGAAAGCATTAACCTGGTGGCCAGCTGCTTTGGGCGTAAGTTCCTGAGGCCCGGCAACAGCATTATCGTCTCTGCCATGGAGCACCACTCCAACATCGTGCCTTGGCAAATGGCCTGCGAAGAACACGGAGCGGAGCTGCGGGTGGCACCGATGAATGAAAAGGGCGAACTGCTGCTGGAGGAGTTTGAGCGCATGCTGGACGAAACGGTCAAGCTGGTTTCCGTCACCTACGTATCCAACACCCTCGGCACGGTTAACCCTGTGAAGGAGATGATTGAGCTGGCCCATGGGCAGGGGATACCTGTGTTGGTGGATGCGGCGCAGGCGATACAGCACATGCCCGTAGATGTACAGGAGCTGGATGCCGACTTTCTGGCTTTCTCCGGCCATAAGATGTACGGCCCCACCGGGATCGGCGTGCTCTACGGTAAAGAAAAGTGGCTGCAGCAGATACCCCCGTACCAGGGCGGCGGCGACATGATCAAAACCGTGACCTTCGAGAAAACCACGTATAACGACCTGCCGTTGAAGTTTGAGGCCGGCACGCCAGCCATTGCCGAAGGCATCGGGCTGGGCGCTGCCATTGATTACCTGCAGCACCTGGGCATGGCGAACATTGCGGAAACGGAAGCGCAGCTGCTTGCCTACACCACAGAGGCGCTGCAGGAGGTAAAAGGGCTCCGGTTTATTGGGGAGGCTGAGAGCAAAGCGGCGTCCATCTCATTCCTGGTGGGCAACACGCACCCCTTCGATGTAGGTGAGATACTGGACAAGCACGGAATTGCCGTACGCACCGGCCACCACTGCACAGAGCCCATCATGCATTACTATGGCATACCGGGTACGGTACGGGCTTCGCTGGCGTTTTACAACACCACGGAGGAGATAGACAAACTGGTAGCGGCCATTCAGAAAGCCGCCATGCTTTTAAGTTGATACAAATGACGATAAACGCGCGACAAGACGAGATTGTAGAAGAGTTTGAGCTGTTCGACGACTGGATGGACAAGTATGAGTACATCATCCAGCTGGGGAAAGAGCTGCCCCTGATCGATGCCAAGTATAAAACGGATGAAAACCTGATCAAAGGCTGCCAGTCCAAAGTATGGCTGCATACGGAAATGCGGGACGGGCTGCTGCACTTCAGCGCCGACAGCGATGCGCTGATCACCAAGGGCCTGGTGAGCATGGTGATACAGGTGCTAAGCGGGCAAAAGCCAAAGGATATCGCGGATGCCGAGATCTACTTCATCGATAAGATCGGTCTGCAGAGCCACCTCTCCCCCACCCGCTCCAACGGCTTGCTGTCCATGCTGAAGCAGATGAAACTTTACGCGGTGGCCTATCAGGCGAAATCCCTTCAACAATAAATATAACATGAACGCATCAGAGATCAGAGATAAAGTAGAAGACGCACTCCGGACCGTGCATGACCCGGAAATCCCGGTGAATATTTACGACCTGGGCTTGGTATATGAGATCAAAGTAACGGAAGGCAGCAAAGTACAGGTAACCATGACACTTACGGCACCTGCCTGCCCTGTAGCAGACGACATCATGTTTGAGGTACAGCAGAAACTGGAGGCTATTGAGGGGGTGGAAGACGCTTTTGTGATGCTCACCTTCGACCCGCCCTGGACGCGCGATATGATGAGCGAAGAAGCCAAACTGGAGCTGGGCTTTCTCTAGCGTAGCCCGGCACTACCCCCTGCGGCAGTTGCTTTTTTCCCCTGAAGGCAAACTGCCCTCCCCTTACCTCCTTCCTCACTTTTCTTCCGCCCCCCTGTGCGTTAAGCGGCAGAGGGAGCGGCAAACGCACTTCAACCGGCTACATGAAACAAACGAAGATTAACTGGATTTTAGGAACCCTGGCTGTGGGCGCAGCTGCCGTGCTGCTGGACTCACTGATCCTGGAGAAGTACTTCTTTAAGGTAAAAAACTTTGCTATCGGGCCAAACACCGGCGATGAGGAGCTGCGGATCGTTCTGCTGACCGACCTGCACTTTAAGGACGCGCTGCTGCCCCAGTACAGCAGGCTGGCCCGGAAAGTAAACCAACTACAGCCAGACCTGATCCTTATCACCGGCGACACACTGGACTCCACCGGCCATACGCCTCCTGCAGACGCCTTTTTCCAACTGCTTGACCCAAACGTGAAAAAGGTGGCCATACCCGGCAACAACGACTACCGCGCTGCGCCTGCCATAGATGACATCCGGCAAGTATACGAAAGGCATAACTGCGATTTCCTGCTAAACGAATCGAAGGCATATACGCTACGGGGGCACAGGATAATGATTACGGGGCTGGATGACCTGCTGGAGGGAGACAGCAACTTTACGGCTGCCGTGCAGGGTGTAGGCCGGGAGAAGCATCACCTGCTGCTGGTGCACAGCCCCTTGCAGCAGGAGCATGCCAAAAGGCAGCTGGAAAAGCTAAATGCTACACGCAGCCCCGGAGAGCAGCTTAACATCGGCTACGTGTTTGCCGGCCATACCCACGGCGGGCAGGTCCGGCTGCCGGGCTTTGTGCCGAAGCTCCCCCCGAAGTCGGGGGGCTATGTAAACGGTTGGTACAACGATACCCCACCCTACCTGTACGTGTCCAAAGGCTTTGGCACTTCTTCCCTGCCGCTGCGCTTCGATGCCCGCTCCGAGGTTATCCTGCTCCGGTACCAGGTCTGAGGCGCCCTATTTAAATATACTTTATCAAAGAAAAGATAACCCAAAACGCCTGAAACCTGTTGATGGTACTACGAGGCAGGCAGCGTGAGCTATCGCTGCCATACATCAGAGAATCATCCACAAAAAAAAGAAAACCTATGAAAAGAAAAGCAACAGCCGTTTGGGAAGGCACAGGAAAAGACGGAAAAGGCCATTTATCAACTCAGAGTGGCATCCTGGAGCAAACGCAGTACTCGTTTAAATCCCGCTTTGAGGAGGGCAAAGGCACCAACCCGGAAGAGCTCATTGCTGCGGCACACGCGGGCTGCTTTACCATGAAGCTCAGCTTTAACCTAAACGAGGCAGGCTTTACCGCCGACCGACTGGATACCAATTGCGTTATTACGCTGGAGAACGGTGCCATCACCAGCTCAAAGCTGGAGCTTAAGGCACAGGTACCCGGAATTGACGAGGCCAAGTTTAACGAGCTGGTACAGGATGCAGAAAAGAACTGCCCTATCTCAAAGCTGCTTAATACAGAAATCTCCGTCAACGCTTCCCTTAATAAATAGATGCTGCAAAAGTAAGCACTGACGAGGAAGTACGTACTTCGCGCGGCAACGCTTGCTTTACCACTAGCTGCAAAACAAAAAGCCTGTACTGCAAAAGTATACACTTCAGCAGTACAGGCTTTTTGTTTTTAAGTATAAAGTACGGCAGGCACAGACCCCTGTGCTTTAGGATTTTTCCCGCTTAAAGTACAGCTTAAACGTAGTGCCTTTCCCCTGCTCACTCTCTACTTCAATCATGCCGTTAGCATTGTCCATCATACGCTTTACGATATAAAGGCCCATGCCGGTGCCGTCCACGTGCGAGTGGAAGCGCTTGAACAGGGTAAACATTTTGGAGAGGTTATCCTCACTCATACCCAACCCGTTGTCCTGAACCGAAAGCAGCATGTAGCCGTCTACTTTCTCTGTGGTAAAGCTAACCTTAGGCGGCCTGTCCGGTGATTTATACTTAATGGAGTTGCTCAGCAGGTTGTAGAGGATGCTGTACAGGTTCTTTCGGGAAAACTCCACCTTGGAAGCATATTTAAAGTCCACCTCCACCTGCGCACCCTCCTTTGTCAGCAGTTCCTGCATGTTGGCCAGCACATCATCCATTACCTCCTGAAACTCGATCGGCTCCGTTTCACCGTCCACGTCGCGCTGCACTTTGGCTATATCGGTCAGGTCTTTGATCACGTTGCGGAAGCGGCGGATCGAGTCCTTGAGCATCTCAAACAGCGGCTGTGTCGGTTCCCCGGGTATGGGGCCTGCCGAGCCGATCTGCTCTTCCAGCAGCAGCAGCAGCCCTTCGATGTTGGCAACCGGCGCTTTCAGATCGTGGGAGGCAGTGTACACGAAGGTGTCCAGGTCAGCGATCACCCGCAGCAGGTGGTCATTGGTCAGTTGTAGCTCCTCCTGCGTCTCTTTCAGGTCCGACAGGTCGATAAAAGACCCCAGGATGCGGTACGGAACACCGTACTCGTTGTGCATGATGTAGGCCCGGTTCGAAACATAGGCATACGAGCCGTCCGCTTTTTCGATCATGTACTCATCCGCCCATTGGTCTTTGCCGTAGTTTATCGCCTTGTTTATACCTTTCACTACTCTGTCGCGGTCGTCGGCATGCACGCGGTTAAACCATCCGTTCACGCCCTTGCCCCACTCATCGCTCTCATAGCCCAGCATGTGGTTCAGGCTGTCGCTCCACCAGATATCATTGGTTACCAGGTTCCAGTCCCACACCACATCGTTGGTAGCCATAGACACCAGCCGGAAGCGCTCTTCGCTTGCGCCCAAGGCCTGTGTGCGGTCGGTTACCCGCTTTTCCAGTTCGCTGTTCAGCTTTATCAGGTCCTCCTCCGCTTTCTTCAGGTCCTCGTAGGCCTGCATTACCTTCTCTTCACTGTTTTTCTTCGCGGTGACGTCTGCCATCGTTACCGTCAGGCCATCGCCCATTTTAACGGCGGCGATTTCGTACCAGGCCTTCTGCCCGTTTATTTCCAGCGGCTGCTCCATATGCAGCGGCAGCCCGGTCTCAACTACGTTTACAAACTTCTTAAACAGCCCGTTCTTCTTCAGGAAAGGCATGGTGGCCAGCACGCTGGAGTGAAGCAGCTCGGCATGCGAAGCACCTAGCAGCCCCTCAGCCTTTCTGTTGAGCAGGCTCCAGCTAAAGTCCTCGATCGCATCTCTGTCGTCCCGGTTTGCCGAAAAGGCCATGATGCTGCTCAGGGAACTGTTCAGCACGCCCTGCACCACATTGCTCAGTGTTTTGAGGGTGGTTACCTCTACAAAGCTGATCACGACGCCGTCCTTGTTGCCGTTGTGCTTCAGGTAAGGGATAATCCGCATGAGGTAATACCTGCCCGACTTCGTCTCCACCTCCTGCTCTACCTCCTGCGAGTTGTTGTTTACCTGCTGGATGTCTTCAATCAGGCGGGAGTACTTCAGGTTGTGCGACAGGTGATGAATAGGCCGGCCCAGATCCGTTTCAATTATGTTGATCAGGCTCTCCACGGAAGGGGTGAACTTGCGGATCACCAGGTCATGGTCCACAAAAATCTGCCCCACATTGGAGCTGCGGATGTAGTTATCCAGGTCCTCGTTCAGCTCCTGCAGCTCCCGTATCTTAAGCTGGTGCTCTGAGTTTACCGTGTGCAGCTCCTCGTTCAGCGACTGCATCTCCTCGTTGGAGCTCTGCAGTTCCTCGTTGCTGGACATGAGCTCCTCGTTGCTGGACTGCAGCTCCTCGTTGGACGTGCTGAGGTCCTGCACCGTTAACTGCAGGCTTTCGCGGGCCTCGTTCAACTCCATCTCCAGTGCGGAGAGCTGTTTGTAGTAGTCGGAGTCTGACACCAGCGAGAGCTCTGAAATTTTTGGCAGCGGGCTCACTTCCCCCACTTCCTGCAGCAGCACCAGGATTACCTTCGCCTGCCCTTTTTCGATGGAGATAGGCCGGATGGATACGTGGATCATCTGCTCCTTTTTATCCATTTTTACGGCTACCTGCCGGGCCACCACCTTGCGGTCCTGCTTCAGGGCCTTCCGGATGCCCACGCTCAGCGTAACGGCCAGCTCCTCGGGTACCATTTTAATGAGGTTGAAGTGAAAGCGCTTGTCCGGAAACTTCAGAAAGCGGTTGATGTCCCCGATGCCGTGCAGCAACTGGTAGTTCTCATCCACATACAGGCCCGTTACCTTAAAGTCCTCCACCACGGCATCCATAAAGGCATCGCTGTAGCGGCTTACCTGGGCACTGGCAAAACTACTGCTCTGGCTGCTTTGCCTGATAACGGAGGAGTAGTCGCTGACACCGTAGGGCTTCTGTTTCCCCCTGGTTTCTTTCACTTTCCGAAACAGCTTCCATTTGCGGTTTTCCTCGGTAAAAAAAGACTTTAGCTCGCCTATGTGCTCGCTCGGGCCAAGCAACAGGTAGCCGTTCATGTTCAGCGCGTACGGGAAAAGCGAAAGCACCTTTTTCTGCAGCCCGGGGTTGAGGTAGATGAGCATGTTGCGGCAGCTGATCAGGTCGATGTGGCTGAACGGAGGGTCTTTCTGCAGGTCATGCTGCGCAAAAACCACCAGCTTCCGAACATCCTCGTTCACCACATAGCGGTGGCCCTTCTGGTGAAAGTACCTGTGCAGGCGCTCCTCCGTCACCTCCTTCACGATAGCGGCCGGGTACATCCCTTTGGACGCCTGCGTGATCGCACGCTGGTCTATGTCTGTGGCGAAAAGCTTCACCCTCGGCTCCTGCCCCAGCTTATCGAACGCCTCCCTGAAAAGTATGGCAAGTGAGTACACCTCCTCCCCGGTACTGCAGGCGGCCACCCATACTTTTATCGTCTCGTCCTGCCCCTTGCGCGCGATAATAGCGGGAATCACCTCCTGCTCCAGCACCTCGAAGGCCTCGGCATCGCGAAAAAAGCGGGTAACGTTTATAAAGAACTCCTGGCAAAGCTGCTTGCTTTCGCCAGGGTGCTTGTGCAGGTAAGCCAGGTAACTGCGAAGCGAGCTTACCTGCAGGCCTTCCATCCGCTTGCGTATCCGGCGGTTGATGGTTGCCTGCTTATAGTTTGTGAAGTCGGTCTGCGTCTGGGAGCGCACCAGGTCCAGTATCTGCTCCAGCACAACCTCATCCGCCCCTTCCTCTTTCTCATCTTCTTCCTCCATGGCGGCGGATACCGGCAGCGGTATGTTGCGCGTGTAGGCCAGAATCTCCTCCGGCATTCGCGCTGGCGGCAGCACATAGTCTACAAAGCCGGTGTCGATGGCGCTGCGCGGCATGCCGTCGAACTTTGCCGTCTCAGGGTCCTGCACCACCACCATGCCGCCCGCCTCTTTTATAGCCCTGGCGCCTTTTGTGGCGTCTGTGCCCGTACCCGACAGCACGACGCCAATGGCGTACTGGCCCCGGTCTTTGGCCATGGACTCAAAAAAGAGGTCGATGGCAAAGTTGGGCTCGCGGTTCCGTGCTTTCTCCGCCAGGCGCAGACGCCCATGCTCCAGGGTTAGCTGTTTGCCGCTCGGCAGCACATACACGCAGTTGGGCTTGGTATGCATCTTATCCTCGGCCTCCTGCACCTGCATGCGCGTGTGTTTGGACAGCAGCTCCGCCATCAGGCTCTTGTGGTCCGGCGACAGGTGCTGAATTATGACAAAGGAAAAGCTGGAGTTATTCGGAAAGTGGTCGAAGAGGTCATGTATAGCCTCCAGACCGCCGGCAGAGGCGCCAATGCCCACCAGGTAATGGTCGGCGGGCTTTATGTACTTCTTCTGCGCGGGTGCTGGTGCTGGCATTAGTTCATTAGAGTCTGGCATACTCCGGTTTTGTAGAGCGGCTATGTTTTAATACTTATCCTTGATGATCTTCTCCAGCACGGCACTTCGCAGTACGGCAGCGGCCTCTATCTCCTCCTCCTGCCATGGCAGCGAAGTATACTTCACGGTTTCCTTGTAGGTGGCAAATGAGTTGCGGGGGTGATAAGTCTTGCCGTCATCCTCCATTTGTATCGCCTTCTTCGGGTCGCCGCCCCAGTTCACTGTCTGCAGCACCTCCGGGCGGAAGCCCAGGATGTACTCGCCCTGCTCCGGGTTGATGGGCAATGCCACCAAGCCGCTGGCCACGTCCTTATAGATGCGGCTGTGCGCGTACTCCTGCGGGAGAGTGGCCGTTGCAATAATTTTCTCGCTCCGGTTGCGGCGCAGCCACGACACCAGCTCCCGAAGCTCCTGCTCACCCGGCGTATCACCGCTCGTCCAGACATTGCCTTCGTACAGCACCGCCGCCCCGGTAAGCGACAGCAGGTCCTGTATGGTAACGCTGCCGCTCAGCAGGCCTTCCACAAAGTTCTGGCTATTATACAGCTGCTCCAGCAAGTGCGCATGTATGCTTCGCAGCTGTGCCCGGAGCAGAATAGCGCTCTCCCTTTCCTTGCCGGCCAATTGTGCCGACACGATCCCGGCCAGCAACTCCATACCGGAGCGCTGCTCGTAGCTTGGGTTCTTGGCCGTTTTGTGGTGGCAGGAAATAAGGCCCCAAAGCTTGTTGTCCACGATCAGGGGCAGCGACATGGAGGCTACAATTTGCATGTTGGCCAGGTACTCCAGGTGCACGCTGGCCACGCTGCGCAGGTTGCAGTCCGACAGATCGGTGAAACGCTGCGTAATCGGGTTCACGATGGGGATCAGGCGCTGCGGCTTGTAGTCGCGGGTCGGGATGAGGCGGTACGGGTTTTTAAAGTACAGGTCGCGCGCCTGCTTGGGCACGTCTGAGGCCGGGAAGCGCAGGTCCATGTAATCGTCCATGTCGTCCTCCTTGGCCTGGGCCACTACAATGCCGTTCCACTGCGGGTCGAACTGGTAGACCAGCACACGGTCGAAGCCGGTAAATTTCTTCAGCTCATCGGCAGCCAACTGGGCCGTTGCGGACGTAGTGGACGCCTGCTTCAGCAACGTGGTAATGTACTTGATGTGCTGGTAAATTCCGATGAACGACTTGTCCGAAGAAGCTGCGTTCTCTTCCAGCTCCACCAGCACGTGCTCCTGCTCCGGGTGCACCAGGGCAATAAAATCCTGCTCCCTGCCCTGCAGCTGAAGGGTCAGGCTAAACGGAATCTTCTCCTGGCTGTTGCCGCTGTTTATCTTGTACAGCAGGTCCTGGTACTGCAGGTCCGGCAGGTAGCTTGAAAACGGCTGCTCCAGCAGTTCGTCAACGGCGATAGCTAAATGCTGCTCCACATTCTCACTTACCTGCTTAATTCGGAGTTCTTCCTTATCGAGCACCAGCAACACGCCGTGCGGCTGTATGAGGTTAACCAGGTGCAGCGGGATGCTCCCGCAGAACTCAGAATCATAGTTATGGTCTATGGAAAGGTTGATGGGTGCTGCTTTATTATTCATTCAGTTGATCGTTGTGCCCGCCTGGAGCATCAGTTATGTTCATACTTTATTTGCCGAGCAGGCAGCCTGTTGGTCTTAGCTCACGCCGCCACGCATTACGCTGGCCGTTTACCAACATCTGTACACGCTATCAAATATAAGACTTAATCCCCTTGTGCCAAAGACATATATTCCGCCCCACACCCGTACAAGCACCATTTCAACCGCCTTTGGCTGGTACAAACCGAGCTGCGCAGCCACTTCTTACCGCTTGGTGAGCTGAGCGCTTTTTTCGGTTCAGAACCCTAACAGTTTCCGTGCTTATTTGTTATAACACCTGCCATGACACGCGTTGCCTTGTTTGTTCAAATTGGCAACTCTTTCGGAACTCATGGCAGCTTATGTATCTTTGTAGGTAGAATAGACTTTAGATATGATTGACCTTACCCTATACGATCCGTTCGAGCGAATGCAGTTCAGCGATACGAACTGCTTCCTTTGCGGCACTATTATTACGCAGGAACACCGGGCACCTGTATTTGCCGAGTGGCTGCAGTACAAGTATAGCCTCCAGAACAAGGAGCTGCTGCTGCTCGACAAAAGTGTGACCACCTTCAGCCAGCTGACCATACCGTGCTGCGACCGCTGCCATACCCACTACCTGCTACCCCTGGAGGCGGAGGTGGAGCAGGCTGCCGCCAAAGGTGTGGAGGGCCTGCAGGCGCTGCCGCCCCAGCGCCTCTTCCAGTGGATCGGCAAAATGTACTACGGCTCGCTGGTAACAGAGCTGATTAAGGAGGCAAACCCGCTGGTGATGCCGGAGTACGCCGTAAGCGAGGACCCGAAGATGCTGGGCAAGTTCCGCTCCTTTTACCAGGTGCTCCAGTCGCTGCGCGTGCCGATGGTCTTCTCGGACTTCCTGCCCTGCTCCCTGTTTATACTGGAGGTAGACCCGACCGAGGATGAGCTGCCGTTTGAGTACCAGGACGAGCTGACGACCATGTCGTTCAGCATTAAAATGGGCTCGGCCGCCATTGTGTGCACCTTGCTGGACAACGGCATCATCCGCAGAGCGCTCGGAAAGTTGTACCAGGTAACTGAGGGGCACAGTTTACACCCGATTCAGCTGGCTGAGTTTAAAGCCCGGGTTTTCTACGCCGCCTATATCTTTAGCGTGGTGCCGGAGTATTTTATACGCCCTGTAAAGCCGGAAGACGATCACCTGGTACTGGACACACTCATTGACGATGTGACCAACGAGATCTTCAACCCCTGGGAAATGACGGCCTACGCCCACATGCTGGAGGAGATGCTGAAGCCCTGGAGCATACGGGAGGCGGAGATACTCCAGAACCCGAAACAGCCCCTGAGCTTCCTGCTGGATGAGGAGAATAATTTTAAGCCAATGGAGCGCTACCTGAAACAGGTGTAGCTCCACAACAAGGTAAAACGGCGGCGCCACCCACAGCTAAGTAGGTGGCGCCGCCGTTTTTATGTATAAGGGCGTTACTCAATGATGAAGCTAACGGCTACATCTTCGGTGATCACAACCTCGCCGCCGGCGATGGAGGGCCCGTCTGCGCTGTTATAAGCAGCTGACTCCATCATAGCCATTTTATACATGGGCCTCGGGCCGCCGTTGCTGCCACCCTCGTTGATGGCATACACCCGCCCAACCTTAGCACCTAACTCAGAGGTGAGTGAAGTCGCCTTTTCGCGGGCATTGGCCACCGCTTTCTTACGGGCCTCCGCTTTATACTTCTCCATATCCGAAACCTGGAACTGCACCCCGTTCACGTGGTTGGCCCCTATCTCATACAGCCCTGACAGCAGCTCATCAAACTTGTTCATTTTTTTGATCACTACCGTCATGTTCTTCTGGGCCAGGTAGAAGTCCGGCGCTGTGCGGCCGTACTCTCCGCTGTTGTAAACGGGCTGCAGCGTTACAAAAGATGTCTGGATGTTCTTGGCGTCAACACCCTGCTTTTTCAGGTAGTTGATAATAGCGGCCGCTTTTTTGTCTGTTTCCTTTCTGGCCGCATCCAGGGTTTTCTCGCGCGTTTCCACTCCCAGGTTTACAACCACCTCATTGGGCTGCACCCGTACTTCGCCTGTGCCGTTTACGCTTACCAAAGGAGGCAGTGGTGCACCCTGTTGTGCCTGCACGGTAAAGGCAGACGCAACAAACATCATAAGCAGCAGCATTACATTCGTCTTTTTCATGGTTTTACTTTTAGGGTTATAAGTTATGGCGTTAACGAAGTATAGCCGTTAACTATATAGATGCAATGTAATCAAATGGCATGCCACATGTTTACAAACACAATAAAAAAAGCCCTTAACCAATGGTTAAGGGCTCTGTATGGTATGCCAAAAAGTTATTAAGCCTCCTCATACTCATCATCCGGTGAACTGTAACGCGAGATCAGGATGGCTCCTACCGTTAAGGCCCCGGCAGCCAGAATAAGCTGCGTGGTGCTAAAGCGCCTGGTGGCTTTCAGAATGATGTGCCCAACATCCTGCATAAGGTCCGGCAGTTTCTCCTGTCTCCCCTGCATCACATGCATCGCAGACTCTACCGTTCTGGACATATCGTGCGGCTGAAGCATCTGCAGCACGTTTCCATCCTGCTTCTTCTGGTTGCTGTTTTGCTGGTTACCGTTGTTATTCTTGTTCTGATTTTGGTTCTGGTTCTGAGAAGTATCGTTTTCCATAGTTGTTGTTTTCTGTTTTTGTATGTCTAGTTTATGAGGTATACGTGGTCGTACCTTAAAAGGCTTCTTTCGATGCTAACGCAGCGGCCTAGCCCCGTGTTGCACCATGAGCTCGTCCATGCGGGACTGAAGAGTATCAACGCTCAGCATCATACTGGCCGGAAAACCGACCTGCAGCTCCTCCAGGCGCAGCACCTCTGTTGCGGGGTCATAGGCATAGTTACCTGAAACGCCTTTTTCACTGAAGCTGCCGTTATTCCCCGTCAGGTTCAGACCATAGGACTTCAACTTGCCTCTCAGTTGGTCAAAGGCTTCTGGTTTAACACCCTCATACTGTAGCTTTCTTGCCATCTTTTTCTCTGCTGTTACAGTTAATAAATAATTGTTTTATACTAACGCAAGAAGGCACTATTGGTTAGCATTTACAAACTCCGGAACTCCTCAAAATTTTTCTTGCTGATTATCAAACACATCATTAACACAGGAAAGATATTTCCTGCGATGCTATTGCAAAACCAAAATCACCCGCTATATTTGCATCGTCAATCAGGGAAATGAGCGACAAACCATCACCAAAATGGCCCGTTCGTCTAGGGGTTAGGACGCCAGATTTTCATTCTGGTAACAGGGGTTCGATTCCCCTACGGGCTACTAAAAAGCCGCTTCAGGTAAATCTGGAGCGGCTTTTTTGATTCTATAATTCCCCCTTTGGCTAGACTTGTAGAACTTCCCAGGAAGCAGGGAATCGCACGTTCCAAAGTACCTCTACCCTACCTCCATACGTTTCTTCTCTATCAGGACCAAACTAATCTGTGTCTGTATCGCTGTTGAACTATACTTGATTCAGGCTCTTAACTATTCCTTATCATTTTTGAAAATTGTTCCCGATATGTAATGCCAATTGGTATTGGGGTACTGTTTATCATGACCTTGGCCCGTTCTATGATGCTAATGTGCTTCAATGATATAATATAGGATTTATGGATCCTTGCGAAAGTCTTGGGAGAAAGCATTTTTAGTATATCATTCATCGGCAGCAGTGTCATGATCTTCCCGGTTTTGGTATAAAAGGTTATATAGTTACCTGCACCTTCAATATAAAAGATGTCATCGGTTTCTATCCGGAACATTTGTTGGCCGCTTTTAATCAGTATTGATTCGCTATGCTGCTCTACGGCATGATTTATTACAGTGCTTTCTCTTTGTATTGGAGAGTAAGAATTCACTTTATTCACTGCTCTAAGAAACCGGTCGTATTTTACAGGCTTTAAGAGAAAATCAACAGCATTAAATTCATAGCTCTCAGCCCCAAACTCTGCATAAGCTGTGGTAAATATTACCTTAGGGATAGTAGGTAGTGACTTTAACAATTCCATTCCTGATATTTCAGGCATATTTATGTCTAAGAAAACAAGGTCTACCGGAGTATTCACCAAAAAGGACATGGCCTCGAACGGGTTGGTAAACCCGTTCATAAATTGTAAAGACGGAGTTTTCTGAATATAACCGGCAATAAGTTCAAGCGCAAACGGCTCATCATCAACAGCGATGCATCTCATGGTTTTCAGTTGATTTCGATTTGAAGCTTTACATGATAAGATGAACCCGAATCATCAATTTTTAAGCTATGTTTGCCCGGATAAATAAGCAGCAGCCGTTCTCTGGCATTTTTCAGGCCAATGCCAGAGACGGCATCTTTTCTGATAAAATGATCGGGCATAGCGTTTCTCGTTTCCAGTGTCAAAGTATAGTCTCTTAAAAATATTGAGATAGATATATCTGATTTTTGACTCAGGATGACTCCATGCTTAAACACATTTTCAATAAAGGGAATAAGAATCATAGGAGCTATTTTATGGCTTTGCCAGTCCCCTTCTACCTGATAATTTACCTGACTTGCTAATTCAGGTGACAAGCGCTGTAGCTGAAGGTTCACAGTGTTATCAACATAAAGAATCTCTTTTTCAAGAAAGACCTTCTCTTCATTGCTTTCATATAAAACATAGCGCATAAGCCCAGAGAGCTTTTCTATAATATCGGCAGTCACCACATCATTGCTTTTAGTGGCTGAAGCAAAGGCCATGTTTAAGGTATTGAAAAGAAAGTGGGGGTTGATCTGCGCTTTCAGGTATTTTAACTGGGTTTTAAGATCGTCTTGAACTAGTTTTTGTTGATGTTCCTGATTTTTAAACCACTGCCTCGTCAGCCCATAGCCCATGGATAAAGAGAGTATAACTGTCTTACTCTGCAGGTTCATTAAGAGATCTGATAAAAAAGATTCCTTTTCAGTTGAAAAAAGTGAGAGGCTATAGAGCTGGTCAAAAAATGAGTTTAGAAGAACAATGGCAACAAATAAAAGGATTGCCCAAAAGGCGTATTTTTTAAATAGCCGTTTGTTTACAAACAAGGGAATCAAATACAAGCCATTCACATAAAACAACAGCATACTGAGACCAGTGCTCCAGATTAATGGAAAGTATATACTTCCGTCCTGCTTCCGGAAAGGTCCTATCGTGTTGACCGTATGCCATATAAATAAGATCAAAGAGCTCCACACAAGTACATGCAGGAAGGGTTCTAAATAAACCCTGTTGTTAAGCTTTCTTATATCCTGAATCATAGAGCTGCTGGCTTGATACCCAAAGCCAAATATACCTCAAAGGAAGCAGCTAACACCGCTTAATTATATCAATTGCCTGTCTGGCTATCTGTATTCCATTCATCCCTTCGATTTACTAATTCACACAGTATATCCGGCGGCATAAATAATTGAATTGCTGGAGTTAATGGAAGTCTTCACTTTTGGATAAAGTAAAGCGAAAGAATAGTAAAAACAGAGCAGTTATCCTTCACATAATTTATATAAAATGAAAAACGCTACATCCTATTTCCTATGCCTGTTACTTCTGTTCTGCACATCTTACTTATGCAACGGACAGACCACTAGTAAACCCGCCGTTAAAGTTGACCACCTCATTGAGTCGATAAGCGCAAGCTTAGACAAGCATTATGTCTTTCCCGGTAAGGCCCAAGCGATCATAGCGTTTCTGCAAACGCAGACAAAGAAGAAAGCCTATTCTTCATCTTCAAAAGACCCCCAGAAGCTAGCTAAACAAATACAGGCTGACATCTATAAAATACACCGCGATCCTCATCTGCTTGTTGAATACAACCCTAACTTATCGGGACAAATCCAGGGGAAAGTAGTGCCTTCAGAGGAAGAAATCAGGAGATCCAAAATATTCGAGAGAGAGAAAAACTATTTGTTTAAGAAAGTAGAGGTGTTACCCGGCAACATAGGCTATCTTCTTATCAACGGCTTTGTAGAACATATTACTGAAGCAAAACCGATTATAGCATCAGCGTTGGGCTTTTTAGCTAATACCAATGCCATCATAATTGACTTAAGAGAAAACCAGGGTGGTGAGCCGGACATGGTAAGCCAGGTGGAAAGTTACTTCTTTAAAGAAAAGACTCGGATGAACGATCTGGTAAACCGCTCGAATAAAGACACCACCTTTTATTATGCCGACCCAGCTAAAACGGATAGTTTAACTTTGTCTATGCCCATATATATTTTAACCAGCAGAAAGACTTTTTCAGCTGCTGAAGACTTTAGCTATGCGATGCAACAGGCTAAACGGGCCACTATTGTAGGAGAAATAACCGGCGGTGGCGCGCATCCAACGATGCCCTTTACTGTGGGTCAGGGCTTTGTCGTATCAATTTCGTTTGCCCGCTCCCTAAACCCTGTTACTCAAACCAACTGGGAAGGAACGGGTGTAGTACCTGATTTCCAGGTTGATGCTTCAAAAGCACTTGTAAAAGCGCAGGAACTTATATTCAGAGAGCGCCAAATAATTGCGGAAACCAAGAAAGAGAAGCAGAAGCTGGACTACTTGATTAACGCACTTCACGTAAACGATGATCTTCTCACCCTCCCCTTAGACCAGTTTGATAAAATTACCGGCACCTATGGGCCGCTAGTCATATATCGAGATGGCAATAGGCTTTTCTGTAAATTCGCTGATAACGTAACTGAACTGGCACATATTTCAAAAAACCTTTTCGTGCTAGATGGCAATGCCCATATTGAATTTGTAAAGGACAGCAAAGGCAGCTATTCCAAAGCCACACTTTTTGTAAGTGATGGAGGTATATTTGAGGAACAGAGAAAATAAAAGATCAAGCAGACAAGCCAATGCTAAAAAGTGTTTTTATTGTCGTAAATATTCCTTTAGAACTATTAAATCCCTGTGGATATGGTTCGATAATTTCATCCTTCGGGCTACACGAAAGGCCTTCAGCTACCGCTGGAGGCCTTTTTTTATTCTTGCTCCATTTTCTGCGACACCTCCTTGTAAAAAGCAAAAAAGTCGCTCATCCGCGGTGACAATGGGTTTTAACACCTCGTGCTTTCATGCGCATGCCCCCGTTGCACACCTTATCGCCTGTAGCCTTCTTCGCTCCTTCACCAGTACCGGACTATGATAAGGTTCAGTACTCTAACTGAGCAACCGCACATAGGTTTTCATACTTCAAGGCCCCATCATCAAAACCAACTGCTAGTTCGATTTGGGAGGTCGTCTTTTGCTGCTTAGGTACCTCCTGACAGGCAGGTCATATCCCACCATCACAACATAGGCTACGCCGATCAGCAACACTGTTCCTCCTGCCACAAGAAAAAACAGCTCGGCGCCTGCCGGCTTGTTGCTGGTGTAATAGTTGCCAAACATCCAGATAACGGCGTAGTGGGTCATGTACAGAGGGTATGAGATGTTCCCTGAGAACACACAGAGCTTTTGCAGGCCCGGCGACACGCTGGAGCCGGCCCCCAAGGCAACAAGCAATGGAAAGTAAAACAAAACAACCAGTGTTTCAGATACCCAGTTCCACTCGAAATGGGGCATGACAAAGGCCAGCAACAGCAAGATGGTCAGCCCGATGAACCCAATCCTGTTTTTGATTACCCAGTTAGCGCGGTAGATGAGCAGCCCGGCCGAGAAGGAGTAAGAGACACGGGCGCAGCCGTCCCAGAAGTTATCCCCTGCCCAGCCCCCGAGCAGGTTGCCTGCACGATAGCTGACCAGGCAAAGGGCTACCGCTGCCAGCATTGTGAGGGCTGCCAGGTAGCGGCGGGAGAGCCTGTAGAGAACAAGAGCATAGACCAGGTTGGCAACGTACTCCCAGAACAAAGACCACGAAGGGGCATTAAGGCCAAAGAGGTTAAAAGACCGTTCTTTCATGGCCGGGAAAGGAATGAGAAACACGGAGCAGAGAAACACCAGCAGAAGTTTACCTGTGCCGTAGGCTCCTGTGTAAGCTGCGAACGGATCAAAGAGAAAAGCCAGCAGGCCCAACACAGAGCCCAGCACAACCAGGGGGTGCAACCGTATCAGCCTTGATTTAAAGAACTCCATAACTCCCATGCTACTGAGGCGGTCGTCATAAGCATACCCGATAACAAAGCCTGACAAGCAGAAAAAGAAGTCAACAGCCAGAAAACCTTGCCCGATGAAATTCTTGCTGAAGTCTGGGTAAACCCACTCCATGAAGTGGAAAACCACAACAGCCAGGGCCGCTACCCCCCTTAACCCGTCGAGAACCACAAAGTGTTGCTTCGCCTTTAGCGTGTCGGGAGTGGCCTTTAGGTGGTTGGGGTGTACTTGGAGCTGATGCATCGGTCTCTGTTAAGGGTGGCGCGCAGCCCACTGCAAGCCACGGACAAAGGCTTACAGGGGCAGCACGAAACGGATAAAGACCCAATATATTAAGTTTATTGCATCTATGGCAGAGACTCGTGCAAAAATGCTGTTACCACAACGAATTTAATCTAAGCTCCTATAGTTGCTTAACAGCAAGGCAAGCAGCTAATCAACTGCATTCTACATTTGTGTGTCATCAAGCATTACATAGTATACTTCACAACGCCTAAACCAAGCCATCATCCGCCGCTGGCTAGAGCTTGCTTAATCCGTGTCTATAAAAACAGCCTTAACCGGAACCGGAGCTACATTTTGCTCAATTGCTTATCACCTCTTTTGTACCATTGTTGTTTAGCGCCAAACTCGACGTGTGCCATAGCTAAGTCTGCCTCACGGCAAAATTCGCTGCTCCAGTGCCGCCTCCCTGTACGTTGTAGCTACAGCGCCCCAAGGGTACGTAGTTGGCTAATGTAAACCCTCCAGGCATTCCAGATCCTCCCGCTGCGCCCTGTACTTTACAAGAAAGTCGAAGTCATTCTGAATAGGCTCCAATGAGGTGCAGTCAATTTCTTTGTTGGCTATCGTGTCAGGATCGACAGCACCCTTCGTATTGGTGTAAACTGTAAACTTCTTTTGAAGGCATTTAACAGGTCTGTTGTTTATAAGGTAGATCCTGCTCTGCGTCACATCGTCTTTGGTCTGGCCCTCTTGCACAAAGCTCCAGGCCAACCGGTCGTGAAAGACAAAAAAAGGCGCACCCGCTTGCACATAGTAGCTGTCTACTGCTGAAAAGTGGCTGTATTCACTGTAGCTGTGCCTTATAAGCCGGAGCTGCCCTTTCTCAGAAAAGTAGCTTACCGTTCCCTTCCTCTCTCCGTAGCAGTTGTAGTTGAACGAGCTGGAGTCCATCTTGCCGCTTTCCACCCTGGAGGTAACGTACGCGTACGCGTCCTTTATGTCCTCCACACGTTTTATATCAGGCAACGCTTCAGAGGGGTCGTTCTGGGAAATAGCCACCGCAGTACCTCCTGAAACTGGCTCTTCCCTGGAAGCCGTGTTTTCCGTGCAGGAGGTAACTGCCACAAGGCTAATCAGGCACAACAATTCTTTCATTATAGTCTGGTTTAGAACATACACCTAACGGATACGCAGAACTACAGACTTTGTCCCTGGTTGCGGAGGAGAGAGTCTGCTAACAGGTGCTATTTTTAAAATATTCCTCTCTCTTACAGTAGCTGTATACGCAACGCACATCCAGGGACTAGTGGAGTAACGCATCGTTATAAATCGTAGTAATAAAACAACATACTACACCTCTCCTACGCACTGCTCCAAGGCAACCAAAACTTTGTAGACCGGGACTGAATTGTACCCCTACGGGTTGTAAAAGTGCTTCGGATGCAAGCCAAGCCACCTGTTGGCAGCAACGTTGCTTTTCAGGGAGGGTAAAACAGCAGGGACGCCAGCAGAAAAACACGACGAAGGGTATGCAGAAAAGCAGAAGGGCCTCCAAGTTTTAAGCAGGTTGTTCTCTGTAGATAAGAATGGTGCAAAACCTAGGCACTCTGCTTGCGCTTGCTGTTAAAAACACAAAAGCTTGGGGCTGCCCCTACTGGAGAGGCCTGGCAGTTCCTGCTTTTCTTTACAGGACAGCTACACATCCAACACGAATTGCACTGCGAGGAATAAGGAGCAAAACAAGGCAGTAAGCATACAACCAATCCTGGAACACGCTACACCTGCACAGATACCACTTTCACCTTAATACTCTTCTCGCAGCAAACATTAACATAAAATAACCAATATATTTAATAATATTATTATATTAGACTTCAACCCCAAGCCAAGCTATGAGCCAACTTACTATACTCCAGCGGCACTTAACGATGCTACGCCTGGTACAGCCGCCTTTTTCCTACCCCAGCAAAACCAAGCTGCTGGACCGCCTGCACCAGGAAGACCTTGATTCGGTTTCGGAGCGGACCTTTGATCGTGACATCAAAGAGATTCAGAACTTTTATGGCATCACCATTAGTTACTGCCGTCGGCACAGGGGCTACTTCCTCAATCAACCTGAGGACGAAGACCTGTTGAACTTCCGCCAGTTCTTCCAGCTGTTGGAGCGTAGTGAGCGACTGGCCTTTCTCACCCATTCGTCTGATGCCCTGCGCACCAGCAAATACCTGCTGCTGGAAGACAACCAGTCGCAGTTGGGCCTGCAGCACCTGCCCCTGCTCTGGAACGCTCTCCGGATGCAACGCCAACTCACCTTCCAATATCAGACCTTCCAGACTCCTTTACCCAAGCCCTACCAGATAGACCCGCTGGTTCTGCTAGAGTACCGCAACCGATGGTACCTGGCTGCATGGGATGCTGCTGACGAGCGCTTCAAAACCTTTGGGTTGGAGCGGATGCAGGAGCCACAGCTCACAAACGTTCCGGTGCTGCAAAATAAAAGAGCCGAGTTCCTGCTGCTAAAGCAGGAGGCTTTGGGAGTGCATTTTGGTCCTGACCAAGAAGTGGCACAGGTCGTACTGCGGGTGAGCGGAACAATGGCTCCCTATATTAAGACTGTTCCTATTCACCATAGCCAAACAATTTTGGAGGAACATACCGCCGGCAGCATGACAATTTCACTTCGCATTGCCCTTAACCATGAACTTGAGTCTATTATACTGGGGCTAGGCGAGCATGTTGAGGTGCTGGAACCGGCCAAGTTGCGGGTAAAGATAAGGGAGCGGGTACAGCAGTTAATAAGGAAGTACAGAAATGAAATTATTTTAGAATAAACTGGCACTCTGCCATACTTTGGCGGATCAAATTATTAGCATTGCTTTATTAAAATCAAAATATGAGGATACAACTTAAACTATCGCCTAATACGCAGCCGGTGCCCTTCAACCACCTGCATGTGCTCACTAAGCGGCTGCACCACTGGCTAGGCCCAGGGAACGACCTTCACGACGGACTCAGCTTGTACAGCTTTGGGTGGTTAAGAGGTGGAGAGCGCATCGGGAATGGCCTCTGGTTTCCAAATGGCGCGACATGGAATGTAAGCTTTTATGATAGCGACTATGGCATACAACTAGCCAAAGGTATACTTGCAGACCGGAGTGCCTTCTTTGGAATGCAGGTTGATAAAGCGCTAGAAATGCCTTTCCCACAGTTTACTGAAAAGCAGATTTTTAGAGTTGATGGTGCCGTAGTAGCACGGCAAGTTAGAGATGATCTAACAAGAGAATACCTGCTTTACGACAACCCAGAGGCAGATGAAGCTCTAACTAGGGTTTTCCGAAAAAAAATGCTGGATGCAGGCTTCAGTACTGAAGATGCAGAAAACACAAATGTGAGATTTTACAGAGACAATAAGGGTAAATCTCGGACTAGAATGGTATCCATAAAAGGTGTGGATCATAAGTGCAGTAGCTGCCCTGTGGTTGTAGAGGGAAAACCTTCTATCACCCGTTTTGCATGGTTAGTGGGCATAGGCGAGCTTACTGGGTCTGGTTTTGGTGCTTTACAATAAAACATGAACAATATGGATTTCTCTTTTTTCTTTGAGCCACCAGAGTATACTGCAAGTGGTTTATTACAAATAGAAGCACTAGCTCCACTTTCAATGGCAAGTGGTCATCCAGGTAATTATTACCAAAGCCTTCGTTCCCCTTCCCCGCACATGTTGTTCGGAATGCTGGAGAATGCCTTAGGCTGGCATTTCGCTGAAGATATCAGGAAAGCTCTGTTCAAGCAGTTGCAGAAAGACGCAAAGAAAGCAAATAAAAAAGATGCAAAGTCCTCTTGGCTGACAGCACAACCTGAAATGTCAGACAGCAAATATTTCTCTTTTCTACAGTACCACCTGGAGTTTGAACCCTGCGTTTTCGAGCCAGATACACTTACTTATGATGATCTGTGGTCACAGCTTTTACGGGACTCTGGCAGGTCGTTCTTTGGAGGCAGCAGACACTATGATGCTTCATTGGAAACGACCATAAATAGAGTTCGCAATAAAGAAATTGAATTTGGGGACAGAGCAGAATACAAAGACATACAAGCAAC
Organism: Pontibacter actiniarum; assembly: GCF_003585765.1. NCBI lineage: Bacteria > Pseudomonadati > Bacteroidota > Cytophagia > Cytophagales > Hymenobacteraceae > Pontibacter > Pontibacter actiniarum. The sequence goes on from NZ_CP021235.1 coordinate 1,936,125, forward strand.
CGATTTTGATAATTTGCAAGAAGGAGCCAAAGTCAATTATCGGAGTATTCGGGATCTTTTCCCGCAGTACTACGCAAGTCTGCCAACTGTAAGAGAGTATGTGGAGCCAACAAGAATCAATAAGAAAGTTGGAGATCCAGATTATCTATTCCGCTTTAATACAACACCTAAAGTTTTAGACCTGCTTACTGAAGCATTAGAGAACCCAGCGGCTCCGTTATACCTCGGTTCAAATGATGGATGGGTACACGCTACAATCGAAAAGATATGAAACAGATAGATTTTCAGCACCCCTACCCCCGCTATGGATTTGCCGCAGCTTTAGTTGCCTCTGAAAGTTTTAACATTCCCGAGCATTTGGAGACGTGGGAAGACGTAAGGCAGTTGGCAGTAGAAACCTTGAAAGACGGTTTAAATTACTTTTCTGTGTTCACTAAAGATGATCCTGCTTTAGAGGCCACGACAGCACTAACTTTTGATTATGTAAAAACAGACCTTAACCCTGGAAAAGCTAGTGGACAGATTGCCGCAAAAGGATACTTTCTAGCTCCTCATGTAGTTACTTCAGATGGGTCGGCGGCAAATACAGTTGGTGAGGCTAAACTGCTTATACAGACATTAGAGAAGTGTAAGACGGAAAAAGATCTTTTTAAACCCTATGATTTGAAACGCTCTTTTGCACCTCTTACCTCAAAGGTGAATAATGGGAGCAAAAGTGCTCAGAATCCAAAAGCATCGTTACGTGATGCCGCATTTACCTGTATCACTACGCTTACCAGATTTAAGCCAGCTGTATACGCAGCTTATCAAAAAGGTAGTTTTGCCAACGCCGTTATGATTCCTGACTTACCTCTTTATAGTGTAGAACAGGATCAAGAGGAGCCTAGCTACCCTATGGTTGACTTTGTAGAAGAGTTCAGGAAAATGCAAGAGTCTATAAAAGCAGATCACTACATGATAGGTGAAGTGGCTCCTGATAAGAAATCTTTTAGAAGACCAAATCTGCATAAAGGAAATTATCCAAACGCTCCCTCGGATAGCAAATTGAACGCAGTTTCAGTTGTGGCTGCGATAGCTGAATGGTATAAAAAGAATCTTGAACAAGGCAAGCGAGCAGCGCACATTAAAGCTGTTCTGGATAGTCTGAAAGGACGCCCGCTTTATATTGTTTCGTATGAATTTGCCCGCCAGGAGCGCTTTAGCCACCACCTTATCTCACTCGCACTACAGCATGACGTGCCTAAGTTGCAAAAGGCTGTGTGGCGAAGCAAGATCTATGGAGTGGAAAAGTTTGATGATCCGAAGCGACAGTTATTCAACCTGGCTTTTACTCATTTGTTACAACTTTATACTTCTACCGACTTTAAAAATTTCATGGCTTACAGAGCGGAATATCCCGCTGAATTCTCACCAATATTCAACAATTATTTTATGGATGCAGAAAACCTATCTCCTACACTTGTCCGTTCTGCGCGTGCTTACGGCCAGTCACTAAACAATGCTGCTTACCGCACAGCTAACAAGAAGTATGAAGAAGACCAAAAAGCAGGCAGAGCAGGTCTTAGTGTAGATGAAAATAAAGCACGTATTCTTACTGAACTTGAAAGCAGAGTACTCAGCGCAAAATCTAAACCTGAACTCCTGAGTCAGATCAGCATAACCATCGGCAGAATGACAGGCAAAGACTTTTACCCCGAAGCTGGTGAGTTTATGGAAGAAGTGCTGACAGAGAAAGTGTCGCTGAAGCAGGCACAGTATCTTATTACCGCTTTCATGCGCCTACGATCTGTTGCAACTGCCTCCACAGAAGAAGCTAAAAATACAACTGTAGCATCAGCAGAAGCTTAATTTATACTTAATCTCTACCTTAAATTTTAAACTATTAAAGATACCACCATGAAAATAAAATCTATACTTGTTTCTGTTGTTGCCCCAATGTCTGACCATGCTGCTAACCGAGGTGAAAAGCTTTTGGGCAATGCTTCTTCTATCAAGCGACGCCCTGATGGCCGTGTTTACATATCCGGCCAAATGCAGCGCCATGTTTTGTTTAGTGCTATGGAACGCTTAAACGCTGATGATGAGCAAAACGGCAGCACCTATGTATCCAATGGAGACGGCGTTTCGCTGGACATCAGCAAAGATCTACGAAGTGATTTAGGAGGCTTCTTAGACACCAACCAAGGTGATTATTCTGGCAGAAGAACAGCTCCCCTCACCGCCACGCCTGCCATTGCCTTACAAGAAAGCGAAGTAGGCAGAGACCTGTTGGTACGTCTCAAGATGGATGGCCAAAACAAAGGCGAAGGAAAGAAACAAGCACTTGCTACGAACGAGTACAGCCAAACAGATACAATGCTGATGAATTTCCATTTAGACGTTGGTGCCATTGGGTTAACTAAAAAATACCAGTACGAAGCTGAAAAGCACGTTGCTACGGAATATGAAAATCATTTAGCAGATACCTCTGAAAAGCAACGCCGAGTAAAGCTGTTTCTGGAAGCTACTAATTCCATGACAGATTACGCCAATCAAGCCCGCAACGCTGTTTCTGGTGAGCCGCAGAAAGTACTGATTGTACTGGACAACCGCCATAGCCGCAAAGCCATCCGTTACTTTGCACCACAGACAACAGCTGCTGAAAGAGAAAATATCTTAAAAGAATTAGATAGCCGCGACGCCCTTTATTTCTTAGGAGATGACACAGGTGAGCTAACTGAAACACCTGTTTATGAAGCGTATCAAAAAGCTTTTGAGGCTTTACAGGGAAATGAGCTTTACACACCGGCAGCTCACTAAGCAATTACAAGCCGGCACCTCCTAAACCTAGATGTCATTCTGAAAGGATTTTGTGGGTAAGCCGCTAAAAATCACTTTAACCAAGATTCTTCCAGAATGACAGGTGTACTGATTTTAAGATAAACCAGCGTCTCATATCCTACGCAGCTATGCATGCATCAACATTAGCCAAGCCATCAGGCATTTTGCTATCCTCCCACACGCAACATGTGTGGGAGGAAGCAGAATATTTTTTAAAAAACTTGCCTTACCTGAGCATCAAGTACAAAGAACTTGCGGGAGGAGATTTGCAGGAAGAACTCTGCCTGGCGGTTCACTGGCACGATGCAGGTAAAGAAGATGATGTATGGCAGAGAGCGTGTCAGCAAGATTTTGCTTTATATGAAACATGGTGCAAAGCAAACGGTAAAATAGCAGCAATAAACGCTCCCGCAACTTACCAGGAATATACCCTTGATTGCTTTATTGCACAGAAAGCCTCTGCTCCACATTTACAAAAGGCACAATTGCGCCATGAATTTGCATCGCTGGATTTAAGTAAACCTGAAAAGTTATCGCTTGCTGTGCGAGCTGCTATTGCTGCGCATCATGGAAAGTTACACCATCGCCATCTTAAGCGCTGGAAAGAAGATGCGAATGGCCGATTTAGTGATTATTGGGAGGGCCTAGTTTATGAAGGAAATATTATTGGGCGCAGAGAAAAGCCATTCAGAAAATGGGAACTAACACTACGGGAACGCTATAAAGTGACTGCTGTCAGAAGTCTCCTTCAGCTAGCAGATACACGCGCCAGCCGCAAGGAAGCAGGTAAGCAGTTGCCTACACTCACTAAATTTGAGTATGAGTTTCCTCATAAGCAATCAGACGGTTGTCTAAGCCTGCGGCCAGTTCAGCAACAGGCCTTAGCTTGCGCCCAGCAACCTGTAAGTATATTGCGAGCCCCCACAGGTAGTGGGAAAACGGACGCTTCTTTACTTTGGGCAAAAGAACAAGTAGATAAAGGAAGAGCTGACAGGCTGATCATTGCCATGCCAACGAGGTTTACCTCAAACGCACTTGCACTTAACATTGGTGAAAGTGTAAGTGATACAGGCCTTTACCACTCCAGCGCCTGGTATTCTCGTTTCGGGAATGAACTTAAGGGATCAGACAGGGATAATGCAAAAGAGGTGCACAAACTAGCACAGCTATTGGCTACACCTGTAAGCGTATGTACAATCGACCACTTGCTAATGTGCCTTACCGGCACAAAGGAAGAACACCACAGTACATTCTTCTTCCTTGCCAACTCCTGCGTGGTGATAGACGAAGCAGACTTTTATGATTCTTATATTCAAGCCAATATACAGGTACTGATTAAAGCGCTAAGGTTGCTAAAAGTGCCTATACTTATTATGAGTGCAACTGTACCTGACTCTGCTCGTCAATTTTACGAAATAACGGATTCTATTCAGGAAGCGCAACGGGAAGCAGAGCCCATCAGACATCTTCAATTTGTAGGAGAAGCTTTAGCTGAAGTTAATGCGCATCCTAATGATGATCTTGAAGACGAAGAAATCTCCCAGGAACTATCAGAGGAATTGCAGCGGGTTTTTGAACAGATGATTAATACAGGGCAAGGCATTGTATTCGCCAATACTGTCGCTCGTGGCTTCTCATTCTATCAATTCTTGCAAAAGTCACTTGCTGGCCAAGATGTACCTCTAATTTTCTACCACAGTCGTTTTACAGAGCCAGATAAGAAATACTTGGAAGAAAAGCTTATACTGCACTTGGGTAAAGATGCTTGGAAAAACAGAAGTGCCAAAGGAATTGCAATACTTACGCAGATAGGTGAGATGAGTATAAATATTAGCTCTCCTATCATGTATTCTGATGTTTGCCCTTGGGACAGACTTGCACAACGTATCGGTAGACTTAATCGTTTTGCCGAAAGTGAAAAGGGAGTTGTTTTCGTTGGTTCTCCTATGAGTAAAGGTGCTATTTATCCAGCTCCTTACGGTTCATACAACCAGGCTAGCAACGTATGGGAGGCCACGGAAGCGTTCACAAAAACCCTCACAGCTATTCAAAAAGAGTATGCTGGCGGTACTCCCAAATTAATCACCTCCGGAGAGTTTGTAATTAAGGTGAATGAGCTATATCCTGAACCAGAAGCGTTGATGTCACATGCTGAATCAAACCGAAACCTGCTTTACAACTGCATGCGGGACAACTGGCTCATAGTACCTCATGCTAAGACTGATGAAGAGAATGGACAGGCGGGCCTCTGGAAGTCTCGTGATATAGATGCCCAAGACACAGTTTACGTAAGACCTCCTTCTGATACAGATGCCGCAGAAGGAAATGATCAGAGGGTGTTTCCTTTTCTAAACTACGATGCTTTTAGAAGCTATCAGCTGGAGTACAGTATCTCCTGCCCCACCTACTTGATTAAAAAAGGGCTTAAAACCGGACAGTTGACTGTATTCGCTTATTCTATAGGGCAAGATGAAAAAGATATACATAAACTATATATCTACTCCGGCTACAACGATGAAATAGGTTTGGCAGCATTAGGAAGTAACTATCCAATCCTTAATGCGCCCCCTGACGATCTAGCAAACTTTGGTTAAACTATGAGTACATCTACATCTTATCCAATTGGTGGTATGCTTTTCTCCTACTACCTCATCTGCCCGCGCAAGGCTTGGCTGGTGCGGCAGGGAATTTATATGGAGCAGGAATCTGAAGACGTGGCGCTGGGCAAACTGCTGGATGAAACCAGTTACAGCCGCAACGAGAAACACCTGGACCTGCACGCTACCGCTCCCGACGGCACACCGCTTGTAGGCAAAGTTGACCGGGCCTTGCTGCGCGACGGGGTGCTGCATGAAACCAAGAAAGGACGTACCTGCCAGGAGGCGCACCTGAGCCAGGTGCGCTTTTACCTGTGGCTCCTGAAGCTGAATGGCGTAACAGGTCCGGGCGGGGCACCATTTAAAGGCCAGATCGACTATCCTGCCTTGCGACGATCAGAGCCGGTTACAATGGGGCCGCAGCAGGAAGAAGCGTTGGTGTTGCAGCTTCGGCACCTGACAAGGTTGTTGGAGGAACCACACCCTCCTGCCCGGATCAGCAAGCGTGCGTTCTGCAGCAAGTGCGCCTTTGAGGAGCTTTGCTATGGATAAGTATGATCCTGTTGTAGAGCGATTAATCACACATGCCGCCAGTTTGAGCGAAGCGGGAACTCGTGGTAAAGTATAGCAGCCAGTTTGTAACTGGTGAAAGTATAGTTTTGGATCACGCCAGTTACAAACTGGCTGCTTATTAGGCCACAAGTTGCGCTGCCGCTAAACTTGCGGCATAGTTGGGCACAGTTTGGTGTGTAGGTCTGTACAACCCATGCTTTAAGCTTGAGTATTGGTTTGATGAATAGGAAGCCTACCTGCCTCCAAGTATAATCTTTAATTCATAATTCGGCAAAGCCCCATGAAACGTCCTTTTTACTTGTTCTCCAGCGGCCGTTTGCGCCGCAAGCATAACACGCTGGCCCTTGAAAAGGCCGTTTCCGACTGCCGTATTCCTGACGATGAAGACACAGAAGGTTTACCCAGTCAACCAGCCGATGGGCCGCGCCTGCCTTTTGCCGTGGAGTCGGTGGACAGTTTATACTTGTTCGGGGAGATAGACATCAACACAAAACTGGTAACTTTTCTGGCCCAGCAGGGCATTCCGCTGTTCTTCTTCGATTATTATGGTAACTATACGGCCTCCTTGTACCCTCGCCAACCGGTGGTGAGCGGCCGTGTCCGGATGGCACAGGCGCAACATTATCTCAGTCCAAAGAAACGGATGGTACTGGCGAAGGAATTTGTTGACGCGGCACTATTTAACATCTTGCGGGTGATGCGCTACTATGTGCCACGCCTGCCCGAGCCGGAGGCGCTGGCTATGCAGGAGAGCTGTGAGCAGATTGAAACAGAACGCGGTCGCATTGCTGCCTGCCCTGATATACCTACGTTAATGAGTGCCGAGGGCCGTGCCCGCGACTGCTACTACAAGACCTGGCCGCTTATATTGGGTGAGGCCGTGGCAAAGAAGTTTCCGTTTGATAAACGGGAGCGCCGGCCACCGTCAAACCCGCTGAATGCCCTGATCTCATTCGGAAATTCTATTTGTTACTCGGTGGTGCTGCGGCAGATTTATCGTACGGCGCTGGACCCTACGGTGTCGTTTCTGCACGAGCCCGGCGACCGTCGTTATTCGCTGTCACTGGACCTGGCCGAGATTTTTAAGCCCCTGCTCATAGATCGCGCCATTTTTAAGCTCCTGAAGAATGGGGAGATACAGCCAAAGCATTTTGAGCAACGGCTAGGCGGGTGTTATCTGAAAGAAGAAGGACGCAAGATTTTTATGGCGCATCTGGACCAGCGCCTGCAGCAAACGGTACTGCACCGGACATTGAACCGCCATATCTCCTATGAGCGCCTGGTACGGCTGGAGTGCCACAAACTCGTGCGCCACCTCTGCGACCCGAAGCAGGACACGTACCAGGGCCTGCACATGTGGTGGTAGCTTTACATTTCTATTGTCTGTTAATCGCTTTCGATAAGGGGGAGGCAATTTCGTGTCTTACACCTAAACTCTTAAGTAACAACCTGTTCTTTGACGTACTACAATAAATTAAACGACATGCCTTACTTTATAGCCGTATATGATGTAAACCAGAAGCGCGTAGGCAAGATGCTGAAACTCTTCCGCAGGTACCTCACCTGGATCCAAAATTCCGTGTTTGAAGGTGAGTTAACAGAAGCCCAATACCAGCGCCTCCGCCACGAAGCCAACATGCTTATGGAGGAAGGAGACGGTGTGGTAATTTACCGCATGCGGGAGGAGCGCTACCACGAACGCCATGTTTTAGGAGTGGACAAAGGCAAGCCACAGCGTTTTCTGTAGTCGTCAGGTGAATGATAACAACACCTATACGTTACATAATATTGCTAGAAGTGGCTTGAAATCACATTTAAATCACTGATAGTAAGCCACCTAAATAAGTCGTCAGCTCCCCGTCTTTTTTACACTACCGCCACATGACGCTTTTCAGGCAAAGCTTATTTATTTAAAATCCATCCAGATTAAGCCTGAAAGGCTTTTTATTGTTAGTTTTGGGCTGCATTTCAATAGCACCTTAGAGGTATAGAAAGGTCTCGATCACGCTCTTGGTGATGATGCCCTTGCGATTTCAATAGCACCTTAGAGGTATAGAAAGTTTAAACCGCATTTTGCTATACTTCAAGTGAATGCAATTTCAATAGCACCTTAGAGGTATAGAAAGACCTCGGCCTCCATGGACGCGGGCGTGCTGCACATTATTTCAATAGCACCTTAGAGGTATAGAAAGTTAACAGGGGCGGCATAGACTATGTCGCCAAATTATTTCAATAGCACCTTAGAGGTATAGAAAGTTCGACCAGATAAAGGCAACAATCTTGGATAAAGCAATTTCAATAGCACCTTAGAGGTATAGAAAGGCGCTTTCGTCTTTGACTTAGCCCTTGCCATCCAATCATTTCAATAGCACCTTAGAGGTATAGAAAGTGAGTTTAATGCTGTAGAAAGCGACCTCCGCGCTTGTATTTCAATAGCACCTTAGAGGTATAGAAAGGGGTTCGTCTATGTCAGTGTGAAAGTCCTCAGCCCAATTTCAATAGCACCTTAGAGGTATAGAAAGTTGGGGATAATGTGTACTTAAAGGTTCTACTAGACATTTCAATAGCACCTTAGAGGTATAGAAAGATGTGGGCACCTGCTGCGCCTCTGGAATATCCACCTGCATTTCAATAGCACCTTAGAGGTATAGAAAGCAGGAGGGTGTTGCAGTGGAGGTGGTCGGCATGTTATTTCAATAGCACCTTAGAGGTATAGAAAGGCAAAAGCTAAAGCAGGAGCAGGCAGCGCAACGGGATTTCAATAGCACCTTAGAGGTATAGAAAGTTTGTGGCAAGCGAGGCAATAACTGCCTGGTCTCGGATAATTTCAATAGCACCTTAGAGGTATAGAAAGGTTGCGCTCTGCCTGCCGTTCCTGCTCCTTTTGCAGCATTTCAATAGCACCTTAGAGGTATAGAAAGAAGTCTGTATTTACTTCGTTTCTTCTAAGCAGTGTATTTCAATAGCACCTTAGAGGTATAGAAAGGCCTTCTCTTCTTTTGTAATTGCCATTGTATTTGCTTATTTCAATAGCACCTTAGAGGTATAGAAAGCTGGTCGTAGGGTAACACCCGAAGCGGGTGTAGTTCATTTCAATAGCACCTTAGAGGTATAGAAAGCTATTCAGCGGCACGATGATCACCAGGTCGTCGTTGAATTTCAATAGCACCTTAGAGGTATAGAAAGCTGTAAGCCTGGCGCAGCTGCACGGCCTGCGCCCGGATTTCAATAGCACCTTAGAGGTATAGAAAGGCAGCAAGGTGGCAACTATAACGATGGGCTTCTTCGAATTTCAATAGCACCTTAGAGGTATAGAAAGTTGATATCAGTAGTCCTAATGTACTTAGGTACGTACATTTCAATAGCACCTTAGAGGTATAGAAAGATAGGAAATACTTGCTTGAAACTTCCGTCTCTAAGATGATTTCAATAGCACCTTAGAGGTATAGAAAGACACTGGCCACACGCACACCGTATCGGAGGTGGGCAACATTTCAATAGCACCTTAGAGGTATAGAAAGTTGTGATTTGCTTGGGCATTGTCTGTTTCCTTTTTCATTTCAATAGCACCTTAGAGGTATAGAAAGTCAACAGTACGGACGATATTACCACTGAGGGCACCACCATTTCAATAGCACCTTAGAGGTATAGAAAGGGAGATAGCAGAGTTTTTATTAGCAGCGACAGAATAAATTTCAATAGCACCTTAGAGGTATAGAAAGATGATGGCCTCGCCTTTGGCTTTGGTATTGTTCGACATTTCAATAGCACCTTAGAGGTATAGAAAGTACAACTCCCCGACCTTGTACCATATTACTATACTATATTTCAATAGCACCTTAGAGGTATAGAAAGGGTACAGCGCCTCGCGCTTCACCAGCAGGTCGTTCATTTCAATAGCACCTTAGAGGTATAGAAAGTTCCTGCCTGTGCATGGGTTGGACCTCAATCCTGCATTTCAATAGCACCTTAGAGGTATAGAAAGGGTAAAGGAGCTTCACCAGGTCCAGGTGCTGGCGGTATTTCAATAGCACCTTAGAGGTATAGAAAGGTGACGATGAGCTCCGACAGATCAGGCAGCGGCATCAATTTCAATAGCACCTTAGAGGTATAGAAAGCGATTTTGGTGCTCTGGTTTTGCTTTCTCCAGATGGTGCATTTCAATAGCACCTTAGAGGTATAGAAAGACGCACAGAAAACGGCGCTGAAAGAAAAAATAGGCGAATTTCAATAGCACCTTAGAGGTATAGAAAGGGTGCTGCGCCAGGCTCTTGTTATATTTGTCTGCCAGCATTTCAATAGCACCTTAGAGGTATAGAAAGCCTTCTCAAACTTTTCGCTCAGGTAGTCCAGCTCCACATTTCAATAGCACCTTAGAGGTATAGAAAGGTAGTCGTGGGACGCCTGCCCGGTCCAGTCGGAGAGGATTTCAATAGCACCTTAGAGGTATAGAAAGGCGTTGCGGTTCTGGAACACGCCCAGGTCCCTGAATTATTTCAATAGCACCTTAGAGGTATAGAAAGTGCGTCGCCTGGCTCAGGAGGCCTACCGCAACCCCCCTCATTTCAATAGCACCTTAGAGGTATAGAAAGACTAATTTAGTTTTTGGCACAATATCTTTAAGCTCCATTTCAATAGCACCTTAGAGGTATAGAAAGTTGATCAAGAGGGATAACCACGGCAGTAAGAGAGCATTTCAATAGCACCTTAGAGGTATAGAAAGACTCATGCGCCAGCATGTTCTTAAGCGTGTGCACGTCATTTCAATAGCACCTTAGAGGTATAGAAAGATCAGAGTTGTAATCAATCATGATTTTGGAAGCACCATTTCAATAGCACCTTAGAGGTATAGAAAGGCTCCCCCTTCAATCGGCTTATCTCATGTTCCCGATTTCAATAGCACCTTAGAGGTATAGAAAGGTGAGCGTACTGACCGACACGGAGATGCTCGCGGTCATTTCAATAGCACCTTAGAGGTATAGAAAGTTTGGAGCGGGCAGGGTTGCAAAGCTCTGATGCCTACATTTCAATAGCACCTTAGAGGTATAGAAAGCTGGCTCCTGCGCGCCGCCTTCATAATCCATTATCATTTCAATAGCACCTTAGAGGTATAGAAAGGCGGCTTGCCTTCGGCGGCGGGCGCAGACGACCTTGATTTCAATAGCACCTTAGAGGTATAGAAAGTTAATCGTGCGGCCTCAGCTGCTGCTGCTTTTTCAATTTCAATAGCACCTTAGAGGTATAGAAAGATCAGAACGTTTGCTCCTACTCGCCTAAAACCTTCAATTTCAATAGCACCTTAGAGGTATAGAAAGCTTGACATAGCGCGTTGGTGCTGGTTTGGGATTGGGCAATTTCAATAGCACCTTAGAGGTATAGAAAGCTGCCTGCCTTGTACCCCTGGTCCTGCAGGCCGCAGGCTAATTTCAATAGCACCTTAGAGGTATAGAAAGTGCTGGCGGCTACTGGCGGCTCTACTTCCTGCGCCTATTTCAATAGCACCTTAGAGGTATAGAAAGGATTGGAGCGCTATGCAGCAGCGTACTGCAGGAACTCATTTCAATAGCACCTTAGAGGTATAGAAAGATTGACGAGCGCAGGTTAAAGGTTCTGTTGCCAAAATTTCAATAGCACCTTAGAGGTATAGAAAGGCGCGCCTTGCAGGCAAAGATAGACGAGCTGAACAAATTTCAATAGCACCTTAGAGGTATAGAAAGTTGCTTTCCACAGCTTCGTGCGGTCTGTGGACACAAATTTCAATAGCACCTTAGAGGTATAGAAAGACTAATTTAGTTTTTGGCACAATATCTTTAAGCTCCATTTCAATAGCACCTTAGAGGTATAGAAAGTTGATCAAGAGGGATAACCACGGCAGTAAGAGAGCATTTCAATAGCACCTTAGAGGTATAGAAAGTTGATCAAGAGGGATAACCACGGCAGTAAGAGAGCATTTCAATAGCACCTTAGAGGTATAGAAAGACTCATGCGCCAGCATGTTCTTAAGCGTGTGCACGTCATTTCAATAGCACCTTAGAGGTATAGAAAGATCAGAGTTGTAATCAATCATGATTTTGGAAGCACCATTTCAATAGCACCTTAGAGGTATAGAAAGGCTCCCCCTTCAATCGGCTTATCTCATGTTCCCGATTTCAATAGCACCTTAGAGGTATAGAAAGATTGTTACTTTCTTTAAGAACACAGACCTGACGTTTAAGGGCATTTCAATAGCACCTTAGAGGTATAGAAAGGTGGTGTTTGGGCTACAGAGAAAGGCACCTTTAGAATTTCAATAGCACCTTAGAGGTATAGAAAGTCCTGCAGCACTGCAGCCCCCAGTTTCGCGTAAGGTGCAATTTCAATAGCACCTTAGAGGTATAGAAAGGTTACGATGTGAACGGTAACTGGACCTTTAACGAGGAGATTTCAATAGCACCTTAGAGGTATAGAAAGGCGCATCCAAGAGGCAGCAGAAGAAATGGAAGAGCATTTCAATAGCACCTTAGAGGTATAGAAAGTGCAATACCGGACCGCGGACGGTGTGCTGATCTCCAATTTCAATAGCACCTTAGAGGTATAGAAAGGCTTGCAGGTATTCGACAAACGCATACCTAAAAGCTAATTTCAATAGCACCTTAGAGGTATAGAAAGGCGCGTACCCCCGCGTGTTTCTGCGGCTATGGTACAATTTCAATAGCACCTTAGAGGTATAGAAAGTGAGGAGAAGATAAAGGAGTTCTGGGCCATGAAGGATTTCAATAGCACCTTAGAGGTATAGAAAGAGCCCTTTGCCATCGAGGCGGTAAGGTGTGGCGGTATTTCAATAGCACCTTAGAGGTATAGAAAGAAAGACACCCAAGACTGCAAGCCGAAAGAGCCGCGCGTATTTCAATAGCACCTTAGAGGTATAGAAAGAGGACTACAATGCCCTGAAGGCAAAGGCAGACCAGGCATTTCAATAGCACCTTAGAGGTATAGAAAGCCTCCTCCGCGTCGCGTAGGTGCATCTTTATGTACACATTTCAATAGCACCTTAGAGGTATAGAAAGCGCCTATGGTGTCGTTGGCCCACTCGCTGGTGATCAATTTCAATAGCACCTTAGAGGTATAGAAAGGTTTCACCTCATCGCCCGGGTAGGTGAAGACCTCCATTTCAATAGCACCTTAGAGGTATAGAAAGATACGCGCCTCAACTTCCCCGTCTTTGGCTACAATCGAATTTCAATAGCACCTTAGAGGTATAGAAAGCTATACGCCAGGGGCTATCATCTCCTCTGGTTCTTTATTTCAATAGCACCTTAGAGGTATAGAAAGCCTGATGCACTTCGCTGTAGGATTTTCAGAAGGTGAATTTCAATAGCACCTTAGAGGTATAGAAAGTAAAGTATTAGCCTCACAAGCCGCTGCACCCCTGTCGACAAAAGTAGACAGGGATGCAGCAACCATATCCCAAGGCTCCCAAACCTGCAGAAACCGGCCTGCCCTCACGCTGTTTCCGCTGACTTTACTTGCAGCTTAGCCTCCAGGTGGCCTGCACCTGCCCTCCGCTTCTTAAGGCGTTCAGTTGCTGCTCATTGGCAACAGCCAACAGGCTGGGCGTTGCACTTAGCGTTTCGTACGCAGGCGCAGCAACCCTGTCGAGCTTGAACCCATTGGCCTCGAAGAAATCCTGCGCCTCCTGGAAATCCGCAAAAGAGAAGTTGCTTGCACCTTGCTTTTGGAAAAAGGCATCCCACTCTTTGGTCTGCCGGGTTGCCCCTTGTACAAAATCATGCTTGATGTAAATATCAGAAGTTATCCAGTAACCTCCCCGCACCTTTAGAACATCGTGGATTGTTTGGCAGAGCTGTTCAATTTCGGTTCTGCTGAGGTATACCAGCAGGCCCTCGTTTACAATCAGCAGCGGTCCATCACCGAAGTTTGCCACTGTGTGGTTAAACTGCGCGCGGTCCATCACATTCAGCGGAAGCATCTGCAGCTTTCGTCCCTCCGGCAAGGCAATGCCCAGTTCGTTTGCCAGCTTCTCCTTTGCCTGAATCACCTGCGGCAGGTCCGTGTCGATGCAATGCCTGACCAGGCCCTGCTGCAAAAGCGCATGCCCCCTGAAGGTTAAGCCCGAGGAGAGCTCCAGCAGGTTATCCATTTTACTGTCAGCAACAAGCTGGTTGATCGTGGCGTACCGGTGCTCGAAATGCACAACGCTGGCCCAGGCCCCGAAGTCCTTCTTGTCGAAAGAGGCTTCTACTTTTCCGGAGGATAAAAAATGGGTGGCGGCTTCGTAGGCGTACGGAATCTTTGTCTGGGCCCTCAGCAGCATGAGTGCGATCGCGGAGTCACTGATAGCGGTGTAATCTCTGGTCTTGTCCATGATAAGTATGTTTGATCTGGCGCAAAACTAGCAACGCAGGCCCAGCCAAAATTGTAAAATCCGGACAGCCCAGCCGCTACTCCAACTGGTTGAACAAAGACCCGAAGGCATTTTCTACCTTGGCGTACTTATGGGGCGTGTAGCCTGTGTAGCGTTTAAACTCCTTTATGTAGTGAGACTGGTCAAAGAAATGATCGTAGTAGGCCTGCTCACCGGGCTGGGCAAGTTCTGGCGGCAACAGCAGCATGTGCTTTATCCGAACAATCCGGGCTAGGTCTTTCGGGCTTAGCCCCACCACCTCCTTAAAAACCCTGTTAAGGTGCCGCTGAGAGTATCCCGTCTTCTCTGCCAGCGGGCCCATGCCCAACTGCCCCTTTAGCCTGAAGAGCTCTTCAATAGAAAAGCGCGCGATCCCCTCCAGGCTTGTAGCTGGCCTCAACCTGCCGATCAGGTACTCCTGCAGTTTGGCAGCCATCCGGTCAGGGTCGCCTATGGTTAGCAGCTGCTCAACCAGCAGGTCTGCATCCCTCGGGAAAAGGTCATCCCCAGGCACAATCGCATCTGCAACCTCCTGCAGCGGGAACGGGAAAAACCTGTAGGCAGCAAAGGGCTTAAAGCTGATGCCTACTGTCACTACGTTTCCTCCCCCACACAGTAGCACAGGCCTGGACTGGTGGCCAATCAGGCTAAGGGTGGCTTCCCTGGTATGAAACAATTTGGAGGAGTGAACCAAGGTGCTGTAGCTGCCTTTATAGGTAAAGGTGAGCGTGATGTGCCCCGAGGGAACCACTGTTTTAATGTCGGTCAGCGGAACATCGTTAGCGCTCTCAAACACCCACACCTTACGCAGATAGGGCTGTAGTATCGGGCTAACGGGCAACACACGAATGTTCATCTTCTAAAGGGTGGCGCAGCTTCCGCCGCTACAAAGAGGGCTTTAAGCGCTTGCTGTGGTACAGAGAATTACTACCTCAAAGTAACGAAAGTAATCACGACTCATGCAAGGCGTAGAGCTCCTTTTGAAAGTCTGTTGCCGCTACAGACTGACCTTCACCACCTTTCGCACAACCACCCGATCATCTGGAAAAGTGAGGCAGAACAGGTACAGCCCATCCGCCAGGCCCGATATATCCACCTCCTGCCCTGCAGTTACTCCTTCTTTCAGGGGCACGACCTGCTGGCCGATCACGTTCACGACCATCAGGTCGAAGCGCTGGTTAAAGTCACAGTCCCCCGCCGTACCGAACCTCACGTTGCCGCCAGTCGGGTTGGGGTACACCTGCAAAGCCTCCGGCGTACAGCCCACCGGCTCCTGCCCTTCCGGCTCCAGCCCGTTGAAGTATGACTGTATGAAGTTCGGCAGCCCAAGCGCCACGTTTCCGTCCCCGAAGTCGAAGTCAACCAGGTTAACCCGGCAGCTGTAGCCAGGCGCGTTCGGTTGCCCGATGACCAGCATCGTGTGGTTGCCCGGGATTTCGGGCCCGCTGTACACATGGTGGCTCGTGCCGTAGATTCTGCCGTCCGGCCCGATCTGCAGATCGTAGTACCCTGTGCCCAACTGCCTGGGCGGAATGTTAGTGTCAGGGTTCCCCTGGATGATGCTTTTGCCTGAGGCAACCACGGCCTCTACGCTCTGCAGGGACAGGTCATACTGCCGTATCACGTCCTTGTAAGCAGTGTTGCGAGGGCTAAGGCAGCTGACATAGAGCTTGGAGTTGTCGGGGGAGAAGGATACCCCGTACTGCGCCTCCAGGTCGCCGAGGCTCCGGTAGTTGGAGAGCGTGCCGGTGGAGGCATCAAAGTCGAACAGGTCGAACGGCCGCCCCTCCTCAAAGTCGACGGCGCAGGCCAGCATGGTGCCGTCGGGCGAAGGCTTCATCATTCCTCTTATCTCGCTGTTGCTGACCTTACCAGCGTAGGTGCGGCTGCGGTGGGCTGACCCGATACGCTGCACGGAGGGCTCCGCTGCCACGCCTGCCGCTGAAACCTTTTGCACCAGAAAAGCATCGCTGTTCCACTCGTGGGTGAGCAGCCAAAAATCGCTGCCGTTGGCGTGCGGAATTGCTGTGAGCTTCTCTGTGATATTGCCCTGCAACAGCACATCCTTCTCGGAAGCCACGATGTCTCCGCTCCCCCCATTCAGACGCATGTCCACGATAGAGTAGCGCAGCTCACAGCTGTAGGAAGGCTGCAGGACCTCATCTATATAGCCGAAGATGCAGTTGTAGTGGTCGGCCGGGGCGCTGAAGCGCACAGAGAACACGTAGTAACGGTGCTCGCTTCCGGGCACCGGCATAATGAGGGCGGGTTGGCTGATGGCGGACGGGCAAGGCACTTCGAAGGTATCGCTCCCGGGCATCAGGCGGTGCTGCCTGTCCCAGGTGTTTCGGCCGTTGGTGTAGAACAGCAGCGCACCCGTCTCTCTGTCTGAGACGGTGGCAGTGGCGCTTTCTGTTACCAGGCTCCCATCCGTAAGGGCCTCAGGCACCTTGCCGATGAAACGCAGCCCTGCCTTGTTGCCAAAATACCAGTAAGCCGCCTCCTTCTGAGCGAAAGCCGCTAACGGTGTACACAGGAACAAGAAAAGCAGAACCAGCCTCATTGCGTTATACCTTGAATCGATTTGACACCTTAGCGTATCTCACCCGCTACTTTATACTTTACTTATACAAATTAGGATATTTAAAAATATCTCCCTCAACTCTCACCCAGAGAAATGGAAGCATCGCCAGAACATAGCCACTGCCACAGCCGCCGCCGCCTTACCTGGTGCAGTTAATCCTGCGCTGCGACAGGCCAGCAATAAAAAAGCCGCACCATCTTACGTGGTGCGGCTTTTGGGACACAGCATCTTTCCCCTTAATAAGTGAGGCGATTTTATACTTTGTAAGGTAACGCCACAGGTTACAAGCAGCAGAGCAGATGCACACACGGCTGCATGCTATACTTGCTTAATCCACCGTATCTATACTTGCAGCTTCCAGCTTTGACAGCGACGTTGTAATTGGCGTTTGCCGGTTACCGCCTGCTACATACAGTTTGCCATCCAGGATGTGGCTTGCGGCATGTCGCCGCCCGGTCATATTGCTTTGCAAGGCGTGGTAGGTTCGTGTTCTGGTGTCGAAGTACCCCAGGCGAGCCAGGTCAGTGTAGTCGCCGACCAGGTAAATATCCGTTCCATTCACGGCAACGGCATGCCCCGAAACCTTCACAGGCAGGTCGGCAACATGCGCCCAGGTGCCGGTGTGCAAATCGTACATAGCGACTTCAGAGGATTGTTTGCCGTTGTACCCTCCAAGTGTGTACAGGTGCCCGTCTACTATAGCACCCCTGGCTTCTTTGGCTTCAGGCATACTGGCGAGGGCCGTCCACATGTTCGTGGCAGGATCAAACTTATACAGCTTATCGGAGAACTCCTTGGCAGACCTGGCACCACCAAAGGCATAGATCTGCCCCTCCCACACGGCTACGCCCCCGCCGTATACCGGGTTCGGGTTAACGGCGGCATAGTCTACTTCGCCTGTTGCCAGGTCAACTACCTCCACCTTCTCGTTGAGCGCTCCATGGGCGGTAAGGCCATTAAAAATGTACAACTTACCGCCAACAACGGCCGAAGAGGCAAAGCGCTTGGGAATGGTTTTGTTCGTGAGCAGTTCCCAGGTATTGCTGCTGATATCATACTTCTCAACTTCCGGTGTATAATTAACCGTTTTGGAGTACCCGTTCGCCACATAAATAGCGTTGCTGTCTGCGGCGCTTGTAACGGCTCCACGAGCGGCTGGCATATTGGCCAGGTTCTCGAACTGTAATTGCGCGAACGTGCTTGTGCCCAGCAGGGCGAAGATAAGGAAGAGGATTGTTTGCTTCATGTACTGTAGTAAGTGAATGGTTAAGAAAAGGAGAAGTTGAGGCTGGCTCTACTTTAGAAACGAAGGTACAAAGATCCTCCAAAAATGATCCTCCCCCCAGTTATTTTATACTTCCCGCAGAAAAATTTTGACCGCAGAAAGAGTGACAGGATACAGCATTCACGCTTCTGTAAAGCAGCACCAGTAAAGCAGGGCGGCGGAAAGACAGCACACAGGAAGTACCCTTGCAAAGGGTAAGGCACCCGATCCAGCAGCGATCCTGCCAAAGCAACTCCGGCCCCCACCGCACCTATCCTTAGAAGCACCGCAACATGCTGTTCGTCCGGCGGCAGGGTGCGTATAGGCAAGAACTACACGCAAGCGGTTGCTTTTGTAACTGCCTTTGGCTTACTTTGGCTAATAAGTTTGACTGTGCCATGCTACCTCCTAACAGCTTTTCCTGTTCTTACTTAAAGCCGCTCAACGGCTTTGTAGCAGCCTCGCATCACGTATCTCTGAGTGATGTGCTGAATGGCTACTGCCTTAACTTTTACGCAACTCCTAAGGACTTCAATAAGTAAGCCGGACGCCTCCGGCCCTACCCCCTACGCTGAGCAGGAGGAGCGTTTTGGCTGCCAATGCGCCTAAGCCCTGGCCTGCTCTTTTTCCATTTTACAATTCCATCAAAGCCGACAACAACTGCCAGCGAGGCGTTTCCCTCACTTGTACAGGTGCTTTCCGGCTTTGGCAAAGAACACTTTAGTTACAGGTGGAGCGCGGTACACTTACCGGCACCCGCTGCAACCTTTACCCATACTGCCCCGCCGCTAACACAGCAGCAGGTGCCATGCCTCCGCCTATGGCATACGCCCAAAGTATGCCGTAGGCGGAGGCATGGCCTTTGGGCAGGTTTGGCTCGGTTGGGCTACCGCTGCCGTTTTTAGCAGCATCCGCCAATAAAAAAGATACAAACCTACTTTCAATAAAATGATGAGCACGATTTATTTAACCGAGAAAGACCACCAGCGCTTGCACAGCCTGGTGCAGGCACACCGCCTGGAGAACAACCCCGCCGCCGTGGCCGCCTTGAGCAAAGAACTGAAGCGGGCAAAGGTGGTACCGTCAGCCGAGGTGCCTGTGGACGTGGTAACGATGAACTCCCTTGTGAAACTCAAGGAAATGAACAGCTCCACCGAAATGGAGATCACGGTGGTTTACCCCAAAGACGCAGACCTGGGCAGCCGTAAAGTGTCTGTGCTGGCACCGGTTGGCACCGCCATACTTGGCTGCCGGGTTGGCGACGAAGTGAGCTGGCCATCGCCAAAAGGCACTGTCGTGTACCAGGTGGTGGAGGTTGTGTACCAGCCCGAAGCGGCCGGCAACATGTACCTTTAACCGAGTGCCGGAACAAGGGCAACAAACCTTCAAAACATATGAAATGGGGATTTTAGATTTTCTCACACAGGGTATCGCCATGGACCTGGGCACTGCCAACTTTCTGCTGATGCAGGAAGACAGCGTGGTGGTGGATGAGCCTGCTGTGGTTGCGTTTAACCGAACGTCGGGGGAAGTGATTGCCGTAGGCAGGAAAGCGGAGCAAATGGAAGGAAAAGAGCACGAGAACATCCGCATCATCCGGCCACTGAAGAACGGTGTCATTGCAGACTTTCATGCGGCAGAGCAAATGATGAAAGGGATGCTCCAACTCGTCGGCAAAAGCAGGAGCCGCTTTGCGCCCTCGTATAAAATGGTGATCTGTGTTCCGTCGGGCATAACAGAGGTAGAGAAACGGGCGATCCGCGACTCCGCCGTTATTGCCGGGGCAAAGGAGGTGTACCTGATACACGAGCCCATTGCCGCGGCCATCGGTATCGGGCTGGATGTGCAGGACTCCACAGGGCACATGGTGATAGATATTGGGGGCGGCACCACCGAAATAGCCGTCATCGCCCTCAGCGGCATCGTGTGTGACCAGTCTATCCGGGTGGCCGGCGACAACTTTAACGCCGACATCATACACCATGTGCGCCGCCAGCACAACATGCTCATAGGGCAGTCTACGGCCGAAAAGATAAAGCTGGCGGTGGGCGCTGCCCTGCCCGAGCTACAGCACCCACCTGCCGACTATGCGTTAAAGGGGCGCGACTTACTGAGTGGGCTGCCGAAGCAGGTGATGGTGTCGTACCAGGAGGTGGCGCACTACCTCGATAAGTCGCTGACTAAAATTGAGGAAGCCATTCTGAAAACGCTCGAGATCACGCCTCCAGAGCTCTCTTCGGACATACACCACGCAGGCATCTACCTGACGGGCGGCGGGGCGCTGCTGCGGGGACTAGGCACCCGCATTGCCGCCCGCACCAAACTCCCGGTGCATGTGGTGGATGAGCCCCTGCTGGCCGTTGTAAAGGGTACTGGTATTGCCCTGCGGGATATGCACAACCTGCAGTTCCTGATGCGGTAGCTGTGCCGGGGCCACCTGCAGTCCCGGCCTTACATGAGTTGCCCCACCTATGAGGATAAAGCTTAACGCTGTACGCCGGAGCCAAAACCGGGCTGACGATAGAGGAAAGTATGGGAGCCTTGGTTCGCCTGAACGAACGCTCCCATACGCCGTCTCTTAAAACCCGCTGTACAGAACCATGCCTGTCCCACTAGAACTTTCCCTTCCCTCTCCCCCCGGCGGCACATCCCTTTGGCTCCCGCCCCGCAAAAAACGGCTGCTGCTTCGCATCAAGACAATGTCTTACAAAATGTTATACCCTAACTCCTCCTAAGAGCAAGTTCAGGGGTTTGCAGCACTGTTCAAAGGCTTCTGACGCCACTACTCCATCCACAGATTTACTATTGTATTCAATATAGCGAATAATATTATTTGGAATGTTTCTAAACAAGACCTATACTTGCATCGGTATTTATACTTAGTCTAAATAAAAAAGCGTGCGCCACCTCCTGACCCTCGTTCTGCTACTCACCGGCCTGCAAAGCATGGCGCAAACCAAAGTGGTTGGGATAGTACAGGACCAGGAGCACAAGCCGCTGCCGTTCGCCAATGTACTTCTGCCGGAGCTGCAGGCAGGGGTCTCAGCAGATGAGAACGGGAAGTTCAGCTATACGTTTGCAGCCCCCGCCCCTGCTAGTGTTACGCTGTCTGTTTCTTATGTAGGCAAGCATAAGCTGGAGCGCACCGTTCCGCTGCAACCGGGGAAGGTGCATGAAGTGGCCCTGACACTGCAAGACAATAACCTGTACCTAAACGAGGTGGAGATAAACGCCAAACAGGTGCATACCACCAACTCCAACTCCTCAATTGTGATTGAGCAGGCGGCTATTGAGCAGATTCAGCCCTACAGTCTCTCCGATATACTTTTGAACCTGCTGCCGGGGCAAACTATCCTTAACCCGGACCTGCAGTCTGCTAAAACGATAAACCTGCGCACGGTGGCCACCGATTCTTATGCCCAGAACAGCCAGTTCGGGACGGCAATTATACTGGACGGAGAGGCGCTTTCGAACAACACCAACCTACAGGCCAGCGGAAACGGGTTTGGCCTGAGCAACGAGTTTACAGCCGGTAATTACGGCACCAGCGACTTTACCTTCAGCTCCGTGGACCTGCGCCAGATACCGGCCAACAACATCGAGAAAATAGAAGTGATACAGGGGGTGCCTTCTGCCAGGTATGGCGATTTGACCGACGGAGCAATCCTGATTGACCGCAAAGCAGGCGTATCGCCGTGGAGCATCACGGCCCGCATCCAGGACGGCACCAACAATTTCGGCCTGAACAAAGGCTTCAAACTCGGCCCGAAACTCGGCTCCCTGAACACCTCCCTGGATTACCTGGACTCTTCCCCCAGCACCACCAACAAGCAGAAATCATACAAGCGCCTCTCCACCGGTCTGCTCTGGTCTACTTACCTGGATAAAAGCAGGAAGGTCAGCAGCCATCTGAGCGTGGACTATGCCACCAGCTTTGACACCTACAACGTAGACTCGGAGAAAGACAACGAGGTGGTAAAAAGCGATAACAGCCAATGGCGCCTCAACTACAGAGGCTTCTGGAAACTATCGCTGCCAGTGCTGGACAATTTGAGTTACAGCGCCGCTTACAGCCTTAGCAATCAATATTCTTACGAGTCGGTTTACCGGAATGCAGGCGTGCAGCCCATGTCTATCAGCACAGTGGCAGGCGTGGCCCAAGGCATTTTCACCTACCCGAACTACCAGGCCGAAACCGAAGTATACGGCAAGCCGCAACGCCTGAGCTTTAGCCTGAACGGGCACAAAAAAGTGATGACAGGGGCTGTGCAGCACCAGCTTTCCTTCGGCGGCAACTACAGCCATGAGAGCAACCGCGGCCAGGGTTACGAGGTTGACCCTTTCTCGCCAAGGTGGAAAACAGGCAGCTCCAGGGGGCAGAGCCGCGACTACGCTTTTGAGCAGGTGCCCGCGCTTGCTAACATGGGCTTCTATCTGGAAGATATGTTCACGACCCAGGTTAGCGGCAAAAAGCTGATCACCTCGGCAGGTATACGCCTGGATGAGCAGTTTCAGAAGTGGTCGGTTTCGCCGCGCATCAGCTCGTCGCTGGAGCTCAGCGAGCGTACCACTTTGAAAGCGGCCTTTGGCCTAGCCACCAAGTCGCCGGGCCTGATCCACCTGCAGCCCAAGCCGGTGTACTTCGATTACCAGCTGCTGAACTACTACCCCAACAAGTATAAAGAGAACCTGGTGCTGTACTATACCGAGGTTGTTACACCAGACAACAGCCAGCTAAAAGCCATGCGCAGCCAAACCATGGAGCTGGGCATTACGCACCAGAAACCCTTGTACGATATTTCGCTGACCGCTTTTAGAAAGCAGGTGCGCAGGGGCTTTAGCCAGGCATCCAACTTATACCTTGTAAACGTGCCGGAGTATACCATCACCGAAACACGCCCGGACCAGCAGCCGCTTTACGCCCCTACCGGAAATTATTCCCGCGACTTCGGCATCTACAAGAGCTACAGCAACGATCTACACACCGATAACTACGGCCTGGAGCTGTACATCAGCACTATTAAGTTTGCCGCCATCCAAACATCATTTAACCTGAGCTCTACACTGTACTACTCCCGGTTTTACCGAAACACCCCGGTAATGTATGCTCCCGAAAAGGAGCATTTTGACAAAGAGGCTGTGGTAGGCATATTCCTGAACCCGCTGACAGAGGGACTGGAAGCCATCTCCACCCTCTCTACCAACCACCACATCTCTAAACTGGGGCTGCTGGTAAATTTCCGGGCGCAGTTCTTCTGGGACGAATGGAAAAAGAATAGTCCCGCCTCTGTTTACCCAATTGCCTATATCAACCAGCAAGGATCTTACGTCGCCATACCTGAGGGTGAGCGCGATAGCCAGACCTTTGCCCATCTTGTAGAGGATGAAAAAAGACGCACCAGCACGTTTCAGCAGTTTGTGTACAGCAACTATCACCTCAAGCTCAGCAAGGAGATACATAACCTGGTACGGCTATCTTTCTACGCCAACAACTTCCTGAACCACAGGCCGGAGGTGTATGATGATGGCGACAACAATTACGAGCAACTCAACCAGTCTCCGGCCTTTGGGATGGAGCTACGACTAACCATTAAATAATAAAACTATGCTTAAACTTCGACACTACTTATTCCTGCTACTACTGGCGGCAATGGCCACTGCCTGCAGCGATGACAATGACCCCACGGTGCAACCCGTTGACTTTGCAGTAACTGTAAAGTATAGCGACGCTTACGGAAACGCCACAGCACCGAACGTGACTGTAAAAGCCACCAATGTAGACAACCAACTGAGCACGGAGGTAAAGACAAACCAAATAGGCGTGGCTAATTTTGTGGGCCTGCCGGTAGGGGTGTATGACCTCACCGCCACCATTACCTACACACCCGAGCAATTTCAAGAGTTTGCCGGCAACACCGTAGGCAGTGAGGTCGTGTTTAACTCCTCCCTGACAAAGCAGTTGATCAACTCCGCATCGCAGAAGCAGTTTGAGCTGGAGCTGGCCTCTGCCCGTGTAGGAGACCTGGTGATCAAGCAAATTTACTACGCCGGCTCTCACCGTACCGATGGCGCTGTGTTCCGCGACCAGTTCATTGAGATTCACAACAATTCCGATGAGGTGATCTACGCGGATGGCCTGTACTTTGCCCAGCTTTACGGCAGCACCTCAACCAGTATTTCTAACCCTATACCTTCTTACCTGCAGGAAAACGGACAGTATGACTGGAGCAAGTCTCCGGGTATGCCACAAGGCATCAATGCCAACCGCGACTACGTGTACACCAAAACCGTGTACCAGATTCCGGGCTCCGGCAGCCAGTACCCTATTGAACCGGGTGCCAGCATCGTGATTGCACAGAACGCCCTCAACCACAAGGCGCCTTACCAGGACCAGGAGGGCAACGTAGTAGCTCCGCGTGACCCTGGCCTGACAGTTGACCTGAGTGGTGCCGACTTTGAAGCCTTCTACAACAAGGGCTTTGACTCTGACCTAGATAACCCTGCCGTGCCGGACCTGATCGTGCACCAGCCTATGGGTAATGATATGATTCTGGATGTGATTGGTCGGGATGCCTATGCTATTTTCAGAACAGAAGATCCAGTGAGCAGCTGGCCCAGCTTTCCTACGCCAGACAAACCAACCTCTGCCAATGTATACTTCCAGGTTCCGGTGGCAGATTTGATCGATGGCGTGGAAACGCAGGCCAGCCCGCAGCAGCTTCGCCCCAAAAAGCTGAGTAATGCCGTGGATGCCGGTTATACTTATGTGCCGCTCGGCATCTACTCTTCGCAGTCGGTGATGCGTGAGGTGGCCAGAACCTTTAACGGCCGCTACATTTTAAAAGACACTAACAACTCCACCAACGACTTTAAAGTGATGGAGCGCGCCAGCCCGCGCGGATATTAATGAAACGTAGTTTTATACTTATACTTGCTTGCTGGAGCGTGCGCGTTGTTGCAGGTCCGGGCACTGCCGCAGCGCAGCGCCCGGATTCTGTGCAGGCGCCTACGCTCTTCTCCTTTTACCAGCAGCTCTACAGCGCTTATGAGCATACAGCTGGGCAGGTGCTGTTTCACCCCTCCGACAAGTATGGCTTTAGCAGTGCAGGCTTCTCCGCCACCGACGGCGACTGGCGCACTTACCAGATGCCAGCCAGCAGCAACACCTACCACATTACCTCTAAAGGAGCCTACACGCTGAAAAAAGTTAAACTCAGCGGCGCCTTTGCGTACAAGCGCCGCCTGGAGGATAGTGTGGGCTGGATGCTGAAACCGGACCACCACGACACCAGCCCCTATTACCTGGCCAGCAAAAAGCCCGGAAACTGGGATGCGCACACGTATGAGTTGAAAGGCGCAGCAAGTATACCCGTGGCTGGTGTTGTATTCGCAACGGCAGGCGCAGCACTTACCATGGGCAACTACGGCCGGTTTAACGATCCTCGCCCCGAGATCAGCCGCTACAGGTTAAAGTTCAGTGGGGGCCTGGGCCTTCAGTTTGAGGAGTGGGCGGTGGTGCTGTCAGGCATTTACGGGTATGGAGATGAACGCAATAGTATAGGCTACGCCAACAAGATGAACAACACCATTGGCCGCCCCGACTATGTGAGCCACGACATAATGGGCTATGGCTATTACCGCACCACCGGCACAGCTCTCAGGCTCCAGGAAGACCAGCACACGAAAGGCGCTGCGCTGGTGCTACAGGTTTCAAGTTTTAACCTGAGCTACAGCCTGGAGCAGGCGGTTAGAAAGTATAGCCGTCGCACAAAAGACAGCAATGAAGCTATCGTTGCTGTTCCGATAGCAGATGTGACGCAAGACCGCCACGCACTCCGGGCAAATTATAGTTGGGAATCAGAAAAGCTAAGCCACCTGCTGGACATGGCACTTACCTACGAGCAGACTTCGGACTTCAACAAGGTGATCATCAACGGGAATAACTACCGGGGCACAGCATTTTCGGTAACACCTGCCTACCACGCCCGCTTCAACGATTGGGAGTATAGCCTCAGTTCGAACCTCACCCGCGACACCCGCAAAGACGGAACCGCTGCCGTAGACTACGCAATCCAAACTGCTGCCGTGGCTGCCGGAGGGGGCAAGCTATTTCACCTAGGCAACAACCTGCTAAAACTAAACCTGCAGGCAGCCTACCGTACCGACATGGGCTCTGAACTCAACATCGGCACGCAGTACAACACCTTTATGAAAGGGGTGATACTGCCTGACTTCGCCTACTACAGCGCTGAGCAGCTGAGGTATACTTCCTCGCTAGGATTTGGGCTGAAAGTGCAGGAGGTGGTGCTGATGCCATACTTTGACTATAGCCTGGTTCAACCACTCCAGACCAGCACCAACCCTTATGCTGATTTTAACCCTGCCCACAGCAGAAGCACCTACACCTTTGGCCTAAATATTCACATGTAATGACGAGCAAAAAGCTACTTCTATACCTATCCGTTGCGATCTTTTTTACCTCCACCGCCTGGCAACTAAAACCAACACCCGGCAAAGCGTACTTTCAGGAGTTGCGTAACCTATATAGCAAGCCCACCAGCGAGTGGCCATCCCCAAACATAGATCCGGGCGTACAGTGGCGCGAATTAGGCACAGTGCCTGCCTCCCCTGTTGCCTCAGACTCCACGCTGCGCCCCCTCATCGAGCTGGGTAAGGTGCTGTTTTTTGATCCGCGCCTCTCCGGCTCTAACCAGGTTTCCTGCTCCAGCTGCCACGACCCGGAGCTGAACTGGTCTGATGGGCGCTCGGTACCCGTGGGCCACGACCACCAGCGTGGCACCCGCAACACCCCTACCCTCCTGAACGTGTGGGCACAGCAAAGCCTGTTCTGGGATGGCCGTGCCGCCAGCCTCGAAGACCAGGCACTCTCCCCTATTGAGAACCCTGTAGAAATGCACCAGGATTTGAAGCTGCTGCCCAGGGAGCTGAACAAAATCAAAGGCTACCGTACCAAGTTCAGGGAAGTTTACGGCCGCCCCTACATCAAAAAAGAAGAGATACTGCAGGCGTTAAGCACCTTTCAGAAGAGCATCACCAGCCGCCGCAGCAGGTTCGATTTATTTTTGGAGGGGCGCCAGAACGCGCTGGATGACGAGGCGCTTTGGGGGCTGCACCTTTTCCGCACCAAAGCCCGCTGCATTAACTGCCACAACGGCCCATTATTTACCGATAACCAGTTTCACAACCTGGGCCTCACCTACTACGGCCGCAAGTATGAAGACCTGGGCCGTTACGCGCAGACTAAAAACCCGGAGGATGTAGGCAAGTTTAAAACCCCGGGCCTGCGCGACGTGATGCGCACCCGCCCCTGGATGCACAACGGCCTGTTTGATAGTATGGAGGGCGTACTGAACATGTACAGCGCAGGCATGCCGCAGCCAAAACCGAAAGAGGGGCAGGAAAACGATCCGCTGTTTCCAAAAACATCGCCCATCATTCAGCAGCTGGACCTGAGCGCGGAGGAGAAGCAGGCGGTTATTGCTTTCCTGGAATCTATCTCTACGGTTTCGTACCGCATCAGTAGGCCAGAGTTGCCGCAGTAGCCGGGCTTTTATCTGAACTGGAGGTCATTTGCTTTAGGCAATCTTAGAAAACTTGCTTCAGCCTCACAGCTAAGCCCTCGACCTTAGCCGTTCATACTTTAAACACACAGCTACAATAAACCTAGCAGGCTCCTTTACCTATGCATGTACCGAAGAGGGCACCCTTGATCTGGCAAGGGTGCCCTATTATTTTGCCTGTGCTCCGGCTTTTACGTTTGCGCCCTACAACAGCTCCAGTTGCGGGGCCACCAGGTCCAGCGGAGGAGGTTTGCGGCTTTTGCAGGCTGTTACCTTCGTTTTTTTAGAAAACCGGGCCCCCACATCTTAACAGGAGCAGTTATTTCACCTCACCCTAAAAAAGCGCCCGCTTTGCCGCAGCAGGCTAGACAGCTACTGTACAGCACCTTGAACAGCATCATCATTTTAAACTATATAAGTATAAAAAGTATCTATTTTTCTTATAAAGATGTTTCCGCCACTTTTGTAGGGTTAAATAACTATACAAACCAATTATGCTAAGAAAAACGCTACTCTTACTAAGCCTTCTGGCTTGTGGGCAACTCTCTTTTGCACAGCAGAAGACGCTTACCACAAACACCGGTGCTCCTGTAGGAAACAACCAAAGCTCTAAGACAGCCGGCGAAAACGGGCCTGTTTTGCTGGAAGACGTTCACCTGATTGAAAAACTGGCCACATTTGACCGCGAGCGCATCCCGGAGCGTGTGGTGCATGCACGCGGTGTAGGCGCCCACGGGGAGTTCGAAAGCTACGGTGACTTCTCTCAGTATACCAAGGCTTCTTTGTTCAATGCCAAAGGCAAAAAAACACCTGTTTTCACCCGTATCTCTACGGTAGTGCACGAGCAGGGCTCACCGGAAACCCTGCGTGACCCACGTGGCTTTGCCGTGAAATTCTACACCGACCAGGGCAACTACGACTTAGTAGGTAACAACATGCCGGTATTCTTTATCCGCGATGCCATCAAGTTCCCGGATATGGTACACGCCTTCAAACCGTCTCCGGTATATAACAGGCAAGACCAGAACCGCGTGTTCGACTTCTTCTCTAATGTGCCGGAGGCCACCAACATGTTTACCTACCTGTACCAGGACCTGGGTACGCCAGCTAACCTGCGCCAGATAGACGGTTTTGGGGTGCACGCCTTTAAATGGGTGAATGCAAAAGGCGAAGTAACCTATGTGAAGTATAAGTGGACATCGCTGCAAGGCGTGAAGAGCTTCTCTGCTGAGGAAGCTGCGCAGATGCAGGCTAAAAACCACTCGCACGCCACGGCAGACCTGTACGAGAACATCAACAAAGGTAACTTTCCTTCTTGGGAGCTGTCTGTACAGCTGCTAAAGCCAGAGGACCTGGACAAGTTTGATTTCAACCCGCTGGACCCAACCAAGATCTGGCCTGAGTCAATCGCGCCAAGTATGGCTGTCGGTAAAATGACGCTGAACAGAGTGCCGGACAACTTCTTCGAAACAGTAGAGCAGGCTGCTTTTGCCCCGGCCACCCTGGTGCCAGGCATTGAGCCGTCTGAAGACAAACTGCTGCAGGGCCGCGTGTTCTCTTACATGGATACGCAGCGCTACCGCCTGGGTGGCAACTTCCAGCGCATACCTGTAAACGCCCCGCTTGTAGAGGTTAACAACTTCAACCAGAACGGTGCGTCGAGCAACCGTGCCACCAAATCTGATGTGAACTACCAGCCGAGCATGGCGCAGCCAACGTTTGTGGACGACAGCCAATACAACTACTCTACCCGCAAAATTGATGCGGAAACCATGCAGCGCGTTATCAGCAAGCAGGACAACTTTAAGCAGGCTGGAGACCTGTACCGCTCTCTATCTAAAACTGAAAAAGAGCACCTGATCAGCAACCTGGCCGGTGACCTGGGCCAGGTAAAGAACAAGGATGTGGTAAACAAAATGGTGAGCTACTTCTACCAGGCTGATGCTGATTACGGCAACCGCCTGATCAAAGCCCTGAAGCTGAACAAAAACGATGTAGTAGCTTTGATAGCATCAAAGTAAGCTTTCCTGCTTAGTTAAGTTAAAACACTGTAAAAACCCGTCCCTGGCTACTCTGAAAGGAGGTTTCTGCCAATGGGAACACTTCCGCACAGAGAGCTTGGGGATGGGTTTTCTAAAGCTCTTACAGTACCTGCTTCCTTTAAAACGCCCGGCAGTACATCATCCAACACATACTCTACCATGAACACCCTACAGGCAATTTCTCTTTCCCATGAAACCGCATCCTTAGAATGGCGCCAGGCCCTGCAGCTAAGCAAAGAGGAGGCTACAGCTTTTATGGTGCACCTGAAAGAACGGGAGCTGGCGGATGCGGTGATGGTGGTGACCACCTGTAACCGCACAGAAGTATACTTTGAATCGGCTGGCACAACTGCCGAGGTGATACAGCAGGAGTTACTGCAGTTTAAAGGAGTAGCGGACGAGGCCGCCTTTTCGCCTTTGTTCAAGCATTTTACGCACAGCGAAGATACGCTCCAATACCTGCTGGAGGTTGGGCTGGGGCTGCGCTCCCAGGTACTCGGCGACCGGCAAATTATCGGGCAGTTTAAAGACAGCTACCAACTCACAAAAGATTTAAACCTGGGCGGAACACTCCTGCACCAGGCACTCCAGACGCTTTTCCGCACGCACAAGCGGGTACACAACGAAACAAGCTTCCGGTCCGGTGCTTCTTCTGTAGGCTACGCAGCCCTGGAAAGAATAAGTGATTTTATTCCGCGCAAGGAGTTCTCCGGAAAGCGCATGCTGATTATCGGCACAGGCCAGATGGGCACCGACATTGCCCGCTACGCCACCTCTTTTGGTTTTCAGGATGTGACGCTAACCAACCGCACCGATGAAAAAGCACAGACTTTAGCCGGCAAGCTAAACCTGAAGACCATCCCTTTTGCGGATCGTTTCTCTGCTATGGCAAGTTATGATGTCATCATATCCTGCGTGAGTGCCGGAGAGCAGCTAACGCCATCGCAGATAGGCATGCCGCTACAAGAAAACAAACGTGTACTGGTTGATCTATCGGTACCACTAAGTATAAGCCCTGCCGCTGCTCAGTTGCCACGCACCACGCTGGTGAACATGGATCAGATTACGAGCAGAACAGAGGCAGTGAAAAAAGCACGCGAAGCATCCATAAGCGATGTACGGCACATTGTGGAAAAGGAAACAGCAGGCTTTGCCCACTGGCTGCAGGACCTACCGCTTTACCACAGCATCGGCGAACTGAAAGCTTTTTTTGCCACCGTGCTGGAAAGTGAACTACAAAAACACACCAGTTTACAGGAAGGCGATGCAGCCTCCAAACTAGCCAAAGCCACCCTCGACAGGCTTATTCGCCGCCCGGCAGGTGCCCTCAGAGCAGCAGACGGCGCATCGCGCGAGGTACTGCTTCAGTCCTTAAACCAATTATTTCAGATAGCTTAAATTTTACGAACAGTTTATACTTCACACATGAAATCACTATTCCTTAACTTCCTTTTCCTGATGCTGCCTGCCCTTGTTTTTGCCCAGGCACCAGACCTTACGGCAGCTGCCAGAACCGGCGATGTGGCAACCATCAAGCAACTGCTGCAAAACAAGGCAGAGGTAAATGCCCAGGACCAGAAAGGCTTTACGCCGCTAATCATTGCCGTTTACAACGGGCAGGCAGAGGCCGCAAAGCTTTTGCTGGAGGCAGGCGCAGACCTGAACCACCAGGATGCCACAGGCAACACCGCTTTGATGGGTACCGCATTTAAAGGCAACCCTGCCATGGCTGAACTGCTCCTGAGCAAAGGGGCAAACCCGAACCTGCAGAATGCCAACGGTGGCACAGCCCTGATGATGGCCGCTATGTTTGGCCGCAACGAAGTGATAAAGTTGCTGCTTAGCAATGGGGCAGACAAAAACCTGCGTGATCAGCGCGGGCTAACGGCCCTGGACCTGGCCAAGCAGCAGCAGAACCAGGAAGGCATTGCGCTCCTGCAATAGGCGACCAGGCAAAACCCGGACATACTAAAAGAGCCGTAGACAAACACTGTCTACGGCTCTTTTTATTGGTGTATCTCTTAGCACTTACAGTACTTTGCATTCCGGAATAGAAGACAAACAGTTGCAAACATCTTCCGCTGCCCCGGCTCCTTTCCGTGCAGGTAGCTACTCCGGCAGCTCCAGCACATACTCCCTGCCCTGTGGCACCGTTAGCCTATAGCTTTTTACCCAAGGGTTGTAGAGGCGCAGTGTTTTATAGTTGATTCCTTGTTCCAGCGCAAACGCAGGCAAATCAGGAATGGTAGCGGATACTGTTAAAGGGCGCGAAGGAAGCGGGCGATAGCCGGATGCTTCGCTCAGCGCAAAGCCGTACTTGTCGGGGTTGCCCAGGATTTCTTTCAGGGCCAAAATCCGGAACATGTAGCGGGAGGTTTCATCGTTCAGGTAAAGGTCATAGTAGGATGTTACCCCCTGGCGCTCCAGGGCGCGGTTCAACCCGCTCATGCCACGGTTGTAGGAGGCGGCGGCATTGGTCCAGGAGCCAAAGCGCTCATGTGCTGTTTTCAGGTACCGGACGGCCGCCAGCGTTGCCTTCTGCACATGGAAGCGCTCATCCACCTCGCCGTTAACCACGAGCCCGTAGCCCCGCGCTGTTTCCGGCATCAGCTGCCAGAAACCTGCAGCA
Organism: Pontibacter actiniarum; assembly: GCF_003585765.1. Classification (NCBI taxonomy): domain Bacteria; kingdom Pseudomonadati; phylum Bacteroidota; class Cytophagia; order Cytophagales; family Hymenobacteraceae; genus Pontibacter; species Pontibacter actiniarum. The sequence goes on from NZ_CP021235.1 coordinate 1,968,619, forward strand.
CCAGCTGGCGAGGTAACATGCCCGAAGAGGCTCTCGGCGAGCGCCAGGTACACAAAATCCTCCGGCACTCCATTCTCTCGCAGCAAAGCCCTGATCTCCGGCACGTAGCGCTGCATGCGCTTCAGGCCAAGAAGGGTGGTGGCATGCAAGTAGGAGTTCACTAGCAGCTCCCGGTCCAGCCGCTCAGCCACGTCCGGCACATCGAGCGGCACCGGCTCTCCGGCAAAGCTCAGCGAGGGTGGTAAGGGAGGAGGGCTCAGCACCAGCCTGTCTTCTTTTTTATCTTCCACGGCAGCTTCCTCCGCATGCCCTGCCTGCTGCTGGCTGCACAACTGCAGCGCTATTACGATGATCAAAGTTACCCAAACATACTTCCAAACCTGCTGTGCCATGCGCTATCCCTTTCTTCTGGTTCTCTTCTACAACATTTTACCCCCTCAACGGAGTAATCCTAAGATAAGGAAAAATCCGCCACGTTCCCAACGCTCCCTCCGACCCTGACGGCCATTTCAGCGTTTCCCCTGTCTTCTGCCTCTATACGGCTCCCGCTCCGGCAGCCGTAAAACGCCTTGTCACAACTGCTCTGTATCTGGTGTATGCAGGCTCAAGCCCTGTAGGCGGGGAAAAGTAAAGTTCCCTTTTCCCCGTACGATGATACTCGTTACAGTTCTTCCAGCAGCAACCTGTTCACGCGTGAGACGGGTTGGGGGGCTTCAGTGGGTGAAGGCAAGACCGGTTCTTCCTCCGCCACCACGTTTGCCTCCGTCACCTGCGCCTCACCTGCAGTACCCGACGGTACAGCTGCAGGCACCCCGGCTACTTCGGTTTCTCCTCCAGATAGCGCTTCCGTCTCCCCTGCTTTGGCGATCAGAGGCTGTACATCCGTCAGGCTGTCCGGGTTTGGCCGTAGGTAAGGCTCAATAATAGGCGCCATGCCGCGCAGCACCTGCACCGGCAGCGACGAGGTAAAATGGAAATCGGCAGCCTCTCTACCCGGCACAAAGGCCGTCAGGGTACCAAAATGCCTGTCGCCGAGGAAGAAAACCAGCGTGGCAGTGCGGTTAATGCTGCGGGAGGCAATGCGGCGCCCCCTCGTGCTTAGCGTCACGACCCTGTTATCGCCGGTGCCGGTTTTGCCTCCCATGCGCAGCGGGTTTCCGTCCGTTTGGGTAAAACCGCCCCGCAGGCGCCGTGCGGTGCCCTCATCCACTACCTCCAGCAGCGCCTCCCGCAGCACAGCGGCAACCTCCGGTGCCATCACCTGCTCCCCTGCCTCCGGTTGCCACTTCAGCGCCGTTTCATAAGGAGTCTGGGCGGCAAAGTGCAGTCCTTCTATGCGGAGGGTGCGGCGGCGCAGGCCATCGTTCATGATGATACCCATAAGCTCGGCCAGCGCCTCCGGCCGGTCGCCGGAAGAACCCAGGGCTGTGGCCAGCGAGGGCACCAGCTGACCGAAGGGATAGCCAACCCTACTCCAGCGCTGGTGAATGTCGTGGAAGGCATCCAGCTCCAGCATGGTACGGATTCGGGAGTCGCGCGCATGCTTAAAGCGGGTGCGGAAGAGCCAAGTGTACACCTCCTGCCGTACGTCCTTGCCAGCCTCTTCCACCTGGGCCCAGGTGGCATCGGGGTGCTGGCGCAGGTAGCTCAGGAGCCACAGCTCCAGCGGGTGCACCTTTGTAATGTAGCCCTGGTCAGACAGGTTAAAGGCCTCAGGGCCGTACATGTGGTACAGCTCACTTACTCTTTCTGCGGTGATTTCCTCGTTAGGCAGCCGCTCGCGCAGCATCTCGCCAAAGCTGACAGAGTCAGTTTCAGGGTACAGGTAGCGGTGCGCAGCAGCCACGCGCACAGGGCCTTTGCGCATCGTGTGTAACAGCGTATTGAAACGCTCTTCCGGGTTCTGCCCCTCGTACTTCTGCCAGAAGCGCTGCAGGTACTCGGTTCCTTCGCGGTCGGCAAAGGCCATCAGGTAGGCCCGGCGGCGCGGATCCCGGTTGTCCGCCAACAGCTGCGCCACGTTATCAACTTTCTGAGCCGTGGTATACCGCACGATATCACGCATGATCCGCACAAAAGGCAGGTTGATAGATGCAAGGAAAGCCTCCCGCACTGTCGGCCTCCTGCCGTTGTTCTTGTCGCTGTAGTTATGGAAGGTATGCAGCCCTCCGCCGGTAAAGAAAACCTCTCCTGTGCTGGCCGGGTAGCGGCGCTCCAGGGAAGCCTGCAGTGTGGCCTCCAGGCTTTTATCGCCAGCCCGGAGCAGGTACTGCAACACCCAGCTGCTCAGCCTGTCCTGGGATGCCGCCAGAGAATCGCGCAGTGCCTGCGCCGGCTGTCCGGCATGGCGCTCGTGTAGCTCTGCTATTATCTCGAGGTAAGTAACCAGCACCCGCAGTTTGGCCGTGGAACCCAGCTCCAGCTTGCTGCCTTCATTTATATCAAAGGGCTGGTCGGTATTGTCTGTCTGCACCCGCACCAGGTTGCCCTGCGGCGTACGTTCAAAGAGCGTAAAGCTGTAGCGCACCTCCCCCGTGCCACCAGGCGTAAGCATGCGCTCCCCCAGAATGCCCACGGTACTGGCAAACGACGGGTCGTTCAGGCGGTTGAGGTAATCGCTTACCTGCACCTGCAGGCTGTTCTCCAGCGTGGAGGTGGCGGCCAGGTCCATGCGGTCCAGGTCGTAGAGCGGCTTACCCAGCAGGCTCGAAAGGTGGGTGCGCACCATGAGCGCGCCTTTATCGGTATCCTTTGGCGCCACGGCGGGGTTGCTGCTGAAGTCGCGAAAGTTAACTTCCTGGGCAAGGCCGGCATCCCGCAGTTCGGGCCGTAAGTAGCCGTTTTGAGCCAGCAGGCGCAGGTAGCCTCCGGTCAGCCTGCTGAGTTCTGCCCGGCCGTTTGGCCCCAGGTAGTAAGACGGGCGGCGCTGCGCGATCATCAGGGAAAGGACCTGCCGCAGTGCCTGACCCTGCGCCTGCAGCGTGTCTCCGTTCGCGTTTGGGAGGCGCAACAGCTGGTTCACCTGGTCGAAGTCCGTTCCGAACCATACCCATAGCCCGTCGCCCAGGCCGTGCACCTCGCCATAGCCCGGCGCGCCGGAGAGCGGCACCGTGTTAACGTAAGACAGCACCAGCTCCTGGCGGGCGGGCAGTGTCTCCGGCCCCTTGCGGTAGGCGCGCACACTGGCCGATGCCATCTGCTGCAGCTTCTCGAAGGGCCCCGTCGTTATCCCTTCCGGGGAGTGGCGGTACTTCTCGATTTGTGTCGCCAGTGTGCTGCCGCCAATGGTTTTGTAATTCAGGCCGATGATGTTGGCGGCTTCGTGCAGCGAGGCTTTCGAGAAGCGCACCCAGTCCACGGCGGGGTTCATGTAGGGCTTTTCGGTGTTCAGCAACTCGCGGTTCTCAATAAACAGCAGCGACTGTACCACCAGCGAAGGAACAGACTCAAACGCGGGGTATACTCTCCTGGGATACTTGAAGTGATAGAACAGCTTTCCCTGGCTGTCCAGGATGTGCAGCCCGGCCTGGCTCTTCTCCGGGTAAGGGGCAAAATACCCTTTGGAGGTGTACGCCAGCAGGGCCGGCGAAAACCTGGCCTGCGACTCGATCAGCATACCCTTCGCCCGTATGCGGTCCAGCAGCCTCGGTAGCTGCGCATAGCCGAGGCGGTTGTCGAATGGACCGCTTTTAGGGTATACCGTCTTATCGCTCGGGCCGGCATCCAGCGTGTAGGTTAAGGTGGCGGCATAGCGAGAGAATTCACGCGCCTGCAGCCGGGAGGTTTGCACCTCATACAACAGGGCAGCAACGGCGACTCCCATTCCCAGGAGCAGAATTCCAAAGAAAATCCACTTGAAGATGGGCCTACGCTTCGTTTCTTTCCTGTCCTTATTGGTGGGAAGGTAGTTGTTTATTACCATCTTTGGACCGTTTATTAGTTATAAAAGGAGGCTCAGTATTTTTTACGTTTACTTGCCCCTGAAGGTGATTAAAACGGCTAAAAACGTTGCAATTAAACACTTGTCAGGCAGCCTCTCCTGTAAGCAGCACCCGGCGCAGTTAAAGTGCAAACACAAAAGAGGTTATCATCTATCTGTCAGCACTTTACAAATAGATTACAAGCTAACACAGCAGCAGAAAAGCAGGCTATCAGGCAGTGTATAATCAGGCAGCCCGGAAAACCTGCAAAAGAGTCGCGCTGCTACCTTAAGGGTGCAGCGCCGCCTAAAACTTAGCGCTTCAAGTTCTAAGGAATGTACCTGCCGCTCTCTCGCAGGGGCAGCGCCTGCAGCAGCAGCTTGTTGTAAGATGATGGCGCCATGCAGTGCAACAGAACCGAAGGCTAAACTACCGCCAAAAGGTAGGCATTTCTGCCAAAGGGGTGCAAACGTACGTGATGTGTTATACTTCTTGTAAGCATGTATAGAGCACTGCCGCACCATTCCCGCAAGTTGCACTCTGTAGCACTCCCGGCACATGCCACGGACAGACCTCTCTTAAAGCAAAGCAGGTGATAAGGAGCAGCTCCTACGCACAAGAAGCCGCTCACTTAAAAGGAGCGGCTTCTTGCTGTAAGGTTCTTAAACAATAATTCAGCCGGGCAAAAGGCGGAACAGGTTACTTTACCCAATTCTTGCGTTCGCTAAAATGGTTGCAGCCAAAAGAGGCTCCGGTTATCATCTCAAACTGTTTCGGCTTTTTGTCCTGGCTTGCCCCCTCATGCACCAGCGGCAGCACGTAAGACGGCTCCAGGGCATGCTGCCCGGTCAGTTCGTCGCATACGCCAAAGTCGTTGCTCTGCAGCTGTACTTTATTCTGATCTTGCTCCCAGTGGGTGCAGTGATTGCATGTTGCTTCCATAACGTGTTCTTTTAGTTCTACATCCTCATATCTGTTATTTATACTTCGTTTTGCTTCCTTCATGTTGCGCATAAACCACTGTTTTAAAGCAATTTAGAATCACACCAAATAAGCACGGCTCCACATAGCTCCGCTTTTGTGAAAGTACGCAGACCTGCCTCTCCGCCTCCACCCGGCGGAGAGCAACCATTACGCGCTCCGCCTCCCCCAGCAGGTGCCCGAAGTACAGCCTCCGCCAGGTGCACAATTCCGAAAAAGGCGTTTCTTTTTAGGTGAGGGTCAACTTAAAACAGATTGCAAAGTACAGTATACCACAAAAGCTTTTAAAAACGCGCTACTGGCGCATGCAGTAAACAGCAGTAGGTTATACTTATGAAAGACAGAAACTCTCCTGACATATCCTTTATAGAGCAAGTGGCTGAGCGCTTCGGCCAGGTATATTTTAGCTTCGACACCAGCACCAAAACGTTTCGTCACATCTCCCCTGGGTTTGAGCAGGTATTGGGCATCTCTTCTGAAAGTATAAAGGCATCCCCTCATTCTTTTGTAAACTATGTGCACGAAGAAGACATTGATTTTCTGGCGCATAAGTATACGTCGCTGTTGCTGAGCCATGAGGAAGAGCAGGTAGAGTTCCGGGTCGTACTTGGGAACCAGGAGGTGCGGTGGCTTTGTGTTTCCGCCGTTATGGTGCAGGAAGGCGACCAGCAACTTATAGCGGGCCTTGCCGAAGACATTACGGAGTACAAGGAGTACATCCGGAACATCATGAAGTACAACAACAAGAAGAATTCCACCCTTGAGATACTCTCGCATGACCTGGCTGCCCCTTTCGCCAACATCCAGGGTATGATAAACGCCATAGAAGAGCAGATACAGGCGGGAGAGGCTGACATTCAGCAACTGCTGAACTTTATAAAGCAGGATGCACTGCGTGGCTCTGACATGATCCGCGACTTTGTGGACCATGAGTTTCTGGAGTCTTCCCAGGTGGTGCTGCACAAAGAGCGGGTTGACCTGTGCAATAAACTCGCCATCATGATGGACAACTACAGAGAGCGCCAGAGCCGCCTGGCTAAGTCCTTCCACCTGGTGCTACCGGAGCGGCCTGTTTTCCTTTACCTGGACATGATGAAGTTCCTGCAGGTGATGAACAACCTGGTCTCCAACGCCATCAAGTTCACCCCCGACAACGGAAATATCACTGTTTCGGTGCAGGAGGAAGAGGGCCATGTGCTTGTAACGGTGGCGGATACCGGCATCGGCATTCCTGCAAAGGTACAACCCCACCTGTTCGAGAGGTTTACCGTGGCCCGCAGAGCCGGGCTAAGGGGGGAGAAAGCGACCGGACTGGGGATGTCCATCATTAAAACAATTGTGGAGCTGCACAAGGGCGAGATTACCTTCCAAAGCCAGGAAGGGGTTGGTACGACCTTTTACATTAAGCTGCCAAAAGAGTAGGCTTTACCGGGCGGTATCCAGGACTCGCTGCAGCTTTTCCTTCGTCAGTGGCTTATGGCAAAACGCCGCCGCCACATACTTCTTTGCCTTCTCCATTTCCCACGGGTTCTGAGAGCTGCTCAGCAGCACCACCTTCGCCTGCGCCAGGCTTTCGCTGCCGAGCTTCTCCAGCTCGGCCAGGAAGCCAAAGCCGTCCATGACCGGCATTTTGAGGTCGAGCAGGACAAGCTGCGGAACCCGGTTCTGTGCAACAGCCTCCTTAAAGAGCTCCAGCCCCTCCAGCCCGTTCCTGGCCGTCTGGGTCTGCTCTCCTATACCCATGCTTTTCAGTATCCGCGTGGTCAGGAAAATGCTGGTTGGGTCGTCGTCAATAACGAGTACTCTCTCTACGTGATTCATGCAGGGCGCATCTGGTTCTACAGCGTTTACCCCTAAAATACGCATATATTTCAAATAGGGCCTATGCATAGCGCCTTTTGCAGCAAAACGCAGGAGCCGCCGGCACGCAAACTCCTGCTATACAACATAGTAGCGCCTGAAACAAAAATCCACACTTGCCTCGCTCTGGGGCGGGCCGTGAGGCCCTCAGCAGCTAAAGCAGCCTAAAAAAAGAAGAAGCGCCCTTCTCTTGGTCAGAAGGGCGCTTCTTTGTTGTATGGTTTTGCCGCTGTTACGCCGAAGTGCGAGCCAGCCGGTTATCCGATGTTACTTTGCCACGCTTCGCTCTATTTCGCGCAGGTTCTCCATTTTCTTATTGCGCAGGAAGCCGTTAATATCCTCGAAGTGCTCCTTAATGCGCTTGTTGCCAAACTCAAACACCTTCGTGGCCAACCCGTCCAGGAAGTCCCGGTCGTGCGACACCAGGATCAGTGTTCCGTCGAAAGCCTTGAGCGCATCTTTCAGGATGTCCTTGGTCTTGAGGTCCAGGTGGTTGGTCGGTTCGTCGAGGATCAGGAGGTTGACAGGCTGCAGCAGCAGTTTGATCATCGCCAGGCGCGTTTTCTCCCCCCCGGACAATACCTTCACCTTCTTCTCCACGGTATCTCCACTGAACATGAAAGCGCCCAGCAGGTCTTTGATCTTCGTGCGCACGTCGCCAACGGCTATCTGATCAATCGTCTGGAACACCGTCAGGTCCTCGTCGAGCAGGGAGGCCTGGTTCTGGGCGAAGTAGCCGATCATGCAGTTGTGGCCCAACTGAAGCTTGCCGTCATAGTCCAGCTCCCCCATAATGGCTTTCACGAGGGTAGACTTTCCTTCACCGTTTTTCCCGACAAAGGCAATTTTCTCTCCGCGCTCAATCGTCAGCGAGGCATCCGCAAACACGGTGTGGTCGCCGTACTTCTTGGTAAGGTCCTCGACGATCACCGGGTAGTTTCCGGAGCGCGGGGCCGGCGGGAACTTCACGTTCAGGGCAGAGGTATCCACCTCATCCACCTCCACAATCTCCATTTTCTCCAGCATCTTTACCCGCGACTGCACCTGCAGCGTCTTGGAGTAAGTCCCTTTAAAGCGGTCGATGAACGTCTGAATCTCGGCAATTTCCTTCTGCTGGTCATCGTACTGCTTCTGCTGCTGCTCGCGGCGCTCTTTGCGCAGCTGCAGGTATTGGGTGTAGTTAACTTTGTAGTCGTAGATGCGGCCCATCGTAACCTCTATGGTGCGGTTGGTGATGTTGTCCACAAAGGTTTTGTCGTGCGAGATCACGATCACCGCCTTGGCGTTGTTCACCAGGAAGTCCTCTAGCCACTGGATGGACTCAATGTCCATGTGGTTGGTCGGCTCGTCGAGCAGGATCAGGTCCGGCTTCTGCAGCAGGATCTTGGCCAGCTCGATACGCATGCGCCAGCCGCCGCTGAACTCGCTCGTGGGCCGGGTGAAATCAGCGCGCAGGAAGCCCAGGCCCAGCAGCGTTTTCTCCACCTCGGCGTCAAAGTTTATTTCCTCGATGGAATAGTACTTCTCCCCAAGCTCCGAGACCTGCTCAATCAATTTGTAGTAGTCATCAGAATCGTAGTCGGTGCGGGTCTCCAGCTGTGCGTTTAGTTCGTCCATTTGCGCCTTCATGTCCAGTATTCTGGAAAAGGCCTTGGAGGCTTCCTCAAACACGGTGCATTTGTCCTCTGTTAGCAAGTGCTGCGGCAGGTAGGCGATCACGGCATCCTTGGGCGCCGATATTTTACCGCGCGTGGGCTTGTTTACCCCCGCAATGGTTTTGAGCAGCGTCGATTTACCTGCGCCGTTCTTCCCCATGAGGGCAATGCGATCGTTCTCGTTGATGTTGAATGAGATATTGCTGAAAAGGGCTGAGCCGTTGAACTCAACCGTTACACCGTCTACTGAAATCATATGCTGAAAATTTGGCTGCAAAGGTAATGTTTTATTTTCTGGTGACACTGTATTTTTAGCAGAATGCTTTCCAGCGCCTGCCATTGCGTCACACAAAGCAGGCATCGGGGAGATTACACATTTGTAGGTACAAGTTTTAAACTAAAACGTCGTATATTTGTTATCACAGCGTGACCAGACAACACACAAACATTGAACATGAGCAAACAAAGTATAAAAATAGACATCGTTTCTGATATTAACTGCCCTTGGTGCTACGTGGGGGAGCAGCGCCTGAAAAAGGCCGTTGCCGCCACGGAGGCCAAGTATAGCTTTGATATCAGCTTTAAACCCTACGAGCTGAATGCCAACCTCCCGCAGGAGGGCCAGGACAGAGTGGAGTACTTTAAAAAGGCCTACGGCCCTAACATCGTCTCGCAGCTAGACGCCATGAATGAACGCATGACGAACGCGGGCGCCGAAGAAGGCATCGAATTTCGTTTTGATAAGCTAACGAAGGTGAACAACACGTTTAACGGGCACAGGCTGATTTGGCTGGCTGGCGAAAACGGTGTGCAGGAAAAAGTGGCCAACGCCCTTTTCTACAGCCACTTCACCGAGGGCAACAACATGAACGACACTGAGCTGCTGAAGCAAATAGGCCTCGACAATGGCATACCGGCCGAAAAGCTGGAAGGCTTTTTTGAAAGTGAGGCAGGCAAGGCAGAGGTGCGTGAGATGGAGCAGTGGGCGCAGGATGCAGGCATCACAGGCGTACCCGCCTTCATCATTAACGACAAGTACCTGGTAAGTGGCGCACAGCCTGCCGAGGCTTTCCTGAACGTGTTCGCGCAGGTGGCACCGCAGCTAGAGGAAATCAAGGGAGAAGGCAACAGCTGCGGCATAGACGGCTGCTGCTAAACCAGCTCCTATAGTTATTGTATTGCAAAAGGCCGGGCAGATAGCCGGCCTTTTGTGTATCCACCCAACTCCTGCAATCCTCTACCGAAACAAGATTCCCAGGCACCGGCTCCTCCTGGCCAACACCCGGCGTTAAACCACCTCCCTCCGCCCCCTGTTAGCATCTTGCCCTGCCCTTGGCGTAACCAGGCGCCCTAATTTCCAAGACCATAGCCGGGCATCACTAAAAAGCACTAAATTTACAGCCATTACGTAGGCTTTACCATAGGCCTTTATCGAACTGCAACGCAAGGCGGCAACGGCCGGGGCGTAGCAAAGGGAATAACAAAGAAAAGTGACTACAACTATCAAAACAGCAGCCATGGAACAGCCGAAGCGCCTCTTCGATTGCCTGGCTTATCAGCTAGAGCATTTCCCGCTGGACGACATGCTCAGTGCCAAGGAGCATGGCCACTGGAAAAAGTACAGCACCAGCGACGTGCAGGACCATGTGCTCCGGATCAGTGCTTCGCTGCTTGCGCAGGGCATCTCCAACGGAGACGGCACCACCGAAGGCCGTGACAAAGTCGCCATACTGAGCCAGAACTGCCCTGAGTGGATGATGGTAGACATGGCCATCCAGCAGATCGGGGCTGTTTCGGTGCCTGTTTACCCCACTATCAACAACAGCGAGCTCCAGTTTATACTTTCGGATGCCGCCGTTAAGCTGATCTTTGTGGGGGATGATACCCTTTACCGGAAAGTGCTCAGCATACAGGACGCCCTACCTGACCTTCAGGCAATATATGCCTTTAAGCCTGTAGCCGGTGCCCCGCACTGGACAGCGCTGCTTGCCGACACGACACCGGAAGTTGCGCAGCGCGTGCAGCAGCTAAGCCACTCGGTAGCCGAAACGGACCTGGCAACGATCCTGTACACCTCCGGCACCACAGGTACGCCGAAAGGCGTGATGCTTTCCCACCGCAACATTATCAGCAACGTGTTCGGCAGCGCAGACATCATTCAGGAGATTGGGGTGCGCGGGAAAAGAGCGATCAGCTTCTTGCCCCTGAACCACGCCTTTGAGCGCATGGCCACCTATTGCTTTTTCTACAGCGGTGTGTCCGTGTACTATGCCGAAAGTATGGAAAAGATCGCGGAGAACCTGCGGGAGGTAAAGCCGACGCTTTTCACTACTGTTCCGCGGCTGCTGGAGAAGGTGTACGAAGGCATTCTGGCCAAGGGGGGCGAGCTGACGGGCATTAAGAAGCGCCTGTTTTTCTGGGCGCTCCGCCTGGCCGAGCAGTACGAGATTAACCAGCCGCAAGGCCCCAGCTATAAAGTACAGCTGGCCCTGGCCGACAGGCTGATCTTTAGCAAGTGGCGCGAAGCCCTGGGAGGCGAGGTAAAGGCAATCATTACCGGCGCGGCAGCCTGCCAGGTGCGGCTGCTAAAAGTCTTTACGGCGGCCGGAATCGTGATACAGGAGGGCTATGGCTTAACCGAGGCCTCCCCTATCATCAGCGGCAACCGCTACAGCGAAAAGAACCGCATGTTCGGCACAGTGGGCCCGCTGCTAAAGGATGTGGAGGTACGCCTGGCACCAGACGGGGAGATTCTTTGCAAGGGGCCAAACGTGATGATGGGCTACTACAAGCGCCCTGACCTGACGGCAGAGGTAATGGAGGGAGACTGGCTGCGCACCGGCGACATCGGCACGATGCTGGAAGACAGGTTCCTGAAAATAACCGACCGCAAAAAAGAGCTCTTTAAAACCAGCGGCGGCAAGTACGTGGCGCCCCAGCCCATTGAAAACAAAATGGTGGAAAGCCATTGGATAGAGCAGATTATGGTGGTGGGCGAGTTGCAGAAATACGTGGGGGCCCTCATTGTCCCTGCTTTCCAGGCGCTAAAAGAGTGGTACGCCAAGCAGGGCCAGCCCTACCCCGGCGACCAGGCGGTTATAAAGGACAAACAGGCTTGGGCCCTGATCAACGACGCCGTGGCCCAGTATAACGAGTACTTTAACCATGTAGAGCAGGTTAAGAAATTTGTACTGCTGCCTTACAACTGGTCGATAGAGGGAGGCGAGCTAACCCCAACCCTCAAGCTGAAGCGAAAGGTAATTCAGGAAAAATATAAAGACCTGATCAGCCTGATTTACACGAAAGAGCTCGCCTAAGTATAAACCCAAGTATACAGCGCCTTTTCCCGCCGCTGTATACTTGGGTTTATACTTAGGCACTGGCTTAGCGCACCACCTGCTGCCGGCAGTATTCCTCCTCCAGCTGGATTAAATCCGCCAGCAGCGCGTGCGCCACCGGGCCGGGCTTACCGTCGGCTATGGTCTTTTCATCCACCTGCACCACGGGTAGAATCCGCTTTGTGGTACTGGTCAGGAAGGCCTCCTTTGCCTGGTATACATCTTCCAGCGTCACGGCCCGCTCAACTACCTTGTACTTTTTGGCGGCAAGTGCCAGCACATTTTTCCTGGTTACGCCAAGCAGCACATTTGAATCTGGCGTTACAACGGTGCCATCCTGCGCCACAATAAAGAAATTGCAGCGCGGGAACTCCGTCACAACCCCGTTCTGCTGGTAAAGCACGTCGCTGGCCCCCTTGCTTCTGATCTCTTCGATCAGGCGGATACCCATGGTGTAGTTAATCGTCTTGGCCTGCGGTATCTCCCGCACATACGCGTGCGTGATGATCTTTATGCCGCGCGCAAGCATCTCCTGCCCCGGCAGCGAAAGGGGCTGCTGCAGCATAACCAGGCTCGGCTCGGCAGGGTCGTACCCGTTGCCGGAGTAGCCACCCGTCAGGATCATTTTCACCCCCGACACGCCCATGTCGTTGCGTTCGATCAGTTCGTAAACCACATCGCGCAAGGCCTTATCAGACAGCGGCACGGCCATGTGCAGCATGCGTGCCGACGCATGGAAGCGCTCCAGATAATCCTCCAGGAAGAGCGGGTGCCCCTGCGACACTTTAACATAGTCGAACACGCCGTAGCCTCTCTGGATGGCAAGGTCGCTCACGTGCAGGAAGGCGTTGTCCAGCGGCAGGATTTCCCCGCGGACATAAGCAAAATTATTAGTCTGTGATGGCATTGTGTTTCTTCAGGATCTTTAGGACTTTCGCTAGCGGCAGGGCCTCCACCGTTCTTTGCTCCTTGCCCGTCATGGTTTCTGCTTTAAACAGGGAGTTGATGATCGCTTCTTCCGTGGCCTCGATAACAGCCATGAACAAAGGCGACATGTCATCGTTGCGCAAGGTATTGTTTGCCTGCGTTTTACCTGGTGAAGTATAGGGGATACGCAGCTCCGGGTGCGCTGAAAAAGCGATGACGTAGTCTCCGCTTCCGTTAGAGGCGATCCCGCCGGTTTTTGCCAGGCCCATCATGGCGCGCTTGGCCATCCGTTCGAGGTTTCGGGCATCTACGGGGGCATCTGTGGCCACTACGATCATACAGGAGCCGTCGGCACTGTCTTTTATCTTCTGGCTGAAATAATACTGCCCCAGCTCCTGCCCCACGGGTGCCCCGTTTACCTGCAGCACACCGCCGAAGTTCGTCTGCACCAGCACCCCCACCGTATAGCCGCCCAGGCTCCCGGGCAGCTGCCGCGAGGAGGTGCCGATGCCGCCCTTAAAGCCAAAGCAAACCGTTCCGGTACCTGCCCCCACATTGCCCTCGTCCACGGCACCGCCTTTTGCCTGCTGTATCGCCTGCACTACGTCCGCCTCCGTCACATGCCTGCCCCGGATATCATTCAGGTAGCCGTCGTTCGTCTCCCCCACCACCGCATTCACCGACTGCACCTCCTCATTATCCGGCTGCTGCAGCTCGTAGCCGACCACTGCGTTCAGGGCCGTGCCCACGCTCAGCGTGTTGGTTAGTATCACCGGCGTCTCCAGGTTGCCCAACTCCACCACCTGCGTGCTTCCGGCCAGCTTCCCGAAACCGTTGCCTACGTACACCGCGGCAGGCACCTTCTCCTGAAACACATTGCCTTCGTGCGGCAGGATCGCGGTAACGCCCGTGCGCACACTGTCTTCCCGAACAAGGGTGGTATGCCCGACACGGACGCCTGCCACATCGGTGATAGCATTATGCTTGCCTGTCGGGAGCACCCCGACCACGATGCCGTACTCCCGGGCCCGCTTGCGCTTTTGCTGGGCCCAGGCCTGTGTGGTTACTCCTATCATCAATAGCAGAAGAAGAAGTGGTTTTACCTGTAGTGCTTGCTGCATAGGTAAATATAGATGAAATCTAAAGATATGCAGGCACAAAATCAGTTTTTATACATAGCGAAAAACGGATGGAGCGGGGTAACTCCTGCCTTGGCAGCAAGCCGGTGAAGAAACGGGTGTTACTCTCTGGGAGGGTTGATCATGATGTGGGCGCCATGCGTGCCGGGGTACATGATCCAGGGCATTCCCGGAGACGCTGCCTTCAGGGGTAAACCTGTGCCTTCAGCGGTGGCAAAGGGAATGTACACCACGTAGCGCAGGTAACCGTTCTCCACCTCCCCGGAGGATCGGTCAAAGTCTTCGTCATCGGCAGAGAAAACAAACAGTGAGGCAGGCTGCTTCGGCATGGCCAGCTTTCCGCTCTTTGCCTCCCGCTCCCGGGTAGCAAAAATCTCCTTGGCGTCTTTTCCGGCCTTCCGCAAAGCCCGGCCCCGCGCCATGAACGGCTCCAGGTCACGGTGGTAGCAGGAGGAGGAGAAACCCTTCTGGGCCGGGTCGTCTGCAAGGCAGACCATCTCGTTCGTTCCTTTCCGCAACTGCACCAGCTCCCCCTGCTGGTTATACCCCCATACAGCCGCACCTTCCCGCTTCTCAGCCGGCGCGGCCAGCACAGCCGACTTTATCTGAACTTCTGGTGATGGAACGCCTGACTGGGCAAAAGCGCTGAAAGCAGCCAGGAGAAAGACAGCTAGAACGAATGATTTTTCCATAGGTCGGGGCTTTAGGTTTGGGGTTTAAAACTAACAGCCGCCGCATCATGTGCCAGCAAGCCGTATGCTACAAGGTGAGGTACGTAACCAGGTATAAAAGGATAGAACTACGCACCCTTCAATTAAAGCCAGGCAAACTGCTGTTGCATCTAAGAAAAAAATAACCTTTTTTAGCCTCCCCAGACACAATAAGAAATAACCATGATTACACGACACTGGACGGGGCAGGTAAAGCCGGCGGAAGCAGAAAACTACCTGCATTACCTGCGGGAAGAGCTGTTTCCAAAGCTTCGGCAGTTAAAAGGCTACCTGGGTGCTTCTGTGCAACGCAGAGAGGCAGCTGGCGCAACCGAGTTTCTGGTTATCTCCAGCTGGCAGTCGATGGAGGATATTAGCCGGTTTGCCGGTGAGAAGGCAGCAGTAGCCGTTGTATCAGAAAAGGCGCAGCGCATGATGGTTAGCTTTGAGAAAGAAGTACGCCACTATGAGGTTGCCTACGCCGAGTAAACGGAAAGTATAAACAGGGCAGTCAGGCGCAAGCGTAACGCCACAGGCCGTTTTAGCTGCAGCTAAAACGGCCTGTGGTATATCAATTCCATAAAGCAAAGGCAGTTGCGGGAACGCCTTAAGTTTAGCTTGGTGCTCAGTTATTATTTAGCGCCAGCTGGCTGTCAACCGGGGTACTTTTCTCCTCTACCTTCACTAAAATGGTAGTGGCAAAGTAGTCGGTGCCGCCATCGCGCACAACGCGCCAGCCCATCTCCTCCAGGTCCTGCTGAATGTAGCGGTTCAGAAAACCGTGTGCCACCAGTACTACTTTGGAGTTGTCCTCACTTGCATCGGCCAAAGTTTTGGCCGCTTTCCTGGCCCTGTTCTTAGCCGCTGCAAAGCTCTCCACGCCGCTCTTGTCGAGCCCCAGCAGCCACTTTACGCGGGCAACAGCCGTCCATACTTTAATGGGCAAACGCAGCTTTAGCGCACGCTTGCCAATACTCCGCTCAAACTCACGGAAGTCCGCGGAGAAAGTCATGTCGCTGTCCGTGCCAAAGAGGTACTCGGCCGTGGCGCGGGCCCTGTTCAGCGGACTTACGAAGACTTTCACATCCTCCCCCTGCTGCACTTGAAAGAAAGGCTTTTCGGGAACCACAATGCCTACTGAATCATAGGCCGCGATGTAGCGCTGGGCCTGCTCATGGGAAAACTTGCCTGTCTTGACGAGGTCGGGCTCACCGTGCCGGACAAGTGCAATCTGCCGCAGCTTTCCGTAGTCTTTCACTACCTGGTCTTCCGGCTCAATAAAACGCGTCGCTTGGGCCACTGGCGCGCCTGCAGCCGTCACGTAGGCGGCCTCGGCGTTTAGCTCCTGGTATTTTCCTGAGATATTTTCGATGACCTCGTGCCCGGACAGTTGTGTTTGAGCAGCGGCCGGCAGCACACCCAAAAAGGTGCAAATCAGGGTTGTCAATAGCAGTTTCTCCATTGGCTTCACAACCACAGGCAGGGAAAGGTGGTTCCGGGGAGCTCCTTTTTGCTGTATATAAATTTCGCAGCCCCGCACTGTCCATTAAGAAAACACGACCAAAAGGCTAAAAGGAGGCAAGTCTGCCGTGCCCGAAAAGGCGGGTACATCAGAGCGTTACGTCGTTTGCCAGCGGCCTCCCCTGCTCAAAGTCGGAAATGTTCTGCAGCGTTACCTGTGCAATGCGTTGCAGCGCATCGGTGGTAAAGAACCCCTGGTGGCCTGTTATCAGCACGTTGTTAAAGGAGAGCAGGCGCATAAACACATCGTCCTGAATGACTTTGTTGGAAAGGTCTTCAAAGAACAGGTCCGCCTCCTCCTCGTACACATCCAGGCCCAGGTACTTGATCTTTTCGCTTTTCAGCCCCTTTATCACCGCTTTTGTATCAACTATGGCGCCGCGGCTCGTGTTGATCAGCATGACGCCGTCCTTCATTTTTGCGATCGCCTCCTCGTTTACCAGGTGGTACGTTTGCGGGGTGAGCGGGCAGTGCAGCGAAATAATGTCGGACTTCGCGTAAAGGGTATCCAGGTCTGTAAACGCCACCCCGATGGCCGCAGCCTCTTCACTTTCGCGAAGGTCATGGCCAAGCACCCGGCAGCCGAAGCCAGTCAGAATCTGTGCTGTTACCAAGCCTATTTTTCCCAGGCCGATCAAACCGACGGTTCTGCCGTGGAGGTCAAAGCCCATCAGGCCGTTCAATGAGAAATTGCCTTCTTTTACCCGGTTATAGGCACGGTGCGTTTTGCGGTTGAGCGTAAGGATAAGCGCTACGGTATGCTCGGCTACGGAGTAAGGGGAATACGCCGGCACCCGCACGACCTTTATGCCCAGTGCTGTGGCGGCTTTTATATCCACGTTGTTGAACCCGGCGCAGCGCAGGGCGACCAGTTCTGTGCCTGCCTTGCGTAGCCCCTGCAGGACACTCTCATTTACCACATCGTTCACAAAAACACAGACCGCCTTGCTCCCTTCTGCCAGCGTAACGGTATGCGCGTGCAACGGCGACTCCAGGAACTTGAAGGTATGGCCGGCGCTGGCGTTCGCCGCCTCAAAGAACTGCCGGTCGTATACTTTTGTGCTGAAGAAAGTGACGTGCATAGGCCCAAGCGTTTAAGAACTCACCGTATCCTTTAAGGGTTTACTTTCTGTAAAACAGATGGTTGCAACCAAGTCAGAACCTCAACGCATTTTAAAAACGCAGACAGCCGGTTTTTCCGCTTAGTTCTCCCCTGCTGCACGAAATCCGGCAATACACAACATTTCGCGGGGTAAGCACGATACAAAACGATCCATCAACAACGTATAGCATGAATCAAACATCCACAGACCAGAGTGTAGAGACACAGGTGAGGGAGCAGTTGGCAGAACTGCTGAAAGGAGGCTTTGCCCCCAACGTTATTCTCCTGCGCGAGTTCGACTACCGCAAGGCCGGCATTCTGCTCGATGGGCTGCATTTTTCTGCCTGGATACTACTGGGCCACATTCAGGCACGGCACCAAACGCTGCTCAACTTTATGAAGGCTCCCGGCGCGCACCCTAACGTGTGGCCGGACGCGCACTGGCCGGAAAACCACGTACCGGAAAGCGACCAGGAGTGGCAGCAGGCCATTGACAGGTACGAAGAAGACCTGCAGGAGATGATCCGCCTGGTGGAAGACCCGGAAACGCAGCTTTTCGAAGTACAGGGCAACGGCAAAACCCGCTCCTGGGCCGCCATGACTACCCTGCACCACACAGGCTACCACATCGGGCAGCTCAAAACCATTGGGCGCCAGCTTGGCGTCTGGTAACGACCTTAGCTTTGGAAGAGCGGTGTCTGTGCCGCTATTATTTCCTGCTTTAGCTGCTCAAAGTCGTGGTGGGGCAGATCGGCGGAGAACCCCATCGGCTGCCCCTTTTGCGACGGGTAGCCCAGGAACCGGATCAGTGGACCGGCTACGGTATCGGCTAGCGCCGCCTGCTCCTCCGTCAACTGCTCCATCCAATAGCCCGAGGTGCCTTTCTTCAGGTGCTTCGGGTTTTTGCTCTTCATCGTGGAGAAGCTCATGGCTTCCTGCAGGTCTGCCCGCTGGTCCTCGCCAAGCTCAAGGCCGAGGTAGTCCAGCAAGCGTGTCAGCTCCTCCTGAAAGTCGAGCAGGAAGCCCTCGTAAAAGGCAATGTGAATGTTGTACTCCTGGCTCAGGCGCAGGTGGTCGTACACATGCCACACCCACTCCAGCATCAGTTGCTCAAAGTTCTTCTCCAGAAAGCGCTTCGGGTCCTTCTCCTCCTGCGGGTAGTACTTCAGCATGTAGTCAGACGTGTAGTACTTGGAGGCGGAGACAGCCCTGTCTCTGGGGTCGCGAACGATGTACACTTTCTTATCGAAGAGGCCCAGCAGCTCACCGCTCCTTTTGCAAATGGGCGAGTGCGTCCACACATGGTTGGTCTGCGCTACATAGGCCTGTATGTCCTGAACGGGCATTCTGAAAATACTGCTGATGCGGTAGCTGTACTGCAGGTCCGTCACGTCCAGCATGTCAATGCTGGCTTGGGTCGGGTAGTTCAGGTCCCACTCCCTTGCCAAAGTGTAGATCGGGTGCGTCTGTATAAAGCTTGTCGTGTTGCCCCCGGTTCTTTCGAGGACCTGCTGTATGATCTGGTATAGCCAGAAATTGCCGCACTTGGGCACCCCGCCTTGCAGTATTTTCATGTTGTCTTAGGATGATTGCGCTCCTACTGACGAAGAGAGTGCGTGCAAAGTTTCTTAACTTCACCACCGGTACCCGTGCGCTGCCTGCGCCGGGCCCTGCCCGGAGGCTGTCGGCTCACCAAAGCTTGCAAAACCTCTACTGCAGAAGACAACGTAGACACGGGAAACAAGAGCGCTCCCTTACTTTATGAACAACAAGAAACATATTTACCCCTTCCACTCGCAGGTCTGCTACGAGCAGCGCAAAAGCAGTATGCAGCAGGAGCCCCGGCTGGTGTGGCTTACCGGCCTCTCCGGCTCTGGCAAAAGTACGCTGGCCCTGCGCCTGGAGCATTACCTGTTTCACCAGGGGTATAAAGTATACCTGCTGGACGGCGACAACATCCGGAGCGGGCTGAGCAAGGACCTTGGTTTTTCGGAGAAGGACAGGAAGGAAAACGTGCGCCGCGTGGCCGAGGCCGCCAAGCTGATGCTGGACGCCGGCCTGGTGGTGCTCTGTGCTTTTATTTCACCCTACGAGGCGGAAAGGCAGCTGGTAAAAGAGGTAATCGGGAAGGACAGGTTTACGCAGGTATATGTTAACTGCTCTCTGGCCGAGTGTGAGAAGAGGGACACCAAGGGCCTATACGCCAAAGCCCGACGCGGGGAAATAGACCATTTCACCGGCATCAGTTCACCCTATGAACCTCCGCTGGCACCAGATGTAGAGGTGGCAACGGACACAGAGTCCATTGAGGAGTCGCTGGGCAAGCTGATTGCAGCCATTGAGCCGCAGCTGAGCCTGCAAAATGAGGCCAG
This sequence comes from Pontibacter actiniarum, assembly GCF_003585765.1. Classification (NCBI taxonomy): domain Bacteria; kingdom Pseudomonadati; phylum Bacteroidota; class Cytophagia; order Cytophagales; family Hymenobacteraceae; genus Pontibacter; species Pontibacter actiniarum. Next base: position 1,988,144 of record NZ_CP021235.1, read on the forward strand.
TGCCGTAGCCAACATAGTATCTTAACGCACTTTACAGAATACATACATGCCGCAAAACAAGCCAGGGCAACAAGCCCCGGGTCAATCAGAAATCAACGTGCCCGCACTGCTGGAGCAGGCGAAGCGCGCCGCGTGCGAAGCAGGGCAGGCCATCCTGGACATCTACAATGCGCCCGGGCTGGATGTGACATTAAAAGCGGATGCCTCGCCCCTGACCAAAGCCGACTTGGCTGCCCATACCGTTATCACCAGGTACCTGTCGGCCACCGGGCTGCCTATCCTGTCGGAAGAAGGGGCACAAACCCGTTATGAGGAACGGCGGCAATGGCCGTGGTTCTGGCTCGTAGACCCGCTGGACGGCACAAAGGAGTTTATCAAGCGCAACGGCGAGTTTACGGTTAACATAGCGCTGATGCAGCAAGGCAAGCCAGTAGCGGGCGTTATCTACGTCCCCTGCACCGATACGCTATACTACGGCTCCAGAGAGACCGGTGCCGGCAAGGTAACAGCCGGTCAGCAGGAGCAGCTCCCGCCACTGCCCCAGAAAACTACTTTTGCTGCCGTCTCACAACAGCAGGGGCTCTCCATTGTTGCGTCCAGAACGCACCTAAGCCCCGAAACCGAGACGTTTATCGGCCAGTTTCAAGCTCCCTCCATTGTCTCCATGGGGAGCTCGCTTAAGTTCATGCTGCTCGCCGAGGGCAAGGCAAACCTCTATCCCAGGTTCGCCCCTACCATGGAATGGGACACTGCTGCCGCCCACGCCATCCTGAACACGGTGGAAAGGGGCATTTACCAGACTGACCTCACCACAGACCTGGTGTACAACAAGCCGGACCTCCACAACCCCTCTTTTGTATCGTTTTAACCTGGCACGCCAGGCACGGCTCTCCCGTTGCTGTAGCCTCTGCCGCAGCAGGTGTGGCGCAGGCAGTGGCAGAAAGCTCCTGAAGTACAGCCTCATAAAAAAGGCAGCCTGCAACGTATGCAGGCTGCCTTCTACTTTAGTTGACGGGTAACTAGCGCTTTTCCTCCTGGTGGTGCAGCACCACAACAGAGCGGGCAGCCACCTCTACAGTTTCGTTGGGCAAGTATACTTCCTCCTCTTCATCAAGCGAATCCGGGGCGGCGGTATCCAGTACCTTAGTCCAGCTTTTCCCATACTTTACGTAAGGCAGCTTATACTTGAGCGGCTCATAGTGCGCATTAAAGATGACATAGAAACTGTCGTCCTGCACCTGCTCTCCCTTGGGTCCTTTCGAATGGATCCCCATCCCGCTAAGGAACACGGCCAGCGACTTGGCAAAGTCATGGTTCCAGTTCTCCTCCGTCATCTCCTTTCCCTCCGGCAGGAACCAGGCGATGTCTTTCACCTTTCCTTTGATCGGCTTGCCCTGGAACCAGCGGCGGCGATTAAACACCGGGTGCTTTTTGCAGAAGCTAATGAGCCGGCGCGTAAACGAGAGCAGGTCCTGGTCTACATTCCCCCAGTCGATCCACGAAATTTCGTTATCCTGACAGTACGCGTTGTTGTTGCCCCCCTGGGTGCGCCCCAGTTCGTCGCCGGACACCAGCATCGGCACCCCCTGCGAGAGGAAAAGCGTGGTCATGAAGTTGCGTATCTGGCGGTTCCGGAGCTCCACCACCTCCGCGTCCTTCGTTGGCCCCTCCACGCCGCAGTTCCAGGAGCGGTTGTGGCTCTCGCCGTCGTTGTTTCCCTCGCCGTTGGCCTCGTTGTGCTTTTCGTTGTAGCTCACCAGGTCATGCAGGGTAAAGCCGTCATGGGCCGTTACGAAGTTGATGCTGGCCGTCGGGCTGCGGTAATCGTCTTTGTACAGGTCTGAGCTGCCCGTAAAGCGCTGAGCGAACTCTGCCAGCATACTGTCGGCCCCGCGCCAGTAGTCGCGGATACAGTCGCGGTACTTGCCGTTCCATTCGGCCCAGCCCGGCGGGAAGTTGCCCACATGGTAGCCTCCCTCTCCCACGTCCCAGGGCTCGGCAATAAGCTTGACCTGCGAGATGATCGGGTCCTGGTGGATGATGTCGAAGAAGGCGCTGAGGCGATCCACCTCATGCAGCTCCCGCGCCAGGGTGGCGGCCAGGTCGAAGCGGAAGCCGTCCACGTGCATCTCCAGTATCCAGTACCGCAGGCTGTCCATGATCAGGCGCAGCACGTTGGGGAGGTTGGCGTTCAGCGTATTGCCGGTGCCGGTGTAGTCCATGTAGTAGCGCTGGTCCTCGGTCAGGCGGTAATAGGCGGCGTTGTCGATGCCCCGGAACGAGAGCGTTGGCCCCATGTGGTTGCCCTCGGCAGTGTGGTTATAAACCACGTCCAGGATCACCTCAATGCCCGCCTGGTGAAGCGCCTTTACCATCTGCTTAAACTCCACCACCTGCTCCCCGTGGGTGCCGCTGCTGGAGTAGCGTACATCCGGGGCAAAGAAACCGATGGTATTGTAGCCCCAGTAGTTCGCCAGGTTTTTATCGGCCAGGTGGCGGTCGGTGATAAAGTGGTGCACCGGCATCAGCTCAATGGCCGTAATGCCCAGCTGCTTCAGGTACTTGATGGTGACAGGGTGCGCCAACCCGGCATAGGTTCCCCGTATCTCCTCCGGTATCTCGGGGTGCAGCTTGGTAAAGCCCTTCACATGCGCCTCGTATATGATTGTTTTGTGGTAAGGGATTTTGGGTTTTCTGTCGTTTCCCCAGTCAAAGGAAGGGTCGATCACCACCGTCTTGGGAATGTACTGCGCACTGTCCGTCTTGCTGAAGCTCAGGTCCTTCTGCGGGTCTCCCATCGTATAGCCGAAGAGGGCGTCGTGCCACTCTATGGTGCCCGATATAGCTTTGGCATAAGGGTCCAGCAGTAGTTTGTGCGGGTTAAAGCGGTGCCCGTTGTGCGGCTCGAAAGGCCCGTGCACGCGGAAGCCATACAACTGCCCCGGCTTCACACCGGGCAGGTAGGTGTGCCACACCTGGTGCGTCCGCTCCGTCATCTTCACCTTCGCTGCCTCGGTCTTGTCGTCCTCCGAATTAAAAAGGCAGAGCTCAACGGCCGTAGCGTTCTCTGAAAAAAGTGCAAAATTAACGCCTTCTCCGTCCCAGGTAGCTCCCAAAGGGTACGGGCTCCCCGGGTAGTTCTCTATATCCATAGTATGTGTAGTTAAGGTAAACAGGCCAGCAAGATTCACCTGTAGCACCGGCTGATCGGTTATGCTACGTTGTTGCTTGGTTCTCAATCAGTAGAACAGTTATACTTTCAACCTCAGAAAATAGTTTAGCGCCTCCTCCTGCCGGCACGGCCTCAGCCGCTGCATGCCGTTAGCCACCTTCCTAAGATTTTGCCAAGTTGCTGCGGAAAAACAGATGCCGCCATCCTATACTTAACATATTAAACACACTATAACCATTGCTTTACACCGGATGTTACGCATATCAAAAAAAGCCGCTCCAATTTAGAGGGAGCGGCTTTTTTTGGGGCAGCAGATAGGGTATGCTAGGCAGGTGCCACATCCAGCTCCCGGATCTCTGCTTTGTAAGCCGGCGGAAGTATGGCTTCCTTCAGCAGCCACTCCGCCTTAAACCTGCGGCTGAACTTGTACACGCCCAGCACCGGGAGGAGCAACGGCAGCCGCGCCAGCCCCAGCAGCTCCCGCACGCGCTGCGGCACCACCAGCACCTGCGCCTGCAACAACAGCCAGTACCGGAAGCTGCCCAGGTGCTTTCGGTACTGCTTGTACAGATCATAGGTATAGCGGCTCCGTTCCAGGTTTTGCTGCAGGTGCTTTTCCCGGTCCACGCGCCATTTGCTGTAGGTGTCCGGCAAGCCCCGGATGCCCATGCGGGTGCCGACGCGGTTAAAGGTGCTGAACACCTCTGCACGCTCCGCCTCCGCCAGCGGGCGCTCGAGTAGCTCATAAGCGCGGATGGAGTAATCGATCAGCATAAAGAGCACATCGCGGTAAGCCCAGTCGGGGATGGACATGCCGCGCTTTGCCTCCACCCCGGCATGGATGGCCGCCATGGCGTCGATGGCCCGGTGCGCTGCCGCTTCCTCCGAGAACACGATTTTACGCGCATAGCCTACTGTGGAGAACAGCCTGCCGAGCGGATCAGCGGGCAGGCGGCCCGTGAAGTAAAGCCAGTCGACCGCCTTGTTGAGGGCAAACTCGGCAGAGGCTCCGGCAAATATGAACAGGATGGTGTCGCTCTTGCCCCATATCTGGCGCACCACCGAATCTTCAGGCACGAAATATTTCATACACACTGAACAAACAGCAGCGCCAATTCGTGCTCGGAAGTATGGAAACTGCCGCTAAAATCAAATCAGCCCAACAGCTCCCTCACCCGTTTTAGCTCCTGCTCGCTGTCTACCATCACCATCAGCTTGTCGTAAGCCTGCAATACCGTGGCCCCCACCGGCGTCACAAACTTGCCGCCCCGGTCTATCAGCACAATCAGAGAGCTTTTGGGCAGTTGCAGCTCCACCAGCGACTTGCCAACAGCGGCGCTTCCCGCGGAGAGCTGCAGCTCCACCAGTTCGTTTTTGGCATCGTAGCCCAGCTCCTCGCCCAGCTGCACCCGCTTGAGCGAATCGTCCACTTCGCTCAGCCCCAGCCAGTCTGCCACAAGCTGCAGCGTGGTGCCCTGCAGCATAACCGAGGTCAGCACGATAAAGAAAACGATGTTGAAGATCAGCCCCGACTTCTCTACCCCCGCCAATAAGGGATAGGTGGCAAACACAATGGGCACGGCACCCCGCAACCCCACCCACGACACGTACAGCTTATCGCGCCAGGAGGCGTTGAAGAAGGCCAGGCTAAGGAACACGCTCGCCGGCCGCGCCACAAATATCAGGAACAGCGAGATCAGCAAACCGGCACCGGCCACCGGAACAACCTGCGAGGGGAAGACCAGCAAGCCCAGCGTAAGGAACATGAGGATCTGCGAGAGCCAGGCCACCCCATCGTAAAAGCGCGTCAGGCTGCGTTTGTGGATGAAGTTCCTGTTGCCCAGTATAACCGCCGAAGTGTACACGGCCAGAAACCCGTTTCCGTTGATCAGGTTGGTGAAGGCGAAGGTAAAGAGCAGCATGGCCAGCGTCAGGGCAGGGTACAGCCCCTCCTGCCCCAGCTTGATGCGGTTGATCGTCCAAGCCATCACGTTGCCCATCACGACCCCCATCACGGCCCCGATGCTCATCTGCAGGAAGAACAAGGGCACCAGCTCCCACAGGCTTGCCTCCTGGTTGGTGAGTAAAAACGTAAAGCTGACGGTAAGGAAGTAGGCCATGGGGTCGTTACTGCCGGACTCCAGCTCCAGGGTGGGGCGCAGGTTATTTTTAAGCCCGATGTTGCGCGAGCGAAGGATGGAGAACACAGCCGCGGCATCCGTAGACGAAACAATGGCCCCCAGCAGCACCCCCTCCAGCAGCGTAAAGTGCAGCACGTAAGAGGCAAAGGCACCCACCAGCAGGGCCGTAACCAACACCCCGGCCGTGGAGAGGGTCACGCCGCGCCAGAGTACCGAGCGCGTGCTCGCCCAGTTGGTATCAAGCCCTCCCGAGAACAAGATCAGCGTCAGGGCCACGGTACCCAGCGACTGCGCCGTTTGGGAATCGTCGAAGTAAATGCCGCCGATGCCATCGGAGCCGGCCAGCATCCCCACACCCAGGAACAGCACCAGCGCCGGAATACCGAGCCGGCCCAGGCTCTTGCTGACCAGTATACTCAGGAAGAGCAGTATGGAGGTGCCTAAAAGGATATCTTCAATTGTAAAGTTCATAAGTGATGGTTTTGAGCTGTAATACGGCCGCAGCCGCATGTTCCTTTACGTTAAACTCCCTTGCTTACAGCATGCACCAGAAAAGAGAGCAGTAGCACCAACAGGTAAATACGCAGTACAGCGCCCCGGCTAGGCACGCCATAGTACCACCACAGGCTACGCCTTGGGGAGAACAGGCCCACCAGAAGGCCTGTCATAGCAAGTATAGAAGTAATAACAGACAGTTCTGCCATAGCTGAAAAGTATAAACAATGTGTTACAGCAGCGCCTTAGCCAGCGCCGCCGGTACAGGAATAGTAAAAAAAAGATTGCCCCGAAACAGGGGCTGAAGGATTTCTCCGGCGCGCGCAGGAAAGCACTGCCGGCTTCAGGCGAAGCCGGCTTAACCAGAGAAAAGGCAATACCAAAAAGCTAGGGCGCGTTGGGAAGTATGGAGGCAGGCAGCACCTGCTCCAGCAGCTCGGCAGCGGTAACCGGGCAAGTATAAACCGGCTCGGCATTACGGGCAAGGGCGGCAAAAAGGGGCAGCAACAGCAGCTTTACCGCCTGCAGCACCTGCTTCACCACCAGCACGGGGGCCGACTCGGCGTGATCGAAGACCTGTACCGGCTGCGGTTTTACAGCCTGCTCGTTTTCCTGCACATGGGCGGGCGCGAGGCGCAAAACAGAGCTGGCGACGGAGCCCTGCACCAGGTAATCGTATACCATCACCTCGTGCCCCGGCATGGTCAGGGCCCAAAACAGCATCACCCACATCAGCGGGTACTTAAGCCAGTGGCGTCGGATAGTACGGGTACAGAGCATCGCTGCAAAGGTAAAGAATTATACTTTACCTTTGCAGCACCGGAGCGCGTGGGCAATGGCACAGGCTTTGCTAATTGACAGGCGTTGCACCCAAATTTGCACTTTACTCGTTTGCATGTTTCGCCACCATCACCGCTGCGGCAGCAAACCAGGCACGAACACAGAATATGAGGCGTACGCTGAATAAGATACTAAAATTCATCATCACCAAAATAATGGCGCCCTTTGTGCGGCTGGTGCACGGCGAGCTGTCTGCCTTCTGGCAGAGCCAGAAACCCAAGTTCACCCGCACCTACTGGCAGCAGAAATGGGCCGAGTGGCAGGAGAGCCGCAGCCGCTCTGACTACAGGTTCCTGCTCAGGGCCTTTTACAAGCTGGCGCTCTTCGGGGTTCTGGTGCTGGTCCTCTTCTACTTCGCCGTCTACGCTGGCTTTCTGGGAGGCATGCCCTCCACCAAGGAGCTGAAGTCGGTGCACAATAACACCGCCTCGGAAGTCTACTCGGCCGATGGCGTGCTGCTGGGCCGCTACTACATCCAGGACCGGACCAACGTCAAGTTTGCCGACATCTCCCCTGCCGCCATAGATGCCCTGATTGCCACAGAGGACGTGCGCTTTTATGAGCACAGCGGCGTAGATGCACGCAGCCTGGCCCGCGTTTTTATAAAGTCTTTGCTGATGCAGAACGAGAGCTCCGGCGGCGGCAGCACGCTGAGCCAGCAGCTGGCCAAGAACCTGTACCCGCGTAAGAACTACTGGCTCTGGGACATGCCCGTCAACAAGCTGCGCGAGATGATCATCGCCCGGAAGCTGGAGAGCCTGTACTCCAAAGAAGAAATACTGGAGCTGTACCTGAACACCGTGCCCATGGGCGGCAACCTGTACGGTATTGAGCGCGCCTCCCACCGCTTCTTCAACACCTCCGCCGACTCACTGAAGCCCGAGGAGGCCGCCGTGCTGATTGGAATGCTGAAAGCCACCACCACCTATAACCCGCGCCTGCACCTGGAGCGCTCCAGAACGCGCCGTAACGTGGTGCTGGCGCAGATGGCCAAGTATGAATTTCTCAGCCCCGCCCAGGCCGACTCCCTGCAACAGCTGCCGCTACAACTCGACTATAACTACACCACCCACAACGACGGCATTGCACCCTACTTCCGGGAGCAGCTACGGCAGGAGCTGGTGGAGTGGGCCGCCGGCAAGAAAAAGGGAAACGGGGAAACCTACAACCTCTACACCGACGGGCTGAAGATCTATACCACCATTGATGCCGGCATGCAGCGCCATGCCGAAGCGGCCGTGCGCAAGCAGATGGCGCAACTGCAGAAACAGTTCGACGCGCACTGGCGCGGGCGGGCACCCTGGGGCCGGAGCTCCAATGTGTTACAGGTGGCCATGCAGCGCTCCGACCGCTACAGAAAAATGAAGGAGGCAGGAAAATCGGAGGCCGATATTGCCGCCGCGTTCCGGGAGCCGGTGCCGATGCAGGTGTATGCCTGGGGCGGCACCGACAAGAAGACCATGAGCCCGCTGGACTCCATCGCCTATTACCAGCGCTTCCTGAACACGGGCCTGTTATCCGTGGAGCCACACTCGGGGTACGTGCGCGCCTGGGTCGGCGGCATAAACCACCACGTGTTTAAGTATGACCATGTGCGCGCCAAGCGCCAGGTGGGCTCTACCTTTAAGCCCATTGTGTACGCTGCCGCACTGGAAAAGGGCCTGCAACCCTGCGACTACTTCCCGAATGAGCGCATTACTTACCCGGAGTATGATAACTGGTCTCCACGCAATGCCTCAGAGCAGTACGGCGGCGAGTATACCATGCGCGGTGCCCTGGCGCACTCCGTTAACACGGTGTCGGCTCAGCTCATCATGAAGGCGGGCGTGCGCAAAACCGTGGCCATGGCGCACCGCCTGGGCATCAGCTCAGACCTTCCGGAGGTGCCTTCGCTGGCCCTCGGTACCGCCGACCTATCGCTGCTGGAGATGGTGACCGCCTATGCCACCTTCGCCAACCGCGGCTATCAGGTGGACCCGGTGTACATCCAGAAGATCACCGACCGGGATGGCAAGGTGCTGCGTGAGCACCGTGCGGGAGAGGGAGCGAAAAAGGTACTTTCGGAGAAAACGGCCGCCTTAATGCTGCACCTCATGCAGGGCGTGGTGGAAGAGGGCAGTGCCGCCAAACTGCGCTCACAGTTCGGCCTGAAAATGGATATCGCCGGAAAAACGGGCACCACCCAGGAGCACGCCGACGGATGGTTTATCGGAATAACGCCGCAGCTGGTAACCGGCGTCTGGGTTGGTGGCGAGAGCCCGGAAGTGCGCTTCCGGACGCTGGCGCTGGGGCAGGGCTCACACACGGCCCTGCCGATCTGGGGAGACTTTATCCGCCGCATCGCCATCGACCCGGCTTATAAAGGGTACTACAACAGCCACTTTGAGCCGCTCCCCCCCAGCCTGCAGGCCAGCTTAAACTGTGCGTCTTTCCGGGCCGAGCCGCCGCGCGAAAACTTTCTGGAGCGCGTACTGGACAAAGTTACCGACAAAGCCGCCCAGACTTTTGAGCAGTGGAAGGAAAACTGGAAGAAACGCCGGCAGGAGCGGAAACAGCGAAAAAAGCGGGATTAGAGCGGGCTCTAGCCCCAACTTAAACCGCTACCATATAAAAAGCGCCGGCAGAGTCAGGTTTACTGTCTCTGCCGGCGCTTTCTTATGATCCTCTGCTCGCCAGGGCTTTGGGTTCAGACTCGGTTTAGCCCGCTAGCTCTTCGTAGTCTTCGCTTCTGTTCAGTCGGTTAAACTGCTCCACCAGCTCCTGCGGCAGCTTTGCCAGCTTGCGTTTCTCCAGGTCGAGCCAGGCTCCCTCCACGTTGATCACGGCGGCTTTTACCCCGTCCGCACGGTATACTTCGTGGCGGATGGACCAGCGGGAGCCGTCGGCTCTGCTTTTGGTCAGCTCCACCGTTACCTTCAGGTGCTCATTAATGCCCACCTCGCGCAGGTACACCAGCTCCTCCCTAAAAAGGATAGGGCCTATCTTTAAATGCTGAAACGCTTTCAGGTCCAGCCCAAGCCTGTCGAGCACCACAATACGTGCCTGTGCGGCAAAATCGGCGTAGGCAGAGTGGCGCATGTGCATGTTGGCATCCAGGTGCGACCACATTACCTTTCCTTCATATACATTATCCATAGTCAATTGTCCGTTTTTTGCTAAAATACGAAAAGCTGCAGGCAATTTAAACCCATAACACAATTTTGGTTTCCAGAGAGGACCTTAAAGCCACAGCTGCGCCCTTTTTCCGGTAATTCACCTAAAAAATGATTTGCGCTAACACAGTTCAGCATAAATTTTGTTGTTTTGCAATCGCAACAATCAACCATTAAGTATAGCCATGAAAAAATTAGCAAGTGTTTTCTTCCTGTGCCTACTGCTTACCAGCCAGGCCTTTGCCTGGGGCCAGAACGGACACCGCGCCGTTGGCCTTGTCGCTGAGCAGCACCTGAGCAAGAAGGCAAAGAAGAAGATTCTGAAACTCCTGGAAGAGAACACCTTGGCAGAGGTTTCTGTGTGGATGGATGATATCAAGAGTGACCATGCCTATGACCATACCCATGACTGGCACTGGGTGACTATCCCGGACGGAAAATCTTACGAAGAGACGGAGAAAAACCCGCACGGGGATGTGATCGGCAAGATTGAGGAAGTTTCGAAGGCCCTGAAAGCCGGCAACCTGACGAAGGAGCAGGAGCAGGAGTACGTGAAGTTTCTGGTGCACCTGGTGGGGGATATCCACCAGCCGATGCACGTGGGCGGCTACGACGACCAGGGTGGCAACGCGGTGAAGGTACAGTGGTTCTACCAGCCGTCTAACCTGCACCGCGTGTGGGACAGCGACATGATCGACAGTAAGAACCTGAGCTTTACGGAGGTGGTGCGCTTCCTGGGCGAGCCGAACAAAGAGCAGGTCAAGCAGTGGCAGTCTGCGTCGGTAAGGGACTGGGCGAAGGAGTCGATGAGCTACCGCGAGCAGATGTACGACCTGCCGGAAGACAAGAAATTAAGCTACCGCTATGCGTATGAGAACTATGACCTGGTAGAGCAGCGCCTACTGCAGGCGGGTATCCGCCTGGCCGGCCTCCTCAACGAGATCTACGGATAAGCATCGGATGGACGTTCCTAACAGCCACAGCCGCTCCGCTACAGGAGCCGCTGTGGCTGTTGCTTTTTAGGGCGGTTCGTCCTGGCGTCTGCCTTGGCTTAATTGTGCAGGCCGTGTTATCATAAAGCGCCGCAAGCCGTACCAACTCAGAGGTTTTTATTACTTTTGGGCTTCTCTGCTTCTGTCTCTTCAGAAGGCCCTTCTTAAACATCAACACAAAGCAACATGGAGTCATACTTCCACCTGAATCGACACAACACAAATGTGAAAACGGAGGTGCTGGCGGGCGTTTCCTCTTTCCTGGCCACGGCCTACGTTATTGTAGTGAACCCTACGATCCTGAGCCAGGCGGGCATGCCTTTTTCTGGAGTCCTGACGGCCACGGTGCTGGTGTCTTTTTTCAGCAGCGTTATGATGGGCTTCTATGCGCGCAACCCCATTCTGGTTGCCCCCGGCATGGGGCTGAACGCCTTCTTCACCTATTCGGCCGTGCTGGGCATGGGGATCTCGTGGCAGGTGGCACTGGGGGCGGTGTTCTGGTCGGGCGTCGTGTTTCTCCTGCTTTCCCTTTTTAACGTGCGCACGCTTATTGTGCGGGCAATTCCCAAGCCGCTGCGCTACGCCATTGCCGCCGGCATCGGCTTGTTCATCACGCTTATCGGCTTTGCCAACGCAAAATTCATCGTGGCTAACCCTTCCACTATCATCGGCATCAGCCCCATGACCCCTGCCCTGCTTACCTTCCTGGCCGGGCTGCTTTTAACGGCGGTGTTCATCGTCCGCAACGTGAAAGGGGGCATCCTGCTGGGCATCCTCTTCACCACCCTGGCCTCCTACCCGATCGGCCGCTGGTGGGGCACGGACCTGGCCCCGCTCATCACCTGGCAGGGCCTTGTGGCTGCACCAGATTTCAGCCTCCTGTTCCAGCTGGACCTGATCAATTCGTTTAAGCTTTCGGTTGTGCCGGTGATCTTCGCCTTTGTGTTCACGGATATGTTTGACAGTGTCTCCACGTTTGTGGGGCTGGCCGAGGCCGCCAACCTCATGGACGAAAACGGGGAGCCGCAAAACGTGCAGCGCTCCCTCACGACCGATGCCGTAGCCACCACACTGGCGGGCCTGGTGGGCTCCAGCCCCGGAACGGCTTACGTGGAGTCTGCGGTGGGCATAGAAATGGGCGGCCGCACCGGGCTTACAGCGGTTGTGGGCGGGGCGCTCTTTTTGCCGTTCCTTTTCCTGGCGCCGCTGCTTTCCATGATTCCCCCGATTGCCACCGCGCCGGCGCTGGTGCTGGTGGGGGCCTTTATGGTGCGGCCGGTAACCAAAATAGACTGGTTTAAGATGGATGACGCCATCCCTGCTTTCCTGGCCATGGTGCTCATCCCCTTTACCTACTCCATTACGCAGGGCATTATCTGGGGCTTCCTGTGCTGGACGGCCCTGAAGCTTGTGACCGGCAAGCGCAACGAGATCAGCTGGATGCTTTGGGTGATCAATATCTTTGCGATCCTAGCCATTCTGCAGCACTAGCACCAGACCTCTGTGCGCGGCACGAAGGGGTAAAGCCCGCTACCTGTGGAAACTTTCCACACAATGAACTTGCTTTTGCCATACTTCTGTTCGGTGTAGAGCTGCGGCAGGTTAATTTTTAGCAGGTTTTTACAATAATACACCTGTTTGCTGGTTAACCCTTTAAGGTTTCTGTGCTCCAAAAGGTATAATTGCGTATCTTCACCTGCCGGATGCCCCGCATCAGTAAACTAAAATTAGTCCAAACCAAAATTTTACATTATGAAGGCACTCTTTTTCTCCCTGGCGCTTATGTGCACTGTTTCCGCCGTACAGGCACAAGGTACTGCCGCAGAAAAAGCACCTGCAACCAACAAGCTGGAACAGCAATTTAACAACCTGAAAAACAACTCCAACAGCTGGCAGGGTTACAAGGTAGTGAAGATCAACACCCTGGAGGCTTTCTGGAAAAGCGTGCAGGAGACGGTAGCTGCCAAAGACAAAAAGCTGGACAACTTTGAGGCAGAGGCCGACAAGAAGCTACAGGAGGCCCGCAAGGATGTAGCTGCCCAGGAGCAGCAGCTGCAGGCCATGAAGCAAAGCATGGAGCAGAAAGAGGCTGAGATTCAGCAGAGCATGCACGACATCACCCATATCGCTGTGTTGGGCATTGACATACCCAAGCAGTTCTACGTGCTCCTGAACAGCGGCATTATCATCGCCCTGCTGATTGCCCTGGGCGTGATGCTGGTACAGCACAGAAGCAGCAAGATAGTAGCCAACGAAAAGCGCAAAGCCTCCGACGAGATGGAGCTGGAGCTGAATGAATACAAGAAAAGTGCCCGCGAGCGCGAGCTTAAAATAAAGCGCGAGCTGCAAACCGAGCTGAACCGCGTAGAGGAACTGAAGCAGCAGTTAGCCTCCGTTAAAAAACAGCCGCAGCTTTAAGCGCTGAAGCGTATCAACAGAAAGCCCCGGTTACTGTAACGTAGCCGGGGCTTTTTGTTTCTTCACACCTATCCATCTGGCGCTGGCCTTCACACGTGTGGCTATCAATGGTGCGGAGCCTTGCACCCGACTGAGCCGGAGGGCCATACTTCCGTTGCTGCCGTGTTAGCTTATGCGGCATTCACTTCTTAGCTATACCACTATATCCCCGTGGGTGTAATGGTGGTAGTCTTTCACAACTGTCTGCAGAAACTCCCACTCTGCCATATCGGTCTGGATGCCCGTAATTTCCTTTACCCGCTCCGCCATCTTCTCGAGCAGCTCATAGTTATGATACTTTTCCGCTTTAAAAAGGAGCTTTCGGATTAGCGCTACATCCGTATCGGTGAGCAGGTGCACTTCGGGGAAGCGGACCTGGTACCCCTCCTCGATGTTCACCGCTACGGCCTCCCGCCTGCGTACGGCACGCATTCTGATCACGCTGGTACCGGCCGCCATGTCGCCGAGGCGCTGGCCCTTGTTGCTCACGGCAATGGTGACAACGGCGACAAAGCCCTGAGAGATGGTGGTATCGATGAGGCGGAACACCCAGCGCAGCAGGTAATCCCCTATTGAGGGAGCCTCCCCGTTCAGCTTCACCACTTTTATGTCGCGGGCCATTTTTCCTATACTCTGGCCGTGCAGGAAGATCTCGCATAACAAGTGGTAAAACACGATGGGAAGCATCACGACGATGGCAAGAAAGACTTCCCCCACCATATCGGTCATTTCCTTCACGATGGCCCACATCACGCACCATACAAAATACACCACCAGGTCTATCAGGTGGGCCACGATGCGATCGCCCACACTGGCCACAGGATACGCCACCTCCACATGCTGGGTAGTCCGGATTTTAATGGTATTCATTTTATCTAAAATAAGTTTGCTTTCATTTTTTTTACATCACAATATACATATATTTGGTTCAGTACAAAACACAGTACCTGTGCGCGAGGCAGCCTTTATCCGAAAAAACAAACTTAAGTGGAAGTCCTACGAAACCGAGAAGACCAGCAGCCCTGACGCGCTGGCAGACAGGTTCATAGAGCTTACCGACGACCTGGCCTATGCCCGCACCTTCTACCCGGAGTCTGACACTACCAGTTACCTCAACGCTCTCGCCGGCCGCACACACCAGGCGATCTACAAGAACAAAAAAGAAAGCCAGAACCGCTTCCTCCGCTTCTGGAAGTATGAACTGCCTTTCCTTTTCCGGCAGCACCACCGCCAGCTGCTCTACGCTTTTCTGGTGTTTGCCGTGGCTTGTAGCATCGGGGCGCTCTCTGCCGCGCTGGATGACACCTTTGTACGGCTCATACTTGGCGACAGCTACGTAAACATGACGCTGGAGAACATCCGCAACGGAGACCCGATGGCCGTTTACAAGCGTGAAGGGGAAGCAGAGATGTTCCTGTTCATCACCTTTAACAACATAAAAGTGGCCTTTATGGCCTTTGTGCTGGGGGTATTCTTCTCCATCGGCACGTTTTGGGTCCTGTTTCAGAACGGGGTGATGCTGGGAGCCTTTCAGTACTTCTTTTACAAACAGGGGCTCTTGCTCACCTCTGCGCTCACCATCTGGATTCACGGCACGCTGGAGATTTCGGCGATCGTAATTGCCGGTTGCGCCGGTTTTGTGATGGGCAACAGCCTGCTTTTCCCGAAGACCTACTCCCGCCTGCACTCCTTTAAGCGGGGGGCCAGACAGGGGCTCAAAATTGCGGTAGGCCTGGTACCGATATTTATGGCAGCTGGCTTTCTGGAGGGCTTTGTGACGCGCCATACCGATATGCCGCTGGCGCTCAGCCTCTTTATTATACTTGCCTCAGCAGCGTTTATCATCTACTACTTTATACTTTACCCAGGTTCACTGCACAAGCAACATGTTACAGACCGACCAGAAAATTAACTTAAGACAGGAAAGGGATTTCGGGGATAAGCTGAATGCCACCTTTGCCTTTATCAAACAGAACTTTAAACCGCTTGGCAAGGCCATTTTGCTCTACGTGACACCGGTGGCGCTGCTGACGGGCCTCTTCTCGGGCCTCTACCAATCGCGCATGCTAAAGACGCTGACAGGCGGAGGGGCGTATGAGATGGAGACGATGGGTGAGTATAACTTCTTTAACCAGGTGACTTCCCTGAACTACATCATCATGCTGTTTTTCACCTTCTTCTGCTACATTGTGGTCGCCCTGACGGTGTACAGCTACATGGTGGCCTACATGGATGAGGAAGGCGAGGTAACCCCGGCCGCCGTGTGGCATCACCTTAAAAACAACCTGCTGCAGGCCACTTACTCCAGCTTAGCGATCGGTGTGGTGAGCTTCCTAAGCGTGTTTCTTTTCGGCCTGGGCCTCTACCTGGGCGTGGTGCTCTCCCTTTTCCTCATCGTGATGGTGCGCGAGGAGACCGGCTTTATCGACACGGTGGAGCGCTGCTTTTACCTTGTAAAGAGCAACTGGTGGGCCACTTTTGGCCTTATCATCGTGGCGGGCATTATCCAGAGCGTTGTTGCCTGGCTGGCCGCCCTTCCGCTGGGAGTGGTCCTGGTACTGAAGGCGCTGCAGGTGCCGGGCACCGAGAGCGATGTGCTATTGGTGGCCGCCAACGCGCTGTCTACAGTGCTGACCACCTTCACCTATACCATCTCCATGATCGCGCTGGGCTTCCAGTACTTCAACCTGGTGGAGCAGAAGGACGGCATCGGTCTGCTGGAGCAGGTGGACCTGATCGGCCGCAACGACCTGAACACAAGCGCGAATGAGGGAGCGTATTAGGCACTTCTTCTTTACCAAGCTTATACTTTGCCTGCTGCTGAGCTTTGGCCCGGCAGCGCATGCCCTTGCGCAAGACAGCACCGCTGTAAGCCTCTCCCCCGAAGTAATGCGCCGCTTCGACCAGGCAAAGCTGGAGGAGCTGCGCGCCAATGAGGACTTTGAGTACTACGAGGAAGCCCGCCCGGCCAACACGTTTTGGGAGCGGCTGAAGCGTCGCTTACAACAATGGCTGGAGGAGGTGTTTTACCGGGGCAGCGCCAGCGGGCTGTGGCAGGTGCTCATTTACCTGGCTATCGCCGCGGCCATCGTATACCTCGTCGTGAAAATGCAGCACGTGGACATCGGCAGCCTGTTCGGGAGGAAAACAGCAAGTATAGCCACCCCGTACGAGGTGCTGGACGAGAACATCCATGAGATGGACATGGTCGCCCTGCTGGAGGAAGCCGTGGCACAGCAGAATTACCGCAAGGCTGTGCGCCTGCTCTACCTGCAAAGCCTGAAACAGCTCACAGACCTGGGGCTGATAAACTGGCAACCCGGGAAAACAAACCGCAGCTACATAGCAGAGATTAAACCCGCCGCCATCCGCCAGGAGTTTGAACAGCTCACGGGCATGTTTGAGTACGTGTGGTACGGCGGAGCGGGGCTGGGGCAGGAGTTCTTTGCCTCGGCACAAGCCGAGTTTCAACAGTTTGACGCACGCGTAAAGCAGCACGCATGAAAGGCTACCGCAGATATATCGCCCTGATCGTGCTGCTCTTCGGAGCGTTGGTGCTGCTGGAGTACTTCCGCCCGAAACAGGTGGACTGGTCGCAGACCTTCTCGCGCGAAGACAAAATCCCGTACGGCACCTTCGCCTTGTACGAGCTGCTGCCCGGCCTTTTCCCGGGCCAGCGAATCCAGCCCGTGCGGGAGCCGGTTTACACGCTGCTGCAGGACAGCACCCTTCACGGCAACTACGTTTTTGTAAGCAAGTTTTTTACGGCGGATAGTCTGGACATAGACCGGCTGCTGGACTTTGTAGCCCGGGGGAACCAGGTGTTTATCGCCGCGGAGGAGTTTACGGATGAACTGCAGGACACGCTGCACTTCAGCACCGCCTTCCTCAACACCACCTCCCCCGACTCCACCGCCTTTTTCTTTACCGGCCAGCAGCAGCAGGTGTATACTTTCCCGCCGAACAACAACGCCCGTTTCCTGCGCCTGGAGAAACCCGCCAGGTATACGGTACTGGGCAAAAACAAGGCGGGCCTGCCAAACCTGGCAAGGCTGCCCTATGGCAAAGGGAGCTTTTACCTCAGCTCCGTCCCACTGGCTTTCTCCAACTACCAGCTCCTGACCCTGAACCAGAGCGGTTACGCCGCCACGGCCCTCTCCTACCTGCCGGTGCAGCCGGTGCTGTGGGATGAGTACCAGAACCAGGGCCGGCCGGAGGACCAGTCCGTGTTCCGGGTGCTAATGCGCCACGAGCCCCTGACCTGGGCCTACTACCTGGCGCTGCTGACGCTGGCGCTTTTCCTGCTGTTCCAGAGCAAACGCACGCAGCGCGTCATTCCGGTGCTGGAGCCGCTCCGCAATACCACGCTGGACTTCGTGCAGGCCATCAGCAGTTTATACTTTAACCAGGGCAGCCACAAGAACATCGCCGAGAAAAAAATCGCCTATTTCCTGGAGCACCTGCGCCTGAACTATCACATTCAAACCAACGAGCAGGATGCGGAGCTGCGGGAGCGGGTCATCAGCAAGTCCGGCGCCAGCGAAGAGCTGGTCGGCAAGCTGTTTAACCTTATCGACAGCATCCACCGCAGCGATGCCCTCAGCGACCAGACACTTTTGATGCTGAATAGTTATTTAGAAGAATTTCACAGACAAACCTCCTTTGGGCCACAAGCCCCGGTATAGCTTATGCAAGAAGACCTACTCACCGCCACCCAGGAAAACAAAACAGATTATACGGCCCTGCGCACAGCCACCGAACGTATAAAGCAGGAGCTCCGCCAGATTATTGTGGGGCAGGAAAAACTTATCGAGCTGTTGCTGGTGGCCATGCTTGCCGAAGGGCATGTGCTGATTGAGGGCGTGCCCGGCATCGCCAAAACACTGACGGCAAAACTGCTGGCCCGCACCGTGCAGGTGGATTTTAGCCGCATACAGTTCACGCCGGACCTGATGCCCTCCGATGTGCTGGGCACCTCTGTCTTTCACCCCGGCAGCGCCACCTTCGAGTACAAGCAGGGGCCGATCTTCGCGAACATCGTTCTGATTGACGAAATCAACCGCGCCCCTGCCAAAACACAGGCCTCGCTTTTTGAGGTGATGGAGGAGCAGCACATTACCCACGATGGCCGTGTGTATCCCCTGGCTGCGCCCTTTGTGGTGCTGGCTACCCAAAACCCGATTGAACAGGAAGGAACCTATCGCCTGCCCGAGGCGCAGCTGGACCGTTTTATGTTTAAGGTGCTGGTAGATTACCCAAGCCTGGAGGAGGAAGTGGCGATACTGGAGCTGCAGCACAAAGGCGCTGCGCTCAGGAAAGACCTGGAGCGGGTACAGCCGGTGCTATCGGCAGCGCAACTGCTGGAGCTGCGAAAAGCCGTGCAGGCCGTGCACCTGGATCGGAAACTGATCGAATACATCGCCCAGATCATCGGGGAAACGCGGGTGAACAGGTCGCTTTACCTGGGCGCTTCGCCGCGTGCCTCCATTGCCCTGCTCAACAGCGCCAAAGCAATGGCGGCCCTGCGCGGCCGCGGTTTCGTGACGCCGGAGGAAGTGCAGGAGCTGGCCCCGGTGGTGCTGCGCCACCGCATCCTGCTGACGCCGGAGCGTGAGATGGAGGGCATCACGCCGGATGAGGTCATCAAACAGATCGTTCAGAAAATAGAGGTACCGCGCTAGTGGCTTTTATCCGCAGTTTATACTTTACAAACCGCCTGTACCTGAACCTGGCTGCGCTGGTGTGCCTTTTTGTGGTGGCGTTTTTTGTGCCGGTGCTACTGGTGGTTGCCAAGGTCGGCACTGCGGTTTTGCTGCTGCTCACCCTCGTGGACCTGCTCATGCTCTACAGCAACAAAGCCGGGATGCATGCCAGCCGCTCCATGCAGGAGAAGCTCTCCAACGGCAGCGATAACGAAATACACCTGTACCTCGAGAACAGGTATAGCTTTGCGGTGCGCACGGAGGTGATTGACGAGCTGCCCTTCCAGTTCCAGAAGCGCGACACGCTGTTTCAGGCACAGATCCCGAAGGGCCGCACGCACATTATCCTGTATACTTTGCGGCCAACCAAACGGGGCAGCTACAGCTTCGGCGCGATCAACGTGTTTGCGATGGGCCCGCTGCGGCTTGTGAAGCGGCGCTACAGGTTCGCGCAGGACCAGGAGGTGCCGGTGTACCCATCTTTTGTGCAGATGCGGCAGTACGAGCTGATGGCCGTATCCAACAGGCTCCATGAGGTGGGGGTAAAAAAAGTGCGCCGCATGGGCCACAGCTCCGAGTTTGAGCAAGTACGCCCCTACGTCGCCGGCGACGACCAGCGGACGATCAACTGGAAAGCCACGGCGCGCAAAGCCGACCTAATGGTGAACAGCTACCAGGATGAGAAGTCGCAGCAGGTATACTGCCTGATCGACAAGGGACGGGTGATGCAGATGCCCTTCGAGGAACTCACCCTGCTGGACTACGCCATCAACGCCTCTCTCGTTATCTCCAACATCGCCCTCAAAAAGCAGGACAAGGCCGGCGTCATCACCTTCTCCGACAAGATCAGCAACATACTCCCGGCACAGCGCAAAGAAAACCAGTTGCGCCGTATTCTGGAGTTGCTCTACAACCAGAAAACCCTCTACCAGGAAACAGACTACGAGCGCCTCTACACCACGGTGCGCCACTCCCTGAAACAGCGAAGCCTGCTCCTGCTGTTCACCAACTTTGAAACCCTCAACGGTGCAGAACGCCAGCTCCCATACCTCCGCGCCCTGGCCCGGCACCACCTGCTGGTGGTCATCTTCTTTGAAAACACCGAGCTGCATGAGGTGCTGCGCCGGCCTGCCACCAACACAGCGCAAGTATACACCAAGGCCATCGCGCAGAAGTTCAGCTATGATAAGCGAAAAGTGGTAAAGGTACTGCGCCAGCACGGCATCCACACCATCCTCACCCCACCCCAGGACCTGACGGTGAACACCATCAACAAATACCTGGAGCTAAAAGCACGGGGCCTGATCTGATAAAAAAAGGGAGACAAAGCTTGTCTCCCTTTTTTGGTAAGGTTAGTAAAGTTAGAATAGTTGCGGATGTATTTAAGGTGAGAGTAATGCGTGTTTATGCGTTATGCCGCCACAGCGGGCGCAGCGGCAGGCTGCCTGGCCAAAAACCTGTCCACGAGTGGTGTGTAGATAGCCACCAAACTGAACAGCAGTAACAGGTACAGATACCAGGCGGAGGCCCAGAGGTCCAGGAAGCTCAGCTGCCCCTCGGTAAAGCTGAGCAGGATCAGGATCTGCGCGCCGTACGGCAACAGGCCCTGCACCACGCACGAAGCGATGTCAAGCAGCGCTGCGGTTTTGCGCTTATCGATGCTGTATTTCCGGCTCACCTCCTTCACCACTTGCCCCGTGACCACAATAGAGACCGTGTTGTTGGCGATGGCCGTATTGGTGCCGCCTACCAGCGCCAGTATGCCTGTTTGCGCAGAGCGGAAACCGCGGGTGGCTTTGCTCACGCGCTGCAGCAGGAAGGCAATTCCGCCTGCCTCGTTCACCATCTGAGCCAGGCCGCCTGTGAGCATGGAAAGCAGGAAAATCTCGATCATGCCTGTAAAGCCTTCGTACACGCTGCGGCCGAACGACAGCACCTCCAGGTGCCCCGTTGCCAACCCAACCGCCCCGGACGCCAGGGTGCCGACCGTCAGCACAACGAACACGTTCACACCGGACACGGCCAGCACAATCACAAGCTGGTAAGGCGCTATTTGCCAGAAAGAAGCGGCGTGCAGCTCAGGCAGCAGGTTTTCCGGCGTTCCGGCCGTGTTCCAGCCTGTAAACAGCAGCAACCCTATGGTTACCAAGGCCGCCGGGCCTGCAATCAAAATATTTACCCTGAACTTATCGCGCATGCTGCACTCCTGGGTTTGCGTGGCGGCAATCGTGGTGTCGGAGATAAACGAGAGGTTATCGCCGAACATCGCGCCGCCCAGCAAGGCTCCCAAAAGCAAGGGCAGCGACGTATGGCTTTGCTCTGCCAGCCCTACCGCAATCGGGCCCAGCGCCACAATGGCACCGACCGAAGTTCCTGTCGCCGTGGAAAGGAAAGCCGCCAGCAGAAACACGCCCAGCGCCAGGTACTGCACCGGCAGCACGCTGAGGCCCAGGTTAACGGTGGCGTCTACCCCGCCCACGGCCTTTGTTACCGTGGCAAACGCGCCTGCCAGCAAGTAGATCAGGCACATGGTAACGATCTTGGAGTCGCCGCAGCCCCGGATAAGCGCCGCCACTTTCGCCTCCGTAGAACCACGAAGTATAAAAAAGGCCGAAACAATGCCCAGCAAAACGGCCACAGGCGCAGGAAGTGCATAAAAATCATTTAAAAGGATGCCTGCCCCCAGGAAGGTAAGCACAAACACCAGGAAAGGCACAAGGGCCCATCCCCCTGTTTTCTGAATATGTTGCATGTATAGATGAAAGCGAAAGGCAGGAGCAGGTACCAAGTACTTGCAGCAGCCACGCCCGGTTAATGAAAAGAATGTACAGTTAGTTTTATCCCCTGCAGAAAAGCGACGGGGTGCGGTTCAGTGACCGAAGAAAAGGCTTACCCTCAACAGCAGTAACAACAGTAGCAGGCGCGCACAGGCGTTGCGGTAAAGGCACGGAAAAGAATAGCGGAAAGCTGGTGTAACAGGTGCATGAGGTTAAATTTATAGGTCCCAAACTGGGCAGGTGTTAGCACCTTTACGGCCGCGGCCGTGGTTGCTAGAGGTTCGCTGAGCCTGCTCTCTCCCCTCTTCTTTATAAATCTTGCATAAAGATGCCACAAAGGTAAAAGCAGCCGCGCGACAAAATCAAACCTTTTCGGAAACTTCTAAGAACATTTATATTCCAGTACGGCTATTATTCAGTGTCTAAACTTGCATCTGTGCCGAAAATCCGGCAAGTTTAATGTTCTGAAAAATCACCCAAAACAACCAATATGAAGTATACCGCTACTGCTTTTTTTGCCCTGCTGCTGGCGAGCGCCAGCTTTACCGCCTGTACCAAAAACCCTTATGCCAGCACCAACAAAGCGCACAAGAAACAGCTGAAGACCTACGCCAGGCAGCTCCGCACAGTTCCGGCCACTATCCCAGGCGAGGAGCGCCTGCAGCAGGGGGATTACTGGGTGGGCACCACCAACTTCAGCATGCGGCGCCCTAACTTCGTGGTAATTCACCACACGGCGCAGAACTCCACCGACCACACGCTCAAGACGTTTACGATGCCGAAGACCCAGGTGAGCGCGCACTATGTGATCGGCCGCGACGGCAAAGTATACCACATGCTGAACGACAACCTGCGCGCCTGGCACGGGGGCAACAGCCGCTGGGGCAACGACCGGGACCTGAACTCCTCCTCCATCGGCATTGAGCTGGACAACAACGGGCTGGAGCCTTTTTCGGAGGAGCAGATCAACAGCCTGCTGGACGTACTTGCCATGCTGAAGGAGACGCACGGCATCCCGGCCGCCAACTTCATAGGCCACTCTGACATTGCCCCGACGCGCAAGAACGACCCGAACCGCACCTTCCCGTGGAAGAAACTGGCGGATGCCGGGTACGGCCTGTGGTACGACGAGGGGGTGGTGGAGAAGTACCTGCAGCCGGCCGCGCCGATCACGGTTCTCGACAGCACCGGCACAAAACCTGCGCTTATACTGCAGCCGACCGACTCTGTTTCCACCATTCCTCCTCACTTTAACCCCAAGGACGCGCTCCGCATCATTGGCTACGATACCCGCGACATGCCAGCCGCCATCAAGGCGTTTAAGCTGCACTTTATCCAACACGAGGTAGACACGGTGCTGACGGCAAAAGACAAAATCGTACTTTACAACCTGTACCAAAAGTATTTGTAGCAGTTACTTCTTGAAACTAACACAAGCTGTGATGTGCAATTTGAAGCTTCCTAACGGTTGATTGAAGCGCACGCTTATCTCTCTACCCCTTTCAAAGGGGGCTTGGCAGAAGCTCCGTCAGCCGTGGCTATTGGAAATGATCCCAGTCTTTCCGTTGAGCGCCTTGTAGCTTTCCGGTGCCGCGCGAGCGGCAGCCGTTAGGCAGGAAAGATACACAGCGCGATGCGGGAAGACGAGGCCCCGCGGCCGGGAGCGCACCAAAGCTAGAAGTGAAACTTAGCAGAAGCGAACCTGAAGGATGAACAACAGCCAGAAAGTATAGCTCATTCCAAGTAGCAGAAAGCAGCGGCAGTTAGCGCAAAAAAAAATTGCACACACCAAGAGAATTTATCATACTCATCCACAGAAGCTCCAAAACAAACCGGCCCCGGCAGAAGATAACGATCTCCTGGCGGGGCCGATTCATGTAAGCTATACTTGCCTAGGCCAGCATGTTCCATACATACTGCAGCATCAGCCCGCAGAGGTAAGCGCCATAGGTGCCCACGGCATACCCGAGCACGGCCAGCAGCACGCCCACCGGCGCCAGAAACTTGTTGAAGGCCACCGCCACGATTGGTGCAGAGGCTGCCCCGCCGATGTTGGCCTGGCTGCCCACCGCCACATAGAAAAAAGGTGCCCGGATAATACGCGCCACCACCAGCATAATGATGATGTGGAAGATGATCCAGAGCGCCCCCACCAGGAACAGCTTCGGGTTATCCAGCACAGCGGCCAGGTCCATGCTCATGCCGATGGTGGCCACCAGGAAGTACAGGAAAACGGTGCCGAAGCGCGAGGCGCCATAGCTCTCCAGCTCACTGGCTTTGGTAAACGAAAGCACCAGCCCGGCCGTGGTGGCAAGGATCACCAGCCAGAAAAAGCCGCTGGTGATAGAGTAGGTTTCCAGCGCCGGGAAGTTCTCGGCAAAGTACGGCGCAATGATATCGGCCAGGAAATGCGACAGCCCTGTAAAGCCAAACGCAACCCCCAGCACGATCATGGTGGTAGTGGCGGTAGGGATAACGCGCTTGCCCGCCTGCAGGCCCTCCAGGCGCTCCTCCAGCTCCCTGATCGGGCGACTATCGGCGTTCAGCAGCTTGTCGATCTTCTCCGGCTTCTGCGACCAGTACAGCAGGAAGCCCATCCACACGTTGGCCACCAGCACGTCTACCGCAATCATCTGCCCAAAGGCTTCCTTGCTCGCACCGAAAACCTCCAGCATGGCCGCCTGGTTTGCGCCGCCGCCTATCCAGCTTCCGGAGATCGTGGACAGGCCTTTCCATACTTCATCGGTCCCGGTGTACAGCACATCCGGAAAGGCAGAGCCGACCAGGAACAGCGCCAGCGGGCCGCCCAGCATCACCCCTACCGTACCGGCAAAGAACATGATCACCGCTTTGCTGCCCAGCATGCGCAGCGACTTAAAGTCGATGCTGAGGGTGAGCAGGATAAGCGAGGCAGGCAGAAAGAAGCGCGAGGCCACAAAGTACAGCTGCGAGGTTTCGCCTGAGATGATGTTAAACGTGTTGAGCAGGGCCGGCAGGAAGTAGCACAGCAGCACCGACGGCACTACCTTGTAAAACTTAAGCCAAAAGCGGTTGGAACTGGCGGAGGTTTGAAAGACGATAGCCAGGATGACGAGCAGGATGCCCAGCACCACGGCCTCATTCGTAATCAGCGGAGCGCTAGATTCGGTCATGGGTTGGTTTAGTGTTAGTCGTTAAGGGTGAATGTTTCGCTCTGAGCCGGTTGCAGCCTCACTCGGATCACCTGTTCGGGGCCGGGACGCTACCGGTCAGAAGCTTTAAAGTTAGAACTACAAACGCCCATTGCCAACACCTGCGGCCGATTTAAGGCAAATTTTGTTCGGCAGGAAGCGTTCCGGTGCAAAAGAGCAGGCGCAACAGCTGGTTTCTTCTCCCGCTTTCCTATTTTTGGCACGTTAAGCAAGTATAAAACAGTACAACCCAGCGCCATGCCCACACTCCAGGAAAGCCTTGACCGTTTACTACACAGCAACTACCGCAACAACAGCCCCGGTGCAGCCGTGCTGGTGGCTAAAGCAGGCGAGCCACTGTACCAGGGCAGCGCGGGCCTGGCCGATGTTGGCTCCGGCGCCGACCTCACCCCTTCCACAAACTTCCGGATGGCCTCCGTGTCGAAGCAGTTTACGGCGATGTGTGTGCACCTGCTTTCCCAGAAAAATGCCTTGCATCTAACAGACAGCCTCTGTGCATACTTCCCGGAGCTGGCACACTTTGCCGAAGCAACGCTGAACCACCTGCTGAACCACACCTCCGGGCTGCCGGACTTCGAAGAGCACCTACCTGCCAGCCAGGTAATACAACTGACCGATGAGGACGTACTGCAGCTTACGGCAGCACAGCAGCGCCTTCTCTTCTCCCCCGGCACGCAATACCGCTACAGCAACACAGCCTATGTGCTGCTGGGCCTTTTAGTGGAGCGTGTTTCCGGCATGGCCTACGCTGAGTTCCTGCAGGAGCACATTTTCCGGCCGCTGCATATGCACAACTCCCGGCTGTACCACCCAGCTGCCGATATTCCCCACCGGGCGATGGGTTATGCGTTTAGTGAAAGTGGCGAGCTTGTACTTTCGGACCAGGGTATCGGAACCGCCACCCGCGGGGATGGCTGCATTTACATCTCCCTCTCCGATTACCAGAAGTGGCATAAGGCTCTCTCGGGCAATACTGTATTTAACATAACAATCACACCAAACACCAATCCAAGCGTTATCGACCGTACGCAGGGCTGGCATTACCACATGGGCTGGTTCTTTGCCGAGGTAGGCAATGGCACCCGCGAGTTCTTCCACAGCGGCGATACCTCGGGCTTCACCAACCTCGTGATTCGGCTACCGCAGCGTGAGGTATTGATCGCCTGCTTCTCCAACATCGCCGACAACTGGGCTTTTCTGGGTGAGTTATTAGATGCGTTAGCGCAGTTTCCGGAGCTATGCCTTGGTTCGCCCCTGGTAAGGCACCTGCAACAGCTGACGCGTTAACCGCTGAACGCCTACGGGAGAAACAAAAAAAGAGGCGCCTCCCGACGCCTCTTCAAAGTATAAAATCTTGTTTTTCTTATTGATACAGGTTGGTCTCACGAAGATCGACCACGGCATCCTCCGGAGTAACGCGCTTGGCGCGAAGGAAACGCTTCAGCTCCGACTCATCAAAGTTCGCAGCGCTTGGGTTCATACTGCTGATGCGCACACGGCCCGCAGAGTGAATAAACTCCTGATCGCCGCCGATCCACATCCCCACATGCACCACCCGCTCAGACTTGTCGTCGGTGGCCGGCACCCCGAAGAACAGCAGATCGCCTGGCTGCATGTTATCCCAGCCGTTGGAGGTATCAACTAACTCCCCGATGTGTACCTGCTGCGAGGCATCACGCGGCAATACCAGGCCATTCATAAAGTACACTGTTTTGGTGAAGCCGCTGCAGTCTACGCCTTTAAACGAAGTGCCGCCCCACAGGTACGGCAGGCCCAGGAGCTGCTTGCTCGTGCTCACGAGGTTATCGCCGTTGGGCTGGCGGCTGGCCACCCACTCATCATACTTCACAGCTTCTGAGGCAGGCACAAAACCGGTTCTCCCATCCGGGAAAGACACCTCGTAGAAGTTGCCCTGCTTCTGTTTCAGCGCCAGCACATCGCCGTACACCATATCCGACACGGTACCCCCCGCGGTACTGGTGCCTTCATAGGCAAAGCCGTACGGTTTGGTGTAGAGCAGTTTCGGGCTTTTCTGCCAGGCATCGAAGGTGGTTTTGTCCATCAGCGTAACGCCGCTGGCATCTACCCAAGCGAGGTACTTGTCCGGGGTTTGCACCAGGTACCACCCGCTTTTCTTTTTATACACCTGCACCGGCGTACCCATCGTGGCCTGCGTGGCCAGCTCGGCTGGGTGCTTCGGATCGGAGCGCAGGTTGGCAACCGATATCGTGATCACACCGAAGTTCTTTCCTTCGAGATCCGCCGCCGGCAGTACCTGTATGCTGTCTACATAGCTGATGTTTTCTGCCTTAAGCTTATTCAGCAACTCCGCTTTTGCCGCCGGCATGTTCGTTTCACCGGCCAGCACCTCGCCTCTTTGCTCCACGCTGAACAGCGCGACACGCTTATCCGGCGCGTACTGCTGACGGACGTTTTCTATGTGCGGCTCCAGATCAGAGGCTGAAGAAACCGTGGTTTCTTTTCCCGGAGAGCAGGCCATCAGGAGGCCAAGGGCAAAAATAAGATAGTTCTTTTTCATCATGTTTTTATTACTGCCTGCGCTGCAAATTTTGCCTGCAGCGGCCGCAGTGTATGCGTTGAAGGTTAGATACACGTATAAAAGTAGCCGGGCATTGCCTTACCTTATGACAATTTCCGGTACAAATTGGTTTATTGCCTCCGTCAGCCGCTGCAGGTCAGCCGGCGTGTGCAGGCTGTTTAGAATGACCCTTGTTACGGGCGCGCTCTCCGCAGTCGGGTAGCGAAAGCTGGAAATAAGGATTCGGTGCTCGTGCAGATGCGCCGCCAGGCTGCCGTACCTTGTGCTAAAGACCGGGTAACCGGGGATAAAGCGAAACAGCTCGCCAGGGTGCTCCAGCTGTTGCAAAAAGGTATGGATATTTTGCTGCAGGCGCTCCCTCGCCTCACTGATCAGTTCCCCAGCCTGCAGGTAGGCCTGCAGGTACGCCGGAATGGCGGGCGAAGCGCCGCCGAAGTATGAGCTGGCCTTCACCTCCTCAATCATTCTGGCGGAACCTAGTATCATACCGGCAGGTACGCCCAGCGCCTTCCCGAAGGAGCTCACCACCACTAGC
Source organism: Pontibacter actiniarum (assembly GCF_003585765.1). Taxonomy (NCBI): domain Bacteria; kingdom Pseudomonadati; phylum Bacteroidota; class Cytophagia; order Cytophagales; family Hymenobacteraceae; genus Pontibacter; species Pontibacter actiniarum. Next base: position 2,016,158 of record NZ_CP021235.1, read on the forward strand.
TCCACGTTTTTATACTTGCTGAGCTCCGGGTATATACCCGCTCCCCCAGCTCCCCGCACCCCGAAGCCATGCGAGTCATCCACAACTAAGGTAATCTGCTTGTCTGCCGGCAGCTGAGCCACCCAGCTGAAATCGTAGCTCGTGGCCTGCAGCGGGTCCAGCGCATTGCAAACGATTACGAAAGCCTCCTGGCCTGGCTGCTTTACCTGCTCCAGCACCTGCGCCGCCCACGCATCAAAACCCATCTCCGCATTCGCCTCCGTTGCTACGGCGGCATGGAGCCAGAGCGCCGGGTGAGCGCAGGGAGCATAGAGAAAGTGGCCCCGCTCGCGCAGCACCTGCACCAGTGTTTGCCCCACCAGAAAGCCCGACGACATGGTGACAGCCGCCTCGGCGCCGGTAAGCTTTGCCAGTTGCTCCTCCACCAGGCCGTACACCTGCAGGCGCAGGTTGGAGCGCCGGGTGCTGGCATAGTTCGTGCCGTAGCGCCGCATGCCCGTATGCACCAGCTCCTGAAAGGCCTCGTTGCAGGCCATCCCCAGGTACGAGGTGCCGCTAAAGTAGAGAAACTCCTCCCCTTCCAGCGTAACGGTTCGCCCCGGCAGGTGATCGGTGTAGGCAGGGGTGCTCATTAGGCCAGCAGCTCTACGCCAGTACCGTTTAGCTCGCTGTACTTCACCTTGCCGAAGTCTATGGTTACGCCTTTGGCAATGTCCTTGCTCAGCAGCAGGGCACCGTCCATGTCCACGTAATCCAGCATCGGCAGCAGCTGTGCGATGGCAGAGATACCCACAGAGGACTCTGTCATGCAGCCCACCATTGTTTTCATGCCCAGGCTATGCGCCTCTTTAAGCATGCGCCGTGCGGGGGTCAGGCCGCCGCACTTCACCAGCTTCACGTTTACCCCATGGAAGTGCCCGTGGCATTTGGCTACATCGCGCTCGGTGATACAGCTCTCGTCTGCGATCAGCGGCAGCACCGACTGCTGGTACACCTGCTTCATCCCCTCCATATCGTCGGCGCGCATGGGCTGCTCAATAAACTCCACGTTCAGCGGCTTGAGCTGCTTCGCGTTCTCAATGGTTTCCTCCACGCCCCAGGCGCAGTTGGCATCCACCCTGAACACCGCATCAGTATGCCTGCGCAGCTCTTTAATAATGGCCACGTCGTCTTTCGTGCCTAGCTTGATCTTGTAAAGCGGCCAGGGCATCTCCTTCAGCTTGTGCACCATTTTATCGATGCTGTCGATACCGATGGTATAGTCGGTGAGGGGCGTATGGTTGGTGCTGAGGCCCCACATTTTGTAAAGCGGCTGGCCCTGCATCTTTCCGAACAGGTCATGGGCGGCTATGTCCAGGGCGCACAGCGCGAAGGGATTGTCCTGTAAGTGTGGCTGCATCTGTGCCCAGAACTCCTCCGGGCTCTCCAGCTCCGTTGCCTCAATCTTCTCCCGGATGCTCTCCAGCGCCGCCGTCATGCTCTCAATCGTGAAGCCGTAATAGGGGTTGCTGGTTGCCTCGCCATAGCCTTTGTGCTGGCCCTGCTGCAGCTCCACAATCAGGGTTGGCTGCACATCGCGCGAGTCGTAGGAAATGGTAAAGGTATGCTTCAGCGGCAGGTCAAAGGAACGGATGGTCAGTTTCATTCGGGTGTATGGTTATGGTTGATGTTATTGTTTTAAGGTACGTACGGAATTACAGGTAAGCCGCCTCTTCTGCTCTGCCCTTGGGCAGCTTTAAACATGCACGTGGCGTGTGCCGCCAGCGGCGCTATACTTTGGCGCTATACGTTAATAGCGGTTGTGCACTTCCGTCATAATGCGCACCATTTCATCGCGGATGGCGGAGGTAGGCACGGCATAGTTGTTATTCATAAAGCTGAAGAGCAGCATTTTCCCACTCTTTGTAAGGATGTAGCCGCTCTGGTTGTGCACATGCGACAGGGTGCCGGACTTGCCGAACACGTAGGGCACATCGGCCTTGTAGATGTTACGGAAAGTACCCGGGCGGCCGCCGGTGGCCAGCATAGGCAACAGCTCCTCCTGCGGGCGCTCCTGCAGGAGCTTCTGCAGCAGTGCGATGATGCTCCGTGGCGTAAACATGTTCATGCTGGAGAGCCCGGAGCCGTCAACCCACACGGGCTCATCCGGCAGATCGCTCAGGTAGGTGCGCTTCATGTACTGGATCGCTCGCTCTACAGAAAGCGTGTCGGAGATGGTGCCGGAGGCCAGCGCCATGAGCTGCTCGGCCAGCAGGTTGTCGCTTACCTGCAGCATGCGCTTAAACACCGTGTCGGCAGGCAAGCCGTAAAGCACTTTTCCGTTTTCCGGCACATCCGTCTTCAGCCACTCCACCGGGCGGTTTAGCGTATCGGCCAGTAAAGCAACCACGGTGGCCGGTGACGTGATAAAAGGCACCTCGGTGGAGAACCTGGCCGCCGCCTGCTTGGGGTAATAGGTAATGCTGTTATTGCGCCAGCCTCGCACAAAGGTGTCTCCGTTGGGGGCGTCTGCCGAGTCTGCACTTACCTGGGCCTTAAAATAGCCGGGCGTGGTAGAGTAGGCTGGCTTCCCCTCCTCCCGCAAAAACTTCACGATGTTTCCATGCACCGGAAAAACGTTGCGCTCCGGCTGGTAGTAATAGTTGTAGTCGTCCCAGCCCCAGTTACTGGCATAAGGCGTGCTGGCGAAGGGGGCATCTATATAGTATAGCTTTTTCTCGGGGCGGTTCTTCAGAAAGTCATAGGCGATGGTGTTCTTCAGGTCCATGTGCGTGAAGGTGGGGTCGCCGGTGCCCCAGAAAATAAGAGAGTCGCCACGGCTAACGTACTTCAGCGCCGGGATAGAATCGCCCAGCATCTTAAGCCCTGCATAAAAGGTAAAGAGCTTGGTGTTGGAGGCCGGCACAAAGTATTTATCGGCGTTGTGCTCCACCACCATCTCGTTCAGCTCCGGGTCATAGAGCGCAAAGCCCACAAAGCTCTGCCGCAGCACCTCTGAGTTGGCCACCTCGCGCTTTATCTCCGCCGGCCCGAAGCGCTCCGGCTCTACCGATGACACGGCAGGCACTTTGTTGGCACTACTGCAGGCCAGCGTGAAAAGCAAACAGGACAGCATCGCCCATCTGTAAAGCGGTTTGGTCAGGTGCATAAGGTGTGATGCGTTAAGTTGAGGACTTTAAGTACGTAAAAAGTGATATATATTCAAAGTCTTTGTTACAACCTCTTTATAATACCGCCCCTCTCCCCCTGCCAACGCAGTAAATCATACCTCCGGAAACCATAAAACCATAAGACTGCACAAGTAGCTATAAAAAAGACATTTAGCAGAAACCATACTTTACTGGCTCCTACACCAGCAGTATCGGCAGTTAAACAGCGATTGGATTGGCGTAATTACATCAAAATGTTGCCACAGGATAAATAAAGGTTTTCTATATACATCTATATCACTATATTAGAAATCACAAGTCTAACATTTATCTAACCTAACCCTTATGAGAAAAACCTACTTAACCACTCTTTTACTGCTTTTGGTATGTTGGTGCGGCACCGCCTTTGCCCAGCAACTAACCGTGAGCGGTACGGTAACAGGGGCCGAAGACAACTTTCCCTTGCCAGGGGTCAGTGTCATTGTGAAAGGCACTACCACCGGTGTATCGACCAACGCAGACGGCTCATACCAGATCAACGTGCCCAACCAAAAAGCTGTCCTGCTTTTCCGTTTCCTGGGGTATGAGACCAAGGAAGTGCAGGTGGGCAACCAGGCGGTACTGAACGTACAGCTCGGCGCCGACAACCAGCAGCTAAAGGAAGTAGTTGTCACGGCGCTGGGCATTACCCGCGAAGAGCGCTCCCTGGGTTACTCCACCCAGCAGGTAGACGGCGAGAACCTCACACTAACAAAGGAGCAGAACGTTTTAGGCTCACTGGCCGGCCGCGTTGCCGGTGTGCAGGTGTCGGGCTCTTCCGGCGCAAGTATGGGCGGAACACAGCGCATCAAAATCCGCGGTGTAAACACGCTGTCTGGCAACGACCAGCCGTTGATCGTGATAGACGGTACGCCTATGGCCAACACCAACTTCGCCGAAAGAAGCGGCCAGGACTACGGCAACGCGATCCAGGACATCAACCCGGATGACATAGAATCTGTGAACGTGCTAAAAGGCCCGGCTGCCTCCGCCCTGTACGGTCTGCGCGGCCAGCACGGTGTTATCATGATTACGACGAAAAAAGGCGCCCAGGGCAAAGTGCGCGTCGAGTACAGCGGGGCTTACTCCGTAGAGAAAGCCGGTAACTTTATGCCCCTCCAGAACACGTACGGGGGAGGTAGCACGCAAAAGTTCAGCACGCTGGAAAACGGCGACCCTTACGTAAACCAGGGCGCGGATGAAAGCTGGGGGCCAAGAATGGACGGCCAGCTGGTAAGGCAGTTTTACAGCTTCTACCCCGCAGACCCGGACTACGGCAAGCTAACGCCCTTCGTACCGCATCCGGACAACATCAAAGACTTCTATGAGCTGGGGCACACCTTTAACAACAACATCGCTGTTAGCGGCGGCGGCGCTAACTCCACGTTCAGGCTAAGCTTTAACAACACCAGCATCGAAGGCGTGACGCCAAACACCTGGCTAGACCGCAGCAACCTGGGCTTTAACGGCGCCATGGACGTATCTAAAAAGATAAAGGTATCCACCAGCCTTAACTACGCTTACAACCAGGCGCAGCGCCCGGGCCAGGGCTACGACAACGGCGCCACATACCTGACGCAGTGGTTCCAGCGCAGCGTAGACATGGAGCGGCTGAAAAACTACAAGTATGACGACGGCTCGTTCCTGCACTGGAACATCGACAACCCCAATGGCGCAGGCGTTGTCAGCGACCTAGAGCCATTGTACTGGAACAACCCGTACTTTGAGGCGTACGAAAACTACTCGCAGGACAAGCGTGACCGCTTCTTCGGGAACGTAGGCCTGACCTATGAGGTAATGGACGGCCTAAAGCTGAGCGGTTTTGCGCGCAGCGACATGTTCACGCAGAATATCGACACCCGCTCTGCCCGTGGTGGCCGCAGCCTGCAGGACTTCTCCATTGGCAAGTACCAGAACCGCGAAATGAACTATGAGTTCATGGGCCAGTACACCAAGTATTGGGGCGAGCTGTCCTTAAACGCGAACGTGGGCGCAAACTTGTTGCAGCAGGAGTACTCGTACCTGTACCAGTCGGCGGAGGGGGGCTTATCCACGCCGAACTTCTTCAACATCGCAGCCTCCATCGACCGCCCCGAAGTTTCTTCCTACCTGCGCGAGAAAGAGGTAAAGAGCGTGTACGGCATGGTGTCGCTCGGCTACAAAGACACGTGGTTTCTGGATGCCAGCTTGCGTAACGACAACTCCTCTACCTTACCAGAGGACAACAACTCCTACTGGTACCCGTCTATCTCGGGTAGTGCCGTGTTTAGCGAGCTGGTCGCCTGGAGCCCGTTAAGCTTTGGCAAGGTTCGGGTAAGCTATGCCCAGGCAGGCTCAGACCTGGAGCCCTACCAGACATCGTTTAACTACGCCATCGGCAACACCTATTCCGATGAAGAGCGGACCATTAACACGCTCTACATTCCAGACAAGCTGAACAACCCGCTGATCAAGCCTTCTTTCAGCCACTCTTTTGAAACCGGCCTGGACCTGAAATTCCTGCAGGACCGCATCGGCATGAACTTCACCTGGTATCAGCAGCGTAACCGCAACCAGATCCTGACCCTGCCGGTGTCGGGCGCCAGCGGCTATGCTTCCACCGTGATTAACGCCGGCCTTATCGAGAACAAAGGCTATGAGGTTGCGCTGAACGCCGTTCCTGTAGCCGGTAAGTTCACGTGGGACCTGGGCGTGAACTTCAGCCGCAACAAGAGCATGATAAAGGAGCTCTACAGCGACGGCACAATGGAGATCAATAACTACCAGATTGCAAGCAACACCTATTCGAGGGTAACGGTGAGTGTAAACGCCACGGAGGGCCAGCCTTACGGTACACTGATCGGGCAGGCTTATATGCGCGACCCTGACACCGGGAAGATTTTACTCGATGCGCAAAGCCTGCCCTTGTATGAGCCTAACCACAACTTCGGCAGCGTGCTTCCAGACTATACGGGCGGCGTTACAAACAACTTCAGCTACGGCCCGCTCAGCCTGAGCGCCCTGGTTGATTTCCAGATCGGCGGGCAGTTCTTTAGCTGGTCCCGCATGCTGGCCGTGAAAACGGGGCAGGCTGTGGAAACCGCTGCCATGAACGACCGTGGGAAAAACGTGCGCGACCCGCTGTCTGAAGGTGGTGGTGTTAAAGTAACTGGTATCTACGGCCCGGGCACCATCATCGACGGGGAAGACGTGAGCGGCAAAGAGGTAAGCACCTATGTTGACGCCAAGTCATACTTCAGAACAAAGCTGGGGACACAGGTGTATGAAGAGTGGCTGTACGACGCCTCTTACGTAAAGCTCCGTGAGCTACGCCTGGGGTACACCCTGGGCAGCAACCTGCTCAGCAAGCTGCCTTTCTCTTCGGTTAACATCGGCCTTGTTTCCCGCAACCCATTCATGATTTGGCAGAAAGCCCCTAAAGGCCTTAACCCGTCCGAGCTGGCTAACGGCAGCGAGCCAATCTCGTGGCTCGAGACAGGGCAGCTCGTAAGCGTGCGCTCCTTTGGCCTGAGCCTGAATGTTACCCTATAATTATAGAACGACAATGAAGAAACTGATCATATTTGCACTAGCCTGCTTCGCCTTTACCGGCTGTAATAAGTTTGATGAGGAGCTAAGCGTTAACCCGAACCAGCCGAGTGAGGCTTCCAACACGCAGTTGCTTGCCAACTCCATGATGTACCTGCCGGGAACCAGCTCCAGCCCCTACGGGCCGCTCTATGCGCAGCACCTGTCAGAGACAGAGTACACCGACGCCTCGCGCTATAACTCCGTCTACTTTAACTTCTATAACTACTATACCGGCCCGCTGATGAACATCGAGTCGGTGCTTGCGTCCAATGAGCTGGATGTGAGCGAGGGGCCTGTACCAAACCAGCTGGCGATGGCCAAGGTACTCAAATCGTACTTCTTCTGGCACATGACAGACAGGTGGGGCCCCCTTCCGTATGAACAGGCGTTGCAGGGCAAAGAGAACTTCACCCCTGCTTACAATAGCCAGGAGACCATCTACAACGCGTTGTTTACCCTGCTGGACGAGGCAAACGCCGAGATGGTGCCGGGCGTGGTTGATAACGACATTATGTACTCCGGAAACCCGGATAAGTGGCGCAAGCTGGCGAATACCATCCACCTGTTGATGGCGTTGCGCCTTTCTGAGGTAGCTCCTGACAAAGCCAAAGCGGAGTTTAACAAAGCGCTGGAAGGGGGCATCATGACCTCTAATGCGGATAACTTCGTTTACCCGCACCTTTCAAACACGGATAACCAGAACTACTGGTACGAGGTGTTTGAGGTTCTGAACCGTAAGTGGTATGCGGTCAGCAAGCCTTTGGTGGACTACATGAAGCCGCTGGGCGACCCGCGCCTGGGCACCTTCGCGGAGCCTAACAGCCAGGGCGAGTACGTGGGCCTGAAGTACGGCCTGCCCGGAGATGTAGCCAACACCGGCGAATACAGTAAAAAGAACATCTCTATGCTGGGGGAAAGCCTCCGCCAGCAAAACTCCCCTGTTTACCTGGTAACCTATGCCCAGGGGCTCTTTGCCCTGGCTGAGGCTGCAAAGCGCGGCTGGATTGCAGGTGGCGACGCTGTGGCAGAGAACTACTACAACATGGCTATCGAAGCATCTGTGCAGCAGTGGAACAATGGTGAGGTAACAGGCCTGGAGGAAATGATGCAGCAGCCGGAGGTAGCCTACGACCCTGCCCGCGCAATGGAGCAGATCGGTTACCAGCGCTGGGTGCACCTGTTCATGAACGGTTACGAAGCCTGGGCGGAGTGGCGCAGAACAGGTTATCCGGCCCTGGAGGCCCCGGAAGATAACGCTGGCCGTGCCATCCCGCTTCGCGAAGCTTACCCAAGCCAGGAGGCACAAAACAACAGCCAGAACTACAAAGAGGCGGTTCAGGCTGCCTTCAACGGTCAGGACGACCTCTACGGACGCCTGTGGTGGGACAAATAGCCGAGATCTAACTTGACAAGCAAAGCCGCTCTTACGCTGTAAGAGCGGCTTTTTTATTTAGTGGTATATTAATGCCTGCTTGCTTACACAGCTCTAGCTGCCATTTGGCCTAGTGGGTTTCTCCGCCGCCCCTGCCCCTCCATGGCTCGCAGATAGCAGGTCAGGCTGGCAAAGCTGTCCGTACTTGATACCCCTGAGACATCAGCAGGCAGGCTAAAAGACACTCCACACAGCGGCACTGAAAGCTTTACCCCTTACAGGCTGCTCCAAACGCTCCCCCTGAGCAAGCCTGGCGTGCCGGTGGGGCAGCGGACTAACACAGCGTACCAGGAGCAGACGGAAAAGCTATTCCATAGGCTGTAGTGTAAATGCTGCAGACTTTTCAGATGCTGTGGCTCCACTACAGCTGCAGTAACACCAAAAAAAATGCTTACCGGCACACCTTTTGCACAAACACGATGTTAACACGCAGACTTAAATAAAAAATTTTAAAGAAGTTTATTGGTTAACCAAAACTTTTTACTCAAATTGCCACTATAGAATGAGACCTAGTGCATGAGCACCTTAACATCACATACCGATTATCTGGAGAGCCTCAACAACGTTGAGAAGAAGAAGTTTTTACAGAAGGTAAAGATAATCAGACACCTGTACGTAAAAGGTGTCCGCACCAATGCCGATATTTGCTCTCGCTTCAACATCAGCTCCCCAACTTCAATGGGATTATTAGGTGAGCTTATCTCTGAGGGGCTGGTGGAGAAGCAGGGGCTCGGCAAATCGGTAGGCGGACGCAAGCCGGACCTGTACGGGCTGCGCAATAACTCTCTTTTCGTGCTTAGCATCGAAATGGACCGCTTTAGCACCCGCATGGTGATCGTGGATAACAACAACAACCAAATCACACCTGTTCGCACCTATGCCTACACGTTACCCGAGGACCTGAGCGGCCTGAACGAGCTTTGCACCCGAGTGGAAGAGCACATCGCCACGTCAGGCATCGACCCGAAGAAACTAGTGGGCATCGGCATCAGCATGCCGGGCCTGGTGGCGGGGAAAGAAGGCAACAACCACACCTACCTGAGAACCGACCTATTAGAGGAATCATTACAGGAGCTGCTGAGCCAGAAACTCGGTAAGCCTGTGTTTATACAGAACGACGTAAAGAGCGCTGCCCTGGCGGAGCTACGTTTTGGCGAGGCGAAGGGAAAGCAGGACGTGCTGGTACTCTCCATGGACTGGGGTATCGGTACGGGCGTGATTATGGACGGTAAGCTGCGCGGCGGCACCTCAGGCTTTGCCGGAGAGTTCGGGCACATTCCGCTGATAGAAGACGGTAGCCTGTGCCACTGCGGAAAGCGCGGCTGCCTTGAGACGGTGGCCTCCGGGGTGTCCCTTACAAGTATAGCCCGCCAGAGAATCAAGGAGGGGCAGAAATCGCTGCTGAGCAAGCTGCCCGATGAGGAACTGGACGAGCTGGAGCCGCAGACCCTGATAGACGCCGCCCACAACGGCGACCAGTTCGCCATCAACATGCTGTCAGAAACCGGCAAGCACCTGGGCAAAGGCATCGCCATACTTATCCAGCTGTTTAACCCGGAGCTTATTATACTTGGCGGGAAAATAGCCGAAGCCAAGCAGTTTATCACCACACCCATCCAACAGGCCATCAACACCTATTGCATGGCGCAGCTGCGCGAATCCACCAGCATAGCGCTGTCCACACTCGGGCAGAGCGCCAGCATGCTGGGAGCCGCGGCTACGGTGCTGGAGAACATCCTGGAGCAGCAGTTGGAGCAGGCCAGGTAAAGACGATTAACTCAGAAAAGACAAAGAATATAGCACGATGCAAACGTTAAACAGTACCGTTCCTTTCAAATCACAGAACTCCATGCCCCGGCTGAACCTGCTGGAGGAGACACGTTTTGAGAAACTTCCGGTAAGCGTTTTCCCGGACCAGCACATCGCCTCTGTGTCGGTGGCAAAACGCATTGCTGACCTGATCAGGGATAAGCAAAACAAGGGGCAGCAGGCTGTACTGGGGCTGGCGACCGGCGCCACGCCGGTGGGGGTGTATGCAGAGCTGGTGCGCATGCACCGCGAGGAAGGACTTAGCTTCCGCAACGTCATCACCTTCAACCTGGACGAGTACTACCCGATGCAGCCGGATGCGGCGCAGAGCTACGTGACGTTCATGAACGAGAACCTCTTCGACCATATCGACATCGAAAAGGCAAACGTGCACGTACCGGACGGCACCCTGCCGAAAGAGGAAATACACGCCTACTGCCTCAACTACGAACGCCAGATAGAAGAGGTAGGCGGGCTGGACCTGCAGATCCTGGGCATCGGCCGTACGGGCCACATCGGGTTTAACGAGCCGGGCTCGGCACCAAACTCTGGTACGCGCCTCGTAACCTTGGACGACCTGACCCGCCGCGACGCTGCCCGCGACTTCGGCGGCAAGGAGAATGTACCGACCAAAGCCATCACCATGGGCATCGGCACCATCTTCAAAGCACGCGAAATTATCCTGATGGCCTGGAGCCAGAAGAAAGCGCCGATCATCAAAAAAGCGGTAGAGGGAGAGATGTCCAGCGAGGTGCCTGCCACTTACCTGCAGCTGTCGAACAGCGTAGAGTTTGTGCTGGATGATGACGCTGCCTCTGAGCTGACTCGCTTTAATACCCCGTGGCTTGTAAAGGACTGCGTGTGGGATGAGCAGCTGACGAAGAAGGCGGTGATCTGGCTCTCAGAAAAACTGGGTAAGCCTATCCTGAAACTGACCGACGAAGACTACAACACGCATGGTATGGCGCAGCTGGCCACCGAGTTCGGCCCTGCCTATAACATCAACATAGATATCTTTAACAAGATACAGCACACCATTACCGGCTGGCCGGGAGGCAAGCCAAACGCAGACGACACGCAGCGCCCAGAGCGGGCCGAGCCGGCGCAGAAACGCGTTATTATCTTCTCTCCTCACCCGGACGATGATGTCATCTCCATGGGTGGTACATTTATCCGACTGGTGGACCAGGGCCACGATGTGCATGTGGCCTACCAAACCTCGGGCAACACCGCCGTTTGGGATGATGATGTGCTCCGCTACATGGAGTTCGCCATTGACTTTAACAAGAGCATTGGCAGCGACACCAGCCGTTTGCGCCAGATCTACGACGACATGCGCGGCTTTATCGAGGAGAAACAGCCGAACCAGGTAGACACGCAGGAGATACTGAACGTGAAAGGCTTTATCCGTAAGAGCGAAGCCTACGCCGGTGCGCGTTACGCCGGGCTGGAGGATGAGAACATCCACTTCATGGCCCTGCCTTTCTACGAGACGGGCAAGCGCAAGAAGAACTCTGTTACCGATAAGGACATTGAGCTGACGATGGACCTGCTACAGCGGGTGAAGCCGCAGCAGGTTTTTGCCGCCGGCGACTTTGCAGACCCGCACGGCACGCACATCGTGTGCTTTAAGATAGTGGTAGAGGCACTGCAGCGCCTGCGCCAAACAGAAGAGTGGGCTAACGACTGCTGGCTTTGGATGTACCGCGGCGCATGGCATGAGTTCGAAACCCATGAGATCGAGATGGCTGTGCCGCTCTCGCCACAGGAGGTGATCCGTAAGCGTGAGGCTATCTTCAAACATCAATCACAGAAAGACAGACCGGTTTTCCCGGGCGACGACGCGCGCGAGTTTTGGGTGCGTGCCGAAGAGCGTAACCGTGAAACCGCTGAAAATTACCATAAACTTGGCCTTGCCGATTACGAGGCCATGGAGGCATTCGTGCGTTACAATTTCTAAACCATCCTTTCTCTAGGACACACATAGGATCATTTGAGAGTTTAGAGCCACGAAAAAAGCCCGCTCAGTTTCTGAGCGGGCTTTTCTGTTTTTACGGAGTCTTAAAACTGCTTTTCAGTCCCCGGTGGAGTTACTTACTGCACGGCTACTTCCACCCGCCACCCAAGGCCCGGTAGATATTGACCATGGCATTCATCTGCTGCATCTTGGTTTCGATAAGGTCAAACCTGGACTCCAGGGCATCGCGCTGGGTCATCAGCACCTCCATGTAATCTGCCCTTGCAGAGGCAAACAGCATGTTGGAGATCACCACCGATTGGTTCAGCGCCTCCACTTCCTGTGCTTTTAAATCGTAGCTTTTTTCCAGGTTGTTGATTCTCGCTAACTGGTTCGCCACCTCCACATACGCATTCAGGATGGTGCGCTCGTAATTGTACACGGCCTGAATCTGCTTTGCATTGGCGCTGTTATAGTCGGCTTTAATCGCGTTTCTGTTAACCAGCGGTGCCACCAGGTCTCCCGTCAGCGAGTACAGCAGCGATTCCGGCGTCTTTAGCAGGTACGACGGGTTGAAGGCATTGAAGCCTATACCTGCCGAGATGCCTAAAGAAGGATAAAAGCGGGCCTTCGCCACCTTTATATCCAGTTTGGCAGCAGTCAGGTCCAGCTCGGCCTGTTTGATGTCAGCACGGTTTTGCAGCAGCTGTGCAGGAATACCTGCCTGTATGGTCTCAGGAATCAGGTTCTCGAACGTTTCATCGTTCCGTTGAACTGGCTGCGGGAACCTGCCCACCAGAAAGTTGATCCTGTTCTCAGTTTCTATGATCCTTTGCTGTATGTCGTACTGCAGGCTCTTTGTGTGGAGCACCTGTGCCTGAAACCGGCGAACGGCCAGCTCCGTAACGCGGGTGGCTTCTTTCTGCAGTTTTACAATCTCGAGGGCATTGTTCTGAATCTCGATGTTCTTCTGCACAATGGCCAACTGGTTATCAAGGGCCAGCAGTTCATAGTATGAATCAGCAATTTCAGCAATCAGGTTCGTAACCATAAAGTTCCTTCCCTCAACGCTGGACAGGTACCTGTTAACGGCTGCTTTCTTGGCATTGTGCAGCTTGCTCCAGATATCCACTTCCCAGGTTGCATAAGCCCCCACCAGGTAATCCTGCAACGGCTCCGGCATTTCTTTCCCCGGTTTTATATCGGTGGTGGCCTCCATGGCCCCTATGTTCGTGTACCTTGGCACCTTGTCTACTCCGGCAGCGCCTTTCAACCCCACAAACGGCAGGTACTCCCCTTTCCGGGCCCTTACTTCGTTTCGTGAGATTTCGATTTCCTGCAGCGTGATGTTCAACTCCTGGTTGTTACTCAAGGCGGTATCTATCAAGGCAATCAGGTTCGGGTCGGTGAAGTACTCTTTCCACTGCAGCGTTGCTGTGTTGATAGTGTCCTGCGAGTTATTAAAACTCGCAGGTACTGTTGTGTTCGCTGTTCTTTCAACTACTGACGGAGTAACACATGCCGTAACGGTTAACGACAGGCAGGCAATCCCCAGGCATTTATATAGGACTCTTTTAAACATTGTGATGGACATAATCTTCGGTTAAAGGAACTTCATCTTCATCTTTGATCAGGTGACGGCCGTCTGCCATGCGGGCGAATATGTAGTACAAGCCCGGCACAATGACTACCCCGAAAATTGTTCCGAACAACATACCACCGAGGGCGGAGGCACCAATTGTCCGGTTACCAATAGCTCCAGCACCGGTTGCAATAATCAACGGTATCAAGCCCGCGATAAAGGCGAAAGAGGTCATCAGGATTGGGCGGAAACGCACTTTGGCACCTTCGATGGCGGCGTCAAATATTGTGGCTCCCTCCTGCCGCTTCTGCACGGCAAACTCTACAATGAGCACGGCGTTTTTACCCAGCAAGCCGACCAGCATGATAAGGCCTACCTGCGCGTAGATGTTGTTCTCCAGCCCCATCAGCTTCAGCAGCAAAAACGAGCCAAACACACCCACCGGCAGCGACAACACCACCGCCAGCGGAATAATAAAGCTCTCATACTGTGCCGCCAGCACGAAGTAGACGAACATCACCACAATGATAAACACATACAGGGCCTCATTCCCTCTGCTAGCCTCGTCATAAGAAAGGCCTTCCCAGGCGATGTCGTACCCTTTTGGCAGGGTTTCTTTCGCCACTTCGCGTATGGCCTGAATGGCATCTGCCGTAGTATAGCCTTTGGCCGGGAGCCCCTGTATAGCCGCTGAGTTATACATGTTGAAACGGGTAACCTCGTTAGGGCCCTGCGTTTTCTTCAGCTTCATGAAGGCTGAGTAAGGCACCATTTCGCCGCTCTCGTTTTTAACATACAGCTTTAAGATATCGGACGGGAGCCTTCTGAATTTAGGGTCTGACTGCACGTATACTTTGAAGAACTGCCCGAATTTGATGAAGCCCTGCTCATAGGTACTACCAATCAGAATGTTGAGGTTCTCCATCGCTTTATCGATCGTCACGCCTTTTTGCATGGCCAGGTTATTGTCTATCTCCAGCTCGTACTGCGGATAGTTGGCGGCAAAGAAGGTAAACAAGCCGGTAAGCTCTTTACGCTTGCGCAGGTTGTCCAGGAACTCCTGGTTCACCTTGTCGAACTCATGGTAGTCTGTTTCGGTGTTTTTATCCAGCAAACGCATGGAGAAACCGCCTGAGGAACCGAAGCCCGGGATGGCCGGCGGCTCAAAGAACTCGATAACAGCCCCAAGGCCTTTTGACTTCTCTTCCAGCTCCTCCATAATCTCTTTCACGGTATGATCGCGCTCCGACCAGTTTTTAAGGTTGATCAGACAGGTTCCCGCGTTAGAGCCCCTACCTTCGGTCATGATCTCGTAGCCTGCCAAAGAGGACACTGACTCTACCCCTTCAATCTCTTCGCAGACTTTCTGCAGCTTTTGAGACACCTGGTTGGTTTTTTCAAGGGTAGATCCCGGAGGGGTCTGGATGATGGCGTAAATGGTACCCTGGTCTTCGTTAGGGATGAATCCTGACGGCAGAATTTGGTTTTCGTATACTATGCCGGCACCAAACGCCAACAAGATGATCCAGGTGAGCCACCTTCTGCTAACAATAGAGGTAAGCAGGCCCACATACTTGCCGGTAAGCTTATCGAAGCCTCTGTTAAAACCGTCAAGCGTGCGGGTTAACACGTTCGACTTCTTCGGTTGACCATGGTGGTTCTTTAGCAGCATGGCGCACAGCACCGGAGTAAGCGTAAGGGCGATAACGGCCGAGATGACAATGGAACTGGCCATCGTAATCGAGAACTGGCGGTAAAAAGTACCCACCGGCCCCGACATGAACGAAATCGGCAGGAACACCGATACCATTACTGCTGTGATCGCGATAATAGCACCGCTGATTTCGCCAAGCACTTTCTGAACCGCTCTGTAAGGCGATAAATGCGGCTCTTCCTCCATCTTAGCATGGACGGCCTCGACGACCACAATCGCATCGTCCACCACAATACCGATGGCCAGTACGAGTGCGAAAAGCGTAACCAGGTTAATGGAAAGCCCGAAGAACTGAATCACAAAGAAGGCCCCTATCAGGGACACGGGCACAGCCAGAATCGGGATCAGCGTGGAGCGCCAGTCGCCAAGGAAGATGAACACAACAATGGCAACAAGTATAAAGGCATCCCGAAGGGTGTGGATTACCTGCTCTATAGAAGCATCCAGGAACGGGGAAACGTCATAGCTGATTTTGTAGTCCATCCCCGGCGGGAAGTACGGCCGCATTTCCTCGAGCTTGTCTTTCACCTCTGCAATTACATCGCTGGCGTTACTGCCGTAGTTCTGCTTCAGTACAATGGCCGCTGAAGGATGGCCATCCAGGTTGGAATAGATATCAAAGAACTCACTGCCCAACTCTACGGTAGCGATGTCCTTCAGGTGTATGCTTTCGCCTTCGGCGTTGGCCCGGATAATGATATTCTCGTACTCTTCCGGCTCGCTGTACCTCCCTTTGTAGGTAAGCACATATTCAAGCGACTGGGCGGCTATACCCGAGCTTTGGCCAATTCTACCGGGGCGGCCAATGATACTTTGCTCCCCTAGCGCCTCCATTACCTCTTCTACCGAGATGCTGTAGGCCCGCATACGGTCAGGGTTTAGCCATACACGCATCGCATACCTGCGGCTACCAAGAATCTGCGCCCTGGCGACCCCTTTGGTACGCTGAATTTCCGGGATCATTTTAACGGTGGCGTAGTTGAACAGGAACTTTTCGTCCATGCTCTCATTCTTAGAGTAGAGGTTGACGTACATCAACATACTCGGCTGGATGGGCGTGATCACCACACCTTCGCGCTGCACCAGCTCCGGTAGGAGTGGCATGACCTGGTCCACCCTTGTTTTCACCCGGACGACGGCATCGTTGGGGTCGGTGCCCGGCTCAAAGATCACCCTAAGGGTAGCCTCACCGGCACTTGTGGCATCAGTGGCGATATAGCGCATCCCCTCCACGCCGTTTATAGCCTGCTCTAAGGTTATCAGCGTGGACTTTACCAGCACATCGGCACTGGAGCCGGGGTAGGCGATAAAGATGTTGACTGTAGTCGGGGCAATTTCCGGGAATTGGGATATAGGCAGCTGTCTGATAGCCAGGGAGCCTACAAACACAATCATGACCGATATGACAATCGCAAATACGGGTCGTTTTATAAACTTACTAAACATTTCTTCTGATTTTTAGGACACCTGATTACTCTGCATATAGATCCAACTGGGACAGGACAGTGCTAGGCTCCACGAATTTGTAGTGTATTTTTTCATTTTCCCGTACCAGGCGCAGGCCTTCCAGCAGGAACTTATCTCCTTCAGCCAGGCCGTCTTGTACAGCGTAAATGTGCGGCATCTCCGCTGCCACGGTAATCTCGCGCGACTTAAGCACACCGTCTTTATCCACCACATACACATACTTCTTGTCCAGCACCTCAAAGGTGGCTTTCTGCGGGATAAGCAAAGCATTGGAAAGTGGCACGCTCATGAGGATGTTGCCTGTTTCGCCGTGCCTTAACAGCCTGTCCGGGTTAGGGAATGTGGCTCTGAAAGGAATGTTGCCCGTCTCGTTGTTGAAGTCGGCCTCGATTGTCTCCACTACACCGGGGTGGCTGAACAGCTTGTTGTTTGCCATCAACAGCTTCACTTTCACGGCGCTGTCCTGCTTTTCATGAGACTTGTAGTCCAGGTACTCGGCCTCTGGCACGTTGTAGTACACCCACATTTTGCTGTTGTCCGACAGGTTGGTGAGCAGCTCACCCTCATCCACCAGGCTACCCAGCCTTACATGGAAGCGGTCGATGATGCCATCAAACGGAGCTTTGATCTGCGTAAACTGCAGGTGAACTTTCGCCAGGGCCAGTTCTGCTTTGGCCTTGTCCAGCTTGGCTTTGGCCATAGCCAGTTCGTTAGGGGACACGATGTTGCTGTCTGCCAGCTTCTTCGTGTTCTGGTACTCAATATCCGCAAAGTTCACCTCGGCCTGCGCGCTTTGCAGCTCTGCCTCATAAAGGGTCGGCGTAATCTGGAACAGCAGCTGTCCTTTCTTTACCGTCTGCCCCTCGTCAACGAATATTTTCTGCAGGTAGCCCCGTTCCTGCGCTCTCAGTTCAATATGGCTTATAGAATGGATCTGGCTTACGTAATCTTTTGTGACGGTCGTGTCCATTTTCATCGGACTAGTAACCATAAAGGTGACTTTCTCTTCCTTCTCTTCCTTTTTGGATTCACAGCTTGTATTGCACAATAAGGCGCACAAGCCCATGAGCATGAGAATTCTCTTCATGATGATTTTTGCTTTTAAAACAAAGGGTTTATTAACGATTGACTTGAAATGAGAAACCACACGGTACACCAACGCACACAGGCAGCAGGGGGCCGCCGGAGAGCAGGCTGTGAACAGCTTTTAAAATGATGCACAATGAAATGCAGTTACCGCAGCACGGGTAACTACGGCACCACAACAGCGCTGGGGCAGGCGCTGCTTTCGCTAAAGCCCGATGAAAACCGGAACGCGAAAGCTTGGGCTACAGCTGCGTTAACGCTACCTGTGCCCGGCCATACGGCTGCGTGGTGATGGCAAGCTATACTTGCTGAAGAGGGTTTACTATATCCTGAATACCTGTAGCAGGAGGTACCTTTTATGGGATAGCTTAGAGAAAAAGTGCTTACAGAAGCGTAAGCTTGCCTGAACAAAGCAGATGAAATACGCCAGCGCAAGGGCGTACAGAAGCGATGTGAAGTAAGGGTTGTTGCTTAAAAGCTTTTTAAGCGCAACAAAGTCAAGTGAGTCGTCCTCTCCGTCCGTGGCTTCAATGCTGAAGTCTTTGTCGAGGTTGTAGGAAGAGTATTTTGGGGCAGCGATCTGGGCTTCCTGCACGGAACCCAGGCTGGCGAATACGGATCCCTGAAGGCTATTTTCTGCAGCAGCATAGCGAGACAGCTCCTGGTAGGTAGGCACATATAGTTGGCCATACACAATCCCCAGGAGGACACTAAGCGACAGAAGGTATTTTAAAAAAGCCTTAATCATTTGATTGCAAAGCTACATCACATTAATTGTACAATCAAATAGGCTAACATGAAATAATCTTTAAAAAAATGTAAGCCCTCCCACCAACAAGACACAACAAACTGTGCGCCAGCAATATAAAAACACAACTAATTTACCCCAAGTAGCCAGATACCCGAAGGACGCTCGTAAAATAATGGCTTCCTGCCCCTGTAGAACCAACCATAACACTACAAATCCGCAGCGTAGGGTTTCAGCACAAAACACCGAAAGCTTGTTTGACGCCACCGTACTTGTGCGGGTTCGGTACTCTCTCCGCTAACACTCTGGAACGAGCGTTTCAGTAACCGGCTTTGGCAAAGGAAGCCAGCCAGCCAAGTATAGCCCCAGAGTAGGGTAAACAAAAAGGGGCTCCCAAGCTGGGAGCCCCTTTTCGTGTATTTGCTAAGGTCAGCGGCTACTGCTGTACCTTTTTGCTTTTCTCCATGGCGTCGTACACCACCTGTAGCACATTCGTGCGGGTGTTCAGCTTGCCCAGCAGGTTGTTTTCGCGGGTCGGGTGCACACGGTTCGACAGGAATACATACACCAGGTTGTTCACCGGGTCGATCCAGGTATAGGTGCCGGTAAAGCCGGAGTGGCCAAAGCTCTCTACGGGAGCACCAGGAGCGGCATTGCTGTTCTGTGCACCGGGCTTAGCCGGACGGTCGAAGCCGAGGGCACGGTAATTACCCTCCTCGCAGAACTGGCACTTGCTGAACTCGCTCACCGTGTTGCCCCCAATGTAGGTTTCACCGGCAAACGTGCCATCGTTCAGGTACAGTTGCATCAGCTTGGCAACGTCGTTTGCGTTACCGAACAAACCGGCGTGGCCGCTCACGCCGCCCAGCATAGCTGCGCCTTCGTCGTGCACGGTTGTGTGCAATAGCTGCTTCCGGAACAGCGAGTCGTGCTCCGTCGGCACAATATCACGCGGGTGATAGTACTTATAAGGGTTAAACGTCAGGCTGGTCGCACCGATTGGCTTGTAAATATTCTCCTTCAGGTACGTTTCAAAATCCTCCCCGGTGATGTTCTGCACCACCAGCGGCGCCAGGATAAACGACAGGTCGCTGTAAACGTAACCGGGCTTCTCATTCAGCGGAGAGTCCTTTATCTCGTTATAGATCTTTTCGGCGTACTTGCGGTGGATGTACAGGTTCTGCGCCACTTTAATCGGGAACCGCTTAGAGGAGTCAGCTTTAAAGGTGCGCCACTTAAACTTGCCATTCTTCTTCACTGTTTCCTTCCAGAACGGTATCCATGCCTGTAGCCGTGCCTGGTGCGTCAGGATGTCGCGGTACTTGAGGTTCTCTTTGTTAGAGCCTTGCATCATCGGCAGGTATTCGCCTAAAGTGCGGTCCACATCAAAGCGGCCCTCGCCTTTCAACTTCATGAAGGCGGCTAAGGAGGTGCTTATCTTTGTAACAGAGGCCAGGTCGTACAGGTCTGTTTTCTGCACCGGCACCGTGTTGTCATACGTATGGAAGCCATAGGCCTTTTGGAAAATCACCTTTCCGTCTTTAGCAACCAGCACCTGGGCGCCCGGCGCCGCTTTCTGCTCCATTGCCTGCGCCACCAGCGAGTCGATTCCGGCAAAGTCAGCCGTTTTCAGCCCTACTGCCTCCGGCTTGGTGTAGGCAAAGCGCAGGCCGCCCTGTGTCATCAATCCGTCATCAATCCTGAAGCTGTTGGAGATGGTAACCGGCAGTTTGCCCTTGGCTCCTACCCCGCCAAAAATCATCTGGGCGGCCACGTCCTGGGTGATAGGCGATTCCTGGTAAGCGGCGATCAGACCGTCCGCTTTCCCGAGGTCCTCGAACATAGCCAGGCTGTACACGTTACCGAACACACTCACAAGAGTCGGCTTGGTGCGGATAAGGTCTTTGAGGAACAGGTTCATTTCGGCGGTGATGCCAAAGTTGCTGCTTCCCGCCTTCAGGTTCAGCTTGTGTACACCGGCTATCACCAGGTTATAGTCCTGCAGCCTTTCCTTTAGCGCCATCAGCTCCGCAATAGAAGTGTTTGGCGTCAGGAAGAACGTGTCTACTTTGGTGTAGCGGGCCAGGCCACGCTGGAAATCGGTTTCCGTATCGGTACCGATGGCGAGCGCCGCGACTTTAAGCGTATCGAGGCGTTGCAGCGGCAGGATGTTCTGCTTGTTGCGCAGCAAGGTTAGGGAAGCCTCTACCAGTTGCTGGTTCAGGTAATCCGCATACGGGTTGTTGAGGTCAGCAATCAGATTTTTTGTTTCGATTGGCTGCCAGTTATCCAGCCCCAGCCATTGCTTGGCAGCCAGCACTTTGCGGCAACGGGCGTCTACCTCTTCCTGTGTTATCTCCCCGTTGGCGATAGCCTTCTTCACTTCCTGGATAGTTGTTTTCACATCCATGGTGTTCAGCAGCATATCGTTACCGGCCAGCAGGGCTTTCACATCCACAATGCCCGGCTCGTAGAACTTAGCCACGCCCTGCATGTTGAGGGCATCGGTAAATACCAGCCCCTTATAGCCCATCTCCTTCTTTAAAAGGTCGGACACGATCGGTTTGGATAGTGTGGAAGCCAGGTTTGGCGTGTTGTCCAGCACCGGGATGTTCATGTGCGCCACCATCAGGCTGCCCAATCCGTTTTTCATCAGCTCACGGAACGGGTACAGCTCCACAGAGTCGAGGCGGATTTTGGAGAAGTTGATCACCGGCAGGCCCACATGCGAGTCTACATCGGTGTCGCCGTGGCCGGGGAAGTGCTTGGCGTTGGCCAGCACCTTCTCGTCCTGCATGCCGCGCATGTAGGCCAGGGCTTTGCGGGTAACGTTGTACTTGTTCTCGCCAAAAGAGCGGAAACCGATCACCGGGTTGTTCGCGTTGTTGTTCACGTCCACTACCGGGGCAAAGTTTACGTGCACCCCGAGCCGACGGCACTGGCGGGCAATCTCCGCGCCCATTTTGTAAATAAGCTCTTCGTCTTCAATGCCTCCCAGGGCCATCTGGTAAGGGAAGCGGGTGGTGCTGTCGAGGCGCATGGCCAGCCCCCACTCAGCATCTATGCTGATCATCAGCGGCACTTTGCTTTCCTGCTGATAGCGGTTGGTCATTTTCGCCTGCCGTACCGGGCCTCCCTGGAAGAAGATCAGCCCGCCTACTTTATAGTTGCGCACCAGGGCGCTGATGGAGTCGATGTGTGCCTGGTCTTTGTTGGAGTAAACCGGGATCATGATGAGCTGCGCAATGCGCTCTTCCGGCGACAGGGTCTGAAATACCGAGTCTACCCATGCCTGGTTCGCGTTTAGGAAAGGAGGGTCTGTGGCCGGGTTAAATACCTTGGCCGCCGCCTTCTCGGTCGTGTTGCGGCGCGTCTTGGAGGTGCGCTTCTGCGCTTCCACATTTACTGCCCCGGTTAGCAGGAGGGCCAGCAGGGTGAGCAAAAGTAAAGGTCTCTTTTTCAAAGTGGTTAGTGGTTAAGTATTAGCGTGTTTAGGTGTAAATTTAAACTAAATATGCCAAAACAGGTGCAATAAAATCAGCTTAATTAGCCCGCCACTTCACTCAATAAAGTTTAAACATAAAATTTCACCTAAAGCAGCCTTCCTTCTTTCTGAAGAATAAGCACTTTGGTATATTTAGTCAGAAATATACCTGCGCGGGCCACTGCTGCGCCGGCTTTCGGATCGCCAACTTTCACTAACCATAAATCACCCGAAATGAAAAAACATCTCTCCATTTGTTTTCTGTTACTCCTGTGCCTGCCCCAGGTTCTGCTGGCGCAGCAAGAGGCTCCCAAGCGTGAACTCCGGGCCGTCTGGATCGCAACGGTAGCCAACATCGACTGGCCAAGCCAGCCCGGGCTTTCATCCGTCGTGCAGCAAGAGGAGTTTCGCTACATACTGGATGAGCACCAGAAAAGCGGCATGAACGCCGTTGTGGTGCAGGTGCGCCCCACAACCGATGCCTTCTACCCGAACGGGCAGGAGCTGTGGTCGCACTGGCTGACAGGCAAACAGGGGCAGGCACCGAACCCGCCCTACGACCCGCTGAAGTTCCAGATCGATGAGGCACACAAACGGGGCATGGAGTTCCATGCCTGGTTTAACCCGTACCGTGCCACCTTTGACACGGTAAGTGCCAATATCAGCCCAAAGCATATTACCCGCACTAAGCCGGAGTGGTTCGTGAAGTACGGCGATAAGCTGTACTTTAAGCCGGGCCTCCCGGAGGTGCGCGAGTACATTGTAGGTGTGATTACGGAAGTGGTGCGCCGCTACGATGTTGATGCCGTGCACTTTGACGATTACTTCTACCCCTACCCTACCAAGGAGCCTTTTCCGGATGACGACGATTTCGCCAAGTATAACAATAACATTCAGGATAAAGATGACTGGCGCCGCTACAATGTGGACGAGGTCATTCAGATGCTGTCAGACAGTATAAAGTCGGTGAAGCCGTACGTAAAGTTCGGCATCAGCCCTTTTGCCGTGTGGCGCAACAAAACGGTGGAAGACCCGAGAGGTTCCGACACCAAGGGCGGCCTGACCAACTATGACCACCTGTACGCCGACGTACGCGGTTGGCTGGAGAAGGGCTGGATAGACTACAGCGTACCGCAGCTATACTTTCACATCGGCTTTGAGGTGGCAGACTATGCCAAGCTGCTGGACTGGTGGAGCAAAAACAGCTTTGGCAAGCACCTCTACATTGGGCAGGGCACCTACCGCGTGAACAGCGATGCCCGCTACAAAGCATGGCACGACCCGCTGGAGCCGGGCAGGCAATTGCGCCTGAACCGCAGTACCCCACATGTGCAGGGCAGTGTGTACTTCAGCTCGAAGTCAGTGATGGCCAACCCGAACGGCGTGCAGGACACGCTGCGCGAGAACTACTACCGCACCCCTGCCCTCGTACCTGTGATGAGCTGGCTGGACAACACGCCTCCGCCAGCTCCCTCAGACTTAAAAGCGGAGCAGGGCTTCGATGGGGTGCACCTGCGCTGGAAGGCGGCGGCAAACGGCGAAGCAGCCCGCTACTATGTCGTTTACCGCTTCAAGAAGGACGAAGAGATTGACCTGAACAACTCCTCCCGTATTGTTGGCAAGGTGTTCGGCGACCAGACCTCCTATTTTGATAAGGGAGCTCTGGAAGAAGGCAAGTATAACTACATTGTCACCGCCCTGGACCGTGTACAGAACGAGAGTACGCCCAGCGCCCGGGTAAAGCTGAAGTGGAAGGACTAAGCTCCTGCCCCAGCATTAACAGAAAGGGCCGCCCATTTGGGCGGCCCTTTCTGTTAATGCTGGGGTTAGGTAAACTTATTCAAGCAAATCCGCTACAGTCGTAAATGTGTACCCCTTGGCGGTCAGCGCTGTAAGAAGCTCCCCCAGACGATTGTAAAACTTATCTGTGCGCCGTGGGTCTGTGCCGATATGGATCAGAAGTATAAAACCGTTCAAACCATTGGGGTCCTTTGCCTCATGCGCCAGGATAGAGTTGTACACCGTCTCTGAGCTGACGTACCTCTTGCCCATTTCAGGCCAGGTGTAGTCTGCAGTAGAGCGCGTGCCCGGGGTAAAGTTGATTAACGTCAGTCCCTCTTGTGCTGTCCAGGCTGCAATACGCTGGTTATACCACTCGTAGGGCGGCAAAAAGTAGCGGGCATCTGCTTTCCCGACACCAAAACCAGCCATGCGGTCGTAGTTCCGCCGTAGGTCCTCTTTAAACGCTTCGTGCGAAACCAGCAGGCTGTCCCGCTTCACCCAGTCACAGTACAGTAAGTGGTCATCAGAGTGCGCGCCTAAATAATGCCCTTCCTGCTTCAGGCTTTTTATCAATTCCCGGAAACCGGGGTTTTTATAGAACCGGCCGGTAAAAAAGAAAGAGGCCTTGGTGTCATGCTCTTTTAGCGCCGACAGAATCGAGCTTCCACCATCTGCAAACTCGTCTCCGGTGAAAACAAATGCCAGACGCTTTTGAGTGGTGTCTCCCCGTATAATGGCGCCATGCGCATCGGTTACTACTTTTTTGCCTGAGCCCCCTCCCTGGAACTGTGCTCCTTGGCAGCCAGCAAGTAAATCAGGGAAGCGGTACCGTCCATCGTGGGCTCGTTTGTAGAGTAGTCGCCAAAATCATCGTGGTATACGACCAGGTCCGACTGAAAGGCAGCATAGTCGTCCGAGCCGTACAGCTTTATACCTTTCAGGTTATTGAAGATACTGCCGTAGACCGGTCCGTCAACCAGCCCTCCATCTATTGGGAAATTATGAAGGTGCGTGAAGGCAGAGTGAGGGTCCACTGGCGTATCACCTTTAGCCGGAAGCCCATAGACCATACTGGTACCCCAGGGATTTACCCCAAAGAGCCAGTCAAAATTAGCCTGCTCCAGCTCCGCATAGGTGTCATCGCCACTTAACTCATGGTACAGGTAGCTTTGAATGGCAAAGGAAGTGGTCAGGTTGTTAGAGCACCAGATAAAGGGAATCCCCCGGTAGAAAGCGTTCTTTTTGCCTTTCTCATACACTCTTTCAATGCCTTGCCGGTAGAAGTTAACCAGCTCCGCCTTGGTGCCTGGGTCTGCCTTTTTGGCCAGCTCATAGTGCCCAAAGTTGTGAAACGGGTACCACTGGTAATGGCGCGCGGTGTCTGCCCCCATCCAGGGCGTTACTTTTTCCTGCAAGCCGTACTGATAGGCCTGGTTGAAGAAGTTTTGTTCGCCTGTCAGTTGGTAAAGGGCGGCGGCACCTAGCTCCATGTCATCCACCCAGTTATCTTCCTCATAAAAGTAGGGAGCCAGGTTCGGAGCAGTCTGGCTAACGCCCGGCTTCTCCAGCCCCAGTTTGTAGGCCGACAACGCTTTTTCGCCAAAGCGTTTAGACAGGGCGGCATCTTTGTCCTTATAAATCTGGGAGGCCAGGGCAAAAGAGCTAGCAAACTTCCCTGCTGTTGACGCCACACCGGTTGCGCGGTTTTTATACTTGCCTAAGCCCTGCGGCTCCCCCGTTGCAAAGTATACCGGGCGGGCTTTGCCTTTTCCCATGCCATAGTCTACCGGGTCTTCGGTTGGCAGCCGCATGCCCTGGTGGTCGCGGTCGTCAGCGAGTTGGTTAAAGAGCCAGTCTTCGCGGGGATGCATTTTCGTTAGCCAGGTAAGCCCCCACTTCGCTTCGTCCAGCACATCGGCGACACCATTGTTTCCCTGGAGGCCGTTCTCCTGGTAGTTATCTGAAAAAACCTCCGGGAAATCGCGGTAGGCCGCAAGCAGGTGATACGTCGCGTTTGCAGAAGTAGTGGCGTACTGCAGGTAATCAGAGGCATCGTGCCATCCACCGGATACGTCGATCAGCGTACTGTCCGGCATCGGCCCGTACATGGTGTAGCCATCCTCTGTGTGGCAGGAATCCTGCAGGTACGGGTTATAACCGCTCCGCTGCTGACGCATGTACCGAAGTGCAAACTCTGCGGCGCCATCATATACATCAGAAGCAATTCTGAAAACAGGCGATTTGGCATTTCCTGCCCTCAAGTAGTAGCTACCGGGCTTACTAAATTCAGAAAAATTCAGGCGGTAAGTTTCTTCGAAAGGCCCATAGGCACCAAAAGGCTGACCGGCCTTTCCTTTAAAAACAATCTTGTCTGTGCCGGCGTCCACTAACTCAAAGCGGTCGAAGTGGTCTTGGGTTTTGCTTGCCCAAACAGCAACTTTCACACCCGCCGGGGTGTAGCCAAGCTGGTTGATACGCACCCAGGACTGCACTTCCTGCTCCGAGGCTGCTGTGCTCTTGCTGTTGTACTTAGACTGCATACACCCTGAAAGGGACAAGCTGCACGTTGTAACGACGGCCGCCGCCAGGGCAACCGAAAGTATTGTTTTCTTTTTTACCATGTTGTTGAGATTGCATTTTGTAAATCAAACTTATGCCATCGTTGACTAAAGCAAAAAAACAGTCGTTGCTACTGCGGGCACCTTACCTTTGGCTGGCCACCAGCTGACGCAACTGGGGAAGCAGGGCGTAAAGCTCTGTGCCCGGGCACTGGGTTTGCGCAAAATCCTGGTGCCCGCCTATGCTGTCTGCTGCAACGTGATAGCGTTTAGCCAGTGCAGGCACGAGCTCCTCCAGTGTTAAGCGCTGCTTCTCCGTTAACTCTTCTGCCGAAAAGTTACCCTCAACCACCACCAGCAGATGGCCGGCGGGATCGTAGGCGGTGTTAGAGTCTCCTGCATAGTCTATGTCTCTACCCTCAGCTACCGCACCGTTGCAGTCCAGGTAGAGATGGTAAGGTACATCTGCCCAAGCGGGCTTTGTCCTTCCATCTGCCAGGGATCCTTCGTTCTGCGAAAATTTTTGCAGCGCCAACATTTTATCCCCCAACGGCTTTGCGGGGTTCTGCCTGGTTGCGGTGTGGTGGATTGTAATCCGGCTAATTTTGTGGGGCTGCATGGCTAGCACCGGGGCGTTGGCCCCCCATGCTTCTCTAGGCAAATAGCTTATACCTGCCGGCACTGCCGATTGGGGTACTGCGCGCTGGCAGCCGGCAAACGCAATGAGTAAGGAAAACAGAATAAAAGCATGTTTCATAAGGTTTATATCTTTTAGTGACGGTGTAAACATGGCGAACCAGGAATGAACAGAATGCACTTTAAACAAGCCTGTTCCTGGCATTAGCAAAGCGGCTGGAGTAAAGTGGCTTTATGTTGTGCTTAAACTTGAGCCTCTGTCTTTTAAAAGAGAGTTTACTGGCAACGCATGATGTAACAAAAGTCAGTAGGAACAGGAAGCGCCGCCCATATGGGCGGCGCTTCCTGTAAGAAATTCGAAAGGGCTATCTATCCCGATATAAGTTAGTGCCAAAGCTAGTGTCTTGGTCACCCCGCAACACCAGGCTGTAGACTCTGCCTGCAATAGGCGAAAAGCTCGAGGTCGCTTGAAGTACAGTTGTTTCTCCATCGACAGTAAACTCCACCACATAGCTGCCATTAGGCTCAAAGGCAACATATTCTGAATGCTCTTTGAAAGCAACGTTATCGCCAAGAGGTATTCTCTGCTCCGCACTTTCCGAAGTAGCCTCTTTCACAAGCACTGCGTCAATCTCATGGGTATCATCCTGCAAAATATTAACGAAGCGCAGGTATGCTTTGCTATAGTCTAAGGCCGGTACCTCATCCTCTACAACATAGTTCTCAAAAGAACTTTCGCCTAACAGGTAAACTGTGTAAAACTCTCCATCCGCAAGTGTCGGGCTAGAGCTAGCAACGACAGCGTTATTCAGGCCCAAAGCCTGAAGCGTTTGGTTTCCAGCAGCGACATTGGCGTAACCATAAGTGCTAGGGAAGATAGAGTTGCCCCCGGTAAATACAATACCCTGTACCTCTCCGGCAGTATTAGCAGGAACTGCCGAGATTTTAGTGCTACCCAAATAGTAGTTCACAGCTGGTGCATCTGGTGCTGCATGTACAAACTTAATATAAGCGCCTGTACTTGCCGGCTCGTTGAAATCTTCGATAGCGTTCTCTTCGCACGAGCCCAACATTAGCCCCGCAGACAGTACCGCAAATGATTTGATAAATATATTCTTCATTGATATCTCTGATTACTGTTTGCTAAACCACATTTCGTATGTATGATAGTCTGGCTCCTGACCACCGATTTTATCAAGGGATGCTTCGTTCCACATGTACTCGGAGTTGTATCGAGGGCGGAAACGGTAAGCTGGCTTACCTTGGTTTGGTCCGTAGAAAGTCTCAGGAAGTTCAAACCCGGCAAAAACATTGTTTGCAGGGTTGGCGTCTACCGCTCCATCTTCATTTTCGATGTAATGATATCTTCTCAGGTCAGACCACGTCTCAATAAAGCCCCATCCCCACTGAGCGATATACTTCTGCAGCATGATCTTCTGCAAAGT